>CAYLOK010000005.1:0-99185 GCA_964385275.1 uncultured Gallionella sp. | reverse complement strand
ACTGGATTCCGTCGGCAATACCACCAAGGCCGTCACCAAGGGCTATGCCATCGGCTCCGCAGGACTGGCCGCCCTGGTGCTGTTCGCCGACTACACCCATGCACTGGACGCCAAACTGGGGATGGTCACAACCTTCGATTTATCCAACCACATGGTGATCGTCGGCCTGTTCATCGGCGGCATGATCCCCTATCTGTTCGCCGCGATGGGCATGGAAGCGGTCGGGCGTGCGGCGGGTGCAGTGGTGGTCGAAGTGCGCCGCCAGTTCAGGGAAATCCCCGGCATCATGGAGGGAACAGGCAAGCCTGAATACGGCACTTGTGTAGATATGCTGACCAAAGCGGCCATCAAGGAAATGATCGTTCCCTCCCTGTTGCCTGTTGCCGTACCCGTCATCGTCGGCGTGACCCTGGGCGCACAGGCACTCGGCGGCGTACTGGTCGGCACCATCATCACCGGCATTTTCGTTGCGATCTCGATGACCGTTGGCGGCGGGGCATGGGATAACGCCAAGAAATACATCGAAGAAGGCAACTACGGCGGTAAAGGCTCGGAAGCGCACAAAGCCGCCGTCACCGGCGATACTGTCGGCGACCCCTACAAAGACACCGCCGGCCCCGCGATCAATCCATTGATTAAAATCATCAATATCGTCGCCCTGATGATCGTGCCGCTGCTTTAGGCAAAAACCACCATTCCCGCCCGCCTGACGGCGTGCGGGAATGACAGTGGATTGAATCGGTAAACAGAAAAATACCCAGTAAAACGATATGTGTCTTTTCTAGACCGGCCCCTTAGACTGCGCATGAGGTGCTGAGTATGCAGGCGCATTTGACAGGTTTAATTCTATTGCCCATGTTAAATCAATGGGTTGCAGTACAACAGGACAGCTTATACAGAACACACTCCTGCATATGTTTGAATTGTTCTGTTCACTTAACATTAGGCCGCACAACCGACCCCTCCGAACAGCATGCCGCCACTTCCTCACGCCAACCGTCGACCGAAGAAATATGAGCCGCTGAAGCTGGAACAGCATTGGGGACAGACCACGGTTTTTTGAGTTCTATCAGGGGAAATTGGAAAAACAAATGAATATCTTTGCATTACCCTCCGAATTGAATCCGCCATTTTATTTGCAAACTGATTGACGAAATACGGCATTGACGTACAATTCAACTTATGTACACCGTAGCCGAGACCGCTATTTTTACCGCTGATGCCAAATCAGTTTGGACGGACTCCGAGCGTTCCGCTTTTGTCGATTGGATTTCCGTTAATCCAGAAGCAGGGGATGTTATTCCCGGCTCTGGCGGTTGCCGAAAAGTTCGCTGGGCGCGAGCAGGAATGGGCAAGCGTGGCGGTGCGCGAGTAATTTATTTCAACAGGCTGGAAAGTGGCGTGATCTGGTTGCTGGTAATCTACGCTAAAGCGGTTCGCGGTAATATTCCTGCGTACCTTCTCAGATCAATTAAGGAGGCGATAGATCATGGCTGAAAAATCAATGACGGGTAAAGAACTTGGCGAAAAGCTGCTCGAATCAGTGCGCCAAATGAAAGCCGGTGTGGGCACGGTGGTATATTCGCCAGTTGTTGCTGCGCGACAAAAGTCCGGTTTGTCGCAGTCGCAATTCGCTGAACTGATGGGTGTGTCGTTACGCACTCTGCAAGAGTGGGAGCAAGGACGACGCAACCCGTCCGGTGCTGCAAGAACGCTGCTGCGTGTCGCAGAATCACACCCCGAGGTGTTGCGCGAGTTGGTTACGGCATGATGATTCAATGTTAATCAATGGGGGGCTAGACTCGATTTATTTTTATAGTTAATTGTTTTTAAATGAAAAAACAGCCTAACGAGTAAGGTTAAATCGTGATCGCAAAGCGAGCCGCGATCTGAACCGTTTGTTGGACGAACCCGGCAATGCTGCTGTGAGTCACATTATGGAAATATCTCTCTGACTGTGGCGGTGCGAGCGGGGCGTGTTACTCGCTACGTCCCGGATTCACCGCTAAAAGTTGCCATTGCAGCAACCACTTCCGCCAAATCTGCCGTTTTCAGTAAATTTTGTCTGATTTATCCTATTCACACCTGTGACTCTCCACTACTTGTAGCGCCCACAGCTTTCCGATCCCAAGGATGAAATGGTGTTGGAAACAGCATTGAACGGACAGGCGGATGCCTTGGTTACTTTTAACACTTCCGATTTAGAACTTGCTGCAAAACGTTTTTCAGTCAATTTGAGCCAGCCGCGCATATTCCAGTCATGAGCCAATTTGCCCTGCGTATCCCCGATTCCTTGCATGGTTACGCCAAAGAAATGGCGCAAACAGACAACACTTCGCTGAACCAGTTTATCGTTACCGCACTCGCTGAAAAGGTGTCCGCACTGAACACGGAAGCTTTTTCCGGCAACGTGCAAAGCAAGCCAACCTGGTGGAATTTGATGAAATACTCGCAAGAGTTCCAGCTCGCCCCCGCTGGCAGGCGACGAACCGTAATCCAGAAATCTTGCATGGCAGCCCGGTGTTTTAATCCGAACCTCACCACAAGAAGCTGGTTTCCGCAAATATTTACAACGGCGAGAGCAGCACGTTGTCGCGCAGTTTTTTCAGATGATCACGCAATTCGGTGGCTTTTTCGAATTCCAGGTTCTTCGCTGCCTGTAGCATTTCTTTTTCCAGCCTGTTGATTTCTTTCGATATTTGTTTCTCGCTCATCGCCAGATATTTTGCCTGCTGCTGCGCGGCCTTTTGATTGCTGCGCGCATCATCTATCTGGTAGGTGCCTTCGATGATGTCCTTGATGCGTTTCTGCACGCCCTGCGGGGTGATGCCATGCGCGAGATTGTGCGCCACCTGCTTGGTGCGGCGACGTTCGGTCTCATCCATCGCGCGTTTCATCGAGTTGGTGATCTTGTCGGCATATAAAATCGCAGTGCCGTGCAGATGGCGCGCAGCGCGCCCTATGGTCTGGATCAAGGAGCGTTCCGAGCGCAGAAAACCCTCTTTGTCCGCGTCGAGTATCGCGACCAGCGACACCTCCGGTATATCCAGCCCTTCGCGCAGCAGGTTGATGCCGACCAGCACGTCGAACATACCGAGGCGCAAGTCGCGGATGATCTCGACGCGCTCGACGGTTTCGATGTCCGAATGCAGATAGCGCACCTTGATGCCGTGTTCGCCGAGATATTCGGTCAGATCCTCCGACATGCGCTTGGTCAGGGTGGTGACCAGCACGCGCTCGCCGACCTTTATGCGCTGATTGATGACCGACAGCAAATCATCCACCTGATTGATGGCAGGGCGCACCTCGATAACCGGATCGACCAGGCCGGTAGGTCGCACCACCTGCTCGACCACCTGCCCGGCATGCTCGGCTTCGTACACCGATGGCGTTGCCGAGACAAACACACTCTGGCGCATGATGTGCTCGAATTCGTCGAAGCGCAGCGGACGGTTGTCCATCGCAGACGGCAGACGGAAGCCGTACACAACCAGATTTTCCTTGCGCGCCCGGTCGCCCTTGTACATCGCGCCCACCTGCGGAATCATCACATGGCTCTCGTCCAGAAACATCAGCGCGTTGGGCGGCAGATAATCCAGCAAGGTCGGCGGCGGATCGCCGGGATTCCTGCCCGACAGATGCCGCGAATAGTTTTCGATGCCCTTGGTAAAGCCGATCTCGGTGAGCATTTCCAGGTCATGGCGGGTACGCTGTTCGATGCGCTGCGCCTCCACCAGCTTGTTTTCACGGATATAAAACGCGATGCGTTCGGCCAGCTCCAGCTTGATGGTTTCGATTGCCGACAGCACCGTGCTGCGCGGTGTGACGTAATGGCTGGATGGATAAACGGTGTAGCGAGGCACTTTCTGCTGAATATGGCCTGTGAGCGGGTCGAACAGCGACAGCGTCTCGACCTCGTCGTCGAACAAGGTGATGCGCAACGCCAGTTCGCTGCTTTCCGCAGGAAAAATGTCGATCACATCGCCGCGCACGCGAAATCGGCCACGCGTAAAATCAATATCGTTGCGCTCGTACTGCATCTCGATCAGCCGCTTGATGACATCGCGCTGGTGCATCTTCTCGTTGTGTCTTAAATGCAGAATCATGCCGTGGTAATCCACCGGATCGCCGATACCGTAAATTGCCGAGACGGTCGCGACGATGATGCAGTCCTCGCGTTCCAGCAGCGCCTTGGTGGCGGAGAGCCGCATCTGTTCGATCTGCTCGTTGATCGCCGAATCCTTCTCGATGAACACGTCGCGCGACGGCACATAGGCTTCGGGCTGGTAATAATCGTAATAGGAGACGAAATATTCCACCGCGTTTTCCGGGAAAAAATCGCGTAACTCGGAATACAGTTGCGCCGCCAGGGTCTTGTTCGGTGCCATCACCATCGCCGGACGCCCGCAGCGCGCGATGACATTGGCCATGGTGTAGGTCTTGCCGGAACCGGTCACGCCCAGCAGCGTCTGGAACGCCAGCCCGTCGTTGATACCCTCGACCAGTTGCGCAATCGCCGTGGGCTGGTCGCCCGCCGGTTCAAAAGGCTGGTGCAAACGGTAGGGACTATCGGGGAAAGTTTGAATGTTCATGGTAGCCGCGCATTGTACGGGCAAATGACTAACGATAAAGCGTGAAAGCGTGCGGCTATGGGAAAACAGAATTCAGAAAAAAAGACCGCGCCGGCCAGGGAGGAGGAAACCGGCGCGGACTTCAGGGCAACTACACAGAGGTGCTGAAAGAAACGTAAGTCGGAATCGCGACGATGAACGAAAGGATGCTTGCCACAACCCAACGTACAAACCTGGCAACAGTAGAGTAAGCTTTTTTCATTATTACACCTCATCAAAAATTGAAATTACACACCCATTTCACCACCTCATTGTTACTGCATAATGTGACGATGGGCATGGTTCAGATAGACATTACAAGCAAGAGTTCCATCAATGCTGAAAAGCAGCAGGACTAATACGGTTTGTGCGGGTTTATCAAAACAGGCTATCCATCAACAAACCCAGCAACAGCGCCCCCAGAACGGCAAACGGAATATATTCCTTCCAGCCCAGCTTTTTCTTCTGCAAGCCCGGTCTCAACCAGAGAGTGGCATCCTGTTCGTTGCGTAACTGCCCATTGTGACATTTCATTTTTCGCTCATAATCCATGCAACATTTCAGTGTGTATACATTACCAAGAATCAGCACCCCACCCAAGTCCACACAGCTGTTTCAAGGCCGGGTATCCTGTGGTTTAAAAATCCGGATGGACGGTTGAATTTTAGTGATAAACGGTTACCGCGACGGGCCGCTTCGTATATTCCGCCTGGTTTATATTTTTGAGCGACGATTTCATAAACCAGACAACTTGCGGCATTTGTCCGGTTTGACGTACAACACACCTCCTTTTGTCGTATTAATTTCCTGCTGTCGGCTGATGCACAAACTTTCCCTTTCGGGTGATTGATTTCGCCATGCCTACAAGGCAGGATGCGACACCGCCAACTTTCCATCCTGAACACCATGATCGAGTACATTTTTTTCGATAGCGCCCTGCGCGATAAATTTATGGCCTATGCCGAACAGCGCAATGTTCCCTGCACCGCGATTGACGACAACATGGGGCTGGTAGTGACGATACCCGAGGAAATACCGGAGGTTCTGCTGGACGAACTGGAAGAATGCTATGACAAACTGCAAGACCGGCAGGCCGACCTCAGCAGGGAAACGGGAGATTTCAGGCATTTGGCAGGTTTTCACTTCAACCTGCCGGATGGACAATCACGCATGCTACCTTTGCAACCTGACCTGGCTAACCGTTTGATGGCAAGTTTCAGCCTGGAAGAAATACGGAGTTTGTTCGATGCAGTGGCGCATTGCGCCTTGAACCCGAACGTCGAGCATCTATGTCAAATACTCGCTGCCGAAAAAAAGCCCCAAGGCATGAATTAACTGCGGCTGACGTGAAATAATCGCACCTTATTTACCCCCGCTGCCCACATGCGTAAAACACCACATCTCGTCGTTTCCATCTCCGGCCACGGTTTCGGCCATGTCGCGCAGACCGCACCTATCCTGAACGCGCTGCACAAACTGCGTCCAGAGATGCGCATCACGGTGCGTTCTGCCGTCGCTGCCCAACACCTGCACTCGCGCATTCAGTTGCCGTTCACGCATTTGCAAAGCAGCGGAGACATCGGCATGGTGATGACCTCGCCATTGGAGGTCAACGCGGGCAAGAGCCGCGCTGCGTACCAGGGATTTCATGCCGACTGGGACAGGTTAGTTGATGCAGAAGCACAAACCTTGCGTGAACTGCAAGCCGACCTGGTGTTTTCCAACGTCGGTTATCTGCCACTGGCGGGCGCGCAACAGGCAGGCATTGCCAATATCGCGCTGTGTTCCCTGAACTGGTCAGGCATCTACCGCCACTACTGCGGCGATGGCGCTATCGCCCGTCAAATTCAGTCCAGCTATGCCAATGCCGATGCTTTCCTGCGCACCACGCCCGGCATGGCGATGGATGATCTTGCCAACCTGATTCCCGTCGCGCCCATCGCCGACATCGGCACGAATCGGCGCGATGAACTAAACCATCACCTGAAACTATCGAAACAGGAAAAACTGGTACTGGTGAGCATGGGCGGCATAGCCTGTCGCTTACCCATGGAAAACTGGCCCAGAATAGATGGCGTGCGTTATCTGGTACAGGCAAGCTGGCAAGTCTGTCCTGAGTCTGGTCGAAGAACCGAACACCCGGATGCGATTATTATCGAATCGTTACCCATGGATTTCAGCGATTTGCTGGCCAGCAGCGATGCGCTGCTTTGCAAGCCAGGCTATGGCAGCTTCGTCGAAGCAGCGTACTGCGGCGTGCCGGTATTGTATGTCGGTCGCCCGGACTGGCCCGAATCTCCTGCCTTGATCGAATGGCTGCAAGACCACGGTGTGTCCCGCGAAGTTTCGCCGGACGCACTGGAACAGGGAAAGTTTGCTGGAGTACTGGAAGAAATAGGGAATGAACCGCGCCCCGCGCCCGGCCAACCAACCGGTGCGAAGCAGGTGGCAGATTATTTAGCCGGGCAACTGAACGGGTAGCGTTTACTCTTTGGCAACGGCATGCAGGGTCGTTCTGTTGCGCCCCTGTGTCTTCGAAGCATAGAGCGCCTCGTCGGCGCGGCTCAGCGCATCCACCCAATCGCCACCAATATCGCAATCAGCAATGCCTATAGAGACAGTGATCCCCTCAACGACATCCTGTTTTTCCGATCGGCGAATCTTGCTTCCGGCAATGCGCAGACGGATCTGTTCGGCAAGCGCGTAGGCACCCTTCACCGGAGTATCCGGCAAAATCACGGCAAACTCTTCACCGCCCATACGTGCGACCGAGTCCTGCCCTTTCACCAGAGCCGTCAATGCGGCAGCGATGCCGCGAATCACCTTATCGCCGAAAAGATGCCCGTAGGTGTCGTTTACTTTTTTGAAAAAGTCGATGTCGAGCATCATGAAACAGACGCGCTTATCCTTCAACTCCGGGGTCAGAACAAGCTTTTTCATCTGCGCATCAAAGCCACGCCGGTTGAATACCCCGGTCAGCGGATCGACCAGTGCTTCACTGCGCGCGTTCTGAAGTTCCTGTTGCAGCTTTTCGACTTCACCCTTGCTTTCATGCAGCTTGCCCTGAAGTGATTCGACAGAACTACGCATGACTTTCGTGTCCTGCATAATCTCACTGACCAGGTTTTTCAACGAGGGTGCATCCATTCCACTGTTCAGGGCTTCCCCATGTTTTTGCAAACCGGCACTGAAGCGATCCGTCTCTGAGCCTGTCGATTCGGCAAATTTGAGCAAATTATCCAGCAACTTCTGCATGTTCAACCGAA
This sequence comes from uncultured Gallionella sp., assembly GCA_964385275.1. GTDB lineage: Bacteria > Pseudomonadota > Gammaproteobacteria > Burkholderiales > Gallionellaceae > Gallionella. Next base: position 91,309 of record CAYLOK010000005.1, on the reverse strand, counting down.
AAGCATTTTGAGCCTCCGGGTTGCCTTCGGAAATATAGCGGTCAAACAATTGCTGGGCAATTTCAGTGGTAAGCAAGCCCTTGTCATTGAACAGATTGTTCATTGCTTCGCTCAACGGCGGATTGATGCCCGCCAGAAACTCGTACCACACCGCATAAGTCGGCGGGTTAAAAGCGGCGGGATGAGCGGCCATTTTCTGTAGTATCAACCGCAGAATTTCAGCACTGGCCGCTTTGTCTTGCGCATACTTATTGTCCATTTTCGCTTCCCTGACATGCCCAACAGGTCATCGTTCGATTAACTACTAGTGCAAATGACCGCCTTCATCATGCACGTGTCCATGTTCCAACTCTTCTTCGGAGGCAGGACGCACACCGGTTACCGTGCATTTGAAAGTGACGGTCTTGCCGGCCAACGGATGGTTGCCGTCCACGGTCACTTCGTCGTCATTGACTTCCACCACGGTATACAGAATAAAATCTTCATCATCTGACTCTTCGGGAGCGCCTTCGAACTGCATGCCAACGGCAACATTTTTAGGGAAAGAGCTGCGCGCTTCAACTTCTACCAGCTCATGTTCATATTCGCCGAATGCATCATCCGGTTGCAAAGTAACGCTGACATGGTCGCCGACATGTTTGCCGTGCAACGCCTCCTCGACCAGAGGAAAGATACCGTCGTAGCCGCCATGCAGATAGCTGATCGGGTCTTCAACCTTTTCGAGCAATTCGCCGCCGCCCCCGGCATCAACCAATTCGTAGCGCAGTGATACAACGGAATTCTTTTCGATTTTCATTTCATTTCCTTTATAGAATATAAACCCTGCGCATGTCCGCAAGCGCGAACCCCACAATTACACAGCCTGCCTTACTTGGCGCGAAACGATGCATGACCAAGATAATCATCGCAGCATTCTAAACATATTATCCCTCGCTTCCTAATAAATTATTACGCCCCCCCTACGGAACATGACGCGGCTATAATACCGGGCATGAAAAACACACACACCCTACTCGGCAATCTCAGCGTCAATGAGTTTTTGCGCGACTACTGGCAAAAAAAACCGCTGCTGATACGCGGCGCATTTCCGCAATTCAATGGCCTGCTCGACCCGCAGCAACTGATCGAATTGGCCTGCACCGAGGACGTGCAAGCCCGCTTGGTGACGCAGCAGCGCGGCCAGTTCGAACTGCAATATTCGCCTTTCGCAGCGGAAGACTTCGACAACTTCGGCAAAGCCAAATGGTCAGTACTGGTACAAGGGGTGAACCATCATTTACCGCTTGCCGCAGAGCTGCTGAAGCATTTTGATTTCATTCCGCATGCGCGCCTTGATGACCTGATGGTCAGCTACGCCCCCCCGGGCGGCGGCGTAGGCCCGCATTTCGATTCCTACGATGTGTTTCTGCTGCAAGGCATGGGACATCGCCGCTGGCAGATCTCCACGCAAGCCGACCGCACGCTGATCGAAGGCGCGCCGCTACGCATCCTTAAAGACTTCAAAATAGAACAGGAATGGGTCCTGGCACCGGGCGATATGCTTTACCTGCCGCCGCACTGCGCGCACAACGGTATCGCCGAAGATGACTGCATGACGTATTCCATCGGCTTCCGCACTCCGGCATATCAGGAACTGGCCGAGCAATTTCTGGTGTATTTGCAGGATCGGATTTGCGTGGATGGCATGTATGCCGACCCCGATCTGAAAACGCAAAAGCACCCTTCCGAAATCAGCGCGGCGATGCTGCGCCAGGTGGAACAGGCGATCAAACAGGTGCGCTGGGACAAGGAAGATATCGCGAATTTTCTCGGCTGTTATTTGAGTGAGCCGAAGCCGCATATTTATTTTGATGCACCCGAACAACCATTGAGTTTGAAAAAGTTCGGCAAATCCATAAAGAACAACGGTTTGACACTAGCCTTGAAGTCTCAGATGCTCTGTCATGCCGATAGCATTTTCATGAATGGTGAGGCTACTCCAACCGCCGGCAACGATTATGACTTGTTGCGTGAACTGGCAGACCGGCGTGAATTGCCCGCGCTGACAACTTGCTCGGACGAGCTGCTGGAGATGCTCTATCAATGGTATCTGGACGGTTATATCTCCCCCATCTGAATTCCAGGAGAAACCATGGCTGGCGACGCACTGCAACATACGCATCTGGACGGCATCGCGGACTATACCGCCGCACTCAATGCGCTGTGCAAACTGGCACAGCATAATTTGTATCTGTTCGAAATGGATTACGACGGCTTGGGATTCAACTCCGAAGCGCGTTATGAAACACTGCGCCATTTCTTACTCGCAAACCCGAGCAATCGCCTGTTCGTGCTGGCACAGGATACGCACTACCTGTCAACGCGGTGCCCGCGCATGATGATGTTGCTGCGCCAGTTCGACAACCGTCTGTTCATCCATCAGACCGCGAAACATCTGCTACACATCACCGCACCGTTTTGCGTGACGGATAACGCCCATTATGTGCGTCGTTTTCACTTTGATGACCCGCGTGGACTCCTGGCACTAAATGACCCGGAGCATGCACGCATGCTTGAGTCGCTCTATTTGGAAATGTGGGCTGAATCGCACCCTGCCGCATCCGCCACCACACTGGGCCTGTAAAAAGTGATGTTACAAAAAATTCCGGTAAAAGAATTGCGTTACCTCTAGCTTTTTTATAATTTACTGATAGAATGCTGCGACTTCGATTTTGACTAAACGCCGGAGTCGAACAAATTTTTATTTTATTAACGAAACCCAAGGAAATTAACCATGAAATTATCTGCTATTGTTGCTGCTCTGTTGGCTCTTGCTTTGTCTGCTTGTGGCGAAAAAGCCGCTGAAGTTCCTGCTGTTGTTGAAGCTCCAGCTGCTGTTGAAGCTCCAGCTGCTGTTGAAGCTGCTCCAGCTGCTACAGTTGAAGCTGCTTCTGCTGTTGAAGCTGCTCCAGCTGCTCACTAAGCAACTCGCTTTCAAGCAATAAAAAAGCCGACGCAAGTCGGCTTTTTTATTGCTTGAATCCTGAATCCTTCATTCAGCAACAGTAGCCCTGGCTGCGTTATTGCGTGGGAATACCCTTGCGGCATGAGTTAAACGATTTCCCGCCAGTCAAATCCATCCTGCTGCGTTGCCACGCCTACCCAGCTTTCTGCACAATTCAGTACGCCACACAAAGCCCTGACTGCAAGCTCACGCGTATTATTTTTTGAACTGATATGCGCTGCAATCAGATGTTGCAGGCAGCTGACATCCAGACTGGCCAGAATGGCTGCCGACTCCTGATTATTCAAATGCCCCAGGCGACCGCCCACACGCTGTTTCAGGCTGTAGTGATAATCACCATTCATCAACATTCCACTGTCGTGATTACACTCCAACACCAGCGCATCACAGCCGCTCAGCATCGCCTCGATATGCGGCGTACTGCAACCCACATCGGTCAACACGCCCAGCCGCCGCACCCCGTCGCCGAATACGAATTGCACCGGTTCAGCCGCATCGTGCGGCACAGGGTAAGGCTGAATCTCCATATCACGAATGGCAAAAGCCTGATGAGGATCAATTTCATGAATTTCGGCAACATTAACGAAGGCTTTGGGCTGGCTGCGCAAGGTGCCATGCGTCAGCCAAACCGGCAGGTTAAATTTGCGCGCCAGGCGCGCCACGCCACCGATATGATCGCCGTGCTCGTGAGTAACCACGACACCGCTTAACTGCTCGGGAACGACACCCAAACGGGCCAGGCGGGCGATACTGTCTTTCAGGCCAAAGCCGCAGTCCAGCAACACCTGAGTCTGACGACTGCCCGGACAAGCGTTTTTTGCACCAACGCTAACCAGCAGCGCGTTACCCTCGCTACCGCTCCCCAAAGACGCGAACCTCATTGAAGAGCCCTTAATTTAACAAGAACGGGTGCAAGCGGATATTTTGCCTTGCGGGCAAAATATCGCAAAAAACCCCTTATTCCGTCATATGCAACGGAATAAGGGGTTCGCAGGATGGGGTGGGCGTTATTGATTGATGTTCTTGAAAATAGCCTCAAGCCTCTGGCGGCTTGCATCGCTACTAACGCCATTCTCGTCTGTGACGGACACTTCGCACGACGTGCCGCCATCCCTGACGTTCACGCGATAACGCATATTGCCGTCTTCTTCATCCTTCCAGAACTGCAATTTATCCATCCAGCCTTTTTCTGTCTTGGCTGAACGCAGGAAGTAGACACCCTTGGCGCGGTCTTTGTCTTCAACAACCAGGCCGGCTCGTTCTATCGCCAGACCTACCCTGCGCCAGCTCTTGTCAAACGCATCGCTGATCACAATGACGCTGCTGCCATCAAAAATTTCCAGCAAATTGGCGCTACCCGTTGATGCGGCTGCACCTTCCGTTACGGCAACAGCGGCTTGTACCGGAGTTCCGCCGAAGCGCACCATCAGGCGTTGCAGCAACTCCGCTTCCAGCTCGGGATCATTCTTGCGCGACTGCCATTTGGAAGTATTCTTGTCCGCATCCAGCACTTCTTCCTTGCCGCGATGAGTAATGTAAATCTCGGTATTAACGCCGTCCTTGGCCCGTTCCAGGCGAATTCGATATTGATCGAGCTCACCGGATGAATATAGATTGTCGAACACCTTGCCGACGACACTGCGAATGCCGCTCTGTGGAATCTTGGCACGATTTTCCGCCCACTCTGTTTCAAGGATACCGGCGGATTGATCTTCGCTCTGTATGCTCAACCCCGTATCACGCAGGAATGCCTTGACCACGGGCCAGACATTTTCGGCTCTGTCATTCACCAGCAACCAGCGTTGTGCGCCGTTGCGCTCAAGGCTTACCCCTGTAACAACCGGCAACACCGCACTTGCCGCGTTGCTGCGTGATGAAGTTGCCGCATCACCCTTGGTGTAAGCAGAATAAGTTGCGACCGACTCACCCTCGCCGCCGGCCACTTTGTAGCGGTCATCCGTTTCCGGCGCGGTCAAATCAGGCGGAATTTCCAGCGTCGGCACTTGCTCCGCACTGGCACGATAATCAATACGCTTATTGCCCAAACCCATTGCACCACAACCGACCAACGCGGTCAGCGCAACACTGGAAATTCCGATATGCAAAACTTTCATGATTTTTCCCTAACAGCCCTAATGATGTGTAAGTACGCCAGCCTGACGCATAGCCTGTTCGATTACGTTGTACGCACCCTGTGATAACGGGGTAAGCGGCAAACGCAACGTGTTATTAACCTTGCCCATGCGCGACACCGCCCACTTGACCGGGATCGGATTGGCCTCGACAAACAGGTTACGATGCAGCCCCAGAAGACGGAAATTAATTTCACGTGCAAGAGCAACATCGCCATTCATAGCCGCCATGCACATTTCGTGCATCAATTTCGGCACCACATTGGCAGTGACCGAGATCGTGCCATGCGCGCCCAGCAGCAGCAACGCCAGCGTGCTGGCATCGTCACCGCTATAAACGGCAAAATCATCGGGCGCGCGTTGCAACAGATCCGAGCCGCGTTCGATGTTGCCGGTCGCATCCTTGATGCCGACGATGTTCGGTATCTGCGCCAGGCGCAATACCGTTTCATTGTTCATGTCCGCCACTGTGCGTCCCGGCACATTATAAAGAATGTGCGGCATATCCACCGCTTCAGCGATGGATTTGAAATGCAAATACAGACCTTCCTGAGTCGGCTTGTTGTAATAAGGCACCACCGTCAGCGATGCGTCAGCACCTGCCCGCTGCGAGAATGAAGCCAGCTCAATAGCTTCCCTGGTCGAATTCGCACCGGTACCTGCGATAATGGGAATGCGCTTCGCTGCATGCTTCACCGCTTCGGCAATCAGCAACTCGTGCTCCTCCACATCCACCGTGGGTGCTTCGCCGGTAGTACCAACGACTACAATACCATCCGTACCCTGTTCGATATGAAAATCAATCAGCGCGCGAAATGACGGCAAGTCCAAACTGCCATCCTCATGCATCGGAGTGACGATTGCAACAATACTACCCTTGATCATTTTGATTCTCTTTTTCATGACAAGCAAAGGCGGCATTCTAACCCAACGGCCATGGCAAATATAGCATCCCTGAAAATGAAGTATAGCGGACAGAAAATATGTAAAGTGGATGCTTACAAAATGATGCCACCCTGCATGCTATCACTCGCAAACACTCCATTTAGGCATCGCGCTCACAAGGCTTTCGCGACAAAAGCAGGGAGGCTGTGGAATAATGCACTCACCGTTGAAATTTCCGTCACCATGCCTGCACTTACACTTGCCACACTGCGTACCGGCGACATCGCCACCATCGTTTCAATTCATGCCGAAGAGGCGTTGCATCAGCGCCTGCTCGCACTGGGCTTTCGCAGCGGCAAACAAATTGAGTTGATCCGAAAAGCCAGTTTCTCCGGCCCGTTGCAAGTGCGTATCGGCACGACCGACATCCTGTTACGGCGCAATGAAGCGGTCAAAATCAAGGTATGCAAAACATGAAACGCGTCGCTTTACTGGGCATGCCCAATACCGGAAAGTCCACGCTGTTCAACCGCATGACCGGAGGGGCGGCACGGGTAGGGAATTGGCCCGGCATTACGGTGGAATTGCTCAGCGGAAAAATCCTGTTGGGTGCGGACATGGTGGAAATCATTGACCTGCCCGGCATTTACGACTTACACGGCTTTTCCGATGACGAACAGGTGGTGCGCCACTTCCTGCACGACAACGTGCCCGATCTGGCGCTGGTGATTCTCAACGCCACGCAAATCGAGCGCCAGATGAGCCTGTTGTTGCAACTCAAGCAACTCAACATGAACATCGTAGTGTTGCTCAATATGACCGATGAAGCCAAAAAATATGGCATCAGCATAAACAGCAACAAAATGTCTGAGCTACTGGAAATGCCGATTTTCCAGGTAAGCGGCAAATATGGCACCGGCTACCACGAAGCCTTGCAGTCCATCACCAAAGCCCTGCGCTACCCCACACCCGGCATGGCAGAAAATGTGCGCAGCCAGTTGGAACAGGATGAACACATCGAAGCAGAAATGGCGCGCGTACTGAAACACGCCGTGCAAATTCCCGCACGTCTGCCGGAGAACCTCACCGAAAAACTGGATAGTGTGATGCTGCATCCCTGGCTGGGACTGCCGATTTTTTTCGGCATCATGTATCTGCTGTTTCAGGGCATTTTCCTGCTGGGACAACCGCTACAAACCGGCATCGCCGAATTGCTCTCCTGGTTACGTGAGACCGCTCTCGCCCCGCTGCTGAGCAGCCTGCCTCCCGTTGTACAGGGATTGCTGCTGGACGGCATCTACAACGGCGTGGCAACCGTCGCGGCGTTCGTACCCATCATCGTGCTGTTCTTCCTGTTGATGGCCATCGTGGAAGACAGCGGCTACCTGTCGCGCGCCGCCTTCCTGATGGATGCACTGATGGCCAGGATGGGGCTGGATGGACGCGGTTTCGTCATGCTGCTGATGGGCTTTGGCTGCAACGTACCCGCGCTGATGGGAACGCGTGTGATGCGCTCGCGGGCGATGCGGCTGCTGACCATGCTGGTCATCCCGTTCTCGCTGTGTTCGGCACGCTTGCAGGTATTCGTCTTCATCACCGCTGCGCTGTTCACGCCCCGTGCCGCCCCGCTGGTGCTGTTCAGCCTGTATCTGTTCAGCTTCGCTGCCGCCATCCTCACCGCCCTGCTATTCAAGGAAAAATTCAAAAACAGCGAACCCTTCGTACTGGAACTACCCCCCTACCGCTTCCCCACTGCGCGCCAGATGGTGCTGCGCGGCTGGCTGGAAGTCACTCACTTTCTTCGACGTGCAAGCCAATTTATCATCGCCGGCGTGGTTCTGGTCTGGCTGCTCACCCACCTGCCGACTTCGGCCACCCCTGCCGGCAGTGACACGTTCGCAGGCATCATCGGAACATGGCTACACCCGTTCTTCGCACCGATTGGCATCAACGAACAACTGACCATCGCCCTGCTGTTCGGTTTTGTCGCCAAGGAAATCGTTATCGGCTCACTCGCAGTGATCTACGGCCTCTCCGGTACAGCGCTCGGCGGTGCGCTCGCCCAACAACTGGACTGGGTGCAAGCCTACAGCTTCATGCTGTTCACCCTGATCTATACACCCTGTTTATCCGCCATCGCGACGCTGAAGAGCGAATCCAAAAATACCGGTTTCACCCTGTTTGCCATCATTTGGTCACTGGCACTGGCCTGGTTGGTCAGTTTCGTGTTCTATCAGGGAGCAAGGGCGTTGGGATACTAGCCACGCCGGGAAAAGCACACCAGAACGACCATTGCGTGAAATGTCTATTTATATTCAATAAGTTAGAGTTGCAACAAGCGAGTCGTTATAGTTCCCGACCGCAACCGCCTGAAAGCCCGGAATTCTGCCGTACACCGTATAATTTCTGACATTCACTCCCGCTATCGGGACATAACTATCCGACAAAATACCCGTGCCAACATTGCCATCACCCCATACATTGACGCGCGCGGCATCTAAATAAATGTTGTAATTAATTGAAAAACTCCCGTTCGTCAGTTTCCTTGGCATAAAAGAACCACTATTTCCGCTATTTAGCGTAATAGTGTAGTTGATGAACTGCCCTGCAACTCCGTCACACCTGACCGTGACATTTCCCGACGTATCAAGTGGCATGACCCTCGCGGTAGCATATGTGCCAAAAGCAAGGTTCGTTGTAACAAGCGTACATACAGCCTCCGAGGACAGAGGAACAAACAACAGAATAAGCATCGGTACTATTTTCATGGCTGGATTCCTTTGCAGAGTATGGGCCCGATATGTGGCAGAGGGCCGGGGTTTTCAGGGAGATTTAGTTCAAAATCGCAACTCTGGTTGTTCCAGGTAGCTTTCATTTTATTTTTCTTTGCGAGCCCGGTTATATAGGCTTCGCCCTGAAGCGCAACCTGGAATTCATCCGGCGTCCCTTCCAATACAAGAACCGTTCCGGTTGGCAACGGTTTCCCGTTTTCGGCGACCAACTTGATTAATGCACCGATTGACAGTTCTACAGAGAATTTAAGGCTTACTCCGCTGTGATAACGGGGGACAACTTCAGCTTCCGTCTTTCCGATCTGTGAGCCGAAAGGCAAATCTTTGATGTCTATCATGACCCTGTTTTTTTGGTAGGACATCAGGCCGGGCAAAATGGCGTAACCCTCACTGTCGGTATGTGCGGCAAGCTGCCCGTTCAAATAAACCGGAACATCAGCAAATCCGGGAACATGAGCGACGGCGAAGCTATCGTAAGAGCGGCGTGAAAGGAAGAAATTTCCTCCCAGGAATCCCACGCTACCGTTCGCACTCGCACGGTAACTACTCATACCCGGAATGCGCCCGGCCTCGACAATATATGCACCATAATCAGTCTGGAGCGTGACTCCCGCCTCCTCGCGCTGCCCTTGTGACCCTTCGCCAACAAGCGCCCGGTAGCCGACGCCCTTGCCGTAGGGTGGGCTTTTTTGCACCTGAACAGCAACGTCTACTTTCCCTTGCTGCGACATAACGCTGCCGCTGCTAAAAACGCCATCGTCAAGCGGATAGGCGAGGAACATATTAACCATCTGATTCGGCGGGCCGCTCAGCGACCTGAATACCGACACATTGACAGAAGCCTTCCCTCCTATGGTTTTTGAGTAGTTGAATACAAGGGATTCGCTACGGGGTGGATTTGCGTTCTTTCGATAGTTGTAACTGACTCCGAATGAGCTTGCCGATTGCGTGAACAAACCCATCGTCGCCGAAAATTGCCTGGATTGCCCCGGAATATCTGAACCGATTTGAGTGAAATATTTACTGGCAAATTGGCCACGCACACCGAAATTGATCCCGCCAAAAGACTGATGATCCATCCCCAGCAAAAGAAAATCTCCGCTCCCCTTTCGGCTGGTGCTGGCTGCAACGGCGGCGGTGAGCGCGACGGGTAAAGGGGGAATATAGATCGCGGACAACCCGGCTGTTTGTTGATCCGGCAAAACTTCGGCACGCCATTCAGCGGTCAATTTATCGCTGAAACCTTTTCTTTGCGTCCCCACCGCCATCGGTCGCCCGTAGTTCGCGTTATCCATTCCAAAATTATTTCGAATAAAACCCAACTCGACGGTGTAATCTTCGACTCCGGGGCGCAACAAGTTTGAGGTCACATAAAAAGGCTGCGTGATGACCTGTTCTCGTCCCAACATATCCCGCACAACAATTTTCGCCTCACCCGACCCGGTAATAAAAGGAAAATTATTGAGCTGAAACGAGCCTGGCATGATCCCTTGGCTCATCATGCGAATACCGTTTAAATAAACATCAGCCGTGCTGGGAAGTGCCGATTCTCCCGCGAATGAAGGCAGCGGAATCGTGACAAACCCGGGTTGAGTTGCAAAATTGGTCCCAAACTGTACGCCGCCGAATCTCATTGGCCGCCCCCAGACACCGCTTCTTCCGTTGCTGTCGCCAAATTTAAGGCTTTGCCTCTTTTCGGAAAAATCTCGAACCCAATTTGTTTCGAGCCGGATCAAACGGGTCGTGGTATTGAACTGCTTCGAATTAATGTAAAGGTTTTGACCATTAAAGCTGCTGAACCCGGCTCCCAACGGACTAAACACACCGACCTCGAACTGGCCATTGAGTTGTGTTTGATTCACCGACTGGGAACTGCCACTCGTGCCGTAGAGATCGTAATTAGCGTATCCACCCGATTCCGGGGGATTAGGTATGATCATTTCAACCGGATTGCCAAAGAGGGCCGGCTTGAATGCCTTGGGATTAAATTCGACTGAAAGTTCTTGGTTTATTTCGTCGAAATTGGACTTATACCCCTCAACTTTATCGAGGGGATAATAATTTTCATTCATAAACTTGAGCGGTTGAAGTTCGACTTTATTCAATCCCCAATTCTCGAAGTCTTCGGCGCGAGCAAAATAACCCCCTGATTCTGATCGAAGGATTTGCCCCATTCCCATATCCTGACCATTCACCTTGAGCGCATAGAACACCAAAGAAGTTTGCATTTCTTCGGCAATGACCGACGTTGCGATGAATAGCAAGCAAAAAAGGCCATACCAGAGTTTCTGATATGACCCGTTCAGTAATAACATTTCAGGCAGCGCTTTATGACTCTGGCTTAACTTCAGTTTCCGCACCTGGCGCGGCGGCATCGGACTTGATCATGACGCGCAAGGGTTCATTCTTCCATTTCTTGTCTGTTTTAATATCCCAGGTATGGGATTGTCCCGGAAGAATATATGTCATCATCGACGGGTTTTTTGCCAAAGATGAACCATCCGGCAAACTGATACTGATTGCGGTAATTTGAATATGCGCATTTCCTGAATTGGAGAAAGACAGCTTGATATTCTCGCCATCAACAGGGGCCGCTTTCCATCTCAAATCCGCCTGCGCTTTGCCCGTTGTTGGTGCAATAAAAATCGGCAAGGACATGCGCAATACAATCGCCATTCCTGTTTCACCAAGCTTGCGCGGAGGCGGCACTTCCTGGAGGAACAAGCGATAAGTCCCTTCCCTGATGGCATCCGGCGCTTTCATGAAACCGATACGAACAACCTGTTTTGATTTGGGTTGCACTTTGAAAATAGGCGGAGAAACGAGCAAATCATCGGTGGGAATGATTTGCTCTTTGCCATTATCTTGCGACCATGAGTTCATAGTCGCCTGAATCGTCACTACCTGATCGCTCGGATTTTCAACGATCAGCGACCCGGATTTAACTTTGCCGTCAATAAAAACTCGAACCGGATTTACGCTGAATTCAGCGCTTTGCGCACTTTGTCCAGCAAAAAAAAATGCGGCCAAAACCGCAAATTTGGCCGCAATACTTCGATGTTTCTTATTGTTAGTCATGATCCAACACCATAAATCATACTTGATTAAACCACCAAAACATTCAAACAGATCAGTATGTCAAAGTGACCGTAACCTGATCGTTGTAATTGCCTGAGGTAGCCGCCTGTCCGCCGAAAATAATACCAACGGCCGGAATTACCTGAGCCGCGCCACTCCCTGTCCCGGCATAAGCTGCAAAGTTGATCGTATGACCACCATCGCCCCACTGCTGGCCACCCTGGTTGAGCGCCCTGATCTCATAGCCGAGAGCCTGACCGGGAGCACCGGTGCTCAACGCTCTGAAACCGGGAAAACCAGCTGCGGCACTAAGGTAAGCACCTCTGTCTATTCCAACCGAATAAGCCGTCATGTTCGAGCAGTTGGCCGTCACCGTACTGGTTGCATAGCTATGCACCTGTTGGCCGCTAGTATACGGCGAAAATGCAAAAGGGGCACCGCCCGTCAACGTGCAACTACTCGCCACACTAACCGATGCAGTCATACTAGCCGGAAACGCGGTCGCGGCCTGAGCACCACCGAAACCCATCGCCAAAGCAACAGCCGTAACGAGTTTTAAAGTATTCAAGTTTTTCATGATAATCTCCTTAAGAACGATTTAACTTACAGAAAAACCTTCTGAAGTCTGTGAATAATTTACCCATAACGCAGAATTACAATTTGAATCTTTTATTCAGACATCGACAACTACCGGAAACGGCGATTGAAACAACCATTGGCGATGCAACAAACCTTTTTAACGTGGTGGATTATGCACGGATTTAGCAGCACCATACCATCGGACGATGATGATTTATACATCAGAAAATAGACTATTTAAATAGGGATTCCCCTATTGAACTTCGGAAAGCAGCCCATACGAACCAGTCACAGTCACGCGCACCCTTATACTATCAGTACCTTCGTCATTTACGTCTGCCGGGGCCGGGCGTGTGCCGGACGGAAAGCCTTGCACTGCTCCGGGTCGGATTCGAGATACGCACCTTCGATCAGGTCGATGCAATAGGGAATAGCCGGGAACACCGCATTCAGGCAATCGTCTATGGCCGACGGTTTGCCGGGCAGATTCACAATCAGACTGCTGCCGCGTATGCCGGCACTCTGGCGCGACAGGATGGCGGTCGGCACGAATTTCAGCGAAGCTGTACGCATCAGTTCGCCGAAACCCGGCATCATTTTTTCGCATACTGCTGTCGTGGCTTCCGGCGTGACATCGCGAAGCGCAGGACCGGTGCCGCCGGTGGTGACGACCAGACTGCATCCTTCCAGATCGCACAGTTCGATCAGCGCGGCTTCGATCAGATGCTGCTCATCCGGAATCACTCGTGCCACGGCTTGCCAAGGACTGGTCAGTACCCGCTCAAACCAGGCTTTCATGGCGGGGCCGCCCAGATCTTCATATTCGCCGCGACTGGCGCGATCTGAGATGGTCAAAATACCGATGCGTGCAATCGTCATTCTCTGAATCCTGTTGCGTTTTGAAAGGCTGTACCGTCCAGCAATTGCACGGTCACCGGTGCGCCTGCCGCCAATCCGCTGCTGTCGGCCGGCATGACCAGCAGGCCATCGGCCAATGCCATGGACAGCAGCACGCCGCTGCTCTGCGTGCCGGTGGAACTGGCAAGGTAGCCCGTGTCATCGTGTGTCAACTGCACGCGGATGAATTCAGTACGCCCCGGTCGCATCTTGACCGAATGCGCCAGACGCGCCATCACGGTGCGACGAAACAGGCGCGGATTACCCATCATGCGGCGCAGGGCGGGGGCGACGAATTCCTCGAAGCACACCATGCTGGATACCGGATTGCCCGGCAAGCCGAAAACGGCAGTTTTACTGGTTGTGCCGAACGCCAGCGGATGCCCCGGCTTCATCGCCACTCGCCAGAATTTCATCGAAACACCCAGCTTTTCTATGGTCGGTCTCACATAGTCATGCACGCCGACCGAGGTGCCGCCGGAGACCAACAGCACGTCATAGTCCAGCCCGCGTAACAGATACTCTTCGAGTTCAATCGGATCATCGCGAGCAATGCCGAGCAGCACCGGCTCCAATCCGAGCGCCTGCACCTGCGCCATCAGCGCGTAGGTGTTTGAATCGGGTATTTTATTCGGATCGACCGGGTCACCCATGCCTTCCAGTTCATTGCCGGTGGACAAAATCGCCACGCGCGGACGGCGATATACCTGCATTATCGCGGCTTTGACCGTCGCCAGCATGCCGACCACGCCGGGCGTGATTTCGGTTCCTGCTGTCAGCACCACATCACCGTTTCGCATATTTTCACCTTGCGGACGCACATCGTGACCACACGTTACAGCCTTGATTATCTGCACCGTGTCAGCCGACATTGCTTGCGTATCTTCCACACGTATCACCGCATCCGCACCCTTCGGCATCGGCGCGCCGGTCATGATGCGCGCACATTGTCCGGCCTGAACAATCTTGACTGGCATATCGCCCGCCTTGATGTCCTCGATGATTTCAAGCGTTGCGGGTGCCGCTGCCGGATCGCCACTGCGCACAGCATAGCCATCCATCGCCGACACGTCGTAAGGCGGCAAGTCGCGGTTGGCCAGTATATCTGCGGCCAACACGCGCCCCAGTGCCTGCTCCAGCATCACAGACTCGGCATTCAGCAGCGCAACCGATTCCAAAACGACGCGCTGCGCCTCACTTACCCGCAAATATTCCATTACTTTGCCTTCCTCATATTCATTGCCAACGCCACGTCCTGCGGTGTATCCAGATCGAAAAAGCTGCGCATATCCGCTGCCTGTATTTCGGCCTCATTCACGTAACGGACTGCCAGTTTATCCAGCAGCGCTCGAAGACTCTGTTTTTCTTCGCCACTCATCAATTCGAGCAACGTCCCCTGAATGCGCGTCGCATAAAATGCCGTCAGTGGTTGCGGATAACCTTGCACGACAGGCACCACCGCATCGAATCCTTCGCGAAATCCGGCCAGATACCCGATCAACGGCGGAGTGATGAAGGGCATGTCGCACGCCACCGCAAAAACCCACGGAGTTTCGGCACGCGCAAGACCCGCTGCCAAACCCGCCAGCGGCCCGGCGTGTTTGGGGTCGTCGCAGACTTGTTTCAGATGACAATCCGCACGAGGCTGACGCACACTGACGATGGTGTCCATAAACAAAGGTTGAACGATGTCGGCAACGCGCTGCAACAGCGTCTGTTCGCCCAGCAACACGTTGGCCTTATCCTGCCCCATGCGGCGCGACTCACCGCCCGCCAGTATCAGTGCCGTGCAATCCGCAATCATCCGCGTTCCAGGATGAACTGCGTGATGCCCGCGATGTCTTCCAGTCCGAAATGCGGCAGTTGCGGATAGATTTCATCCATGTCGGTGACGATGGCGATCAGGCCGTCATCACAAGTGCAGCGCGGCGGCTTTTCGCAAGCGCGGCGCAACACCTCGATCTTGGCGCCCGGCGCATGGGAAAAGCCTTCCGCCAGCACCAGATCCGCCTCGCCCATGAAGCGCCGCGCCAGTTGTTCAGGCTCGCGTTCATCAATGGCATCCGCCACCAGTTGCAGCGCATCGCGGGTGAGCAGCATGCTCATCGCCGCGCCTGCCGCCTTGTAGCGGTAACTGTCCTTGCCCGGCGTATCGAGTTCCACCTTGTGATGGGCATGCTTGATGGTGGCGATTTTCAAGCCGCGATCGCTTAACTCGCGCACCAGTTTTTCCACCAGCGTGGTCTTGCCGGAACCGGAATGTCCGACGATTGAGATTACAACAGGCATGCTTTTCATGGGTGCGGAACCACCCATGCTTCACCACCTGGCGTGACTTCCTTTTTCCAGATCGGCACGCGCAATTTCAGTTCATCTATCATCCAGCGACAGGCCTCCAGTGCCGCGACTCGGTGTTCCGCACCCGCCGCGATAAACACGATGTTGTCGCCTGCCGTGACGGTGCAGATGCGGTGCACGATGCGCGCATCCAGCAGGCCGAACCGGTCTATCGCCTCAGAGCGCAACTGCTTCATCTCGGATACGGCCATGCTGCCGTAGGCATCGAAGCTGATCTGCGAGACCTCACGCCCCTCCGAAAAGTCCCTCGCGCAACCGACAAACGTGGCGATGCCGCCCATGCGCCGCGAGCTTGCCTTGAGCGCGGCGATTTCCTCGTCCTGAGAAAAATCGTCCGATTGAATTCTGACCGATGCTTTCATTTAACCCCCGGAAAACTTGGCCATAAAGGTCACTTCGCTGTTGTCGGTCAGCGCCATGGACAGATCGCGCACATGCTGGCCGTTGACTGCCGAAAAACAGACGATTTCGAAGGCGTGAGGATAGCGCGCCGCCAATTCGTCGCGCAAAGTTTGCAGGCTCATGCCGGGCCGGAATTCTACTTGCCACGCGTTGCAGCCGACACGTTCCACCACCGGGCCGAAGAACAAAACGTTAATCATTTCGATCCGCCCCTTAACAATAAACTCGCAAAGCGTTCGTTTGCCCTTGCCCTCGCTTGCGGGGGAAAGTTGAAAAGGGGGAGAGGGGCATGGCAGGTTTTATTATCATGGGTAGTCACTACTCCATGCCCCTTAGCCATACACCGCTCTTGCCGCCGCGCTTTTCTTCCAGTTGCACCGATTCGATGCGCATGCCGCGATCGACGGCCTTGCACATATCGTAGATGGTCAGCAAGGCAACATTGGCCGCACACAAGGCTTCCATCTCGACGCCTGTCTGGCCCACACAGCTCACCGTTGTGAAGACTTTGATGCCGACGCAGCCTTCACGATCGGGCTCGATCACCTCAGTAAACTCCACCTCCACGCCAGTCAATGCGATGGAATGGCACATCGGAATGATGTCCGGCGTGCGTTTGGCCGCCATCACCGCAGCGACATCGGCCACCGTCAGCACATCGCCCTTGGCCATCCGTCCTGCGCGTATGCGTGCCAGCGTGGTCATCTGCATGCGCAGCACACCGCTGGCAATCGCTACTCTGCAAGCATTTGATTTATCTGAAATATTTACCATGCGCGCACGGCCTGCGTCAGAAAAATGCGTTAATTCGTTCATCTGTTCAGTTCCAAAAAATGTGACTTAACCGCCGATATACGACATTTCGATTTTGTTGCGTGGCAAAGCCATGACTTCGTGGCGAATTTCTGAATAGCGGTCGGTGCGATTTTGCCAGCAATCGACGATGGCGTGACCGATTTCTTCATCGCTTTTTCCTTGTCGCAGCAAGGTGCGAAGGTCGCTGCCGGACTGCTCCGCGAACAAACAGGTGTAGAGTTTGCCGTCGGTGGACAGGCGTATGCGCGTGCATTCATGGCAAAACACCTGAGTGACCGAGGCAATCTGGCCTATTTCGCCTGCGCCATCCGCATAAACCCAGCGACTGGCCACCTCGCCCGCGCAGTTGGGGCTGGCTGGAATTAAAGGATAACGCGCCGAAATCAGCTCGACCACTTCCCGCGCAGGCACAACCTCATCCATGATCCAGCCGTTGCTGCTGCCGACATCCATGTATTCGACAAAGCGCAGAATAATACCTGTGTTACGGAAATATTCCGCCATTCGAATAATTTCGCCCTCGTTGACACCGCGTTTTACCACCATGTTGACCTTGATTGGCGACAATCCTGCCCGTTGCGCGGCAGCAATCCCTTCCAACACCGATTTAACCTCTGCGTTTGAATCGCTCATGCGCCGGAATACGGCTTCATCGAGTCCATCCAGACTGACGGTGATGCGCGACAGACCGGCATTTTTTAACGCCTCTGCCTTGGCTGCCAGCAACACACCATTGGTCGTCATCGCAATCTCGACCGGTTCGCCGTTCGGCGTGCGCAATGCCGACAATTTTTCAACCAGATGCTCAATACCACGCCGCAGCAAGGGCTCTCCCCCGGTCAGACGAATTTTGCGCACGCCCAGACGCACGAATGACCCGGCCACGCGGGCGATTTCTTCCAGACTGAGCAATTCGCTGCGGGGCAAAAACACATGGTTTGAATCGAATATTTCGCGCGGCATGCAGTAAGTACAACGCAGATTGCAGCGGTCCGTGACCGAGATGCGCAGATCGAGCATGGGACGCCGCAAGCCATCCGGCAACCCCTGCCGCGCTGAATGAACGACGCCGGACTCACCCGATTCTACCCCGACATTCCTGAGGGTCGGGCGCGCTTCGATGATTTTGACAGGTATGACTTTTGCGTAGGGCATTTTTGATAACTAAATGTTGTGCGCACTCCCGGATTTTCGTCCTCCGGGAGCCGACGGGCATGCTACCACTTTTCCAGCCGATCTCCCGCGCCCACAAGGGGGATCCCGCAGGGGGAGAAACAGGCACACTATCGGCTTATTCGTCTGGATCGAAAAAACGAATGCGGTTGCGCCCCTCCGCCTTCGCCCGGTACATCGCTCTATCGGCCCACTTGAGTATATCCTCCGCACCGGCTTCATGACCGGTGAACAATACCACGCCGATGCTGGAGGTGCAGCGATGCTCCAGCGGAGTGGTCGCCTTGCCGCCGGACTGGAGATTCAGCCGGTAAACGTCAGCCAGAGCCGTGCGGATCTTTTCTGCCACTACGCCCGCCTGCGCGATGGACTCGGATTTCTCCGTGTCCAGTTCACTGAGCAGCACAACAAACTCATCGCCGCCGAAACGCGCTACGCTATCCATCTCGCGCAGACAATGTGTGATGCGCCGCGCCACTTCCACCAGCAGCAAGTCCCCCGTACCATGACCATGGCGGTCATTGAGCGGCTTGAAGTTATCCAGATCGAGAAACATCAGCGCGCCATACCTTCCGCTCCGTTTACTGGCCGCCATAGCGTGATCCAGGCGGTCATTAAGCAGACGGCGGTTGGGTAATTGCGTCAGTGCATCGTAGAACGCCAGCTTGCGGATTTCCTCCTCATTTTTTATGCGTTCAGTAATGTCAGTCAGCACGAGGCGCACCACCGGTGTTTCGCCCGCCCGGCTCAGGCGCAAACAATCCAGCCGTGCGAAAAATCGCGTCCCGTCCCTCCGCAGGAGCGCCAGCTCACAAGCCTTCGCCTCGTCGCTTGCGAGTACGCTGCTGCAATGGCCAATCCAGCGGCCGTAATACTCCGTGGCTACGAATGAGGTCAGGCGTTGGGACAACAGCTTGTTGCGCTCCACCCCGAGCAACGCAGCGCCGCTGAGGTTGATTTCACAGATCACGCCCTTGTCGTCGAGGGTAAGATAACCGACCGGCGCAAAGTCATAGAAATCAATATAACGGTCACGGGATTTTTCCAGTTCAAACTGTACCTGACGCAGATTTTCGTTCTGCATTTCCAGTTCGATCTGGTGTACCTGAAGTTCGTGCAGCAATGCATCGGCAGGACGAGATTCGTTCACACGACGCGTCTCGTTCACGCGGCGCGTTTCGGTCAAACGACGTGTTTCGGTCACACAACGCGCCTCTGCTACGGGACAGGCTACGGTCTCACGACGTGTCGCGGCCAGACGGCGAGTCGGGATAACACGACGCGTCGCGGTCAAACGCCGCGTCAAGGCCATCTGCATATCGCGCGCAAGATCCGTTTCGGCGATGCGCCGCAGTTGCTGCGCATCGGGTTGGATTATCATGCCACCTCCTCCATCACCAGCAGAATCAATGCCTTTTTCTTGTCACCATCGGTGATACGACGCGCGTTGAGCAATAGCCTGCGGAAACCGATGAGCGGAAATTCGTGTTCCACCCTGAACCCTTCCATCACCTGATTTTCCGGCAGAATATGCTCCAGCAACTCACGCAATGCCGGAATGTTCCACTGATTGTTGCCCAGCTGGTAAATCGGACGGCCCACGGTTTCTTCTTCCCTGGTCTGAAAATAGCGGTAGAAAGACCGGCTGGCCGTCACCACCTGCAAGTCGGCATCCAGCACAATCAGTGGTTCACGCACAGTATTGACGATGCCTTCAGCCAGTTCGCGCGCGTCCGTGACAGCCATTTCGGCCGCAACGCGCTGACTGATATTGGTAAAGGTCAACACCACGCCGTCTATCATATTGTCCAGGGTACGATAAGGCTGAATGCGCGCCAGATACCAGGCGCCCCGGTAAGTACGCACCTCGCGTTCGAACGGCACCAGCGTGTCAAGCACGCCCTGCGCATAGCCGAGCAAGTCTTCTCCTTCGATGTTTGACTTGATGTCATTCAACGGTCGGCCCACATCGGCGGGCACCAGGCGATACAGCTGTCCGGCTTCGCGGGTGATGCGCTTGATGTGCATTTGAGTATCGAGAAACAGCGTGCCGATGTTGATATTGTCGAGCAGGTTCTTCATGTCGTTTTGCATCACGGCCAGTTGCTCGATTTTGGCTTGCAGTTCGGCGTTGACAGTCACCAGTTCTTCATTGACGGATTGCAACTCTTCCTTGGAAGTTTCCAGTTCTTCATTGGTGGACTGGAGTTCCTCATTGGTGGATTGCAATTCTTCGTTGGTGGATTTGAGCTCCTCATTGGAGGCCTGTTGCTCCTCGATGGTGGCTTGCAGATTCTCCTTGGTATAAGCCAGTTCGCGCTCCACCTCCCCGACGCGCTGCAATTCGGCCTGACCGGGAGCCGCACCTTTGCCGCGCTTGCCGGGTGCGGTATGCACCACATCCTGAAAACTGATCAACAGCAACTTCTGCTGCTTATCCGGGCCGGGCATGGGACGTACGCTGAAACTCACCGTTTGAAAATCGCCGCCACTCTTGACCTGCAGCTCATGATTCAGGGTTGCTTCGTTCTTGGTCACGGCAGCAATGACGGCGTTGCGCAAATGCAATTGCAGGCCCTCACGCGCCATTTCAACGATATTGAGCGTGGCCTGACCGGGTGCCGGACGCAGATAACGCCCCGTGTCGCCATGCACATAAAGGATACTGCCCTTTTCGTCGGTCACCACCGAAGCGGGCGCATAAGACTGCAACAGCATGCGGCGGGTCAGTTCTGCGAAATTGGTTTCCCTGACCTTGCTGATCACTTCATCCGGCCCTTTCGTATCGGGGTTGCGTGTCCAGACCAGCCCGCCGGACATCACGGTGTTGGTGGACGTGAGCGTACCTGTCGCGCGATATAGCTTGAACTTGCGGTTGAGCGGGGCAAACAGATCATTATGGTTGCCTGTACTCTCCGAAGGCGAAAGAAACAACACACCGCCCGGCTTCAGCGCATAGTGAAAAGCCGGGATCAGACGGTTCTGGACTTCCGGCTCCAGATAAATCATCAGGTTGCGGCAACTGAGCAGGTCAAGCCGGGTAAACGGCGGATCCTTGATGACATTCTGAATGGCGAACACCACCATTTCGCGAATACTCTTTTTCACCCGGTAACCTGCGTCCTCCTTGATAAAGAACTGACGCAACCGCTCGGAGGACATATCCTGGGCGATATTGGGCGGATAGCAACCTGCACGTGCCACGGCGATGGCATCGTCATCGAGGTCGGTGGCATAGATCAGCGTCTTGAATTCCTGGTGCGTCTCGTCCATGTATTCGCGCAGCAATATCGCAATCGAATACGCCTCTTCGCCGGTGGCGCAACCGGCCACCCAGACACGGAACACGTACTCTTCCGGCTTGTCCGCGAACAACAGCGGCAGAACATCCTGTTTCAGGGCGAGAAAAGCCTCCGGGTCGCGAAAAAAATTGGTGACGTTAATCAGCAGCTCCTTGAACAACCGGCTTATCTCGGCGGGATGCTCCCTGAGGTAGCGCGCATACACTTCCTGGCTGCCGATATTGTGCATGGACATGCGCCGCTCGATACGCCGGCCTATGGTGCTTTTCTTGTATTGGGAAAAATCGTGGCCGGTGGCGCTGCGCAATTGCATCAGGATGCGGTTAATGCCGCTGCTCACGGCTTTGGGCTCTACCGGCGGCTGGTTCAGGGCGCGCAGGCCGGACTGCAATGCTTCCGGCATTTTTTCCACCGGCAGAATCAACGTGGCGTAACCGGCATTGATCGCGCTGTCCGGCATGCCGTTGTATTTTGCCGAGCCGGGTTCCTGTACCAGCGAAACGCCGCCCCCGCCCAGTATCGCGCGCAAGCCCAGCGTGCCGTCGGTGCCGGTTCCCGACAAGATGATGCCGATAGCCTGCTCGCCCTGATCCTCGGCCAGTGAACGCAAAAAGGCATCAATCGGCATGCGCAGGCCACGCGGTTGCTCCGGTACGGAGAGTTGCAGCATGCCATGAAAAATCGCCATGTCGCGGTTGGGCGGAATCACGTAAACCTTGTCGGGTTCCACCGTCATCTGGTCCTGCACTTCCAGCACCTGCATGCCGGTGCTGCGTTGCAAAATTTCGGTGAGTATGCTGGCGTGGCTGGGATCGAGATGGGACACCAGCACGTAGGCCATGCCGCTGGCGGGGGGCACATGACGGAAGAACACCTCGAAGGCTTCCAGTCCGCCGGCAGAAGCTCCCATACCGACGATGGGAAAGCGCTGCAATATTTCTGTATCCGCGAGGATTTCCGGTGTTTCGGTCTTATCGGCAACCACACTAAATCCTTTTCGGGTAATTCATACTGTCTGGCAAGATACAGCTATTACATGCCTGATGTCCATCGGACAACTCCTAACACACCAACTATTACAAGCCGCTCAATACCCTGATATGCGCGGCGGCGCTGCGTCCCAGCGCGTTAAGCGCATAACCGCCTTCCAGAACTGAAACGATGCGTCGCCCGGCATGGCGCGCCGCAAGCGCCTTGAGCTGTTCTGTCACCCAGACATAGTCCGCCTCGCGCAGCGCCAAACCGCCCATATCGTCTTCGCGGTGGGCATCGAAGCCTGCCGAGATGAACAGCAACTGTGGCTGGAATGTTTCCAGCGCGGGCAGCCAGTTTTGCGTGACGGCCGCCCGAAAATCCTCACCCGACGCGCCCGCCGCCAGCGGCACGTTGATGATGTGCTCATTGCCGCTGCCCGCACCGCAATAAGGATAATAAGGGTGGCGAAAGGTCGAGCACAACATCACGCGCGGGTCATTGTGAAAGATGTCTTCCGTGCCATTACCGTGATGCACATCGAAGTCGGCAATCGCCACGCGCTGCAAACCGTATTGTTCCAGCGCGTGAGCCGCCGCCACCGCGACGTTGTTGAAGATGCAGAACCCGGCTGCACTGTCCCGCCCGGCGTGATGTCCGGGCGGCCGGATGTTGCAGAAGGCGTTCTCCGCCTGCCCCGCCATGACCAGATCAACGGCTTGCACCGCCGCACCCGCCGCGTGCAACGCCGCCTCCAGACTATACGGATTCATCGCCGTATCTCCGTCCAGATAGATCAGGCCGGATCGGGGCGATTGCTCAAACACGGAAGCAATGTAAGCCTCCGCATGCACGCGCTGCAACTGCTCGCGCGTGACCTGGGGTGCATCAAAATGTGCCAGGAACGGCATCAGCCCGGAAGCAATGAGTTGATCCTCGATGACATGAATGCGTGCCGGACATTCGGGGTGATCCGCGCCCATCTCATGCTTCAGACAGAGCGGATGGCTAAGGTAGGCAGTTTGCATAAGTAACCGTAAAGAGTAAGGATGAAGCCGTGAAACGTGAAACGGAGAACCGGTTTCACATTTCACATTTCACATTTCACATTTCACATTTCACGAGCTTTTGATTAAAGCACCTTACGCACCGACTTGATGCTGTCGTCATCCGCGCTGGTTTTAACTTCAAAACCCAGGCGTTCCACCAGATGCAGCATGTCGGCATTGTTTTTGAGCACTTCGCCTTCGATCACTTTCAGTCCTTTGGAGCGGGCCGCATCCATCAGCGTCGTCATCAGACGTTGCCCCAAGCCCTTGCCATGCATGCTGTCTGCGATCACCAGCGCAAACTCGCAACTCTCGCCATCGGGATTGAAGGCAAAGCGCGCCACGCCCAGCTCCACCTCGACACCCTGCACCTCGGTCACGGCGATCAGCGCCATCTCGCGGCTGTAGTCGATCTGCGTAAAGCGCACCAGCATCGCCTGGCTCAGTTCCTGCACGCTGTTCATGAAGCGGAAAAAGCGTGATTCTGCGGACAAGTTGCGCACAAATTCCTGCACCAGTTCGGCATCTTCGGGACGGATAGGACGGATCGTAATATCCATACCGTCCGCCAACTGCCAATGATTGACCAGATGCGTCGGGTAGGGGTAAATCGCCATGTGCGAGTAACGGTCGGCGCTCGGCTGTCTGAATTCCACCACCACGCGCGCATCGGCGGCCAGCACACCGTGTTCGTCCAGTATCAGCGGATTGATGTCCATTTCTGTCAACATCGGCAGTTCGCAGACCATTTCCGAGACGCGCAGCAACACCGACTCCAGTGCGTCTATATCGGCTGGCGGCATGTGGCGGAACGCGCCCAGCAATCTGGATACATGGGTCCGGCTGATTAAATCGCGGGCCAGGAAGGAATTGAGCGGCGGCAGGGTCACTTGCGCATCGCCCATCACTTCCACCATCGTGCCGCCCGCCCCGAAAGTAATCACCGGGCCGAACACCGGGTCGCAGATCACGCCCACCATCAGTTCGCGCCCGTTCGCCTTGACGATCATCGGCTGGATGGAGATGCCGTCCATGTGCGCACCGGGACGGTTCTTCTTGATATTCTCGGTAATCTCGTGATACGCCGCACGCACTGCCTGCGCGTTGCCCAGATTGAGCTTCACCCCGCCCGCATCGCTCTTGTGGGTGATGTCGCGGGAATTGACTTTCATCGCCACCGGAAAGCCCAGTTGCTGTGCGATCAGCAGCGCCTCGTTGGGTGAACGGGCGACCATGGTCTGCGCGACCGGGATATGAAAAGCCGACAACACCGCCTTCGATTCCATTTCGCTCAACACTTTGCGCTTGTCCATCAGCGCACCTTCGATCACCATGCGCGCGCCCTCCACATCCGGTTCCAGCCTGTGGGACAACGGCCCCGGCATCTGCATCAGCAACTTCTGGTTGCTGTAGTAATCGGACAGGTAGGAAAACACCTCGACCGCAGGTTCCGGGGTGCGGAAATTGGGTTTTTTGGCATGAGCAAACAACTTGCGCGATTCCGTCACCTGAGTCTCGCCCATCCAGCAGGTCAACAGCGGTTTGCTGTATTGATTGGCCAGCGCGATCACGACTTCTGCCGCCGCCAAAGGTTTGGTCATCGCCTGCGGCGTCAGGATAGTCAGCACGCCATCCACATTCGGGTCTTCCAGACAGGCGGCAACCGCATGCTGATAGCGATCCGCCTGCGCATCACCGATGATGTCCACCGGATTGCCGTGCGACCAGTTGGGCGGCAAAACCTCATTGAGGCGCTCGATAGTGGCATCAGACAACTCTGCCATCACCAGCCCGAGGTCGGATGCGCGGTCGGTGGCCATCACGCCGGGGCCGCCGCCATTGGTGACGATGGCCAGACGGTTGCCGGAGGGATGGAAGCCGCAGGACAAGGCCTTGGCTGCGGAAAACAGTTGCGTCACGCTATGTACGCGCACCACACCGGCACGGCGCACGGCTGCATCGAACGCATCGTCCGAACCGACCAGCGAGGCGGTATGCGACATCGCAGCCTTGGAGCCTGCTTCATGACGACCGACCTTGATCAGGATCACCGGCTTGACGCGCGCGGCGGCACGCAGCGAACTCATGAAGCGGCGCGACTCGCGTATCCCCTCGATGTACATCAGAATACTCTGAGTCTGCGGGTCAGACACCAGATAGTCGAGTGTCTCGCCAAAATCCACATCGGCGGACGAACCCATCGACACCACGCTGGAGAAGCCCACATCATTGATCTGCGCCCAATCCAGAATAGCAGTACACAACGCGCCGGACTGGGAAACCAGCGCCAGATTGCCGACATTCGCCCCGCCCTTGTTGAAAGTGGCATTGAGACCGATGCCGGGACGCATCACACCCAGACAGTTCGGCCCTATCAGACGGATGCCGTACTGCCTGGCATTGTCCAGCAACTGGCGTTCCAGCTCCTGCCCCTCGGTGCCAATCTCGCCGAAACCGGCGGTGATAATGACCGCTGCCTTAACGCCGTGTTTCCCGCATTCTTCAATGATGCCGGGAACCGTTTGCGGCGGCGTGGCGATAACCACCAGCTCGACGGGTTCCTTGATCTCGGTGATGGACGCATAGGCTTTGCAGCCCTGCACTTCGGCGACTCTGGAATTGATCGCATAGAGCGCACCCTTGAAACCGCTTTCCAGCATGTTATGGAAAACGATCTGTCCGACTGAATCAACGCGGTCACTCGCGCCAAAAACAGCTACGGATTTAGGTGAAAAAAGCGGCGTAAGATAATGTTTTGACATGAGAATATATATTTTAATAGTTGAAATAATGCTCGGATCCGTTAACCGGATTTATGGCGCAGAAATGGCGGAAAAATTCTATATGAGAAATATTGCAAATTGGCATCCGGCCTGACCCGCGAATTATCCTCGCAGCCCACCCGTTCTTCCATCTTTTTCTGCACGGCACGATCAGCTTTTTCCATGAACCGCTGAATAGGGTAATCGGACAGTTATAATTGCCGCCCGTGTTAATACCTGAAAGTCCCTGTATGGAAAGCTCCTGGCGCCCCGTTCTGATCGAAGAAACACGCAAGCCTTATTTCAGGGAATTGCAGCAATTTGTTGCTGAGGAACGGCAAAAATCCAGCGTTTTTCCAGCCGAAACAGAGGTTTTTTCCGCCCTGCACCTGACACCTTTTGAAAAGGTCAGCGTATTGATTCTGGGACAGGACCCGTATCACGATGATAATCAGGCGCACGGGCTGTGTTTCTCGGTACGTCCCGGCGTCTCTGCCCCACCTTCTTTACTCAATATATTCAAGGAATTGAAAACAGACCTGGGCTGCACGATACCGAACAACGGGCATCTGACTCACTGGGCGGAACAGGGCGTGTTGCTGCTCAACGCGGTGCTGACGGTGCAGGCGCATCAGGCGAACTCGCACAAGAATAGGGGTTGGGAGATTTTCACCGATGCGGTGATTCAGGCGGTGAACGCCAAAACCGATCCCGTGGTGTTTGTGTTGTGGGGCGCCAACGCCCACAAGAAAATCGGCCTGATAGACCAAAGCCGCCACATCGTGATCGAATCCGCCCATCCCTCTCCCTTGTCCGCGTACCGGGGATTTTTCGGCAGCCGCCCCTTCTCCAGAATCAACACCGCCCTGCGCGCAGCAGGCAAAGCTGAGATAGATTGGCAAATTCCTGATTTATAAGGTGACAGGTGTCCTCACAAATCAGCCTTTTTCCATAAACCGCTCAAGATGCGCCAGAAAAGCGCGCGTCCTGGCGGGCAGATAACGGCGCATCGGCATCACCGCCCAGGCGGGGACGGCGGGCAGCGACCAGTCAGGCAACACCCTCGCCAGTCGTCCCAGACGCACATCGTCGCTCGCAAAACTGCACGGTAACGCACCGATACCCGCACCATCGAGCAACAACTGCTGGATCATGTCGGGGGAATTGAGGGTAAGCCGTCCTGGCGGCACACCTTCCCATTCAGTCTTGCCGTTCACCAGTCGCCACGGAACAGCAAGACCACGATCGGAAAGCAGACGAACCGCCGCATGATGTGCCAGTTCATCCGGGTGTAGCGGCGCCGGATGCAGCGCCAGATAAACCGGACTGGCGTAGAGACCGAAACGCTGTTCGTCTATTTTGCGCGCGACCAAAGTGGCATCGTCCGCCAGTTCGCCCATGCGTACCGCCAGATCGTAGCGTTCGCCGATCAGATCGACGCGCCGCGACGACAAATCCAGATCGAGTTGTACCTCGGGGTAAGCTTCAATGAAAGTGGCGATGGCGCGCGAAAAATACTGCTTCGCGTAATCGCCCGGCATCGAGACGCGCAGCCGTCCGTGCGGCTGTGCTTCCTGACTGCGCACAAAATCCTGCGCGGCGGCGACTTCCTCCGCAACACGGCGGCAATGGTCGAGAAACTCCTGACCGAAATCGGTCAGCGTCAGGCGGCGGGTGGTGCGTATCAACAGCCGTTGCCCCAGCGCCGCTTCCAGATTGGCGAGACGGCGTGAAACGGTGGCTTTAGGCATGCCCAGATATTCGGCTGCACGCACCATGCTTTGCTGTTCGACGATAGTGGCGAACAGTATGTAATCGTCGGCAGAGAGCTGGGCTTGTTCCATTTGTGGAACAGTCTATCCCGAATTAACGGCTTTATCTATCTTTTTGCCTGCACTACCATGCGCTCACTTGCCCGGAAAAGCACCACACCCGAAGCGCAACACAAAGGAGATCGCCATGAATACCCCAGTGACCCGCTCCCGCAACATCGAGCAGTTAATAACAGGCATTGCCACCTCGGATGGCGCAGGTGTAAAACTGACCCGCGTGCTGACCGGCAAATTGCAGCGCCGTCTCGACCCGTTCCTGATGCTGGATGCGTTCGGCAGCGACAACCCGGACGACTACATTGCAGGATTCCCCAACCATCCGCATCGCGGCTTCGAAACCGTGACTTACATGCTTGCCGGGCGCATGCGGCATCGCGACAACGCGGGACACGAGGGCCTGCTGGAAAACGGCGGCGTGCAGTGGATGACCGCCGGGCGCGGCGTGATTCATTCGGAACTGCCCGAACAGATCGAGGGCGTGATGGAAGGCTTTCAGCTCTGGCTAAATCTGCCCGCCCGGCGCAAGATGGCTGAGCCGTGGTATCGCGATTTCGCCAGCAGCGCCATTCCCGAATACGTCACCGCAGAAAACGTCACCGTGCGTGTTATCGCCGGGGCAAGCAACGGTATTGAGGGTGTCGTCAGCCGCGCAGACACGGAACCGCTGTTTCTGGATATTCATCTGCCCGCAGGCGCAAGCTTCACGACCGCAATACCGGACACGCATAACGCCTTTATCTATGTCTATCGCGGCCAGGTAATGGTCGGAGAAACGCCGGTGGAATCGAGCCGCATGGGAATACTGGGCAACACAGGCGACGGTGTAACAGTGAACACGTCAGAAGCCTCGCGTCTGATTCTGATCGCGGGTAAACCGCTGAATGAGCCTATCGTACAATACGGGCCATTCGTGATGAACACTCAGGAAGAAATACATCAGGCGCTGGACGATTTTAACCACGGGCGCTTTGCCTGAACGACATAACTTCAAACCAATCAAGGAGCATCACATGACCACTACCCTGTTCACACCAACCCGACTCGGCGGGCTGCCGCTTAAAAACCGCGTCGTCATGGCGCCGCTGACGCGTTGCCGCGCCACCGGCAATGTGCCTAACCCACTGATGGCAGAATATTACCGGCAGCGTTCCGACGCCGGGCTGATCATCACCGAAGGCACATCCCCCTCCGCCAATGGCTTGGGCTATGCACGCCAACCCGGCCTGTTCAGCGACGAACAAGTGCAAGGCTGGCGTCATGTGACCGAGGGCGTGCATCAGGCGGGCGGCAAAATATTCGTACAATTGATGCATACCGGGCGCGTCAGCCATGCGGCGAACATGCAGGCCGGCACAAAAATTCTCGCCCCTTCAGCCATCGCCGCACCCGGCGAGATGTGGACGGACAGCAGCGGACTGCAGCCCTATCCCGTTCCAGCCGAAATGAACGAAACCGACATCGCCCGGGCCATCGCCGAATATGCCACAGCAGCGAAACGCGCCATCGAAGCCGGATTCGACGGCATCGAACTGCATGCGGCGAACGGCTACCTGATCGACCAGTTCCTCAACACTGCCACCAATCAGCGCACGGATCGCTGGGGCGGCAGCGTAGAGAACCGCATCCGCTTCGCCGTGGAAGTGGCCAAAGCGGCGGCAACCGCGATTGGCGCAGAACGCATCGGCATGCGCATCTCTCCCTACGGCGTATTCAACGGCATGACAGCCGATGCCGGGATGGATGCGATGTATCAGGCGCTGATTGCAGAGCTGAACAACATCGGTCTCGTCTATATCCATATCGTCGATCACAGCGCGATGGGTGCGCCGGAAGTCAGCCCAACCCTGAAGGCATCAATCCGGGCCGCTTTCAAAGGCCGCTATATCCTCTCCGGCGGATATGATCTGGCGCGTGCGAATGCCGATCTTGACGCTGACCGTGGCGACCTGGTCGCATTCGGTCGCCCGTTCATTGCCAATCCCGATCTAGTGGAAAAACTGCGCAATGGCAGCCCCCTGACTGAACCTGATTTCAATACCTTCTACACACCGGGAGAAAAGGGCTACACCGACTATTGATCGTGTTCTGGAAAACGGCAACAACCCTTATAATGTGCGCCTCGATTCGATCAGAATAAAACAGTGAACGACACAGTTCCAGGCAATTCCCATCAAGACAAAGCGGTTCTGTTTGCCGACATCAGCGGCAGCACGCGCCTGTACGAAACACTGGGCGATGCGCGCGCGTTCGCCACCATTAATCGTTGTCTCGATATTTTGCGTCGCCTGACAGCGGCACATTCCGGACAGGCAGTCAAAACCATAGGCGACGAAATCATGGCCGTGTTCCCGGACGCGATTTCTGCCGTGCAGGCAGCCTGTGAAATGCAGCTTGTGACGAGCCACGCTCCCATCGACGGCACGCGCGTCACGATTCGCATCGGTTTTCATTATGGCCCGGTGATTGAAAGTGACGGCGATGTATTCGGCGACACGGTTAACATTGCCGCGCGCATGACGGAACTGGCCAAGGGACAGCAAATCATCACAACCGGGGTGACGGTGGCCATACTTCCGCCCATCATGCGCGCCGGCACGCGCACCTTCAACAGCCTGTCAATCAAGGGAAAAACGGATGACATCGAGGTGCGCGAAGTCATCTGGCAGGAAACCGAGGAAATGACCATGATGGTCGGCAACACCTTCACGCCCGGAAACAGCGAACCCACCCTGCAGTTAGTCTATCGGGGCAATAAATTTTTTGTGGATGCCGCACATCCTTGCATCACAATCGGGCGTGATGAGTCGATGAATATCATGATTCAGGATCGCAGAGCATCGCGCATGCACGCCCGAATTGAGCGACGACGCGACAAATTCATATTCGTTGATGTCAGTTCCAACGGCAGTTATGTGACCATCAAGAATGAAACCGAAGTCCAGTTACGACGCGAAGAATTGGTGTTGCGAAAAAGCGGCACGATCAGCCTGGGACATACCTACAAAAAAGATCCCACCGAAATCATCGAATTTTTCTATCAAAGCGAATAGGCAACCGGCGCGAGGGCACAAAATGAAAACAGCCCGGACGATTCACTCGCCCGGGCCGTTTATTGAAAATACAAGCTATTGATTAAGCGCGCTTTTTGAACTCGTTGGTGCGGGTGTCGATTTCGATCCTGTCGCCAATTTCAACAAAAGCCGCCACGGGCAACTCAAAACCGCCGTTGATCTTGGCAGGCTTCATCACCTTGCCGGAAGTATCGCCGCGCACCGCAGGCTCAGTGTAGATCACTTCGCGCACGATGGTGTTGGGCAGTTCGACGGAAATTGCCTTGTCGTTGTAGAACACCACTTCGCACGGCATGCCATCTTCAACATAGTTGAGCGCATCGCCCATGCATTCCGCTTCGATTTCGTACTGGTTGTATTCCTCGTCCATAAACACATACATCGGCTCGGCGAAATACGAGTAAGTCACTTCCCTGCGATCCAGAATGACCTGATCGAACTTGTCGTCAGCGCTGAAGACGGTTTCCTTGGCCGATTCAGTCAGCAAATTCTTCATCTTCATCTTGACCACCGAACCGTTACGACCGGAACGGCTGTACTCCGCCTTCAGGATTACCATCGGATCTGCGCCGACCATAATCACGTTACCGGCGCGTAGTTCTTGTGCTGTTTTCATGTTTACTGCCCTTCAATTTTGAAGGCGCGCATTCTACCGATTTCCTGAGAAAAATCCAGCAAATTCAATGCCAGATTGTTTGCCGACAATTCCTGCGCCCAGACTTTTGCCCGGACGTCCAACTCCCCGCGTGCAGCGGCAAATGCGCCCCAGGCCTGCCCCGCATCGCCGCCGCCGTTCCACGCACGCCACAAACCCCGCACGGCAAGGCCCGCCGCCTCAGTCAGCGGCACATGATACCGGTCCAGAAAAGCTTGCAACTTATCCCAATGCACCTCGTCGTGCTGCGGATAAATCTGCCAGACGAACGGCTTGCCCGCCCACTGCGCCCGCACGCAAGAGTCCTCTCCGCGCACGAAGTTCACGTCGCACGCCCACAGCAGCTCATCGTAACGTTCCTGTTCGACGAACGGCAGCACGCGCACTTGCAGATTGCCGCTCAAATAAGCAACGCTCGTGTCATCGCCAAAATACGCCCTGACCTGAGGCAGGATGCGCCCTTCCGGCACCAGACAAAGCACCGGCTTTACGCCGTTTGCCCAGACATCGAACAGACTTTCCAGCGCCGCATTTTCGTAGGCGAACAATGAGATTTTCAGCGTATCCGGAGCGGGCATTTCCATGCCGATGGATGACCAGAAGGCTTGCTGCTGCAGCGGATCGTCCAGAAACGCATCGCGCCGCGACAATAGCCCGCGCTCCAACAACAAGCCGCCGGTCTTATTAGTGAAACCCGGAAAGAAAAAATAGCGGGTCAGCGGCGGGCGCGGCGAAGGCAATTTGTGACAGCCCTCCACCCAATCCTCGGCACTCAGATACTCAAGATTGATCCAGACAGATTGATGTAACGCCATATCGGCAAGATAGGAATCCGGCAATTTACAAGCAAACGCATCAATCACCAGTTCGGCAGGCTGCACATCAGGAAAATCCTTGCGCCACAGCCGCACCTCAACCCCGCGACAGGTCTGCGTTTCAAGCGTCACATCCGCTTCCGGGCAAAGTCTGGCAAAGCTGGCCAGGTCGTCCACCCACAGCCGCACGTCAAGGCCGAACTCATTCGCCAACTGCCGCGCCAGCCGCCAGCTCACGCCGATGTCGCCGTAGTTGTCGATGACATTACAAAAAATGTCACCGGTGCGCAGCATCAGATTATTTGTCATGCAGCAGTTTCAATCGGCTGTCTCCGCCGTGGTCATGCCATGCTGCCGTCAAGTTCGCTCAGTGTCCGCCGATACTCGTCCAGCTTGTGCCGGTAGTCGTCGGCAATCAGACCGATCAGCTTGTCCAGCGCGGAGTTAACCAGCAACGAATTGGGTGCTGCCGATTCGATCAGACGTACCTTGCTTGCAACGGCATTCATTTGAGTCATCCTCAATCAGAGCGAACCGGCATTAGACAACACCGACCGAGAAGCTTCAACCCCTTCGGCAATATCCACTTCAAACACCGTCAGCTCACACCGTTATCGCCGACTGATGACGTTTGCTGTCAATAAGCGCCTGTATTTCTGCCATCACCTGATCGTGTGGAATCAACGGGAGACAGTGCAGTTTTCATGGCGGCAACACCAACCCTAATTCAGCGCAATGGCAACAGCAAAAAAGACCTGCATCTCCGCAGGCCTTGTTATGAGGTAAAGATCGACAATTATCGTCCCCCACCCCCCATACCACCACCTTGTCCGCCGCCCATACCGCCACCCTGGCCGCCGCCCATACCACCACCTTGTCCACCGCCCTGGCCGCGTTCCGGCGGATTATCCGGGATGGTCACACCCTGCTCTTTAGCGCGTTCTTTCATTTTCTTGTGGTGCTCGGCGCGGATTTTTTTCCGCTCTTCCCTGGTAGTGCTACTGCGCATCTTGGCGCGTTGCGCGTTGCGCTCCTCATCGGTCATGATCGCGCGCCCCACTGTCTGCTGTGTCTGAACCTGCTCACGGTCTTGAGTTTTTACCTGAATTTTTTCCTGTACCGCAGTCTGATCAGCCGCCACGGCAAGACCTGCCGAAAGAAACATTGCCACAACCAGTCCCGAAAGTGTCATTTTTTTGTTCATGTCAATCTCCGTTTTGATTAAAAAATCGAGGGGAACCACTACTTCGTCGTGCAACTGCCATGTTATTAAAATCTCACTAAACGTCTGTGACAAATATCACACTCCCGCTGATTGAAATTTCATTGTCAAATCAATCTACTTTTTCTTCAACAGCGTTTGCAAATCAGCGAAGGGGTTATGGCTTGCCACTGCTTGCCCCCCTGCACCCCGGCCCCGTACCGCCTCGTCCAGCAGCCGCGAATGTTCATTATCGTGGCAGTACAGGCAGAGCAACTCCCAATTGCTGCCATCAACCGGATTATTGTCGTGATTATGATCCTTGTGATGCACGGTCAATTCGCGCAATCGTATTCCGGCGAACTCTCGACCACAGCGCCCGCATATCCACGGAAATAATTTAAGCGCCCGCTCGCGATAACCGGTTTCTCGCAATTCGCGTTGCTGGCGTGCTTCGGCGACGGTACGGTCGAGTCGCGCGTGATCAGGACTGGTATGTTTAATCATGGCTGATTGATAGCTGAAAAGTTGACGCAACTATATCAGGAAGCCGGGCAACAGACAGAATGAAACTCCGCGCCCTCCTCACTGGCCGATGTATTGTGTGCCACGAACGCATCACGTATCCCTCGCCAGCCCTTATACTGCACTTCACGCACCCACCCCTACCGGAGAGGCTTCTTCATGAACCACAGGATACGTCAGATTCTCGACCAGATAAGCAGCCTTGAAGAGGAATTGCAAAAAGCCCTCGATGAGCATCAAAAGCGCCTGCGTTACCAGATCGAAGGCAAACGCGTTATTTTCGAACAGGCCATCAAAACCGCGCACCGGCACGTCAAACTAGGGGTGTTTCGCTGGTTTCTGACCGTTCGCCCGCAAAATTTTCTCACCATGCCTGTCATCTACAGCCTGATCGTCCCGCTGGTTTTGTTCGATCTGTGTGTTACGTTCTATCAGCTGACCTGCTTCCCCGTGTACGGGATTGCCAGGGTGCGACGCGCAGACTACATCGTGATGGATCATCAGCACCTGGCCTATCTGAACATCATCGAAAAAGTACATTGCATGTACTGCTCCTACGCCGTCGGCGTGCTCGGCTACGCACGCGAAATTACCGCGCGTACCGAACAATATTTCTGCCCGATCAAGCACGCGCATAAAATTCTCAGTGCGCATTCACGTTACAAGAACTTTCTGGACTATGGGGATGCAAACAACTTTCATGGCAAGCTCGAAGAATTTCGTAGCGATCTTGCCGACAAGCACGATAAGTGAGCCCATAAAAATCCGTAGCGGCATGGCGGGCATGACCTCAATGAACAAGCCATCCTCTCCTCGCTCCCCGCTACGCGGGTTCCGCGTCAGCGTAAATGTTTGCGGCCTGCCTTCGGGTGTTCGGACAACTGACAGGCACGGCGATAGGACTGCAAGGTTTTCTGGACACGGCCCAGCACACTGCCATGCGGATAATCGCCCGCACCGTCCGCAACGCCTGCCGGCAAACCGGTGAGCAATTCCATGCCTGCACTGACATGCTCGGCAAAATAGATGTGAAACAGACCACGCTCAACGGCCTCGATAACCCTGTGCTCCAGCATCAGGTGACGGCGGTTGCGCGAGGGAATCAACACGCCCTGACTGCCATCCAGCCCCGCCGTTTCGCAAATGCGGAAATAGCCCTCGATTTTTTCGTTGATGCCGCCCACCGGCAACACTTCGCCGTGCTGATTGATTGCACCTGTCACGGCGATGCCCTGTTTGAGCGGCAAACCCGACAGTGAGGAAAGCAATACATAAAATTCGGCACAAGACGCCGAGTCCCCTTCCACGCCGTAATATTCCTGCTCGAACACGATGGACGCATTAAGCGCAAGCGGTGCGATATGAGCGAACAGCGCGGACAGGTAATTGTGCAAAATGAGCACGCCCTTGTCGTGGATAGGCCCGGACATTTCCACTTCACGCTCGATATTGAGCAGGCCATCGTTACCGGCAAAGGTGCGCGCAGTGACCCGCACAGGGAAGCCAAAACGATAGTCCCCGAGATCCATCACGGTCAGGCCATTGAGTTGCCCCACTTGCTCGCCCTGCACACTGATCAGCACCACCCCTTCGGCAATTGATTCCTGCATGCGCTGATCGGGGTAATCGTGGCGCCGGATGTGCGCACGAAGCGCCGCTTCGACATCCGCCGCCTCGACCAGATTGCCCGAACGTGCGCGGCAAAGTGCTGCGCTTTCCATCACCAGCGCCTCGGTGCGTGCAAAATTGGCACTCTGGCGCGACTGGTCTTCCACTTCGCGATGCGTATCCTCCAGCAAACGCGCGACGGCAGCACTGGAAAAGTGCGCCAGACCCAGATTGCGGCAACTGTGCGCAACGAAAACGGCAAATGCGCGCCGGGTTTCATCGCTGGATGAAAAACTCTCGGCAAAGTCCACCTTGACGCGGAAGCGCCGCGCGAATTCCGGGTCTTCCTCCTGTAATTCATAATACTGTTCGCGCGAACCGATCAGGATAATCTTGACGTCAACGTCAACTGGTTCAGGTTCCAGCGAAACAGCCGCAATCGGCGCGAAGGCCGTGCCCGGCTCTTCGATCTGCAATTTGCCGCTGCGCAGAAAGCGCCGCAACTTTTCCCACACCAGTCCGTCCGCCAGCAGATCGCGCAAATGCAGCAGCAGAAATCCGCCATGCGCCTTGAGCAGGCTGCCGGCACGGATACGGGAAAAATCCGTTACCAGCATATCGTTCTCGGACTGATATTCGATACTGCCGAACAGCGAGCGGAACAGCGGATTATCTTCGATGATCACCGGCGCCCCGTCCAGACCATCGTTATCCACGATCAGATTGACCCGGTAACGGGACAGCACACTGCCCAACTCTTCCTGCCGGGCTTGCTCATCGGCATCGGACGCCTCAAATAACTCAATATTATCAAGCACATCCTGAGAAAATTGCTCAAAATAGGCGCTGAGCTTGATGGAATCCTTGATCTGTTTCTTCAACTTACTGCGGATTTCCTGCAACTCGTGATCCAGCAGCGGCTTCACCGTCTGACGCCGTAACGCCGCCAGCGACTCGTTCATGGCGCGCTCCATAGGTCGTGTCTGCTCCAGAAAACGGGTGATTTCCGCACGCAATTCCTGCTCGGCCTTGTCGATTTCCGCCCTGCGCTCCTTGGACAAGGCAAACACTTCATGCTCGGTGATCGCATGTCTTTTTTCACCCATCAAGGTAAAAACCAGATGACCGGATTCGCGATGCAATACAAAATGGTGTGCTTCGGCAAAGGCATCCAGTGAGGCATAAGCCTTGGCCTCATCCGCCTTGTAGGCATTTTCAATACGCTCGCTCTCGGCCTTGAAATCCTGCCCGTTCAGACGCAGGGGAATTTCCGCCTGCAGGGTCTTCGTCATGTGCGCCATAAACTGACGCAGCACACGCCCCTGCCCGGCAGGCAGACGCAGTGCACGCGGCCGCTCCGGCGTATCGAAGTTGTGCAGATAGCAGAGGTCGGGAGGCGCGGATCGGGTTGTGGCGGCGGCGTACATCGCCTGTTTGAGCAGCGACGAGCGTCCGCTGCCCACTTCGCCCAGCACGAACAGGTTGTAATCGGGCTGATCCATGGACAAACCAAACCGGGCAGCCATTTCCGCGCGTTCCTGACCGATCCAGGGCAGCGGACACGACAGCAATTCAGCAGTACTGGAAAAGCCAAGCGCATCGGGCGTTATGCTAAGGCGAAGCTCGGCGGGAGTCAGTTTTGATTTCGACATTTTTTTCAGAAACAGAATGGATTTGCGGATTGTAACGAATAACATGAGATTGCGTTCCCTTGCTGAAAGGACGCACTCCGATTACCCGGCATGTTCTTCATGCCTGCATTTATTGGTACACTACAACTCAGACTTTCCCTGACCTGGTTTCAAGAATTTTTTGGCGAACCAACCCTGCATGAAACAGACATCATGATCAAAACCTTACTCACGATCTGCCTCTTCCTGTTTACCGCATTACCCGCTCCCGCAGTCTGGGCCGGTTTTGAAGAAGAACTGGCAGACACCGGCAAAGCGGACAATACCCACAATTTGCGCGGGCTTCGTGCCCGCGCCGAGGCCGGCAACGCAGATTCCCAGCTAAATATGGGCGGTTTGTTTTTCAAGGGTGAAGGCGTAGCGCAGGACTACGCCGAAGCGACAAAATGGTTTCTCCTTGCCGCCCGGCAGGGCCATGCCCAGGCCCAGTTCAACCTGGGCATGATGTACGCCACAGGTCAGGGCGTAGCGCAGGATCACGCCGAAGCCGCGAAGTGGTATCGCATTTCCGCCCTGCAAGGGCTTGCCGTGGCACAACTCAATCTCGGCGTAGCCTACGCCATTGGTCAGGGCGTGTTGCAGAACGAGTCCGAGGCCGCAAAATGGACTCGCCTTGCTGCCGTTCAGGGTGAGGCGCAAGCGCAGTTCAACCTCGGCGTGATGTACGCCAATGGCCAGGGTGTGGAGCAGAATTTCCCGGAGTCCTACCGATGGGCCAAACTCGCAACGGCCCAGGGGCACGAAACAGCCCGTGCCCTGATGAACGATTTAGCCAGACAAATGACGCCGGACCAGGTTGCCGATGCCGACAATGATGCCGACAATACCGTGCAAAAATCGCCCCCTGACAAACCCGCACCGGCAATCAGGAACAAGTCGGCCACAAATTCTGCGACCGTCAATGACGATGTTTACTTGCAGCTCGGCGCATTCCGGTCACAAATAGATGCGGAAATTTTCATGGCGCAAATACGCGCCAGGCTGGGCAATATCGGCAAGCCAATCAGCCTTTTCACGGCGGACGGCTGGGTGCGTATTCATGCCGGGCCCTATACCGGTCAGAGCGAGGCGCGCCGTGGCGCAGGCAGATTGAAGACTGCACTGGGCTTTGAACCGATGATTAAACGGCACTAGCAAATCCTCGGCAGCTGCTCGCCCGCCAGCCAGTCCACGATGCGCCGCCCGCCCAGACGGGTCACCATTTGCACAAAGCCATGCGCATCTTCCCGCACCTCGCCGATAACGGCTGATTCCCGCCCCAGCGGATGCGCGCGCATCACTGCCAGCAGGCGTTCGGCGTCCTCAGCCGCACAAATCGCCACCAGTTTGCCTTCGTTGGCGACATACAACGGGTCCAGCCCGAGAAACTCGCAGGCTGCCTCTACCGGCTGATTCACCGCAATCGCCGCTTCCTGCAACAACATGCCCACGCCGGACTGGCTGGCAATCTCGTTCAGCGTAGTCGCCAAACCGCCGCGCGTCGGGTCGCGCAGCACCCGCAATGTCGCACCGCTGTCCAGCATCGCCGCAACCAGCCCGTGCAATGCCGCCGTGTCCGAGACGATAGGCGCATCAAAGCTCAAGCCTTCTCGCTGCGACAACACCGCCATGCCGTGATCGCCTATCGCCCCGGACAGCAGGATTTTATCGCCCGGCTGTGCCAGATCACCCGACAGCGTGATGCCGTCACGCACCACACCGACACAGGTTGTGGTGATAAACACCCCGTCGCCCTTGCCCTGCTCCACCACCTTGGTGTCACCGGTAACAACCGGCACGCCCGCCTCGCGTGATGCCTGCGCCATGGACGCGACAATGCGTTTAAGGTCG
Source organism: uncultured Gallionella sp. (assembly GCA_964385275.1). Classification (GTDB taxonomy): domain Bacteria; phylum Pseudomonadota; class Gammaproteobacteria; order Burkholderiales; family Gallionellaceae; genus Gallionella. The sequence continues at coordinate 51,880 of CAYLOK010000005.1, read as the reverse complement.
GCCAATGGAAAACCTTCTTCGAGAATAAAGGCTGCGCTCAGGTACAGAGGCGTCGCACCCATCATCGCCACATCGTTGATCGTGCCATGCACCGACAAACAGCCGATGTCGCCCCCGGCAAAGAACAGCGGCGACACCACATGACTGTCGGTGGACATCACCAGCCGCCCGTATGCCTGCGGCAGCAGCGCGCCATCGTTGCCCTGCGCCAGATAAGGATTGTCGAACGTCGCCGCGAACAACTCGGCAATCAGTTGCGCCATCGCACGGCCCCCGGAGCCATACGACATCTCGACGCGCCCGTTTTTCATGTCCAAGCTGCGGCTATAGTTGCCCTTAGTCATTTGCGCTCCTGAATCGTCCATAGGAATAATGTGCCGCGCATGCGCCCTCAGACGACACCATACACGAGCCGACCGGATTCTCCGGTGTACAGACCGTGCCGAAAATTTTGCATTGCTGCGGGGATTTCTGGCCTCTGAGTATGGCCGCGCATTCGCAGGCCTTGTGGTCTGGCACCGCCACATATTCGCAGCCGAATCTTAGTTCAGCATCGTATTCGGCGAACGCTGGGCGCAGCTTCAACGCACTGTGCGGCACGCTACCCAGGCCACGCCACTCGAAGCTGTCGCGCAATTCAAACACTTCCGCGACCAGCGCCTGCGCCTTGAGATTGCCGTCGCGGGTTACGGCGCGGGTGAATTCGTTTTCGACCTCGGCTCGCCCCTGATTGATCTGACGTATCAGCATCAAAATGGCCTGCATCACATCCAGCGGCTCGAATCCGGCAATCACCACCGGCTTGCGGTAATCGTCAGCGAATGGTTCATACGGCTGGCTACCGATCACGGTGGAAACATGCGCCGGGCCGATGAAGCCGTCCAGCGCCACGCCGCCTTCCACGGCAAGAATCGCGTGCATCGCCGCCGGCGTCAGCACATGGTTGCACAGGATAGTGAAGTTTTTCAAACCCGCAGCCTGTGCCTGTCTGATTGCCACGGCGGTCGGCGGGGTGGTGGTCTCGAATCCGATGGCGAAAAACACCACCTGTCGTTGCGGGTAGGCTTGCGCAATCTTCAGCGCATCCTGCGTCGAATAGATCATCCGTACATCCGCACCGCCCGCCTTGGCGCGCATCAGCGTCAGATTATCCGAAGCGGGAACGCGCAGAGTGTCGGCGTAAGTGCACAGAATCACGCCGTGCTCCGTCGCCAGACGTATCGCCTGATCCACGCGACCGATCGGCAACACGCACACCGGACAGCCCGGGCCGTGTATCAGATGCACACTGGCAGGCAGCAAATCGGCAAGGCCATAGCGGGAAATCGCATGAGTATGCCCGCCGCAGAATTCCATCAGACGGTAAACCCGCTGCGGGTCTGCCTCGCGGGCAATATTGGCGGCAATATTTTTCGCCAGCTCCCCGTCACGAAATTCATCCACGTATTTCATGGCAATCCGTCCGCAGCATCATTCATCGCGTTAAATTCGGCAAACAGCGCCAGCGTGCGCGCAGCCTCCTCCTCATCCAGCTTTTGCAGCGCATAACCGGCATGCACGATCACATAATCGCCCACCGCGACCTCCTCCACCAGCGCCAGCGAGATTTCCTTGCGCACCCCGCCCAGATTGACGATGGCGCTGTTGTCAGCGGTGAGTTGTTCGACCCGTGCGGGTATGGCTAAACACATTTCAGATTCCTTGTTGATTGATAAATTGCGCCGCGACCCAGGCTTGTCCGAGTGAAATCGAACTGTCACCGGGTAGCTTTGAGGCCATAACATGCAGGCCCAGCGTATTGAGTCTGTCGGATAAGTCGCGCAATAGAATTTCGTTGTAAAAACAGCCGCCGCCCAGCGCGATATGCTTTATCTGCTGCTCGCCTGCGGCGCGCGCCACCCAGTCGGCAAGCCCTGCGGCTAGAGTGGCGTGAAACAGCGCTGCGCCATAGGCCGCATCGCAGCAATCGGCCAAATACGCCAGCAAGGGCGAAAAGTCCAGCACGTTGCTTTGCGCAATCAAGTAGCCACCGTCCATTGGCGCAACATGTCCGTATTGCCGAGCCAGATTTTGCAAGGCTATCGCGGCTTGCGCTTCAAAGGTTTGAATCTCACTGATACCCAACAGCCCGGCGGCGGCATCGAACAATCGGCCCATGCTGGACGTCAGCGGACAATTAAACCCTTTACGCAGCATCGCCGCCACGGTCGCAGCCCCCGGCTGTTTTGGAAAGCGCGCTGCAATCTCATCGCCCCGCCCCAGCTGAAACAACACCGCCGCCGCCATGCGCCAGGTTTCTGTTGCGGCACGGTCGCCGCCCGGCATCGCTATCGGCGCCAGATGCCCCAGCCGCTGAAATTCCGCACCCGCAACCCGCAGCAACTCACCGCCCCACGCCGTGCCGTCCGTCCCCAGCCCCACCCCGTCCAGCGCCAGCCCGAGCACGGGTTCGGCAAAACCATGCTCGGCGCAAACTGCGGCAATATGCGCATGGTGATGCTGCACCGCGATAGTCGGCAGGCCGCGCTGCGCGGCAAAGGTTAACGCAAACCGGGTACTGTAAAAATCAGGGTGCAAATCGTGCGCGACGATTTCCGGCTGTACGGTCTGACACATCACCGCCACCGTCTCGTCCAGCAGAAGGCACGCCTCGACGCTATCCAGATCACCTATCAGTTGCGAAACGCAGGTTTTATCGCCTTGTGTGATGCAGACCGTATTTTTCAGCCATGCGCCGCAAGCCAATACCGGCGGCCCGGCGAACGGCATAATGAATTGATTACTCAATGTTTTCTGCAAGCCTGAGCGTGGACGCCTTGCGGCAGCCCGCCCGTATCCAGTCCAGCCATTGCATCATACCCTCGCCGCTGCTGGCCGAGATGCGGATTACTTGCAGATCGGGGTTGATGCGCTGCGCATATTCGATAGCGAGGTCGGCATCGAACGAAAGATAAGGCAGCAGATCGCATTTGTTCAGTAACATCAGGTCGGCGGCACGGAACATGTCGGGGTATTTGAGCGGTTTGTCTTCACCTTCGGTTACCGACAGAATCACCACCTTATGTGCCTCGCCCAGATCGAAACTGGCCGGACAGACCAGATTGCCGACGTTCTCGATCAGCAGCAGACTGTCTTCCTGTAAATCCAGTTGCCCCATCGCCTGCCCGACCATTTGCGCATCCAGATGGCAACCACGGCCGGTGTTGATCTGGATGGCGGGCGCACCGGCGGCACGAATGCGCGCTGCGTCATTTTCGGTTTGCTGATCGCCTTCGATCACGGCCAGCGGCAGTGCGCCATTCAGGGCGGCGATGCTTTTCACCAGCAGCGTAGTCTTGCCGGAACCGGGACTGGACACCAGATTAAGCGCAAAAATGCCGCGTTCCGCCAACTGGCGACGGTTAGCATCGGCATAGTCGTTGTTTTTGTCGAGCAGGTCGCGTTCGACCTGAATGATGCGCAACTGCGTTGTTGATTCCCGGTCGCGCCCGGTATCCACCTCGGGTGGCTTGGACTTGCGAAAAGCCAGCGCCCCGCTGCCACGCACAGGGCGCTTGCCTCCGATCAGCACATCACGACCTCCACAACCACATGTACCGCACATAACCACTCCAAGCTATTGATTTTATTTAATTATTCTACAGACAGATCTTTTACGCGCATTTGATTTCCCGCTGTGATTTGTAAGCGCGGGCTGCCGCAGGATGGGCACAATCCGTATTGCTCCTGCATCGCCATGATGCTCCCGCACGCCAAACAACGACCTGTGCCGGGTGTCTCGACAATCTGCAACACGGCTCCTTCGGCCAGCGTGCCGCGCATCACTGAATCGAAACAGAAGCGCATCGCGTCAGGTTCGACAGCGGACAACTTGCCTATCTCCAGCACCACACAGCGCACGCGCCGAAAATTTTGTGCGCGCGCCGATTCCTCGATGATTTGCAGCACGCTCTCGGCCAGCGACATCTCATGCATGTTAGCCAACGAAAAATAGCGCCCCGCCGAACAGGGCAATCGAAGCACCAGCCAGTCGCAGCCATTGTGCGCGGCCAGTTTTGGCAAACATCGTAGCCATGCCTATGCCAGTGAGATGCAGCGCGGCGGTAGCCAACACGAAGCCTGTGGCATAACCCAAGCCGGATGCGCTGTGCGGCATTTCAGCACCATGCGCATAACCGTGAAACAGCGCAAACAAGCCGACCAGCGCCAGGCAGGCGATCAGCGGCAAACGAATCGCAGCGGCAATCAGCACACCCAGCACCAGCAACGACATCAGGATGCCGCCCTCAACGAAGGGCAGCGGGATCGCAGCCATGCCCAGCAAGCCACCCAAGGCCATCACGCAGACAAAGGTGAGCGGCGTCAACCACAGCGCGCGTCCACCCAACTGCGTTGCCCACAAACCGACCGCGATCATGGCGCAGAGGTGGTCCAGCCCCATAAAGGGATGGAACACGCCATGCGCCCAACCGCTGGCCTCGCCGATACCGACATGGGCAAAAGCCAGACCCGGTGCCAGCAATGCCGTAATCAGGACGAAAATTGATCGTGGGTGTAATAAATTTTTCATGCCAACTCCTTAATCTTGCGCAGGTCGGCAGATTAGCGCATCCAGATTGCAATTGCGAGACTATCTAAGCCGTTCACATGTGGGTAAAATCGCCCACGTAGCGACCGGTGTTTTTCCGTAACCATTGAAAGCGTTCTTATGGGCAGTCCAATCGACACGCATGCCGAATATCTCGATCCGATACTCGTTTGTCACCGGCACAACGCCAACGACCTGCTACAAATTCTCATCGCGGCGCAAGACCATTACGGCTACATCCATTCCGACGCCATTGATTACCTGGGTGCGCAACTGCGCTTGCCGCGTTCCAAGATCGAAGGGGTGGCCGGTTTCTATTCATTTATTCATCTGCAAACCCACGGCGAATATCGCGTGCTGTTCTCCGACAACATCACCGACCGCATGCTGGGCAACCTGGATCTGATGCAGAGTCTATGCAGTCAGTTGTGGGTTGAGCCCGGCAAGGTATCTGAGGATGGTCTGCTCAGTGTCAATACCACCTCCTGTACCGGGTTGTGCGATCAGGGCCCGGCGATGCTGGTCAACAATATCGCCATCAACCGGCTGACCCAGGAACGCATCAATGCCATCTGCGAATTGATCCGCGAACGTGTGCCGGTATCCGCCTGGCCTGCCATGTTTTTTGCCATCGAAGACAATATCCGCCGCCGCGACGTTTTACTCGGCGGCCACTTTAAAACCGGCTCGGCGCTGGCCGCGCTGTCGCAGCGTGGTGCCGACGAGACCTTGCAACAAATCAAGACCTCCAAACTGCGCGGACGCGGCGGCGCGGGTTTCTCCACCGGCTCGAAGTGGGAATTCTGTCGTGCGGCACAGGGCGAGCAACACTACGTGGTATGCAACGCCGATGAAGGCGAACCGGGCACGTTCAAGGATCGCGTATTGCTTAATGACTATGCCGACATGGTGTTCGAAGGCATGACGCTGTGCGCCCGCATCATCGGTGCGAAGCGAGGCTTCCTCTACCTGCGCGGGGAATATCGTTATCTACTGAATCATTTACAGGCGGTGTTGCAGCGCCGGCGCCAGCAGAACCTGCTGGGCGACGCCATACTCGGCCAGGCCGATTTCAGTTTCGACATCGAGATCCATCTGGGCGCAGGTGCCTATATCTGCGGCGAAGAATCCGCGCTGATCGAATCGCTGGAGGGCAAACGCGGCACGCCGCGCAATCGCCCGCCCTTCCCGGTGACCCACGGCTACCTTAACCAGCCCACCGTGGTGAATAACGTTGAGACCTTCGCGGCCACTTGTCTGATTTCCCTGCAGGGCGGCGAGTGGTATGCCGGGATTGGCACGGAAACTTCCAGCGGCACCAAGATTCTGTCGGTGTCGGGCGATTGTGAACGCCCCGGCCTGTACGAATATCCCTTCGGCGTGACGGTGGCTCAGGTACTGAGCGACTGCGGCGCGGTTGACACGCAGGCGGTACAGATCAGCGGTCCTTCCGGCGTGTGCATCGCGCCGGATGAATTCGGCAGGCGCATCGCCTTCGACGACATCCCGACGGCGGGCGCCTTCATGGTGTTCAATCAAACGCGCGACATGTTTGAAGTGGCGCGCAACTTCGTGCATTTCTTCGCCCACGAGAGTTGCGGTTTTTGTACGCCTTGCCGGGTCGGCACCTCCCTGCTGTCCAACATGATGGACAAGCTGGCCAACGGTCACGGTTCGCCCTACGACTTTGCCGAGATCGAAAAACTCAATGCCTTGTTGCAGTCCACCAGCCACTGCGGGCTGGGGCATTCGGCCTGTAACCCGGTACTGGATACCATCGCAAAATTCCGTCCGGCCTACGACAAACGGCTGGCCCGCAAGGATTACGTCCCGGCCTTCTCCCTCGACCGCGCCCTGTCCCAGGCACGCCAGATGACCGGACGCGACGACATGGCAGCCCATTTGGAGAGAAACAATGAAGCAAAATAACACCTTCACTCTGGATGGAAAAACCATCCCGTTCGCCGAAGGCCAGACCATCATTCAGGCCGCGATGGCGGCGGGCGTGTATATCCCGCATCTGTGTTTCAACCCGGAATTCAAGCCGCACGGCTCCTGCAAACTGTGTACGGTAAAAGCCAACGGGCGGCAGACGGCCTCCTGCACCCAGCAGCCCGCGCCTGACATGGTGGTCGAAAGCGATACCCGGGAAATCAACGATGAGCGGCGGGCGCTGTTGCAGATGCTGTTTGTGGAAGGCAATCATTTCTGCCCGTCCTGCGAGAAAAGCGGCAACTGCCAGTTGCAAGCCACCGCCTACCAGATGAACATGATGTCACCGCACTTCGATCACTTCTTCCCTGATCGTCCGGTGGACGCCTCTCATCCCGACTACCTGCTCGACTTCAACCGCTGCATCCTGTGTTCGCTGTGCGTGCGCGCCAGCCGCGACGTGGACGGCAAAAACGTGTTCGCCTTGTCCGGGCGCGGCATCAAGAGCCATTTGATCGTCAATGCGAAATCGGGCCATCTGGCGGATACGGATTTCAGCGGGGACGACAAAGCCGCGCATGTCTGTCCGGTCGGCGTCATCCTCAAAAAACGCGTCGGCTTCGCCACACCCATCGGACAGCGCAGCTTCGACAAACAGCCGATCAGCGCGACGCCGCATCCCGTTGTGAAAGGCGCTTGAGATGAATGCTCCGAGCAAAAAGTTAAGGGTTGCGACGACCTCGCTGGCAGGCTGCTTCGGCTGCCACATGTCGTTTCTCGATATCGACGAGCGCCTGCTGGATCTGGTGCAACTGGTTGAATTCGATCGCTCGCCGTTGACCGACATCAAACACTGCGGCCCGTGCGACATCGGCATCATCGAAGGCGGCTTGTGCAATGCCGAGAACGTGCATGTGCTGCGCGAATTCCGCGCCAACTGCAAGATACTGATTGCCATCGGCGCGTGCGCCATCAACGGAGGCCTGCCTGCACAGCGCAACCATCTTTCCCTGTCGGCGATTCTGGAAGAGGTCTATCACGCACAACACGGCCTGGTTGACGGCTTCATCCCGAACGATCCCGAATTGCCGCTGCCGCTGGACAAGGTACACCCGATACATGAAGTGGTGAAGGTCGATTATTTCATCCCCGGCTGCCCGCCTTCCGCCGACGCCATCTGGAAAGTGCTGACCGATCTGCTGGCAGGCAAAGAGCCTGAACTGGGTCACGGATTGATTCATTACGATTAAGAAAACCCATCATCCGCAGATTACGCAGATTGACGCGGATTTTTCAATTCGTTGTTTCAGGTTTTAATCCTTAAAATCTGCGTAATCTGCGGATAAAGTTTTAGCCTTAGGAAAACACCATGTCTTCTCTGTTAGAAACTGCTGCGAATCCCGATAACCTGCGCCGTGTGGCCATCGATCCTGTGTCGCGGGTCGAAGGTCACGGCAAGGTCACCATCCTGCTCGACGACAAGAACCGCGTGCATCAGGTGCGATTGCACATCGTCGAATTTCGCGGCTTTGAAAAATTCATCCAGGGACGCCCCTACTGGGAAGTACCGGTGATGGTGCAACGCCTGTGCGGCATCTGTCCGGTGAGCCATCATTTGGCGGCAAGCAAGGCGCTGGATGCCATCGTTGGCGCAAAACATCTGACGCCGACCGCCGAGAAGAATCGCCGGTTGATGCACTACGGCCAGATACTGCAATCGCATGCGCTGCATTTCTTTCACCTGTGTTCGCCCGACCTGCTGTTCGGTTTCGACAGCGATGTCGCCAAACGTAACATCGTCGGCGTGGCCGAGAAATACCCCGAGACGGCCAGGCGCGGCATCCTGCTGCGCAAATTCGGCCAGGAGGTAATCCGTCACACGGCGGGCAAACGCGTGCACGGCACAGGGGCAGTTCCCGGCGGAGTGAACAAGTCGCTTTCCATCGCGGAACGCGACGAACTGCTCCGTGACATCTACCAGATGGTCGCCTGGAGCCGCGATGCGGTGCAGATGGTAAAAGAGTTGCATCACCGGAATCCCGCGCTGTACAACAGCTTCGGCGCCTTCCGCGCCAACTTTATGTCCATGGTGGGCTTCGACGGCGGGCTGGATTTGTATCACGGACAGCTGCGCGGTCGGGACGAAAACGGCAATATCCTGTTCGACGGCGTGGACTACCAGAACTACACCGACCTGATCGGCGAAGAGGTGAAAAACTGGAGCTACATGAAGTTCCCCTACCTCAAGTCGCTGGGTAAAGAAAAAGGCTGGTATCGCGTCGGCCCGTTGTCGCGGGTACAAAATTGCGACTTCATCTCCACGCCGCTGGCCGAGATCGAGCGTCGCGAATTCATTGCCTACAGCGGGGTGATGCCGATGCACGCCCCACTCGGTTATCACTGGGCGCGCATGATCGAAATGCTGCATGCAGCCGAGATGATCAAAGACCTGCTGCACGACGATGACATCACGGGCAGCGAACTGATGACCGAGGGCGAACGCGGCTTTGAGGGCGTGGGCGTCATCGAAGCGCCGCGCGGCACGCTGATCCATCACTATCGCGTGGACGAGAACGATCTGGTGTCCATGTGCAACCTGATCGTCTCCACCACCCACAACAATCAGGCGATGAACGAAGCGGTGCGCCGCGTCGCGCAGCAATATCTGCACGGTCACGAGATCACCGAAGGCCTGCTCAACCATATCGAAGTGGCGGTGCGCGCCTTTGACCCATGCCTGTCCTGCGCTACCCATGCGCTGGGCAAAATGCCGCTGGAAGTGGAAGTATTGGACGACGCGGGTGAGCGACTGTCCTATCTTTCGCGTTCAGGCGACGGCCTGCTCTGCGAGCAATGATTCCACCCGTACTTATTTTCGCCATCGGCAACGAGTCGCGCGGCGACGATGCGCTGGGGCCTTTGCTGTTGCGCGAACTGGACATCTGCTTAAAAGCAAACAACCTCTCCGACAAGTTTGAACTGCTGGAAGATTTTCAGTTGCAGATCGAACACGCGATGGATATGAAGGACAGGGAACTGGTGCTGTTCATCGACGCAGGAATGAACACGCTCTCGCCTTTTTCCTTTTATCGCGCACAACCGAATGACGAACCGGTGCTGTATAGCCATGCACTGATGCCTGAGGCTTTGCTGAAAGTCTATACGCAGTTCTACCATGAAGCATCGCCCGATGCGTTCATCCTGTGTATCCGGGGTGATTTATTCGAACTGGGCGAGCCGCTCACGCCTCAGGCCGAAGCAAATTTAGCGTCGGCGCTGAGATTCGCTCAGCGACTTCTGCTTGAGCCGGAAGCGGCATCCTGGGATGGACAGAACACCTTGACCTCGACATAAATGCGATAGTCGGACAAAGGTTTAACGGCTTCCCCCATCCCAACACACGGCAACATCGCAACGCATTGATTTTGCAGGAGTTTTCGCATCTAGCGGCAGATAATACCGGTTATTGCTTGCCGTACAGCTTGCGTCCGCGTATCCGGGCGCGGTGGGCGGCGCGCTGTTCGGCTTCAGTCAGGGCGCGGGGCTTTTTGCCCTCGAACGGATTCTTGCTGGAGTTGAACTGAATCTTCAGCGGCGTACCTTCCAGCTTGAAAATCTCACCGAAGGAGCGCTCCAGATAACGCATATAGCTGGCCGGGATATTGTCCAGGCCGCTGCCGTGAATCACGATCAACGGCGGGTTGCTGCCGCCCTGATGGGCGTAGCGCATCTTGGGCAGGAAGCGCCCCACCTTGGGCGGCGCCTGTTTTTCGATGGCGCCGATCAAGGCGCGCGTCAGCTTCGGCGTGGACAATTTCGCCATCGCCGCTGCATACGCGTCATCCACCGACTTCAGCACGTTAATCACGCCGTTGCCGTTCAGCGCCGAGATGTAATGGCGTTTGGCAAAACCCAGGAAATGCAGTTTGCGTTCGATGTCGCTCTTGACCATTTCGCGCTGGTGATTATCCAGTCCGTCCCATTTGTTGACCGCCAGCACCAGCGCGCGTCCGGCTTGCAACACGAAGTCGGCGACGTGCGCGTCCTGCTCGGTAATCTGGTCCTTGGCATCCACCACCAGCACCACCACATTAGCGTCTTCAATCGCTTGCATTGTCTTGATTACAGAGAACTTTTCTATCGCCTCATCGACCTTGCCGCGACGGCGCACGCCGGCGGTGTCAATAATGGTGTACTGGCGCCCATCGCGCTCGAAGTCAATATAGATACTGTCGCGCGTGGTGCCGGGCTGGTCGAACGCGATCACGCGCTGCTCGCCCAGAATGGCATTGACCAGCGTGGATTTGCCGACGTTCGGGCGGCCGACGATGGCCAGCTTGGGCGGTTTTTCTACGCTGGATTCTTCTTCTGCAATCTCTTCCGGGAATTTCTCCAGCGCAATCTCAACCACTTCAACCACATTGTCGCCATGCGCAGAGGAAATCGGGTACGGCTCGCCCAAACCCAGTTCAAAAAATTCGGCGGTGACACGCGCGCGCGCCATACCTTCGGCCTTGTTGACCAGCAACAGAATCGGCTTGCCGGTCTTGCGCAATTCCGTCGCGATAATCAGGTCCTGCGGTGTGCAACCGGCCCGTCCATCCACCAGAAACAGCACGATGTCCGCTTCATCGACGGCCTGACGGCTTTGCCTAGCCATCTCGAACATGATGCCGTCTTTGGCAACCGGCTCCAAACCGCCGGTATCGACGACCAGATAAGGGCGCTCGCCAACCCGGCCTCGTCCATAGTGACGGTCCCGGGTAAGACCGGGCTGATCCGCAACCAGTGCGTCGCGGCTGCGGGTGAGACGATTGAACAAAGTGGACTTACCCACATTCGGACGACCAACTAATACAAGTGTGGGTAACATCTTGAAACCTCTAAAAAAGTGAAGGGGAAAGAGAGAAGGGTAAGGCGGGGGCAGGGTTTATCCCTTATCCCTTAAGCGCCAAAGGCGCGTCCCCTTCCCTCTTCCCTTTATTTAACTGACAACGAATAAATGCCGCCATTGCGCGTTTGCACCAGCAGGCCGTCATCCATTTGCACCGGCGCGGCCTGAATTGCGCTGCCGTCCAGTTTAATGCGTGCGACGAAGCTGCCATCCTCACGGCTCAAGCCGTGCAGAAAACCTTGATAATCGCCAACCACAACAAAATTATCCTGCGCATAAGGCGCGGACGTATCGCGCAGCAACAACTGATCGTTCTTCCACACCGTGCTGCCGCTGTCCTTATCCAGCGCAATAACAGCGCCCCTGGCATCGCTGGCATAAAGATGTTTGCGCAAAACAAACAGCCCCTTGTCGCTGTCGATGTTACGGCTCCACAAAGGGCTGCCCTGCACGGCCTCATAACAGGCCAGATTCCCCTGGAATGCGATTGCGCACACTTGCGTGTCGCTCACTACCGGGTTGCTGGTAATGTCGCTGATACGCTCCAACTCTGTATTGCCGCGCGGTTGCGATACCGTGTTTTCCCACAACAGCGATCCGTCGGCCACCTTGATCGCGCTCAGCTTGCCACCGGCAAATCCGGCAAAGGCCACGCCGCGCCGTACCGTGACACTCGCATGACTGCGCACCACCAGAGCCGGTGTGCTGCGCTCATAAACCCACAGACGTTTGCCGTCGGCTACGCTCAGCCCGGCGATGTGACCGTCGCCGCTACGCACAATGACCACGCTATCAGCCACTTGCGGCACACCCAGCACCTCGCTGGAAACTTTGCTGCTCCAGCGCAGCTTGCCATCCTCGTCGTAAGCCTGCACCTCGCCCTTATCGCTGCCGATCAGCACCAGTCCCTCGCCGCTGCCCACGCCGGCCGAAACGGTCATATTGCTTTCAACGCGCCAGACCTGCTTGCCGGTGGCACGCTCCAGACGCGTCAGCATACCCTTGCCGGATACGCCGTAAACCGCGTCGCGCGTCAACGAAGCCAGCAAAGGATTCGCCCCCGGATCGCCGAAATCACCGTGCCAGCGCTCTGCAAATTTTGCAGTCTCGCCAAATTCCACCAGTTTGCTCGGCTCCTGACCGCCCGTCGGCCCTATCCAACCCCTGACCGTATCGACAGTGCCACAGCCGCTCAACAGCAACAGTACCAACAGCAGTCCCGACTTTTTCATTTGTTTGCTCCAAATGTATCCAGCTTCATCTGAACCAGATTGCGGTAGGCGCTCTTCGCATCAAGCTTGTCATAAGCCAGTTGGTAGGCAACTTTGGCTTCAACCGGCTTACCCTGCGCGTTCAACACGTCGCCCTTCAGGTCGGCATACAAACCGTCAAACGAGGCCGCGTGTTTGGCTTCCAGCAATTTCAGCGCGCCGACGTAATCTTTTTCATCCAGCAACATTGAGGCCATGCGCAAGCTGGCGACGCTTTTCAGACCGTCCTCTTTCGTATGTTCGATGACCCATTGCAATTGAGTCTTGGCGCGCAAGGTCTCCTTGCCAAACTCATTCACTTGCGCCGCAATCAGCGCAGCACGAGATGCATAAGGCGTAGCCGCGTATTTATCCATCACCGCCGCTGCGGCATCGTTGACCCGTTTGGCATCATTGCTGGCCAATTGCTCGACGAATTGTTGATACAAGGTCGCCGCTTCGGCAATCTGTTTATTCTGGTAATACTGCCAACCGCGCCAACCGCCTATCGCAACTACAACGATCAACACCGTTGCCAGTATCCAGTTGGCATTGTCCTTCCACCAGGCTTTAAGCGTTTCAACTTGTTCCTGTTCCTGCAAATCCAAAGCTGCCATGTTCTACTCCTGCTTGATAAGTTTGTTAATCGTGGCGGTGAGATCCCGTATCTTCACCCGCACTTGCGCGCCACCCTGCATCGGTTTAACGCTCACTTCATTCGCCTGCGCCTCATCGTCGCCGATCACCACCGCGACCGTTGCACAACTGGCATCGGCTTTTTTCATTTGCGACTTGAAACTCCCCGCCCCGCAATGCAACACCACGCGCAGATTGTCGTCACGCAATTGTTCGGCTACCTGACTGGCCAGTTTCCCGGCCAGTTCGCCCTGATGTACCACATACACATCGACCTGAGGTTTGGGCAGCGTCATGCCGCCCTCCTGCAACAATACCAGCAGGCGCTCGACGCCCATCGCAAAGCCCATCGCGGGTGCAGGCTTGCCGCCGATCTGCTCAACCAGCCCGTCATAACGGCCTCCCGCGCAAATCGTGCCTTGTGCGCCCAGCCTGGTCGTCACCCATTCAAACACGGTGCGATTGTAGTAGTCCAGACCGCGCACCAGGCGCGGGTTGATCTCGAACGCCACACCGTGCTGCGTCAATATTGCCTGCACGGCCGCAAAATGGTCAATCGCCTCAACACTCAATTCATCCATCAATTTCGGCGCAGCTTCAATCAGTTCCTGCATCGCCGGATTTTTGCTGTCCAGTATGCGCAACGGATTGCTGTGCAGGCGGCGCGTCGCCTCCGCATCCAGCAGCGCCAGATTCTGCTCAAAATAGGCAATCAGTTTGGCGCGGTGACGATGGCGACAAGCCGCATCGCCCAGCGTATTCAGTTGCAGCGTGACATCCGTCAAACCCAGCTTCTTCCACAGCCGCGCGCACATCAGAATCTGTTCGGCATCCATATCCGGCCCGGCAAAGCCCAATGCTTCCACGCCCACCTGATGAAACTGGCGGTAGCGTCCCTTCTGCGGGCGCTCGTGGCGGAACATCTGCCCGCTGTAATACAGTCGTTGCGGCGCGTTGTACAGCAAATTGTGCTGCAACACCGCGCGCACGCAGGAAGCCGTCCCTTCGGGGCGCAGCGTCAGGTGGTCACCATTCAGCGCGTCCTCGAAACTGTACATCTCCTTCTCCACGATGTCGGTAACTTCACCGATCGCCCGCTTGAACAAGGCAGTCGGTTCAACCAGCGGCATGCGGATATTGCGATAGCCATAGCCTGCCAGCCAGTCGCGCACCACCTCTTCAAACCATAACCAAAGCTCCGCCTCATCCGGCAGAATGTCATTCATGCCGCGCACGGCTTGTAGTGTTTCGTTGCTCATTTGCTTGTATTACGAACTGTAGCGCGCGATTGCTGCTGACTTTTCGCGCATCTAACCTGAAGAATTTATTAAGGGCGCGATGGTATCAGGAAAGCGCTCATTCCAGAATCCCTATATGCAGAAAAGTCAGGGTGTTACGCAATTTTTTGACAATCAGCGCCAGTACGGTTAAAGGGGAAAATGGGGCAAATGAAGTAGAATTCCGTGCTCTTAAGAAACACCTCCCAACCCACTGATTGTAAAAAGCGGAATTAAGCGGGCTGTTCTTTGGCGACGAGCTTCATTCCCATTTTTTCAGCACGCTGGACCAGTTGCCGCAACACTCTTTCGCGATAGCGCTCTTCGTAGTAGTCCTGCCCTTGGTCTGTATACGCTTCACCCTTGGTCAGCATGGTGTAGATCATCCGCGCCAACTTGTGCGCGGCGGCGGTCACGGCTTTGGGTTTATCCATGCGCCCGCACATCCTGCGGAAATACGCGCCCAGCGCCGACTGGCTGCTGCGCAGCGCCGCTGCGGCCAGTCTCAAAGCTTGGGCCGCACGGTTGGCTACGCGCTTGGTTTTGCCGCTCATCACTTTTCCTCCGGTGATCTTGGTGCCGGGACACAGCCCCAGCCAGCTCGCGAAATGTCCTGCCGTGGGGAAGCGCGACATGTCCGTCCCGGTCTCCGAGATCACCGCGAGCGCGGTGGTGACATCGATGCCGTCGATGCGCGTGAGGTCTACCCCGCACATCTTGAACAGTTGCGAGCGCAGGTCGAACTTTGGCGCGTTGCGGGTGCGGCCACGCTTCTTTCCCTTCGCCGGTTCACCGTCGTGAACTTGCAAGTTCTGTAACTGTCCCTCGATTTTATTGTCGCACTCGGCCAGCTGTGTGCCGATGAAGTCGAACATGTCCAGCGCCTGCTTGAGCGCGAACAGATGCTCGGCGCGCCAGTTGCCTTGCAGGCTTTTGGCGATCTCGGCGGCGGTAGCGCGAATGCGCGCGTTCTTCATCGCGGCCAGCACTTGGCCGTCGCGCTCGCCGGCGACGATGGCGCGCAGAATCTTCTGTCCCGTCTCGCCGACCACGTCCGAGATGACGTTGGCCAGTTGGACGTTCATTTGCGCCAGCGCCTTTTGCATGTGCTGCACTTGCCTGCCCTGGCCTCTCAAAAGCATCCCGCGCTGACGCCACAGCGCGCGAAGCACACAAACATCTTCGGTCGGGCGAAACGCGCCTCTGAGCAAACCGTAGGTCATGAGCTGCTGCAACCATTGGCAGTCCAGCACGTCGGACTTGCGGCCCGAAACATTCTTGACGTGGCGCGCGTTGACCAGGAACACTTTGAAGCCGCGCGATTCCAGAAGCTCGAACAAAGGGATCCAGTACACGCCCGTGGATTCCATCGCGACCGTGTCCACGCCGCAAGCATCGAGCCAGTCGGCCAGCGCGTTGAGGTCGACCGTAAAGCTCGGAAACTCCCGGACGGGCTCATCATCCCTGTCCGGCGGCACTGATACATAATGGGACGAACTGCCGATATCGATTCCAGCCGCGTTGGGATGGGTAATCGTCAAAGGCTCTCTGGATTTGCCGGGTTTGATACTGATTTTTTGCTTGCGTTGCACCATGATTATCTCCATCATTCGGTTTGGAATGTGGCGCTGCATCGGGTACGTCGTCTAGCTCACTCTCTTAAACGGGATATCGCCCAAGCGTCCCCACAACGCCAAGCCGATTCACCAATGTCGATGACGTCACCCATGACCACGCTAACCCTCGGGCAATATGCACCATTGCTATTCCGGTCTTCCGCAGCACCGCATTCCACTTTGCCACATTCGGAGACCCGCGTGTTTCTTCGGCGCGATTTGCGGCATGGGGCCGATTACTACGCTAACCGCACAACCAAGTTTCCTTAAAACTATTCCCTTGCAACAGGAAAACTTCCCCAAGAGACATGCGCATCGTTGAAGGCAGGGTGCAATTGATGCATACCGAAAACAGCATGAAGTAGAACGCTTCACCTCCATCACCACCCACGCACCGCGCTTTTCATAACATACGTCGCCCGCGATATTCCGCTAAAATACACCACCGTTTTACCCTGACTATTCAAACATGAACCTTATCCTGCAAGCCTTACACGACATCCCCGCCGAACAACTCCAACATCTCGCCGCCTTATCCGGTGCTGCGCGCATCGAGCAGACAGATGCGCACAACTGGCGTTTGCGCGAGGCCACGCCACATGATGATATTGCCGCTTACTGCCTTGATCATCAAATCGACTACGGTTTCGTGCCTGTCGGCAAGCGACTTTCAGATTTCGGTCTGGTGGTAATGGACATGGATTCGACGCTGATTTGTATCGAATGCATAGACGAAATCGCCGACATGCAGGGACTGAAACCGGAAGTTGCAGCGATCACCGAATCGGCGATGCGCGGTGAAATCGACTTCGCGGAAAGCCTGCGCCGCCGTGTAGCGCTGCTGAAAGGATTGGACGAGAGTGCGTTGCAACGCGTGTATGATGAGCGGCTGCAACTCAACCCCGGCGCCGAAATCATGCTGGCGGAACTAAAAAAACATGGCATCAAAACACTGCTGGTTTCCGGCGGATTTTTGTTTTTCACCGAACGGCTGAAACCGCGCTTGGGGTTGGATTACACCCACGCCAATACGCTGGCGATCGTTGACGGCAAGCTTACCGGCTGCGTACTGGGCGAGATACTCGACGCACAGGGCAAGGCGGACTGGCTGGTCAAAATTCGCGACCAGCTGGGACTCAAACCCGAACAGGTGATTGCGATGGGCGATGGCGCAAACGATCTGAAAATGATGGCGCAGGCCGGCGTAAGTATCGCCTACCACGCCAAACCGGTGGTAAGAGCGCAGGCGAGCTACGCCTTTAATTTTTCAGGATTGGATGGACTGGTGAGATTGTTTGAAACCAGCTTGTAGCGGGTAGGCGCAGTTAATCGGGAGTATCAAATGACGCAAGAGATCAGTATCGAAGTGTTGTTGGAGAAATATGCCGAACCCGGCGAGACCTCGGTACAGGACGTACGCCGCCGCGTGGCGCGGGGTCTGGCACAGGCCGAACAACCCGAACAACGCGAACATTGGCAAGAGGCATTTTTCCTCGCGCAGGAAAACGGTTTCGTGCCTGCCGGGCGGATCAACTCGGCGGCGGGACTGCCGATACAGGCGACGCTGATCAACTGTTTCGTGCAGCCGGTGGGCGATGCGATTTCCGGCGTCACGGATGGCAAACCGGGTATCTACGATGCCTTGCAGCAAGCGGCCGAAACCATGCGGCGCGGCGGCGGGGTCGGTTACGATTTTTCCACCATTCGCCCCGAAGGCGCGCTGGTCAAAGGCACCAACTCGCGCGCCAGTGGGCCGATCTCCTACATGCGCGTATTCGACCGTTCCTGCGAAACGGTTGAATCGGCAGGTGCCCGACGCGGCGCGCAAATGGGCGTATTGCGCTGCGACCATCCCGACATCGAAAAATTCATCCGCGCCAAGGACAAGGGCGATCTGCGCAACTTCAATATTTCCGTCGGCGTCACCGATGCGCTGATGCAGGCGGTGGAAGCCGATCAGGAGTTCGAACTGGTGCATACGGCCAAACCCGCCGAGGCGCTTCTGGCATCCGGTGCGGTGCAGCGCAGCGACGGCAAATGGGTGTATCGCCGCGTGCGCGCCGCCGACCTTTGGCGCCAAATCATCGAAAGCACTTACGATCACGCCGAACCGGGCGTGCTGTTCATCGACCTGATGAACCGCGACAACAACCTTTCCTATTGCGAAGTGATCGAGGCTACCAATCCTTGCGCTGAACAACCCCTCCCCCCCTACGGATGTTGTTGTTTAGGTTCAATAAATTTAACGCGCATGGTGAAAAACCCGTTTTCGGCACATGCCGGATTCGATTACGAACCGTTCAAGCAACTGATCAAGGTTGCGGTGCGCATGCTGGACAACGTGCTGGACGTAACCGCATGGCCGCTGCCCGAACAGCAACAGGAGGCGCAGAACAAACGCCGCATAGGCTTGGGTTACACGGGTCTGGGCGATGCGCTGGTAATGCTGGGTTTGCGTTACGATACCGACCAGGCGCGCAACTTCGCCGCCGACATTACCCGCATCATGCGCGACGAGGCTTACTCCGCCTCAATCGAGCTGGCCAAAGAGCGCGGCGCATTCCCGCTGCTGGACGCGAATGAATATCTGAGCGCACCGCGTTTCGCCTCACGCCTGCCGGACGAGATGAAGAACCATATCCGCGAACGCGGCATCCGCAACAGTCACCTGCTGTCCATCGCACCCACCGGCACTATCTCGCTGGCCTTTGCCGACAATGCGTCCAACGGCATCGAGCCTGCCTTCTCGTGGTTCTACACGCGCAAGAAGCGCATGATGGACGGCACGACCAAGGATTACTCGGTGGAAGATCACGCCTGGCGTCTCTACAAGAAGCTGGGCGGCGATATGGATAAACTGCCGTCCGCGTTCGTTTCCGCGCTGGAGATCAGCGCGCTCGATCATATGAAAATGGTCGCCGCCGTCGCCCCTTTCATCGACACTTCGATCAGCAAGACGGTCAATGTACCGGCCGACTATCCCTTCGATGACTTCAAAAACCTTTACACCGAAGCCTGGCGCGCCGGACTGAAAGGGCTGGCGACCTATCGCCCGAACAGCGTGCTGGGTTCGGTATTATCAGTCACGCCGGAGCCAAAAAAAGACGAACAACCGCAGGATTTCGTGTTTGACCAGGACAGGCGCATCGTGCTGGAAGCGACGCCCAAACCGGCGCTGGCTTCCTTGCGCTGGCCGGGACGCCCGGCTCTTCCCGCAGGCAGCGAGGGTTGGGTATCGCAGGTGGTCAAACATCCGCTCGGCAGTTTTGTGGCCTTTGTTTCGCACACCTCCAACGATGGCTGCAACCATCCCTTCGAAGTCTGGGTAAACGGCTCGGAACAACCACGGGGCCTGGGCGCACTGGCAAAATCGCTGTCGATGGATATGCGCACGCTCGACCCGGTATGGGTGCGCATGAAACTGGAAATGCTGATGAAGACCGCCGGTGACGATGGTTTCAACATGCCGATGCCGCCCGATGGAGAAATAAAACGCATGCCGAGTCTGGTTGCCGCCTTCGCACACCTGTTGAAATACCGCATCGAAGCGCTGGGCGCGCTGGAAGTGTGCGAGGGCATGACCACGCCGATGATGGATGCGCTGTTCGCCAAAAAAGAGCCAAAAACCGGCACCGATGGCACCATGAGCTGGACGGTGGATATTTCCAACGCCGGTGCGGGCGATGATTTTGTGCTGGGGCTGAAGGAACTGGTACTGCCGGACGGTCAACGCCGCCCCTACTCGATGTGGCTATCCGGCGTCTATCCGCGTGCCCTCGACGGACTGTGCAAACTCTTGAGCCTGGACATGCGCGTGATCGACCCGGCCTGGATCGGCATGAAACTGCGCAAACTGCTCAATTTCGGCGAACCGCTAGGCGACTTCATGGTGCGCGTGCCGGGCGGCGCAAAAATGGAAAGCTATCCATCGACCGTTTCCTACGTCGCCAAGCTGATCATCCATCGCTACGCGATGCTGGGCGTGCTCGACGAACACGGCTTTCCGGTGCAGCAGATGGGCGTGCTGGAAATCCCCGAGGGCCAGATCAAACCCACCGCGATTAAACCGCTGACCGGCAAACTGTGCCGTGAATGCGGCAACGCCACGCTGATCAAGAAGGACGGCTGCGAATTCTGCACCAGTTGCGGCGCAATCGGGGCGTGCGGGTAATTATTGACCAGGCCATTAAAAAGCTTCCCGTTCGTGGTGAGCCTGTCGAACCACAAAACCCTTCGACAAGCTCAGGGTGAACGGATTTTCAATCTATTTATTGGCCGAATCTATCGTAAGGCATGCGAACCATTTGATCGTGCCGCGCTATTTCCCCCTGAGCGCAATCAGCACGGCCCAGCTACCTAGCCCCAGGTAGCACAGCAGCGACCATTCGGGGATGCCGAAGGTAAGGAAGCTCCAGCCCTTTTCCGCGCATTCGCCGGAACCGTGCAGCAACTCTTTAAGCACATTCGCCATCGGCATGGTTTCCAGCATGTAGTCCAGGCCGGGGCCGCAGGCGGGAACCTGATCTGCGGGCAGATGCTGTATCCAGATATGGCGCGCGGCGACAGCGATACCTGACAGGGAAAACAAGGCGATCAGTGCCGCATAGATACGTTCCCCGAGACGCTTGGGGCCGTGCGTCGCAGCAAGCAGAAACAGCACCAGAATAGCGATGAAAATCACGCGCTGCACCATGCACAACGGGCAGGGATCCTGATGTTTGACGTATTGCAGATAGAAGCCGAAGCCCATCAGCCCGCTGGCAAACAGGAACCCGGCCAGATACAGCCAGCTGTTGGGAATACGACGCCAGAGCTTCAGCATGTTATTCGGCCTCGTCTATCCAGGTAGCCTGTATCGCTTCGAGCACTTTTTCACCGCCATGGCCGTGATCGTCGTCAAAACCATCCAGATCAACGACCCGGTTATGCAGATCGACAAAGCGCACGGTGCGTGGATCGGTGTCGGGAAATTTCTCGGCCAGCGCAATGGCGATGTCGCGTACGTCTATCCATTTCATATCAGCCCTCTTTCACCATATTGATCGTGTATTTCGGGATTTCAACCACCAGATCGCTATTCGCCACCAGCGCCTGACAGGACAGGCGCGAGTTAGGTTCCAGCCCCCAGGCCTTATCAAGCAAATCATCTTCGAGTTCTTCCGCCGGAACAAGCGAATTGATACCCTCGCGGACAATCACATGGCAAGTGGTGCAGGCGCAGGATTTTTCGCAGGCATGTTCAATTTCGACTCCGTTCTGCAACAAGGCATCACAAATGGAAATACCCGGATCCGCATTGAACAATACGCCCTTGGGGCACAGTTCCTCATGCGGCAATACGATGATTTGCGGCATCAGCGAACCTCTAGATCAGAAATATTTTTGCCCGCCAGCGCCTGCGCGACACTCTTGTCCATGCGCGCTTGCGCAAAACTGACGGTAGTTTCATTCAATGCCGTAATGGCTCGTTTTAACTCGCGTTGATCAGAGAGTTGCAATGCATCGCGCAAGACAACCATCTGCGCTTCGATACGCGCACGCTGGCCAGGCTCCAGCAATGCACCGTCGTGCTCAAGCGCCTGATCAACCGCCTCAAGCAATTGATTCGCTTCAACTTGTTGCTCACGCAAGGAGCGCGCCTGCATATCGTCCTGCGCGTGCTGCGTGGAATCCTGCAACATGCGGGTAATTTCGGCATCAGACAAGCCGTAGGAAGGCTTGACGACGATTGCCGCTTCGACCCCGCTACCCATCTCGCGCGCCGCCACGCTCAGCAGTCCGTCCGCGTCCACCTGAAAGGTGACGCGGATGCGCGCCGCGCCCGCCACCATCGCGGGAATACCGCGCAACTCGAACTTCGCCAGCGAACGGCAATCGCTCACCAGTTCGCGTTCGCCCTGCACCACATGCAGGCTCATCGCAGTCTGGCCGTCTTTATAGGTGGTGAATTCCTGCGCCCGTGCGGTCGGAATCGTGCTGTTGCGCGGGATAATTTTTTCCGCCAGTCCGCCCATAGTTTCCAGCCCAAGCGACAGCGGGATCACATCCAGCAACAGCCAGTCGTCACTGCTGCGGTTGCCCGCCAGCAGATTGGCCTGTATCGCCGCGCCCAGCGCCACAACTTTGTCGGGGTCGAGATTAGTCAGCGGCGTTTGCCCGAAAAATTCGCCTACCGCGTGTTGCACTTGCGGCATGCGCGTCGCGCCGCCGACCATCACCACGCCCTTGACATCGGAAACGCTGAGTTTGGCATCGCGCAACGCACGGCGCAAAAGTTGCAATGTGCGCTGTATCAAATTTTGCGACAGAGACTGAAATTCGGCCTGCGTCAGCACGCTGTCTATCACCTCACCGCTTGACAACACCGCCGTAATGCGCGCCTCGTCGTGCTCGGTGAGTTGCTCCTTGGCGGCGCGGGCCAGCGTCAGCAGCAAGCGGGTATCTTTCGGACTGAGCGCGGAAAGCTGATTCTTTTCCAGCAACCAGCAATGAATACGCTGGTCGAAATCATCGCCGCCCAGCGCAGAATCGCCGTTGGCCGACAACACCTCGAACACGCCGCGCGACAAGCGCAAAACGGAAATATCGAAGGTGCCGCCACCCAGGTCGTACACCGCATACACACCTTCGGAGGCGTTATCCAGACCGTAGGCAATCGCCGCCGCCGTCGGCTCGTTGAGCAGACGCAATACGTTCAGCCCGGCGAGTTTCGCGGCATCCTTGGTGGCCTGGCGCTGTGCATCGTCGAAGTAGGCCGGCACGGTGATTACCGCCCCCACCAGTTCGCCGCCCAATGAGGCTTCGGCGCGCAGGCGCAACACCTTGAGAATTTCGGCGGACACTTCGACCGGACTCTTGACACCGGCCACGGTGCGCAGTTGCAACATGCCGTCTGTATCAGCGAAGCGATACGGCAAGCGACTGGTGTCACCCACATCCGCCAGCCCGCGCCCCATAAAACGTTTCACCGAAACGATGGTATTGACCGGGTCATCGCTCTGCGCGGCCTGAGCGGATTCGCCCACCGCCACGCCTCCATCCATCGCATAACGCACCACCGAAGGCAGCATGGCGCGACCATGCTCATCGTTCAGCACTATGCTGATGCCGTTGCGCACGGTCGCCACCAGCGAATTGGTCGTGCCCAGATCAATACCAGCCGCCAGCCTGTGCTGGTGCGGCGCGGTGCTTAAACCGGGTTCGGAAATTTGAAGAAGAGCCATATTAAATCGTAGGGTGGGCATAAAATGCCCACGCGTGTCGTTGATTGTATAAGCGGATTATGAAAGCGTGGGCAAAAGTCATGCCCACCCTACAAGTCTATTTCGTCGTAAGCGGAATCTATCTCTTCCGCGAGTTTTTCCATGAAACGCAGTTTGCGCACCAGTCCGGCGGCAAGCGCATAATCCTGTTCGGTGTCTATTTTAACCGCAAGCTGCGCTTCGAATCCGCGCGTTTCATCCTTCATGCGCGCTTCGAGTCGTCCGAGGGCGCCCACATCGCGCGCCTGCTGCGCTTCCGCCACCGCTTCGCGCCATTCCATCTGCGCCATCAAAAAATCCACCGGCATGGCCGTATTGGTTTCTTCCTGGGTATCCACGCCCTGTAGCGACAGCAGATAGCGCGCCCGACGTATCGGGCTGCGCAAGGTTTGATACGCCTCATTCACCAGCGTGGAGCGTTGCATCGCGAGGCGCTGCTCGGCATCGGGCAAATGGGCCGATTTGTCGGGGTGAATCTGCGCCTGAAGTGAACGGAAGTTAAGCTCAAGCTGTGCAGTGTCCAACTTAAAAGACTGCGCCACCCCGAACAAGCGGAAATAATTTTGCTGAAAATCGAAAACGGATGGCTGCATTAAACTTGAAAACTCTCGCCGCAACCGCACGCGTCTTTCACGTTGGGATTGTTGAACTTGAAACCTTCATTCAAGCCTTCGCGCGCGTAATCCAGTTGCATGCCGTCGATATACGGCAGACTCTTGGGATCGACCAGCACCGTCACGCCGAAACTTTCGAACTGCAAATCATCGCCGTCCAGCGCGTCAGCGAACTCCAGTTTATAAGCCATCCCGGAGCAACCGCTGGTGCGCACACCGATGCGCAGACCGATACCCTTACCGCGCTTGGCGATGAAATTCTGCACATGCTTTGCCGCTGCTTCACTCAGTGTAACGCTCATGCTCTGCTCTCCCCGCCGCTTAGCAACTGCCCGTACAGGCTGAAGTTTCGACATTTCCGCCGTGTTTGGACTTGTAGTCCGCCACCGCTGCCTTGATGGCATCTTCCGCCAGTATCGAACAATGGATTTTCACCGGCGGCAACGCCAGCTCTTCGGCGATCTGGGTGTTTTTGATCTGCAAGGCCTGATCCACCGTCTTGCCCTTGACCCATTCGGTCACCAGAGAGCTGGAGGCAATCGCCGAGCCGCAACCGTAAGTCTTGAATTTGGCATCTTCGATGATGCCGTCCTTGCCAACCTTGATTTGCAGCTTCATCACGTCACCGCACGCAGGCGCACCCACCATGCCGGTTCCCAGACCTTCATCGTCCTTGGCGAACGAACCCACATTGCGCGGATTCTCGTAGTGATCCAATAATTTTTCGCTGTATGCCATTTTGATGCTCCTTCGTCGCTGTGAAAAGTGAAACGTGAAATGTGATGCCCACCCGGCGCTTTGCGCCACCCTCCCTGCCGGGAGGGTTACGTTTCACTTTTCACACGTTAGTGTGCCGCCCACTGCACGGTGTTCAGATCAATGCCGTCCTTGTACATTTCCCACAACGGCGACAGATCGCGCAGTTTGCCGATCTTGCTCTTCATCAGGCCGATGACGTAATCCACTTCTTCAACGGTGGTAAAACGCCCCACCGTAAAGCGGATTGAGCTGTGCGCCAGTTCATCGCTGCGCCCCAGCGCGCGCAACACATAGGAAGGCTCAAGGCTGGCCGAGGTACAGGCCGAGCCGCTGGACACGGCCACATCCTTGACCGCCATGATCAGCGACTCGCCTTCGACAAAGTTGAAACTCAGGTTCAGATTATGCGGCACACGCTGTTCCATGTCGCCGTTGATATGCACCTCTTCCATGTCCATCAGGCCGGCCAGCAGGCGGTCGCGCAACATGCGCACCCGCTCGTTTTCTTCCGTCATTTCTTGCTGCGCGATGCGGAATGCTTCGCCCATGCCGACGATCTGATGCGTCGCCAGCGTGCCGGAACGCATGCCGCGCTCATGACCGCCGCCGTGCATCTGCGCTTCCAGCCTGACGCGCGGCTTACGCTGCACATACAGCGCGCCGATACCTTTCGGGCCGTAAGTCTTGTGCGCCGAGAAAGACATCAGATCGACTTTTAATTTATTCAAATCAATCAATAACTTACCTGTTGCCTGCGCCGCATCCACATGAAACAGAATGCCCTTGGCGCGACAGATTTCGCCGATCGCTGCGATGTCCTGAATCACGCCGATTTCGTTGTTCACGAACATCACGGACACGATGATCGTGTCGGGGCGCAAGGCGGCTTTCAGCTTTTCCAGATCCAGCAAGCCGTTCGGCTCGGGATCGAGATAGGTCGCGCTAAAGCCTTCGCGTTCCAGTTCGCGCACCGTGTCGATCACCGCCTTGTGTTCGATACGCATGGTAACGATATGTTTACCCTTGCCCTGATAAAAGTGCGCCGCACCCTTGATGGCGAGGTTGTTCGATTCGGTCGCACCGGAGGTCCAGACGATTTCTTTCGGATCGGCATTGACCAGCGCCGCAACCTGCTCGCGCGCCAACTCCACCGCCGCATCGGCTTCCCAGCCGAACGCATGCGAACGACTGGCCGGGTTGCCAAATTTCTCGCACAAATAGGGAATCATTTTATCGGCCACACGCGGGTCAACCGGCGTAGTGGCGGAATAATCCATATAGATAGGTAGCTTCATTTTGGGTATCAACTTTTCTTTATGCAATGACGGCAAATTATCTGACGACTTGTTTATTCATCGTGACCGACGCCAGACCCGCACCGCATTTGGTTTGACCTTCCACCAACTGTTGCAGATTGACCGAGGCCAGATAGTCATAAATTTTTTCATTCAGACCCATCCACAAATCGTGGGTGACACACGGCTTTCCGCCGTGACAATCACCCTTTCCCGCGCAATGAGTCGCATCCAGCGGCTCATCAACGGCTACGACGATCTCGGCAATATTGATTTTCGTGGCTACCCTGGCCAGATAATATCCGCCGCCGGGTCCGCGCACACTTTCCACCAGATTGTTACGGCGCAGCTTGCCAAACAATTGCTCCAGATAAGAAAGCGAAATTTTCTGCCGCTCACTGATCGAAGCGAGCGTCACCGGCCCACGGCCGCCTTGCATCGCCAAATCAACCATTGCCGTCACGGCAAAACGCCCCTTGGTAGTCAGTCGCATCTTATCCCCAGCCTCATAAAAATATCACTCATAACCGCGCCCGGCACACCCTTCACATCACTGAGACGGATCATATAATACCCAAATGTTTTAATCAACTATGTTGTTCAGGTGATTAGGGTCAAATTTGTCTGCCGTGGCGCGTTCTTCCTCGACGGGCACACCCATCTTTTCGAGTTGTTGCAGAATAAAATCAATGCGTTGATCCACCGTCACGCTATGCCCGAGCAAACCGTGTATTGCCTTGGACAGAGGATCGTTCTGGTCATTGCCTATACCATAAGCGTCAAAACCGGCTGTCTTTTTGCGCTCTTCGTCCAGAATCCGCGCCGGTATTCCCGCCGCAGTCGCGCCGGCGGGCACGTCCTTCACCACCACGGCGTTCGAGCCTATTTTGGCGCCCGCGCCCACCGTAATCGGCCCGAGTATTTTCGCCCCCGCTCCCACCACCACGCCATCGCACAGAGTGGGATGGCGTTTGCCATGCCGCCACGAGGTGCCGCCCAGCGTGACACCGTGATACAAAGTCACGTCATCACCAATTTCTGCGGTTTCGCCGATCACCACACCCATGCCGTGATCAATGAAAAAGCGTCGGCCGATAGTCGCGCCGGGATGGATCTCGATGCCGGTCAAGCCACGGGTCAGGTATGACAGGAAGCGCGCCAGCCATTTCAAATTGGCGTGCCACAAGCGGTTGGTCAGACGGTGCATCACGCGCGCATGCAAACCCGGATAGCAGGTCAACACCTCAAAGGTACTGCGCGCCGCCGGATCGCGGTCGAATACGCTGGCAATGTCCTCTTTAAGATTCCTAAACATCTTTTTCCTGCTGATAGCGCGTTTTGAGACGCGCATTGTACTCGGTTGTCACACTCAATATGCCGCGCAGAATGTTGATTTCATCCGCCTCCAGGCGCGCTCTCGCGTATAGGCGGCGCAGCCGCTGCATCATGCGCGCCGGATTCTGCGTAGTGAAGAAACCGATCTCCAGCAAGGTTTTTTCCAGGTGAGCCAGAAACCCCTCGACTTGCTCGTGCGCGGCAGGCTGATCGTGCTGCATGACCAGGCTATAGCTGTGCGCCGCCACGCTCAACTCATAAGACACCACCTGCACCGCAGCAGCCAGATTGAGTGAAGAAAAATCAGGATTGGCAGGAATATTCACCAACAATTGCGCGCGACTCGCCTCTTCGTTGGTCAGACCCGACATCTCTGTTCCAAACAGCAAGGCCACCTGCCGGGTAGCCGCCTGTTGAAATACCAGCGGCATCGCCTCGCGCGGCGTTTTTACTTCGTTGGAAATATCGCGCAGCCTTGCCGTCATACCCACGGTCAACACCGCCCCCTGCAAGGCTTCATCAATCGAGCCGCACAATACGGCATTTTGCAGAATATCGTCCGCTCCCGCCGCCATCGCAGAAGCCTGCGGGTCGGGGAAATGACGGGGATTGATCAGATACAGCTGACTAAGACCCATGGTCTTCATCGCCCGCGCCGCCGCGCCGATATTGCCCGGATGGGTGGTGTGGCTGAGCACCACTCTGACATTACTTAAATGATTTTGTTTATACAAAGTCTGTTTCCAACTAAAATGCGCGCTGAATTTCTCCAGCTCATTAAAACAAAGGTTCGTTATGCATCCCATGCTCAACATCGCGGTGAAGGCCGCACGTCGCGCCGGTAATCTGATTTATCGCAGCACCGACAAGATCGACCATCTCACCATCACCAGAAAATCCCATGCGGATTTCGTCAGCGAAGTGGACAGGGCCGCCGAACAGACCATCATCCAGACCCTGCTGGATGCCTACCCCGACCATGCGATTCTAGCAGAAGAGAGCGGCGCCCACGGCGAGTCCGAGTTCGTCTGGATCATCGACCCGCTGGATGGCACGACCAATTTCCTGCACGGCTTTCCGCAATTTTCCGTGTCCATCGCCCTGCAGCACAAAGGCATCATCACCCAGGCAGTGGTCTATGATCCGACCAAGAATGAGCTGTTCACCGCCACGCGCGGTCGCGGCGCATTCCTCAACGACAAGCGTCTGCGCGTTTCCAAACGCCTGCACATGGCGGATGCACTGATCGGCACCGGTTTCCCGTACACCAATTTCCAGCACATGGACGCCTACCTGGGTATTTTCAAGGATCTGATGCAACAAACCTCCGGTCTTCGTCGCCCCGGCTCTGCCGCCCTCGATCTGGCCTGGATGGCAGCGGGCCGTTACGACGGCTTCTTCGAGACCGGCTTAAAAGTCTGGGACATCGCCGCAGGCACCTTGCTGATCACCGAAGCGGGCGGCATGGTCAGCGACCTGTCGGGCGGCGATACTTTCCTCAAGAGCGGTCACATCTGCGCGGGCAACCCGGAGATCCACCCCAAATTGCTGGAAGTCATCGCGCCGCACCTGACAGCTGAACTGAAAGGCTGAGCGCCTTAGCATCATGTCTGAAAAAATCGCGAGCGGCGGCGCAGAAAAACACACCCCGATGATGCAGCAGTTTTTACGCATCAAGGCGGAGCATCCCGACAGTCTGCTGTTCTACCGGATGGGCGATTTTTACGAGCTGTTTTTTGAAGATGCCGCGCGTGCGGCGAAGCTGCTGGACATCACCCTGACGCATCGCGGCAGCTCCAACGGTCAGCCGATCAAGATGGCGGGCGTGCCCTATCACGCCGCCGAGCAATATCTGGCGCGACTGGTCAAGATGGGCGAGTCAGTGGCGATTTGCGAGCAGATCGGCGACCCGGCCACCAGCAAAGGCCCAGTTGAACGTAAAGTAATGCGTATCGTTACGCCCGGCACGATCACCGATTCCGCATTGCTGGAAGAAAAGCGCGACAGCCTGCTGCTGGCCCTGCATCAACGCCATGGCCGTCTGGGACTGGCTTGGCTAAATCTGGCATCGGGGCAATTTTTCGTATCCGAAACATCCGCAGACCATCTGCCCGCCGAGCTGGAACGCCTGCAAGCCTCGGAAATATTACACGCCGAAAATGCGGGACTGCCAGGCAATAATCATGCGGCTTACAAGCAACTCCCCGCCTGGCATTTCGAGCTGGACACGGCGCGCCGTGCGCTGTGCCAGCAATTTTCCACACTGGATCTGGCCGGGTTCGGTTGCGACAATTTCACGGTAGGCCTTGAAGCTGCGGGCGCGCTGCTGGGCTATGCCAGACTCACCCAGGGACAGGCGATCAGCCATATCCGCAGCCTGCAGGTGTACAGCGCGGATCATTATGTGCGCATGGACGCCGCGACGCGACGCAACCTTGAAATCACCCAGACACTGCGGGGCGAGGCCGCCCCCACCCTGCTATCGTTACTGGACACCTGTGCGACAAACATGGGCAGCCGTCTGTTGGCACACTGGCTGCACCACCCGCTGCGCGACCGTGCCGTGCTGCGCGCCAGACTGAATGCAGTAGAAAATTTATTGTCTCCCCTCTCCCCTCAAGGGGCGAGGGAGGGCTACCGCGAGGTACACGACCAGCTCAAACCCTGCGTGGACGTGGAGCGCATCACCGCGCGCATCGCGTTGCGCAGTGCCCGACCGCGCGACCTGTCCGGCCTGCGCGACACGCTGCTGAGTTTGCCGCAACTGCACGGCACCCTCGCCGCCTGCGATGCGCCGCTGGTGAATGCGCTGACCGACGCACTGCAAGCCGATACTCAGCTCGCCAGCCTTTTGCAAAGTTCGCTGCGCGCCGAGCCGTCCTCGGTGTTGCGCGAAGGCGGCGTAATCGCCGACGGTTTTGACGCCGATCTGGACGAGTTGCGCGGCATCCAAACCAACTGCGGCGATTTTCTGCTGGCATTGGAAGCACGCGAGCGGGCGCGCACCGGCATCAACACGCTAAAAGTCGAATACAACCGGGTGCATGGTTTTTATATCGAGGTGAGCGTCGCGCAAAGCGTCAACGTACCGGACGATTACCGCCGCCGCCAGACGTTAAAGAATGCCGAGCGCTACATCACGCCTGAACTGAAAACCTTTGAGGACAAGGCGCTGTCCGCCAACGACCGGGCGCTGGCGCGCGAAAAGTTCCTCTACGAACAACTGCTGGATCAACTGTCACCCTTCATCCCGCAACTGCAACGCATCGCCGCCGCCATTGCCGAGCTGGACGTTTTAGCCTCCTTCAGCGAACGCGCCGCCACGCTGAATTTCAGCGCGCCGCAATTTTCCGACGAAGCACGGATCAGCATCAGCCAGGGTCGCCATCCGGTGGTCGAAGCCCAGCTAGATCGCTTCACACCCAACGACACCCAGCTTGCCGATGGACGCCGCGTATTGCTGATTACCGGCCCGAACATGGGCGGCAAATCCACCTACATGCGCCAGGTCGCCATCATCGCGCTGCTGGCGCATGTCGGCTGTTTCGTCCCGGCGCAGCAGGCAAACCTGGGCGAGATAGACCAGATTTTCACCCGCATCGGCGCATCGGACGATCTGGCCAGCGGACGCTCCACCTTCATGGTCGAGATGACCGAGGCCGCCAACATCCTGCACAACGCCACCGAAAAGAGTCTGGTGCTGGTGGACGAAATCGGCCGTGGCACCTCCACCTTCGACGGCCTGGCGCTGGCCTACGCCATCGCCTGCCACCTGCTGGAAAAGAACCGCAGCTACACGCTGTTCGCTACGCACTATTTCGAACTGACGCGACTTGCCGAAGAATTCGCCCAACTCGCCAACGTGCATCTGTCCGCCATCGAACACCAGCACAGCATCGTGTTTTTGCATTCGGTGAATGAAGGCGCGGCCAGCCAGAGCTACGGCCTGCAAGTAG
The DNA here is from genome assembly GCA_964385275.1 of uncultured Gallionella sp. Lineage (GTDB taxonomy): Bacteria > Pseudomonadota > Gammaproteobacteria > Burkholderiales > Gallionellaceae > Gallionella. Next base: position 20,466 of record CAYLOK010000005.1, on the reverse strand, counting down.
CGGCACTGGCTGGTGTCCCGCCGCAAGTCATCAAGGCGGCAAAAAAACAGCTGCGCGTACTGGAACAGAACAGCGCCGCGCAAAGCCCGCAAGGCGACCTGTTCGACCACAGGGCCGCCGCCCCGGAAGAACCGGAAGAACACCCGCTGCTGGCGGCTTTACGCGAAATACAGCCTGATGAAATGAGCCCGAGAGATGCGCTGGAGAAACTGTATCAGTTGAAAAAGCTGGTGTCCTCGACAGGAATCGAACCTGTAATTGCCCCTTAGGAGGGGGCGGTAATATCCATTTTACGACGAGGACAGCGGCGCGCATTCTACCGGAAATGCGCTGTAATCTAAACCCCCACGCTGGTATCATGCGCGCCACTCGAAAAAATCATTAAAAAATTGAATAATTTATTCGCCGGAGAACAAAAATAATGTTGGCACGTATAAATATGTTTGTTGCATGGTTTCTGATTCCACAGACGCTAACGATGGGTTTTGTGGCGGCAATCGGGCGCGTCATACTGGAATTGTTCGGGGTCAACACCTACGAAGGAGATATTCCAGGCCGCATCGTCGGCGCCCTGTTGCTGTTTGCCGCCGTGTATCTGGTGCTGCATTTTCGCGGTTCATTGCCGCCCGAAGGCAAGCCGGAAGGTAAAGGCTACCGGCTCGGTCAGCGCCTGCTGCTGGCGGCCAATGCGCTGGCCGCCCTGTTTATCCTCTTCCAGTTCACCCATCTGCTGATTGAGAACCGCGATCTCTGGATAATACTGAACGGCTTTACCGATGCGTTCGGTTACTGGGTTATGGCCCTCTGGCTGGCGGGTTTTTCCCTGCTGTATCAATCTTCGTTACCCAATAAATAAGCCCCGCACATGCCATTCATCACATTAAACAATGCCAGTCTCGCCTTCGGTCACGTCGCCCTGCTCGACCACACCGATTTTCAACTCGACGAAGGTGAGCGCGTCGGCCTGATCGGCCGCAACGGCGGCGGCAAATCCAGCCTGATGCGCGTACTGGCCGGACAATCCAATCTGGATGACGGACTGGTATGGCGCCAGCCTTCCGCGCGGATTTGCTACGTCAGTCAGGAACCGGTGCTCGATAGCGACGACAGCGTGTTCGATGCCGTAGCCCGTGGCTTGGGGCCGTTGCAAAAGTTGCTGCATGATTATCACCATGTCTCGCATCAACTGGGCGAGCCGGATGCGGATTACGATAAGTTGCTGGAAGAGATGCAGCACTTGCAGACCCAGCTCGAAGCGCAGGACGGCTGGTCCGTGCAGGCACGCATCGAGACCGCCATCGCCCGACTGGATCTGGACCCGGACCGCCTGGTCGGCGCCTTGTCCGGCGGACAGCGCAAACGCGTGGCACTGGCGCAAGCGCTGGTCACCGAACCGGATGTGCTGATACTCGATGAGCCGACCAACCATCTGGATTTCGCCTCTATCGACTGGCTGGAAGGCTTGCTGAACAACTTCGCAGGCAGCGTGCTGTTCGTCACCCACGACCGGCGTTTTCTGGATAACGTCGCAACGCGCATCGTCGAACTCGATCGCGGCAAGCTGTCAGGTTTCCCCGGCAACTTCACCGCCTATCTGGCCATCAAGGAACGCATGCTGGCCGACGAGGCGGTGGTCAACGCCAAGTTCGACAAGGTGCTGGCGCAGGAAGAAGTGTGGATACGTCAGGGCGTCAAGGCGCGCCGCTGCCGCAACGAGGGCCGCGTGCTGCGTCTGGAGCAGTTGCGCCGCGATCGAGCCGCACGCCGCGAAAAAGTCGGCCGTGTCGATATGACGGTGGATACCGGAGAACGTTCAGGGAAGCTGGTCGCGGAACTGTCCAATGTCAGCAAAGCCTACGGCGGGCGCACGCTGATCAACGATTTCTCCTGCCGCATCCAGCGCGGCGACAAGATCGGCCTGTTGGGGCCGAACGGCGCGGGCAAGAGTACGCTGCTCAAAATCATCCTCGGCGAGATCGAGCCGGATAGCGGCGAGGTCAAGCTGGGCACCAAGATGTCGGTGGCCTATTTCGACCAGTTGCGCGAACAGCTCGATGACAACATGACGCTGGCCGACACCATCAGCCAGGGCTCTGATTTCGTCGAAATCGCAGGACAACAGAAACATGTCATCAGCTATCTGGGCGACTTCCTGTTTCCGCCGGAACGCGCCCGTTCGCCGGTCAAGAGCTGTTCGGGTGGCGAACGCAACCGTCTGCTGCTGGCTCGTTTGTTCACCCAGCCCGCCAACGTGCTGGTACTGGATGAACCGACCAACGATCTGGACATCGAGACGCTGGAGCTGCTGGAAGAACTGCTGGCCAACTACGACGGTACACTGTTTCTGGTCAGCCATGACCGCGCCTTCCTCGATAATGTGGTCACACAGGTAATCGCCTTCGAGGGCGACGGCAAGTTGCAGGAATATGTCGGCGGCTACGAGGACTGGATACGGGTGCAAAAATTTCAGGCTGCGGCGGCATTAGCCAAACCCGTCTCCACACCGCCCCGCCCCGCCCCGGTTGAAAAACCGAAAGTTTCTTCTAAGCTTAACTACAAGGAAACTCAAGAACTGGAAGCGCTACCCCGCCGCATCGAGGTTTTGGAAAAGGAGCAGATCGACATCAACGCCCATCTGGCGGACGGCACGATTTTCCGTAACGATGCAAAACGCGCCAAGCAACTGCAAACGCGCAATGAAGCCATCGAAGCGGAAGTGCTGGAAATCATGGCGCGCTGGGAAGAACTGGAAAAACGCAGCTGACGTTGCGATTATCACCCGGCGCAATGTCATCCCTGCCGCCGGGCCGATCCGCAGGATAAATACCCTGCGGAGGGCATGCAAAAAAATTTCGCTGTATAAACCGGGTTACCCGGCCTGCTCCGCCGGAACCGGGAACAGTTCCGCCCATAATTTCAGACTGGCGGAGATGTCGATCTCGCCCGTTGTGACCCGACAATGCGATGCGTCGTTGAGCCGCATGCGATGCTGAGTCTGGCGCAGGGTGCGATATAAACTGCGAACCTGCCCGGCCAGGTCGGCATCTATCAGGGCGAATTCAGCGGCCATTTTCAACAGTGCCAGATTGCCGACATTATTGGTGAGTTGCGGATATTGGTGAGCGTAGGCAAGCACCAGAAATTGCACCATGAACTCGATGTCCACCATGCCGCCACCGTCGTGCTTGATGTCGAACAACTGACTGTTGTTGGGGTGCCCGTCGTGCATCTTCTGACGCATCACAATGATTTCATTGCATAATTTATCAAGATCGCGCGGCAGGCCGAGTACCCGTCGGCGGATGGTTTCAAATGCCGCACCGATCTGACGGTCTCCCGCACAAAAGCGCGCACGGGTCAGCGCCTGATGCTCCCAGACCCAGGCCTGATTCTGCTGATAATCGGCAAAGGCTTCCATGGAACTCACCAGCAAGCCGCTCGCGCCGTTCGGACGCAGGCGCAGATCGGTTTCATACAAACGCCCCGAAGCGGTATAGCTGCCCAACATCGAGTTGATGCGCTTGCCCAGCCTGGCATAGTTTTCCTGCGCGTCTGGATGGTCGTCATCGTAAAGAAAGATCATATCGAGATCGGAGGCATAGCCCATTTCCTTGCCGCCCAACTTGCCATAGGCAATGATAGCGAAGCGGGCCTCGTCGCAATGCCGTTTGCGCGCTCCCGCCCAGGCCAGCGTCAACACATGGCGCAGCATCAAATCAGCCAGTTCGCTTAAATGATCGCTGAGATTTTCCAGCGGCAGCAAACCCTGCAAATCCATCGCCAGCAGATGAAATATTTGCTCCTGCTGAACATGGTGCAACACCTCCAGTTGTCGTTCTGCATCGTCTCCGTGCTCTGCAAGCCGCGCCTGCAAATCAACTTCAATTTGCACCCATTCCGGCGGCAGATACAACTCGCGCGTGTCCAGCAATTCGTCGAACAACGCCGGATGTTGCGCCAGATAACCCGCCGCCCAACTGCTGGACGAAACCAGTTTGGTCAGGCGCTGCAACGCCTGCGGATATTCGGCGAGAAAGGCCAGGTAAGCGGCGCGGCGACTGATCGCCTCCAGCAGGGTCAGCAGTCTTGACAGCGTGGTATCGGGGTCGCTGTATTGCGCGCTCAGAGTAATAAATTGCGGAACCAGCTGATCCAGTCGCCGCCGGCCAAGATCAGACAACTGACGGTAGCGCAGACTGCCGCGCATTTGCAACAGGCGCTGCGCACTGTCCGCAGCAGCGCGATAAGCCATGTTTTCCAGGCCCAGCGTTAATTCGTCAGCGCTGATATCTTCGCGCCACAACTGTGCATTACTTTGCTCTTGCGCAGTCTCGCCGAAAATTTGTTCGAATTGTCGGCTGACCAGCGCGCGATGACGATCAAGCACTTGCAGCAGCGCGTCATAATCAGCGTAGCCCATGGCTGCCGCGATGATTTGCCGATCCTCGATTTTTTCCGGCAACTCCTGAGTCTGCTGGTCATCGAGATATTGCAGACGGTGTTCCAGATTGCGCAGAAAAACATAGGCCGCATCCAGATCGGCCACCACGTTTGCAGCCAGTTGCCCGTTTTCAGCCAACTGTCTGAGTACACTCCGGGTGGGCAGAATGCGCAGCCTGGCATCCTGCCCGCCGCGTATCAACTGAAACACCTGCGCAGTAAATTCGATTTCACGGATGCCGCCGGGGCCGAGTTTGATGTTGCCCAGCCGGTCACGGCGCTGCACTTCCTGACGAATTTGCGCGTGCAGTTTGCGCATCGAATCAATCGCGCCGAAGTCAAGGTATTTGCGGAACACGAAAGGCTGATAAATCTGATTTAATTCAATAAGATACGAATTATAGACAGGAGCGATAACACGCGCCTTGATCCAGGCATAGCGCTCCCACTCTCGCCCCTGCGAGATCAGATATTCTTCCAGCGCGGCAAAGCTCATCACCAGCGGGCCGCTGTCGCCATAGGGACGCAGGCGCATGTCCACGCGGAACACGTAACCGTCGCCGGTGGCCTCGTTGATGATATTGATCAGACGGCGCCCCAGCCGGGTGAAGAATTCGTGATTGCTGAGCGTGCGTGCGCCGTTGGTCTCGCCGTCTTCCGCATAGACAAAAATCAGGTCGATGTCAGATGACACATTCAATTCGCCGCCACCCAGCTTGCCCATGCCGATAATCAACAGCTCCTGTGCGGTATTGCTGAGCGCACCTATCGGGCTGCCGAATTGCTGCTCCAGTGCTTGCATCAGACAGGCTTGCGCCTGTCGCGCCACGACCTCCGCCAGCGCGGTCATGGCCTGCATCACCTCGTTCAAGTCCGCCAGGCCGTTCAGATCACGCAGAATCAGTTTAACCATCACCTGCTTGCGCAACCTGCGCACCGCACGAGCCAGCACCGCTTCGTCCTGCAAATCCAGTTCGGACTGTTGCAACAAGGCCAGTATCTCGGCACGGTTGCACGGCGTGGTGTGATTTTCCTGCAACCAATCCAGCAGGGAAGCGTCTGTTTCCAGCACGCGCCTGGCATAACGACTACAGCTCACCGTCTTTTGCACCCTGTCGGCAAAAATTGCAGGTAACACGTTTTCAGTATTCATGGGCGTATGGCGTGCTTCATAAGTTAGAATGAGCGATATTTACCGATTAGCCGTTAGTTTAACCAAATGTAGTCGTTACTCGTTAGTCATTAGTCGCTGGTTAAATCAAAACCTGCTTGCCGACTAGCGACTGGCGACTAGCTACTCAATACTGTATCTATGTTGAATTCACTTCCCGCACGCCTGCTTTGGCACAGTTTGAACTGGCTGACGCGTATAACCATCGTTGCGTCGGCGGTTACGGCTGTGCTGTGTGCGATTATCATCATCACGCTACGCTATTGGTTGCTGCCGGATATTGAGCAGTTTCACGGCAAAATTACCGATTCACTGGCAAGCGCCATGGGTAATCCGGTAAGCATAGGCAAGATCGAAGGCGACTGGCGCGGGCTGCATCCACACCTGAAATTAACCGATGTGCGCATTCTTGATCGCCAACAACAACCCGCGCTGGTCTTGCCGCGCATAGAGGCCAAGGTATCGTGGCTGTCGCTGTTGGCCGCAGAGCTGCGGCTGGCCAGTCTGGAAATTGACCGGCCTGAGTTACTGATTCGCCGCGATGAGCTGGGGAAAGTTTTTATCGGCAGCGTCGCACTCGCAACGCAAGGTCCGGGCAACGATTTGTCCAACTGGCTGTTGCACCAGTCGCGCATGGTGGTACGCAATGCAGTCATCGTCTGGCTCGACGAGCAGCGCGGCGCTCCTCCCCTGGTATTGAAGCAGGTTAATCTGCACATCGAAAGCTTGTTCAGCCATCACCAGTTTGCGCTGCGTGCCGTGCCGCCGATTGAACTGGCGACGCCGCTGGATGTGCGTGGTGATTTTTACGGCAAGAGCTTTGACGACCTGAACAAATGGCGCGGACAACTGTTTACCCAGCTTGACCGCACCGACCTTTTGGCATGGCGCCCCTGGTTGAAATTACCCGCCGAACTCAGCCGGGGAAGTGGCGCATTGCGTGGCTGGCTGGGCGTGGAAGGCGGCAAGGTTACTCAGTTCACGGCTGATTTGGCCTTGCGCGACATGGCGACCAGGCTGGCCGAAAATGTGCCGGAGATGGATGTGCATTATTTGTACGGGCGTGCCGCCTGGAAAAAAGTGGACGACGGCTGGGAGGTTGCCACCCGAAATCTGTCCATGCAATTGAAGAATGGCGTCAAGTTGCAACCTACGGATTTTTATTTCCGTACGGTTCCGGCCAATAAATCGCACCCCGCCAGCGGTGAGCTGCGCGCCAACTTGTTGCAATTGGAAAGTCTGGTCAGCCTGGCAAACTTTCTGCCGCTGGATGCCGGGCTGCGCAATCAGCTGAATGCCTATGCGCCCCGTGGTCATGTGACCAATCTTGAAATGCAGTGGCAAGGCGCCCCGGAAAAACTGCTGGGCTACAATATTCCGAAATTCAAAATAAAAGGACAGTTCGACAATCTCGCCATGCAGCAGGTTGGCGTAATGCCCGGATTTTCGGGTTTGTCGGTCGCAGTGGACGGCAATGAAAAAAGCGGCAACCTGAATATCAATACACGCAATTTGTCTCTGAACGCACCCGGCGTGATGCGTGAAGCGTTGTTGTTCAACACCTTGACCGGTCAGGCGAGCTGGCAGCGCAAACAAGGCGAACTGGCTGTCAGGGCGGATAACGTTGCCGTTGCCAACGATGACCTGGCGGGCAACCTGTACGGCAGTTTCACTTCCAAAGCAGGCACGTTGGGCATACTGGATTTGACTGTCAGTCTGACACGCGGCGATGTCAGGCGTGCCGCCCGTTATACCCCGCTGATTGCGCTGGACAAGGAAGACAACGACTGGCTCAACGGGGCGTTATTGTCCGGGCACACTGAAAATCTCTATCTGCGCATCAAGGGAAATTTAAGCGATTTTCCGCTGGATGGCAGCAAGGACGCATTATTCGAGATGGGCGCGCATGCGCAAGGTGTGACCGTGGAATTCGCCAAAGATTGGCCGCGCATCGAGAATATTTCCGGCGACTTTCGCATCCACGGCAACAGGCTGGAGGTAAAGTCACCCAGCGCGACCATACTGGGTGCGCGTGTACGCAACATGACCGTCACCCTGCCGGACATGATGAGCGCCGATATGCCGCTGGAAGTCAAAGGCGAAGCTGAGGCGGCAAACAATAGCTTTTTGCAATTCATCCAGCAAAGTCCGGTGCGCGGCTACATAAACGGTTTTACCGATGGCATGACTGCCAGCGGCGACGGACATCTGGATCTGTTTGCACACATTCCCCTGATGGGAAACAAACCGGTGAAAGTGTCGGGCACTTTACGCGTACAGGCCAGCGATATGGATTTTGGCGACGGCGCGCCCTTGTTGCGCAATACGCGCGGCGAGTTGTCATTCACCGAATCGGGTATGCAGGCCACGGGCGTTACGGCAGAAATTCTTGGCGGTGCGGCGCGGCTGGATGTGCAAACCGCTGAGGGCGGCGTGGTGCGTGCCAGCCTGCAGGGGCGCGCCAATCTTGACGTACTGAGCAAGACCGAACCACATCCGCTGCTCAATTTTCTGCACGGCGGTGCGGCATGGGATGCCAACATCAGCGTGGTGAATAAAACCGCGCAGGTAGTGCTGAATTCCAGCCTGCAAGGCATCAGTTCCACCCTGCCCGCGCCTTTCACCAAGCATGCCAATGAAGCCTGGCCGTTGCGCATGGAAAAGAAAAACCTGACCGACCAACAGGACATGATTACGGCGCAAATCGGCAAGCTGGTGAACGCGCGTTTGCTGCGCAGCGAAGAAAAAGGTGTCAGCGTAATCAAACGCGGCGTGATTAATTTTGGCGCCCAGAGCAAGTCGGCCGACCCTGGACAGGACAAAAACGGCATATGGCTGACCGGCAATCTGCCTGTTGTTTCGCTGCAAGGCTGGCAAGGCGTGGGTTCAGGGCAGACGGCTCTGCCGATAGCAGGTGCAAACCTGCATATCGACAAACTGACCGGCTACGAGCTTAGTCTGAAGGATCTGCAAATTAACGCCGTAAAACGCGGCGATGGCCTTGCCGCACAACTATCCAGCACGCTGTTGAACGGTGAAGTGGTGTGGCAACCGAATGGCTATGCCGGCGTTGGCAAGCTTACCGCCAATTTACGCAACCTGTACTGGTCTGACGAAACGCAGACGAATCCGCCTCCGAAGACGAGCATGCCGACTGCCAACGAACCCGCGTCAGCACCGCATCCGCATGAACTGCCCGCAATGGAGATCAGCATTGAGGATTTGCTGTTCAAGGGCAAGCAAATCGGTCGTTTTGAACTGGTCGGTTATCCCGAGGGGCAGGACTGGCGTTTGCGCCGCTTGCGCATCACCAACCCGGACGGCAGCGTGACGGGGGATGGTGTTTGGCATGGGGAGAAAACCAGCATGCAGACTCAACTCAATCTGCTGCTGGAAATTTCCAATGCCGGAAAAATTCTGGCGCGTTCCGGCTACCCGAACACAGTAAAGAACGGCAGCGGAAAATTGTCAGCCAACCTGACATGGGACGGCCAGCCGGACGAATTTAACTATGCCTCGCTGGACGGCACGCTAAAGCTGGATACCGGCAAGGGGCAGTTTCTCAAAATGGATCCCGGCATCGGCAAACTACTCGGCATTCTGAGTCTGCAAGCCTTGCCCAAACGCATCACGCTGGATTTTACCGATGTGTTCAGTGCGGGTTTCGAATTCGACAATATCAACGGCAACGCCACGATCAAACGGGGCGTGATGCAAACCCAGGACTTGCACATAGACGGCTCTTCAGCCAAAGTGACCATGAAGGGACTGGTCAATTTGAACGACGAAACGCAAACCCTGCGCGTGGTGATTTTGCCGACCCTGGGTTCCAGTGTATCCATGCTGAGCGCGTTCGCAGCGGGGCCAGTGGTTGGGCTGGGCACACTCCTCGTCAGCAAGGTATTGGGCAACCCGCTCGATAAGTTGATGTCATTTGAATACAATGTCAGCGGAACCTGGAGCAACCCGAACGTAATCAAGGTAGGCGAGACGCCCATCACACTGCTGGTCGCCCCCAAAGCTCAGGACGCAACGGAAAAGACTCAAATAACGCAATAATTATTCAGGAAAATATTATGTCAGTCGGAAATACCACGCCAGCCAGCAGCCACGCACAAACCGGCACATTCAAGGTCGCCGCCATTCAAATGGCCTCCGGCCCGAATGTGTCGGGCAATCTGAGCGAGGCGCGCCGCCTGATTGCCAAGGCTGCCGAACAGGGCGCGCGTCTGGTGGTGTTGCCGGAATTTTTCGCGATTATGGGCATGAACGAGCAGGAGAAAGTTCAGGTGCGCGAACAGCCCGGTGCGGGGCCGATTCAAAGCTTTCTGAGCGAAACTGCGCGCACGCACAAAGTCTGGTTGGTGGGGGGGTCGATCCCGCTGGCCGCCAGTTCGCCGGACAAGGTACTCAACAGCTGCCTGGTGTTCGACGACCAGGGACAGCAAGTGGCGCGTTACGACAAGATCCATCTGTTCAGTTTGTCGCTGGGCAATGAAAGCTACGACGAAGCCCGCACCATAGAGCCAGGCACTCGGGTCGTGGTGGTGGATAGCCCGTTCGGGCGCATCGGCCTGGCCGTGTGTTACGACCTGCGCTTCCCGGAACTGTTCCGGGCGATGAAAGACGTGGACATCGTCGTGCTGCCCGCTGCCTTCACCGAAACCACCGGCAAGATGCACTGGGAAGTATTGTTACGCGCCCGCGCCATCGAAAATCTGGCCTATGTCGTCGCCTCGGCACAGGGCGGTTACCACGTCAACGGGCGTGAAACGCACGGCAACAGCATGATCGTCGATCCCTGGGGGCGCGTGCTGGACAGGCTGCCGCGCGGTTCCGGCGTCGTGATTGCCGAGATAAACCGCACTTATCAGGCCAGCCTGCGCAACAGCCTGCCGGCGCTGAGCCACAGAACGCTGCATAGTTGCTAATGTAGGTCGGGCTTAAGCCCGACTAAAACCAATCGGCGGGCAAATGCCCACCCTACCCAACCAAAATATGACCTCATCCGATACGCTTTTTACCACCGCGCAGCAAATTCTGCTCACACCCAATTTGATCGAGACGCGCGAAATCGAACAGGTGTTCAACAGCATGCTGGCGCATCGCCTCGATTATGCCGACTTGTATTTCCAATACAGCCGCGCCGAGAGCTGGTCGCTGGAGGAAGGCATCGTCAAGTCCGGCAGCTTCAGCATTGATCAGGGTGTCGGGGTGCGGGCGGTGAGCGGCGAGAAAACCGCCTTCGCCTATTCCGACGACATCAGCCTGAACGCACTGCAAAGCGCGGCCAACGCCACGCGCGCCATCGCCAGTTCCGGTGGCACACAGAGCGTTCCTATGCTGCATAAAGGCTCGCGGCGCGACATTTATCTGCCGGATGATCCGATTGCCAGTCTCAAGGATGCCGACAAGGTCGCGATGCTGGAACGCATCGAAGGCTATGCGCGCGCGCTCGATCCGCGCGTGGTGCAGGTTATGGCGGGTCTGGCGGGCGAATACGAAGTGGTGATGGTGGCACGCAATGACGGCTTGATGAACGCCGACATCCGCCCGCTGGTGCGCCTGTCGATCACGGTGATTATCGAAAGCAACGGTAAACGCGAACAGGGTTCTGCGGGTGGCGGCGGACGCTTCAATTACGCTTATTTCGACGATGCGATGCTGCGTCGTTATGCCGCGCAGGCGGTGCATCAGGCAGTGGTCAATCTGGATGCGAAACCTGCACCGGCGGGCAATATGACCGTCGTGCTGGGCAACGGCTGGCCGGGCATCCTGCTGCACGAAGCCATCGGACACGGACTGGAAGGCGATTTCAACCGCAAGGGCAGCTCGGCATTCTCAGGTCGCGTCGGTGAACGTGTCGCCTCCGAGGGCGTGACCGTGGTGGATGACGGCACATTGGCTGACCGGCGCGGCTCGATGCAGATGGACGACGAGGGCAATCCGACCCAGTGCACCACCCTGATCGAAAACGGCATACTCAAGGGCTATTTGCAGGACACGCTCAATGCCCGCCTGATGGGCGTGCCGGTGACCGGCAATGCCCGCCGCGAGTCCTATGCGCACATCCCGATGCCGCGCATGACCAACACCTATATGCTGAACGGCGACAAGGATCCTCAAGAGATCATCGCATCGGTCAAGCACGGTCTGTATGCGGTCAATTTTGCCGGTGGCCAGGTCGATATCACCAGCGGCAAGTTTGTATTTTCCACCGCCGAAGCCTATATGATCGAAGACGGCAAGATCACCTATCCGGTGAAAGGCGCGACGCTGATCGGCAACGGCCCGGACGTGCTGACGCGCATCTCGATGATAGGCAACGACATGGCGCTCGACCCCGGCGTCGGCACCTGCGGCAAGGAAGGCCAAAGCGTGCCGGTCGGCGTCGGTCAGCCTACCGTCAGGATAGACGGACTGACCGTAGGCGGCACAGCCTAACAACTTGATTATTATATAATTTATTTTAATATCGGAGTTCCAACCATGATTTCACCCGTTCCTTTGAGAGACGTACCCACTGGCAACATCTTCCGTAAAGGCGATGTATTCGTGCTGTTCGGCGAGCTGTTCGGTCGGGGCTATGCCAACGGCCTGATCAACGAGGCGAAGAAATCCGGCATGACCGTCGTCGGCATCACCGTCGGTCGCCGCGACGAAAATAACGCCCTGCGCGCGCTGACTGCTGAAGAATTGGCTGAGGCGGAAGCCAATCTGGGCGGACGCATCATCAATGTGCCGCTGATGGCAGGCTTCGATCTGGATGCGCCTGCGGGCGAGCTCACGCCGACCGATCTGCTGGGCGGCATGACACTGAAGAGCTGGCAGGAAGACAAGCTCGACTGGGCGCATATCGAAAAATGTCGCGAAGTGGGTATCAAACGCTTCAAGGATTCCGTCGCGAAAGTGATGAGCGAACTCGATAGAATGATCCCGGATGGCGCCAACGCCTTCTTCGCCCATACCATGGCGGGCGGCATCCCCAAGGTTAAAGTATTTCTGGCCATTGCCAACCGCATCTACAAGGGTCGCGGCGAGCGCTTCATGTCTTCCCGCGCGCTGCTGGACAGCGATCTGGGCAAGTTAATTTTGATGAATTTCGACGAAGTCACCGCCAACACTTTCCAGTACCTGATCGACGGCAGCGCATTGATCCGCGCAAGACTGGAAAAAACCGGTGGTCAGGTGCGCTACACCGCCTACGGCTATCACGGCACCGAGATTCTCATCGACGGCCAGTACCAGTGGCAAACCTATAGCAACTACACGCAAGGGCAAGCCAAGATGCGTCTGGAAAACGTGGCGGAAGCCGCCTGGGCGCAAGGCGTTGTAGCCACGGTGTATAACTGCCCGGAAATCCGCACCAACTCCTCCGACATCTTCGTCGGCGTCGAACTCTCGCTGTTCCCCCTGCTCACGGCGCTCAAAAAAGAAAACGGCGGTGCGTGGGCCGAAGCGCAATGGCAAGCCTGCCGCCCCCTGTTGACGGACGGCATCGCACTGGAAGATTTGTTGCAGAAAATCGAGGACTACAACACCAGCGACGTAATGGCCGACTACCGCAATTTCGCCGCCTGGCCGATGGACAACTCGGCAGCCCTGGCCGATTTGATGATAGGCACATCGGAAGAAATCACCCAGATGCACCGTGACCGCAAGGAACTGGTTGTCGGCCATTTGAGCGCGCTGGTACTCGAAGGCACCGGCCCGCTGATGTTCCATGAGACATCCAACCCGGCAGGCCCGGTGCTGTGGCTAAACCACGACATCATCGCAAAACAGCTCAACCGGATGCATAACGCATAGAGGACGCAGGGTGGGCATTCCGTCCATCTACGCAAGCTCAATCGCCTATCTCACGGTATAATCCTGCCGCTATGCAGATACTTCGCGGACTCTATTCCCCTGATACCCGGCCTGTCGCCCTCACTATCGGTAATTTCGATGGGGTGCATCTGGGTCATCAAGCCTTGCTGGATGAACTCAAGACAGCGGCGCAGGCGCGCGGACTGCTTACGGCGGTGATGATCTTCGAGCCGCATCCGCGCGAATTCTTTACCCCGCTTCAGGCGCCGGCACGCCTCTCCAGCTTGCGCGAGAAGCTGGAGTTATTCGCCAAACTGGACATAGACCGGGTACATGTATGCCGCTTCAATGCCCGGTTTGCGCAGATGAGCGCAGTGGATTTCATTCCTGTGTTGCACGAAAGGCTGTCGGCGAAGTTCGTGCTGATAGGCGATGATTTTCGCTTCGGCAGCGGACGTTCCGGCGATTTCGCGCTGCTGGAGAAAATCAGTGCGCAGTATGATTTCGAGGCGCAGGCGGTACACTCGGTCAAGCATGAAGGGGTGCGCATTTCCAGCACGGTGGTGCGCGCGTCCCTGGCTGCCGGGCAGTTGCGCACGGCACATCATTATCTGGGACGACCCTACAGTATCAGCGGGCGCGTGGTGCATGGCGACGGTGTGGGGCGCAAGCTCGGTTTTCCCACTGCCAACATTCAGTTGAAGCACAACCGTCCGCCGCTGTCGGGCATTTACGTCGTTCAGGTGCATGCCGAAGGGATGGGCGTGCTGCAAGGCGTATCCAGTCTCGGCGTGCGTCCGACTGTCAAACAGGATGCCAAGCCGGTTCTGGAGGTACATCTGTTCGAGTTTGCGCAGCAAATTTATGGCAAGCATTTACGCGTGGAATTTTTACAAAAATTGCGCGATGAAGAAAAATATCCGAATCTGGAGACACTGACGCGGCAAATCGCGCTGGATGTCGAAAATGCAAAAAAATGGTTTGAACAACATGACTGATTATAAAAAGACGCTCAATCTCCCCGACACCGCCTTCCCGATGCGCGGCGACATGGCACGTCGCGAGCCGCAGATGCTGGCTGCATGGCAGGCGCAGCAGCGCTACCAGAAGATACGCGCCGCCAAAGCCGGTCTGCCAAAATTCATCCTGCACGATGGCCCGCCCTATGCGAACGGTGACATCCACATCGGTCATGCGGTGAACAAGATCCTCAAGGACATCATCATCAAGAGCCGTACGCTGTCGGGTTTCGATGCGCCTTATGTGCCGGGCTGGGACTGCCACGGTCTGCCGATCGAGTTGATGGTGGAGAAAAAACACGGCAAGGCGATTCCGCCCGCGCAATTCCGCGAACTGTGCCGCAGCTATGCCGCCGAACAGGTCGAGCGCCAGAAAAAGGACTTTATCCGTCTGGGCGTGCTGGGCGACTGGGACAAACCGTATCTCACCATGGATTTCAAGACCGAGGCCGATATTATCCGCGCCATCGGTCAGATTCAGCAGAACGGCTATCTGTATCAGGGCTACAAGCCGGTGAACTGGTGTCTGGATTGCCAGTCCGCGCTGGCCGAAGCCGAAGTGGAATACGAAGACAAGACATCCTCCGCAATTGACGTGGCGTTCGAGGTAAAAGACCTGATCGGGTTGGGCCGCGCCTTCGGCGTATCGCTACCGGGTTCGGCCAAGGTATCTGCGGTCATCTGGACCACCACACCGTGGACCTTGCCTGCCAATCAGGCGGTGAGCGTGCATCCCGATTTTGAATACAGCCTGGTCAAGACCGAAAAGGGTTATCTGCTGCTGGCAAGCGAACTGGTTGCGGGCTGTATGGAGCGCTACGCGTTGAGTGGCGAAACTGTGGGCACCTGCCGTGGCGCTGCGCTCGACATGCTGCCGCTGCAACATCCGTTCCAGGACCGCATCGTGCCTGTCATCTGCGGCGACCATGTGACGCTGGAAGCGGGTACGGGATTGGTGCATACCGCTCCTGCGCATGGTCTGGACGATTATTTCGTCGGTCAAAAATACGGCCTGCCGACCGACAACCCGGTGGGCGACGACGGCAAATTTCTGGCGACTGTGCCGCCCGTGGGCGATGTGACGCTGGCGGGCGTGTTCGTCTGGAAAGCCAACGACATCGTGCTACACGCGCTGGAAGCCAGCGGCCATCTGCTCTGCCTGAAGAAAGTCCAGCACAGCTATCCGCATTGCTGGCGCCACAAAACCCCGATCATCTTCCGCTCCACGCCGCAATGGTTTATCGGCATGTCACAAACCGGGAAGGGAGAAGGGGGAAGTGAGAAGGGAGTCGCACTACGCGACCTGGCAAACAAAGCCGTGGCTGAAACCGCCTTCTTCCCGTCATGGGGGCGCGCACGCCTTGAGGCGATGATTAAAAATCGTCCCGACTGGTGCGTATCGCGCCAGCGCAACTGGGGCGTGCCGATGCCGTTCTTTGTCCACAGGGAAACCGGCGAGTTGCATCCGCGCACAGCGGAACTGCTGGAGCAAGTCGCGCTGCGCGTCGAACAACACGGCATCGAAGCCTGGTTCAGCCTGAACTCGGTGGACTTGCTGGGCAATGACGCGGAACACTACAAGAAGCTCACCCACACGCTGGATGTCTGGTTTGATTCCGGCGTGACGCACGCCTCCGTGCTGGATCGCCGCGAAGAACTGGGATCACCTGCCGACCTGTATCTGGAAGGTTCCGACCAGCATCGCGGCTGGTTCCAGTCCTCCTTGCTGACCGGCTGCGCAATCAATGGCCGCGCGCCGTTCAACGCCCTGCTGACGCACGGTTTTGTGGTGGACGGCCACGGCCACAAGATGTCCAAATCCAAGGGCAATGTAATCGCACCGCAGAAAATCTTCGACACCCTGGGCGCGGACATTCTGCGTCTGTGGACGGCTTCGACCGACTACTCCGGCGAGCTGACCATTTCGGACGAGATTCTCAAGCGCGTAGTGGAAAGCTATCGCCGCATCCGTAACACGCTGAAATTCCTGCTGGCGAATATCTCCGATTTCGATGTGGCACGCGATGCAATGCCAGTCGCAAACTGGCTGGAAATCGACCGTTACGCGCTGTCGCTGGTGCAAAAGTTACAACACGATGTGCATGCCGATTACGACCGCTACGAATTCCATCTGGCCGTGCAAAAGCTGCTGGGCTTCTGCTCGGAAGATCTGGGCAGTTTCTATCTCGACATCCTGAAAGATCGCCTTTATACCTCAGGCGAAAACTCGAAAGCGCGCCGTTCCGCACAAAATGCGCTGTATCACATCACCCACGCCCTGACCCGCTTGATCGCACCAATTTTAAGTTTTACCGGCGAAGAAGCGTGGGCGATATTGAACGGCGGAGATAGCGTCAGTGTATTCGAAGGCGCCTGGCACGAACTGCCTGCACTAGATAATGCAGCTAAGCTCACAACGCGCTGGAACGCTTTGCGTACCGTCCGTAGCGAAGTGCAAAAAGGACTGGAAGAATTGCGCACAGCGGGAACAATAGGCTCATCGCTACAAGCGGAGGTGGATGTCTTCGTCTCTGATGCGACCTATCAGGCCTTGAGTATTCTGGGCGATGATTTGAAATTTGTACTGATTACTTCCGCCGCCACCTTACACAAAGGCAACCACGCGAGTGATGCAATCCGCCTGGAAGCCAGATCATCGGCGCATGAAAAATGCGAGCGCTGCTGGCATTACCGCGAGGATGTCGGTTCAGACGAACAACATCCGACGCTATGCGGTCGCTGCATGAGCAATCTGTATGGCGACGGCGAGGCGCGCACTTATGCTTAATGCTCAGTCGGGGCTTTATCGCTGGCTGGGACTCTCCGCGCTGGTCATCGTTCTGGATCAAATAAGTAAGTTATTGATTATTAACAGCTTTTCCTACGGCGAAAACCTGCCGCTGCTCCAGATATTCAGTCTGACACTCGTGCATAACCCCGGTGCGGCGTTCAGTTTCTTAAGCGATGCAGGCGGCATGCAGCGTTGGCTGTTCAGCGCCATCGCCGTCATCGCCTCGGTTGCAATCACCTGGCTGTTGCGCAAGCACGCCTCGGAAACCCTCTTCGCGCTGGCGTTAAGCCTGATTCTGGGGGGCGCGCTCGGCAATCTGATCGACCGCATCGCCTACGGTTATGTGATCGACTTCCTGTTATTCCACTGGGATGAACATTATTTCCCCGCCTTCAACGTGGCTGATTCCGCAATTACCTGTGGTGCCGGACTGATGATCTGGGAAAGTTTTATGGAGAAAAAGCATGGATCTACTGTTAGCTAATCCGCGCGGTTTTTGCGCCGGGGTGGATCGCGCCATCGAAATCGTGGAACGCGCACTGAGCCTGCATGGCGCGCCGATTTACGTGCGGCACGAAGTGGTACACAACCGCTTCGTGGTGGATAACCTGCGCAACAAGGGGGCAATTTTCATCGAAGACCTGGCCGATGTTCCCTCCGGCAGCATCCTGATCTTCAGCGCGCACGGCGTGTCTCAGGCGGTGCGCCGCGAGGCGGAAGAGCGTGGGCTGACCGTGTTCGACGCGACCTGCCCGCTGGTCACCAAAGTGCATATCGAGGTGTCACGTCTGCGCGATCAGGACAAGGAAATCATCATGATCGGCCACAAGGGACATCCCGAAGTGGAAGGCACCATGGGGCAAAGCGAGGGCGGCATGTATCTGGTGGAATCGCCCGGACAGGTCGCCGGATTGCAGGTACAAAACGAACAAAATCTGGCTTATGTGACGCAGACCACGCTATCGGTGGACGATGCAAGCCTCATCATCAGCGCGCTGAAAAATCGTTTCCCCTTCATCACCGGCCCGAAGAAGGACGACATCTGCTACGCCACGCAGAACCGCCAGGATGCGGTCAAGCTGCTGGTTCAGCAATGCGATGTCGTCATCGTGGTCGGCTCGCCGAACAGCTCGAATTCCAACCGCCTGCGCGAAGTCGCGGCGAATGTCGGCGTACCGGCCTATCTGGTGGATGATGCCAGCGGCTTACAGCCGGAATGGTTCACCGGAAAACACCACGTGGGGGTCACGGCGGGCGCTTCCGCTCCCGAACTGCTGGTGCAGGATGTGGTAGTGCGACTGCAGGAGATCGGCGCTGACACCCTCACCGAATTGCAGGGCATCACCGAAAACGTCGTCTTTCCGCTGCCCAAAGCGCTGCAAACCTGACATGCAAACAGACTTCCTGATCATCGGAGGCGGCGCGGTTGGGCTGACCAGCGCGCTGGCTTTGCTGCAAAAAGGTTATCGCGTCACATTGCTGGAACGCGGCTCGACGGGTCAAGAGGCTTCGTGGGCGGGCGGCGGCATCATGTCGCCCTTATGCTCCTGGGATTATCAGGAATCCGTCACGCGCCTGACGCAGCGCAGCATGTCCATGCTCCCCGATGCAGCTGCAATGCTGCACACCACCACCGGCATAGATCCCGAATACCAACGCAGCGGCATGTTGCTGCTGCCCCCCTTTCACGTTGACCGTGCCACACCATGGTGTGTGCAGCATCAGGTTGAGTTGCAGCAGGTCGCATTGGGCGACTATTTACCCGGCTTGCAAGGAAACGGGCTGCTCATGCCGGAGATCGGGCAGGTACGCAATCCGCGCTTATTGCGCGCGTTGCATCGGCGCGTGGAAATGCTCGGCGGCGTGATCCTCGAACAACATGAAGTGCAAGGCTTTAACATTGCGGGCGAGCGGGTTGCCGGACTGAGAACCTCGCAAGGCGAACTCAGTGCGGATGCCTACATCGTCGCAGCTGGCGCATGGAGCAGGACGCTACTGGGCGAACACGCGCTGAATCTGGACATCCGCCCGATACGCGGGCAGATTCTGTTATTCAAGTTCGACACACCGCCGTTCAGCCAGATACTGCTTCAGGGTAGTCTGTATTTCATCCCGCGCGCGGACGGTCATGTGCTGGTCGGCAGCACGCTGGAAGATGTCGGCTTCGACAAATCCACCACCGATGAGGCACGCGATAGCCTGTTGCAGCGCGTGTATGCGTTGTTTCCGCACTGGCGCAACCAGCCGGTAGTAAAACACTGGGCGGGTTTACGCCCCGCCTCCCCCGACAACATTCCCACCCTGGGCCGACACCCTCATCTGGCCAATCTGTATGCGAATTGCGGACACTTCCGCTACGGCGTCACCATGTCGCTGGCCTGTGCAGAACTGTTGTTGAACGAGATCGAAGGCTGTCCGCAACCTTTGCCTATGGACGAATATCGCTGGCTATAGCCGCAAACTGTCCACTATAATCCCACGAAGCATTTGCTGGAGTAGCTCAGTCGGTAGAGCAACGCACTCGTAACGCGTAGGCCGGAGGTTCGATTCCTCTCTCCAGCACCATCTATTTGAGGAACTTGCATGGACACTACGTTACCCCCTGCACGCGGCCGCCTCTCAAAATACTCCCCTTATTTGATCGTTCTGCTATTGCTGCTCGTCGCAGCCTGGTATTTCACGCGTCCCGCACCGCCCCGAGTCCAACTGGTCACGGTCGGACGCGGCATGGTGGAAGCGACGGTGAGCAACACGCGTGCCGGAACGGTCAAAGCCTGTCATCGCGCCAAACTGTCTGCTCCGTCCGGCGGTCAGATCGCCCATCTGCTGGTAAAGAAGGGTGAGAGGGTCAAAGCCGGTCAGGTGTTGCTGGAATTGTGGGACAACGACTTGCAGGCACAATCGCGTCTGGCGCAGGAACAGCTCACCACCGCGCAAAGCCAATCCCGACAAGCCTGTCTTCAGGCGGATTTAGCTGAAAAGGAGGCCAGTCGCGCACGTCAGTTGCAGAGCAGAGGATTTATTTCCAACGAGGCTCTGGATCAAAGAAATTCAGCCGCCCGTGTGGCGCATGCCGGATGCGAGGCCGCACACAGCCAGATTGCACAAAGCAAATCGCGCATCGCCGCAGCGCACGCAGGCCTGGACCGGATGGTGCTCAAAGCGCCGTTCGACGGCATCGTCGCCGACATCAGCGGCGAACTGGGCGAATACGCCACCCCCTCCCCGCCCGGCAT
>CAYLOK010000004.1:0-101810 GCA_964385275.1 uncultured Gallionella sp. | reverse complement strand
TGGTGGTGGACATCGGCGGCGGCACGACCGAAGTCGGCGTGATCTCGCTGGGCGGTACGGTGTATTCAGGTTCGGTGCGCGTCGGCGGCGACAAGTTCGATGAAGCGATTATCAATTACATTCGCCGCAATTACGGCATGTTGATCGGCGAAACCACCGCTGAAGACATCAAGAAGACCATCGGTTCCGCTTTCCCTGGTTCTGAAGTGCGCGAAATGGAAGTGAAGGGGCGCAATCTGGCCGAAGGCGTGCCGCGCAGCTTTACCATTTCCAGTAACGAAATTCTCGAAGCGCTGACCGATCCGCTGAACAACATTGTCAGCGCGGTGAAAATTGCGCTGGAACAAACCCCGCCGGAACTGGGTGCGGATATTGCCAATAAGGGCATGGTGCTGACCGGCGGCGGCGCACTGCTGCGCGACATTGACCGTTTGCTGATGGAAGAAACCGGCTTGCCCGTGCTGATCGCCGATGATCCGCTGACTTGCGTGGTGCGCGGATCCGGTCGTGCGCTTGAAAGCATGGATAAATCGACGGGCATCTTCACAATAGAGTAAGTTGGAAGCCAGCTTGTAGCTTGTAGCAAACCAGCTCTCAACCAACCGCTACAGGCTACCCGCTAAATTTCCCCTCTCTCTATTCCTTGACGATCGCCGATGGACAGCACGCAGACTTTTCAGGTTTTCAACCGGGGGCCAAGTCCCGGTGCACGGCTGGTATTTTTTGCGGTGTTTTCGTTGTTGCTGATGTTTATAGATGCGCGTTTTCGCTATCTGGAATCCACCCGCAGCGCGCTGTCGGTGCTGGTTTCGCCGATACAGCATCTGGCAACCCTGCCGAATTCTTTGTGGCGGCAGACCAGAGAATTCATGGTCAGACAGAGCCATTTGCTGGGGGAAAACAATGCATTGCATCGTCAGCACGAACGTGATTCCTCGCAATTACTGCAATGGCAATCCTTGCTGCAAGAAAATCAGCAATTGCGCAACCTGCTGGCACTGCAACAGCGCAACCAGTTTTCGGTTCAATTCGCCGAAATCGTGTATGCCGAGGTGGATGTTTTCAGACAAAAAGTGCTTATCAACAAGGGAAGCGCTGCCCATGTACAGGCCGGCCAGGTGGTGATGGATGACAAGGGTATCATCGGACAGGTTACCCGTGTTTACCCCCTGCTTTCCGAAGTGACGCTGATTACCGAAAAAAATCATGCCGTGCCGGTGCAGGTGCTGCGCAGCGGGTTGCGCAGTGTCGCCTTCGGCGCCGGCAATACCAGCCAGTTATCGTTGCGCTATATGCCCGTCAGTGCCGATATACAGAAGGGTGACGTGCTGGTTACCTCGGGCATTGACGGCCTCTATCCGCCGGGCATCCCGGTTGCAAAAGTGGAAAAGGTAGAGCGCGATGCGGCTTATCCTTTTGCCAATATTATTTGTTTGCCGGTGGGTGGCGTGGACAAGCACCGCCATCTGCTGGTTCTGTCTGCCATGGACAAATTGCCGGAACGCCCGGAAGCGGCGAACGAGGCGGTCAAGGTGAAGGCAGAGGGGGTTCATTGATGGCTTATCTTGATCAGCCGCAATCTGAAATCCAGCGCCCCGTCAGCAATCTATTCATCATGGCGAGCGTGCTGAGTGCGCTCGTTCTCAACGGCTTGCCGTGGGAAGGCATCTGGCTGGCGTTGCGCCCCGATTTTGTGGCCGTGGTAATGCTGTACTGGTGTACGCACAAACCGCTGCGCTTCGGTATCGGTCTGGCCTGGGCGATAGGCATTCTGGCTGATGTGTCCGATGCCAGTTTGTTCGGGCAACATGCGCTGTCCTATACCGTGCTGGCGTTTGGCGGCGTGGTGTTGAGTCGTCGCATACAGATGTTTGACCTGCGCGAGCAAACTACCCAGGTGTTTTTCATCCTGCTGCTGACTTACGCGGTGTACTCTCTGGTGCATTGGCAGGTGAGCGGCCTGGTGGCATGGCGCTATTTTCTGGGTTGCATGACTTCGACTTTGCTATGGATTCCGATCAGTCTCCTGTTCCAGTCCATGCGGCAGATGCGCGTGGATCGTGAATGAGCAGGGTAGAGCTAAAAAACCATCAGCAAGAGATATTCAACTTTCGCTTGCGGCTGGTTATCAGCATCGCTTTTGTCTTGCTTTTGCTGGGGATTTTGCTGGCGCGCTTTGTTTATCTGCAAGCGATGCGCCATGACTATTACCACACGCTGGCAGAAAAAAATCGCATTTCGGTCGTGCCCATCGTTCCCAATCGCGGGCTGATACTGGATCGTAACGGCGTGGTGCTGGCGCATAATTTTGCCGGCTACACCCTGGAAATCACGCCGAGCAAGGTGGCGAATCTGCGGGACACCATCAACGACTTGTCCAGGCTGGTCGAAATCGCCC
The DNA here is from genome assembly GCA_964385275.1 of uncultured Gallionella sp. GTDB lineage: Bacteria > Pseudomonadota > Gammaproteobacteria > Burkholderiales > Gallionellaceae > Gallionella. The sequence continues at coordinate 99,412 of CAYLOK010000004.1, read as the reverse complement.
CCAGAGATCGCAAACGATTCAAGAAGTTGATGGCGGAGAGCCATGATTTTGAGACCCTGATGATACGCAGTCGCCTGAGCGACGAAGAGGTGGCGCGTTTTGCTTCGCAGCAATATCGTTTCCCGGGTGTTGAAATCAAGGCGCGCCTGTTTCGCGAATATCCCTATTCAGAGAAAACGGCTCATCTGCTGGGTTACATCGGACGCATCAATCAGGCTGATGTTGACCGGCTCGATGAAAGCGACAGAACGGCAAACTATCGCGGCACCGATTACATCGGCAAGACCGGTCTGGAACAATACTACGAAAATGAATTACATGGCACGACCGGCATAGAGCAGGTCGAAGTGGATTCGGCGGGTCGCGCAGTGCGCATCCTGTCGCGAACCGCGCCGGTATCCGGCAATACCCTGGTGTTGAGCATTGATGCCAAGTTGCAGGAAATTGCCGAGCAGGCCTTCGGTGATTATCGCGGCGCACTGGTGGCGATTGATCCTGCCAATGGCGAAGTGCTGGCCTTCGTCAGCCGTCCGGGTTATGACCCCAGTTTGTTCATAGACGGGATTGATGAAGAGAGCTGGAAAGAGTTGAACGACTCTCCCGACCACCCGCTCAATAATCGCGCCTTGCGCGGGCAATACCCGTCGGGTTCGACTATCAAGCCCTTCATGGCGCTGGCAGGTCTTTTTTACAATGTACGCTCACCGGCGCTCACCATCAGCGACCCGGGTTTTTACACCCTGCCGGGGAACAGGCACCACTATCGCGACTGGAAACCGGGCGGGCATGGCACGGTGGATATGTTCAAATCCATCGTTGTGTCTTGCGATACCTACTATTACGGTCTGGCGGTTGAAATGGGTATAGACAATATTTTCAACTATTTGTCGCGCTTCGGTTTCGGCAAGAAAACGGGCATCGATCTGGAGGGCGAAACATCGGGCCTGTTGCCCTCGCAGGAATGGAAGCAGAAACGTTATAAGCAGAAGTGGTATACCGGCGATACCGTGTCGGTCGGCATCGGTCAGGGTTACAGTCTGGTGACGCCTTTGCAGCTGGCTTATGCGACGGCAACACTGGCGAATGGCGGCATCGGCTACAAACCGCATCTGGTCAGGGAAATACGCAATTCAAGCAGCAATAAATCGCGTTTGCTGGAAAATAAGCAGGAATCGGATGTGAAGATAGCCCCGGAGCATCTCGATCTGGTCAAGCGTGCGATGGCGGCGGTGACCCAGCCGGGCGGTACGGCGGTGTCCGCTTCTGTGGGTGCGCCGTACACCATCGCCGGCAAGACAGGCACCGCACAGGTGATCGGCATGAAGCAGGGCGAAAAATACGATGCCAGCAAGATAGACGAGCGGCATCGTGACCATGCCTGGTTTATCTCCTTCGCACCTGCCGAACAACCCCGGATTGCCGTGGTGGTGCTGGCGGAAAACGGCGGACATGGCGGCGGCACGGCCGCACCGATTGCGCGCAAAGTGTTGGATTATTACCTGCTGGGCAAGGTGCCGCCTGTTGAGGCTGCGGTAGCTACAGTCACCACGCCGGTTGCATCGGGCGTCCCTGAAGTTGAGGTGGAACATGACTAGACGACAACTTTGGCAACATATCATCTGTCATCTTGATTTGCCGCTACTGGCAGGGATAGGGTTGCTGATGTTGGCCAGCCTGCTGACTTTATATAGCGCGGGCGACCATAATTTCGATCGCGTGATGGCGCAGGGGGTGAATATTCTGGTGGCAATGTGCTGCTTATGGGTAGTGGCCAATTTGCCGTTGCATTATCTGATGCGCACCGCCGTGCCGATTTACGTGTTCGGCATGTTGTTGCTCATCAGCGTGGCGCTGTTCGGCGAAATCAGCCATGGCGCGCGGCGCTGGCTGAATATCGGCGTGGCGACCATACAACCGTCCGAACTGATGAAAATCGGTGTGCCGTTGATGATGGCCTGGTATTTCGAGAAGCACGAGGCTTCGCTGACAATGAAGAATTATGTTGTGGCAGCCCTGCTGCTGCTCATGCCGGTGGCGTTGATTGCGCGGCAACCCGATCTGGGGACGGCGTTGTTGATTTCAGCCAGCGGATTTTACGTGTTGTTCCTGGCGGGCCTGAGTTGGCGCGTGATAGGTGGTTTTTTCCTGGCGAGCGTTGCCAGTGCGCCGATGCTGTGGTCCATGCTGCACGAATATCAACGCCATCGTATTCTGATGTTGTTTGATCCCTCGCAGGACGCGCTGGGCAAGGGCTATCACACTATTCAGGGTATGATCGCCGTCGGTTCGGGCGGCTTGTTTGGCAAGGGCTATTTGAATGGCACACAGACCCACCTCGATTTTCTACCGGAGCGCACCACCGATTTCATCTTCGCGGTGTATTCGGAAGAATTCGGCCTGATCGGCAACTTTATTCTGCTGGCGATGTATTTCTTTGTAATTGCGCGCGGTTTTGTTATTACCGCCAATGCCTCGACTTATTTCACCCGCTTGATGGCAGGCTCGATCACACTGACATTCGCCACCTATGCCTTCGTCAATATGGGTATGGTCAGCGGGATTTTACCGGTTGTGGGCGTGCCGCTGCCGTTGGTCAGCTACGGCGGCACATCCATGCTGACCCTGTTGCTGGGTTTTGGTATGTTGATGAGCATTCAGACGCACAAAAAACTGGTCAAAAGCTAACTATTTGATTTATAAGGATAAAGTATGATCAAGCAAGTCGCAATACGGGCATTGGCCGCGCTGCTGCTCACCGCCTGCGGCACAGCGCCGCAACGTCCGTCAGAGACGCGTGCCACACCCGCGCCGATTGAAGATCGTTCAGCCGGACAGCCTGAGGTAAAGCCGATTGCCGGCAGCGGCGGCTATCTTGCCGGCGACGGTCCCGGGGAAAATATACCCGCCAATCTTGATAAGATTCCCGATGCCATGCCTGCGCCTGAGCCGCTGCATCGCTATGCCAATCGGCCTTATGTCGCACTGGGAAAGACTTACAAGCCGCAGACCGTGGCGGGTAATTACAAGCAACGCGGCAGCGCTTCATGGTATGGCAAGAAATTTCACGGCCAGCGCACTTCCAGCGGCGAGAAATACGATATGTATCTCATGACGGCTGCCCATCCCACGCTGCCCATTCCAAGCTATGCGCGCGTGACCCATGTGGCCAGCCAGAAGTCGGTGGTGGTGCGCATCAATGACCGGGGCCCATTCATGCACGAGCGCGTGATTGATCTGTCCTACACTGCGGCACACAAGCTCGGCATTGTCGGCAGAGGCAGTTCGGAGGTGGAAGTCGAAAGTATCACCGCCGACACCTTGGCCCGCCCGATAGCCAAAGCGGAAGCGGTGCAAAATGTCTCGCTGGAACCCGCCGCGCCACCGGCGAACAGTACGCCTGTTGCGGCGGCGAACAGCAATGTATTCCTGCAATTGGGCGCATTCGGTACGCGTGAAGCCGCAGAGCAATTCCTGGCAGAAATGCGCGCCAAGCTGGGTGATGCAGGTAAACAGTTGATGTTGTTCAATCAAAACAACAAGACCCGCGTCCACATCGGCCCTTATGCCAGCCAGGCGGAAGCACGCAGCAACCGGGCTGGGTTGAGGGATAAGCTGGGTTTTATGCCGATGGTAAATCTGCACTAAAAACTTTCAGGATTCATGCCGCAAGGGCATTCCCCGCACAACTAAGGGGCTTAGCCCCAAGTTGTTGTGTGAAGGATTCAGGATTGAGCGGGAAGAGTGGAGTGAATAACCCCCCGGATAAATTGCGCATCGACAAATGGCTGTGGGCGGCGCGCTTTTACAAGACGCGCAGCCTGGTGGTGCATGCCATTGAAAATGGCCGCGTGCTGATCGACGGCGCGCGCGTCAAACCTGCCAAGACTATTGCGGTGGGCGATCAGTTGGTGCTGTATTTCGGACAGGCACGCTTCGATATTGAAGTGCTGGCGCTCTCGGACAAGCGCGGCCCGGCGCCTGTTGCTCAGTTGCTCTATCGTGAAAGCGATGAGAGCCGCGAACGACGCGCTGCCATTGCCGAGCTGCATAAACTGGAGCCCGAGGTTTTTACCTTCAGAGGCCGTCCTACCAAGCGCGACCGTCGCGAGATCGAGAAACTCAAACGTGGCAAATAAAAGCCGCGCCTGTCTGTCGGCGGGCAGGCGGAAAAAATGGTGCGGTTATGCCATCAATGTTTTTTTGTTCGTGCTGGTGGTTGCGGCCATCCGCTTCTGGCAACAGCGCGACATGGTCAGCGGCGCATCACAGCACCTGCAGGGCGTCACCCTCGCAGGACTGCCTTACACCTTGCCGACACATCCCGGACATCCGGTGCTGGTACATTTCTGGGCGACCTGGTGCCCGGTCTGTCGCACCGAACAGGGTTCCATTGCCGCCATCGCCCATGACGACCCGACCGTGATTACCATCGCGATGCAAAGCGGGACGCCGGAACAGGTGGCGGCGCACATGCGCGAGCAGGGAATCTCTTTCCCTGTGCTGAACGATCCGGACGGCAGCATAGCCCGCGCATGGGGCGTACATGCCGTTCCCGTCAGCTTCATCATCTCGCCCGACGGGAACGTCAGCTTTGTCGAGGTCGGCTATACCACCGAGCTCGGACTCAGGATCAGACGCTGGCTGGCCGGGATTTAACCATGCGGAGTTGTACAGTGTGCGGCAGCCTGTGCAATTACCAACAGGCATCACGCCGTTAAGTGCGATTGTTGGTTACAATCAAACCTGCTTTTAACAACCGAGGTTTGTCATGCCCACCATCAGCATGTTTTATGGAATTGTGATCTGCTTGTATTTTTACGATGATGAGCGGCATAAACTCCCTCATATTCACGCAAAATATCAAGGACATGAAGCTTCTTTTTCAATTTTGGATGCGGCGCAGTTATCTGGCGAAATTCCGATTGCCAAGGTAAGGCTGGTGCAGGCGTGGATTGAAATTCATCGTGAATCATTGCTGGCGGATTGGGAATTGGCAGTCAATGGTCAAACTCCGTTTGCAATTGATCCATTGCGTTAGGAGGCATGATGGAATCGGTTATTCGTGTTGTCCCGCACAATGATTTTTCGCTGGAGTTGTGGTTTGATACCGGAGATCACCGCTTGTTTGATGCGCGCCCTTATCTGAACAGGGGCGTTTTTACACGCTTGCAGGATGTTGCCTTGTTTAATCAGGCATTCGTCGCCCTCGATACCGTGTGCTGGCCAGGTGATCTGGACATTGCACCAGAAACACTTTATGACCGCTCTGTACCGATAAGCTCACCGAACGAATCACGGTGTTCCTGACCAAAGTGAATCGCCTGAAACAAGGTTGCACGTACAACCTTATTTGTGTATAGTCAGTCCATGTTCGATCGCTGCCTGTATTTCAATATCAATCACCTTGCCTGGGTGGTGAACCGTAAATGGGACCAATCTTTCAAAAAGTTCGGCCTCTCATCGTCGCATGCCTACCTGCTACGCGTAGTGCTGGCTCGTCCAGGCATTACGCAAAAAGAAATCGGCGAAATCCTGATGCTGGATAAATCCACGATTACCCGCTTTATCAATGCGCTTGATAATAAGGGATTGATAACGCGAAACAGCAGCACTGATGCGCGAGAACAACGTATCATGCCCACTGAAAAAGCGCTGTTCATTCATAACGCCCTTGAGCAAACCGGTCTAGCCCTATATACCGAAATGCAGCAGAAAATAGGCAAGGATGATTTGCAGCAACTGGTCAGCCTCGCCCAATCGTCCTCAAAAAAACTCAGCTAATTTTTTAACCAAATAGTTGTATTTACAACCAAAAGAGGTAAACCATGAGTATCCGCAACATTGTCATTAACGGCAGCAACAAACCGACATCAGCAACCAGCCCAATCGAAGCTCTGGAAGAATTCTATTTCGCCTTCAATCATCAGGACCTCGAAACCATGAACCATAACTGGCTTCAATCACCGAAAGCCTCCATGTCCAACCCGCTGGGCGGAATCAAGCGCGGCTGGAATGAGATTCAGGCCGTCTATGCGCGCATCTTCACCGGCACAGCCCGTGTTTATGTGGAATATTACGATATAGAAATTATGCAGACGGATGCCATGTTCTGCGCCGTAGGGCATGAACGCGGCTGGTTCAGAAAAGACGATGAAGAAATCGAACTGGCTATTCGCACCAGCCGCATCTACCAGATAGAAAACAACCGGTGGTGCCAGTTACACCACCACGGCTCGATTGACGACCCAGTCTTGCTCGCACGCTATCAGATGGCTGTTATGCCAAAACCTGGCCAACGAACAAATTCATAAGCCGACATCCAGCCAGCGTAGCCTGGATGTAATGCGATGGAGTCCGGGGGTAGCTTCCGCACGTCCCCGTATTTCACTTCGTTTCATCCGGGCTACAGATTACAAAAACAGCGCCGCCGAAACGCCAAACCGCGTCGCCATTGCTTTGGCTTGGCGGGCATTGAAATTGCGCTGTCCTGTCAGTCATTCGGAGACGGCGCGGTTTATATAAGTCAGGCGTGTACCAATTCCGCGACACCTTCGAGGTATAGCCGTTCAGGTGCAATATCGATTTCGCCGGGCCAGGTGACGGTGCCGTAATTAACTTTAGCGAGGCTGAAGAATCCTGGATTTTGTAAAGGCTGAAAAACAGGGTAGTGCAGGTAAGGCGACATATCAAAGTGCTTGTGTTCGCCATTCTCAAATGTCAGTAGCAGGTGGTGATCCGGCAGGGCTTGCACAGCGATAACATTAGGCAGCATGTCCATACCCTAATGCAATGGATCAATACGAAATATGGGTTCGCCATTAACGGCCAAAGTCCAGTCGGCCATCAACTCTTCTTCATGCAGGTCTATCCACACTTGAACTTGGCGAATCTTTTTTAGCGGTAAATTACCTTCAAGCAGCTCACCGCCAGGAATGGCAAACACCGCTTTTTGGTCTTGATATTCAACGTGGATGTGAGGCAGATTATGCTGTTTGGTATCCAGAAACAGCATGCGAATAATAATGCCGTAAAACATACTGATCGTTGGCATGGCGATTCCTTCTTGATTTGAAGTTAGGGAAACGCTGATTTATTCGTCATCCCCGCGAAAGCGGGGATCCAGCGCCTTGATTTAATTGGGTTCCCGCCTACGCGGGAACGACAAAACCGAATAAATCAGCACATCCTTAGATTTTCCTGACAAATCTTACCTTGCGAGGGGCAGTCTTGCAATCACGCATCCGGCTTGAGCACGTAATGCCGTGCAGCGAAAAAGCGGCGTACTGGATTTTGATTTTTACAAAAACAGCGCAGCCGAAACGTACCGCCATCGCTTTGGCCAGGCGGGCATTGAAATTGCGTCGCCCGTACAGTAATTCGGACACCACGCCTTGGCTACCCGGTTCTGGCAGGTCAATCTGGCTGTCGCGCTGCATAAGGGTGTTTGCCATAAAAAATATGCAGTGACGCGTCACTGCACTCCAAACATCGCGCTGTTTCCTGTCCCTAAGCTATAAAATCGTGCCTGGACCGAAAAATCACAATGCCGTGAGGGGCGCATTCAGGTTTCTTATTCCGCTACTCGCAACACCAGCCCCTTCAGATAAGCACCTTCCGGGAAGCTGAGTAATACCGGATGGTCGGGGCTGGCGTGCAGGTGGTGGACGATCTGCGCATCCACGCCCGCATCCAGCGCAGCACCGGCGATGATTTTCTGGAACAGTTCTTCGCTGATGCCGCCGGAGCAGGAGTAGGTGAACAGCAGGCCGCCCGGACGCAGCAGTTTGAAGCCCAGCAGGTTGATGTCCTTATAGCCGCGTGCGGCTTTTTCGGCGAAGGCGGCGGTGGGGGCGAACTTGGGCGGGTCGAGGATGATGATGTCGAAGCTGCGGCCCTGATCACGCAGTTTGCGCAGCGCTAAAAACACATCTGCTTCCTGCCATTCGGCGCGCGATTCATCCAGTCCATTGCGGGTCAGGTTCTCTGCCGCGATTCGCAGCGCGTCTGCGGAGGCATCCATGGATAGCACCGATTTTGCCCCGCCGCGCAAGGCGTACAGCGAGAAGCCGCCGGTGTAGCAAAAACAGTTCAGCACGTCTTTATCGCGCGCCAGCGTTTCGGTCAGCGCGCGGTTGTCGCGCTGGTCGAGATAGAAGCCGGTTTTCTGGCCTGCTGCGACATCCACCGCGAAGCGCAGACCGTGTTCGATTACTTCCACGGAGTCTGGCAGATTGCCGCGCAGCACGCCGCAGCGCAATTCCAGTCCTTCCAGGGTGCGTGAGTCGGAATCGGAGCGCTCGTAGATGCAGGCGGGTTTGCAAAGTTCCTGCAGGGTGTCGGCTATCGTTTCGCGCCAACGTTCCGCACCCGCACTGCCGATCTGCATTACCAGCACATCGCCATACTGATCCACGATCAGTCCCGGCAAGCCGTCCGATTCGGCGTGAATCAGGCGCATGCCGTTGCTGTCCTTGTCCAGTTGCAGGCCGCTACGTCCGGCTATCGCCGTGGCTATGCGGCGGCGGAAGAAGTCGGTGTCTATGGCTTCATCTTCGTGCCAAGACCAGACCCGCGCGGTAATTTGTGAACCGGCGTTGTAGGCGGCCCAGGCGAGGAATTGCCCGTTTACATCGCGCACCGGCAACGTGTCGCCGCTGGCGGGAGCGCCATCTATATGCTCGACCGCACCGGAAAATACCCAGGGATGGCGACGTTGCAACGATTTTTCGCGGCCTTCGCGCAGCAGGATGGCTGGTTGCGCATCAGCATTACCAACCAGAGGCGCGCTGCGCGGCTGGCTGATGCTCGCTTCGGAAGGTCGCGCCTCGCGCTGACTGCGTTTGCGAAAATCGCGGTTGCCCTGCGAAGCGCGGTGCGGAGTGGAAGGCGTACGTTTGCTGCTGTTTGATTTTTTGTCGGTCATGGTTTTCTTTTGGCGCGCGGGTGCGCGGCATCGTAAATTTTGCTCAAGTATTGAAAGTCGAGGTGGGTATAAACCTGCGTGGTGGAAATGCTGGCGTGGCCGAGCATTTCCTGTACGGCGCGCAAATCGCCGGAAGATTGCAGCACATGGGTGGCGAATGAGTGGCGCAGCACATGTGGATGCACGTTGCTGGTGATGCCTTGTTTGATGCCCCATTGTTTCATGCGTAACTGCACCACGCGCGGCGAGATACGCTGGCCGCGCACGCCTACGAACAAGGCGTTCTCGTCGGCATTGGCCAGTTGCGGGCGTACCGCCAGCCAGGTTTGCAAGGCGTTGGCGGCGAAGCTGCCGAGCGGCACGATGCGCGTCTTGCTGCCCTTGCCGGTCACGCGCACGACGCCTTCGTTCAATTCGAGCTGCTCCGGGTTGAGGTCAACCAGTTCGGCCAGCCGCAGGCCGGAGGAATAGAGCAGTTCGAACATCGCTCTGTCGCGCATTGCCAGCGGCGTGTCGGCGGGCAGACCGACCAGCCGCGTCGCCTCGTCGGGCGACAACACGTGAGGCAGCGATTTCGGCGACTTGGGTGCGCGCAAGCCGATGCAGGGATTGTCGGTAAAACCATGATCGCGCAGCAGGTAATTAAAGAAGCCGCGCCAGGCCGACAACAGTCGCGCCAGCGAACGCCCGCTCAGCCCTGAACTATGCAGTTGAGCGATGAAGCGGCGGATATGATGGATTTTAAGATCATTAAGTGCTGTGTTGGCGCTCAATTCGAACAGGCGTCCGAGGTCACGCGCGTAGTTTTCTGCGGTCAGCTCAGAATAGTGTTTCTCGTTGCGTAGCCACGCCAGATAGCCGCCGAGGTAGTGCTGGTTGTTCGTGGCTAAATCCGTCATGCAAAATTTGGAGCTTTGATGTGATTCATCAATGTTCGAGATACGGATGCAGCGCGCTGCTCACTGCCTCGCTGATGCGTTGCAGGAATACCGTGCCCATTTCAGGGTAGAAGCGTTGCTGGTCTTCGCTGGCCAGCACCAGCAGGCCGATGGATACACTGCCCGCGTGCAGCGGCAGGTAAGCAAAGGAGTGCAGTTGCGTGGCGTTTTCACCGAACCAGCCACCCGTTTCGTGCACAGTCTGATGCAGACACACGGGCTGCGGCTGCGTATCGGTAAATACCAGAACTTCCATGCTGGGCGGGTTGATCTGCCACAGGTTCAACACCGCATGCGGCACGGCAAAGATGTCGCGCAACAGGTGCGGGATCATTTCCTGCAAGGTGGCCAGATCGCGCGCGGCGAACAGCGCGGTGGTGAATTCATGCACCTTGTGTTGCAGCGCATCGTTCTCTTTGGCAAATACGATCAGGTCGTGCAGCTTTTTTTCCAGTACCTTGTTCTTCTCGCGCAAGGTGAACAACTGTCGCTCGCTCAGGGAAATCGTCCGTCCTCCGTGCGGATGCGGCAGGGTGATTTGCGCCAGCATCTCGACATGTTCCTCAAAGAATTCCGGGGTGTTCAGCAAATAGTGTGCAACGTCTTCTGATTTCATTACCATTCCTTATAAATTTATTTCGCCTGAGAATACGCTGATCGCAGGCCCTGTCATCAATACCGGTGAATCTTCACTGTTCCAGGTGATCGTCAGAGTTCCGCCATGTGTGGCTACAATCACCGGGCTGTCCAGCAAATTGCGCCTGATACCGGTCACCACGGCTGCACAGGCGCCTGTCCCGCAGGAGAGTGTTTCTCCCGAGCCCCGTTCATAAACGCGCAGTCGTATGTGTTGCCTGTCCATGATCTGCATGAAGCCGGCATTGACGCGTTTTGGAAAACGCGGGTGGTGTTCGATTAGCGGCCCGAGTTCTTCCACCGCCGCCGATTCAACATCATCGACGATTTGCACCGCATGCGGATTGCCCATGGATACCGCGCTAATCGTCAGCGTTTCGCCTGCTACCAGCAGCGGCTCGCTCGCTTCGGCTGTGCCGCCTGTAAATGGAATGCGATCCGGCGCAAAGACGGGTGCGCCCATGTTCACCGTCACGCGCCCATCCTCTTCCATGCGCGGTCTGATCAAGCCGCCATGCGTTTCGACCACGATTTCAGGTTTGCTGGTCAGCTTTTGCTCATGCACAAAACGTACGAAGCAGCGCGCGCCATTACCGCACTGTTCCACTTCGCCGCCGTCGGCATTGAAGATGCGATAGCGAAAATCCGCTCCCGAGTGATGCGCTTTTTCGACCAGCAGGATCTGGTCGCAGCCCACGCCGAAATGCCGGTCGGCCAACATGCGCAATTGTTCGGCGCTGAGCGCGATGTGCTGGCGTATGCCATCCAGCACCACAAAGTCATTGCCTGCGCCGTGCATCTTGGTAAATTTCAAAAGCATTGTGAAACTCCACTGGTTTATTTGTTGCGTAATTGTTCATGCCGGAAACATTCCGTGGTGTGGTCATTGACCATGCCGGTTGCCTGCATCAGGGCATAGCAAATCGTCGTCCCGACAAACTTGAAACCGCAGCGCTTCAATTCGCGGCTCATTGCATCCGATTCGGGCGTGTTCGCGGGAACTTCGGCCAGACTACGCCATGTATTCTGTATGGGCTGCCCCTCCACAAACTGCCAGATGAAGGTTGCGAAACTGCCGTATTTCTCCTGAAGCTGAAGAAACTGTTGTGCATTACCGACGGTCGATTGCACCTTCAGGCGATTGCGCACGATCCCCGGATTTTGCAGCAGCGATTCTATTTTATTCGTGTCATATGCCGCAATGCGTGTGGCATCGAAATTGTCGAAGGCGGCGCGATAGTTTTCACGTTTGCGCAAAATGGTGATCCAGCTTAAACCGGCTTGCGCACCTTCCAGAATCAAAAATTCAAACAGGCTCCGATCATCAAACAGCGGCACCCCCCATTCGCAGTCATGATAGTGCCGGTACAAGGCATCTTCGCCCGCCCATGCACAACGCGTCGGTTCTTTGCTATCGGGATTCATCGCCTGCCGCTCATGTCTTGTGTTCGCAAAACTGCATGCAGTCGCGCCACAGGCAGCGATTCATGACCACCGTGATGCCCGCCGCCTGAGCGCGCAGTGCCGCCGCTTCGTGAATGATGCCTTCTTGCAGCCAGAGATGTTTTATGCCCAGCTTGATGCAGCTTTCCACGATAGCGGGAACATGCTCGGCGGCGCGAAAGACATCCACCATGTCCGGCAACCCGGGCAGACTTTCCAGGTCAGGGTAGGCTTGCTCGTCCAATACCTTGTCCACCATCGGGCGTACCGGAATGATGCGATAGCCCAGGCTTTGCAAGCCGCGCGCCACCCGGAAGCTGGGGCGGGATTCATTGGGCGACAGACCGACCACTGCGACGGTGTGTATCTGCTTTAACAACTGACGTATAGCTGCGGTTTCCGGATTGGTAAACATGGTGATCTAAATTGATGTTCAAAGCTGTGACAATAGCACTATCGCGCGGACTCACTTGCGCGGTTATACGCGCATCATGGACGAAATGGATAAAAACCGCTATGCTGCGCACGCATTTTGAAACGCGCTCGACTAAGTTACCCGCTTGATCAAATGCGATTGCCAGCCAATTTCTCCGCAGCGCCCGTAGCTCATCTGGATAGAGTGACAGTTTCCGAAGCTGTAGGTAGTGGGTTCGACTCCCGCCGGGCGCACCAATTCGGCATGAGTGTGGGCACTGGATGTCCCCTGATCGTCGCCGTATCGTCACCCACAGCATTTCTTCGTCTTTTCGCCAATGAGCGCGCCAGGCGCTCGGACAAGACCGGGGAATACGCGCTGTTCAAGTTTGAGCGTTGCACTTCAAACTTGCTTTGAGGTGACTTATTCCTGAAAAATATACATAAAATCAATAGCTTGCTATAAATTCCGGGCGAGTGAGTAATGGCTTGCTGTTTCACATGGTTTAATGTACTGGAAAGTGATATATTGGCGAAAATCTAACTCGCGGGGTGCGCAAAATGAATACTTGGTGGCTGGCAGGTGCTATTTGTTTAGGGGTGGTAGCCATGACGGCTACAGCCTGTGAGAGGGGCGTGAAGCAACAAAACTCGGTGGTGGCGGGCCCGGAACAACCCGAGGGCGCAGTAGTGCAGCCCATCGACGATTCGAAAACACTTCCCATGCCTATGCCAAGCGTCGATATGCCGCCTGTAACAGAAAAGCAAAAAGCGCACACCGGGCCTGAGGGTTCGCCGGGGGTTGAGGCGGGAAATCAGGGTGAAGGGAACGCCGCTTCCCATTGATTTCGGGCAGTTTGGCGAACGTCCCGTAATAAATGCCGAAGGGTGGTCTTGTCGCCTGAGGCAATTTGTAGCTATGATTGCGAACCGAAACAGCTATGCATTTCGGCCTATAGTTAATTTTCTTTTTTGGCAGTATATTAACCTACGTTTTGGCAAAGCCTGACTATTCGCTTGGCGAAAACGGGTCGCAGTGGAAGTTCATTTCAACGTGTCACGTTAAAAGGGGTTTGATAATGAAAACGCATAAAATGATTTACATATCGTGTTTGCTCGCCATTGCGGGCGGATACATGACGACGGCAGTTTTTGCCGCTCCGCAGCCGGGAGTTAGCGTGGGTGTTGAAGCGGCGCGTATGCAACAGGCTGGCGGGCCGGTGGTTTTTGCCTATAGCGATGCAACGGCCAAACCCATGCCTTTGCCGATGTCTTCTGCGGCGCCTGTGGCCATAGCGGGAAATGCCGCCGCTCCGTCTTTTGGTCCGGCGGGTAACTCACAGGGATCCGTGGGTAGCGGGGTGATGAGCCCTGTCAATCTGGGTGGTTCTTCAGCGTTCGCTTCGGCTGCTGCGGTTACGCCGCAGGAGTTCGGCACCTCGAACCACCCCTTTACCACCTCGCGGGTGGATCTTGCCACAACACCGGCAAACTACATATCCAGTCGCTATCCTTACCGCGCCGCCGGTAAACTTTATTTCAGGATCGGCGCGGCATCGTATGTTTGTTCTGCTTCCCTGATCAAGCGTGGTGTGATCGTGACAGCGGCGCACTGCGTGACGAAGTTCGGCGGAACGCTGCCGAGATGGTATAGCTCCTGGCAATTCGTACCCGCCAAATATAATGCACTGGCACCCTATGGCGTGTGGAACGCATCTGCACCCAGGGTTATGACATCCTATTACAACGGTACGGATGCCTGCTCACAGGCCGGGGTGATTTGCCGGAACGATGTGGCAGTCTTGACAATCGTTCCCCAGAATCGCGTTTATCCGGGAACGGCCGTGGGCTGGCTAGGCTATGGATGGAACGGTTATGGTTTTACCCCTACCAATCTGGCGCTTATCAACCAGCTGGGCTATCCGGTGTCTCATGATGCTGGGCTCATGATGCAGCGCACGGATTCACAAGGGTTTGTGAGTACCATGGTCAGCAACACCGTATGGGGATCGAGACAAACCGGCGGTTCCAGCGGCGGTCCTGAAGTGGTGAATCTGGGGACAGGCGCGGTGTTGAGCGGTGGCGTTCTGTTAGGTTCGGAGCCTCAGTTCAATACCGTTGTCGGCGTCACCAGCTGGGGCTATACCAATCAGGCTGTCAAACAACAGGGAGCGAGTGCGTTTGTATCAACCAACATTGTAGCGTTGGTTAATGCAGCTTGTGCTGCTACACCCGCTGCCTGTATTTAGAGTCTGAACGGGTTGCAGGTCAATGGGCCGGGGGTGTACGCCCCCGGCTTTTTTACGCGCACGAGGGGCGGCGGATAAACCGTCATATCTCTGTCACAACATCGCGTTAAGGTGCGAGTATCCAAACAGATTACGGGAATACGCCATGTTCGCCACGTTACCAGTTGAACCTCATCATTCGAGTTCTCGCATACCGTGTACACAATTTCGGGGTAATCTCGCTCTGGCGCAAGAGCCTGCCATGACGCCCCTCCAGGAAATCATCGCCCAGCGCAAATTGAGCGCCCTGTTTCAACCCATTATTGATCTCAAGAGCGGCGAATTCCTTGGTTTTGAGGGGTTGATACGCGGCCCGGCGAACAGCTCTTTGCATTCGCCCATCAACTTGTTTTGTGCGGCCGAGCAGCAGGGCATGTCGCTGGAAGTCGAGATGCTGTCGCGACTAACGGTGCTGGAGGCATTTGCCAAACAAAAACTGCCGGGCAATCTGTTTCTCAACGTCAGCCCGGAAGCGCTGACTCACCCCAGCTTTAAAAACGGCCAGACGCTGGAATTTATGCGCTCGTTTAATATCGATCCGGCGCGTGTGGTTATCGAGATTACCGAGAATCAGCCGACTTTCGATTTTGAAGGGATGCGTAGCGCGCTGCTGCACTATCGTGCGATGGGTTTCAATATCGCTATCGACGATCTGGGCGAGGGGTTTTCCAGTTTGCGCCTGTGGTCCGAGCTGCGCCCGGAGTACATCAAGATCGACATGCATTTCGTGCAGGGAGTGGATCACGACCCGATCAAATTGCAATTCCTGAAATCCATCCAGCAAATTGCCGAGAGTTGCGGCACGCGTGTGATCGCTGAGGGGATAGAGACCGAGGGTGAGTTGCGTGTGGTAAAAGATATTGGCATCGCGCTCGGACAGGGGTACTTCATCGCGCGGCCAAGTCCCACGCCGCCTTTGCTGGCATCCAGTGAAACCAGCAGCGTCATCAATTCATCCAATATCGCCATTTTTCCAACAACCGATTTGGGTCAGCGCTCGCACATGACGGCGCAGAAGCTGTTGACCTATGTCGAACCGGTACAGCCTGAAACGTCGAATGATCAGGTGTTTGAACGCTTTTCCAGCAACCCGGCATTGCACATCATCCCGGTAGTCAAGAGCGGCATCCCGGCGGGGCTTATCAATCGCTATCAGTTCATCGACCGCTTCGCCAAGCCATTCCAGCGTGAATTGATGGGCAAGAAACCGTGTGAGGGATTGATACAGGCTGAGCCGCTGTTGGTGGAGAAAAGCATGCCTATCGAGGAGCTGAGCCATTTCCTGGCGGAAGCGGACAGCCGACATTTCGCCGACGGCTTTATTATCACCGAGAATAAGCGCTACATCGGCGTCGCATCGGGTCAGGATTTGTTGCGTGAACTCACCAAGATGCAACTGGAGGCGGCACGCTATGCCAACCCGCTCACCCTGCTGCCGGGCAATGTGCCGATCAACGAACATATTGAGCGTCTGCTACAGGCGAACACGCCATTTGTCGCCTGTTATTGCGACCTCGATCACTTCAAACCCTTCAACGACAGCTACAGCTATCGCAAGGGCGACGAGATGATCCAGCTCACTGGCCGTCTGCTCGGCTGGGCATGCGATCACAAACAGGATTTTATCGGCCATATCGGGGGCGACGATTTTATCCTGTTGATGCAAAGCCGTGACTGGAAAACGCGTTGCGAGCAGGCGCTGCGATCATTTGAGCAAGCCGCCTCGTTGTTGTTTAAGGAAGTGCATCTGGATGCCGGGGGGTATGTCAGCGAAGGCCGCGATGGACAGGTTAAATTCCATCCGCTTACCAGCCTGTCGATTGGTGCGATCCAGGTGTCGCCCGGACAGTTTATGTCGCATCACGAAGTCTCGGCTGCCATGTCCGATGCCAAGAAAATGGCAAAAAAAATCCCCGGCAACAGCCTGTTCGTTGAACAGCGTGCCATTAACGGGGGGTAAGTTCGAACTTGCATCCGGCACTGAAAAACAAGCATCATTTCCGCTTTCGCGGGGATGACGCATCTCACTGTCCAATTACCGATTCAATCATCTACCCGGAAAAGAACTAAGCAATGATGGAAAGTCCCTACAAAGGTAAAACCGGGCTGAGGCGTTTATGTAATGCCTTCGGTTATTCAATCGCCGGCTTTCGTGCCGCTTACAAACACGAAGACGCCTTTCGCCAGGAAGTGTTGCTCGCCGCACTGCTTATTCCTCTCGCTGTCTGGTTGCCCGTCGGTTTTATCGGCAAGGCGCTGATGACAGGCAGCGTGTTGCTGGTCATCATAGTCGAGCTGCTCAACTCGGCTATCGAAGCCACGGTGGATCGCATTTCTCTGGATAGTCACGATCTGGCCAAACGTGCCAAGGACATCGGCAGTGCTGCGGTGCTGGTCAGCCTGATTAATGTGATCGTGATTTGGGGACTGGTTTTGATGGCGTCATAAATTCTTCAAAAAAAGTTAATCAAAGTTTCATGCCTGCATTGCACGATGCACGCATGAAAACACTTAACGAAACCACACAGACATCGGCGTCATTGCAGATTGCGCTGGTCAGCGAAACTTATTTGCCCGAGGTGAACGGCGTCGCCATCACCATCGGTCGCATAGTGCAAGGCTTGTGTCGGCGCGGGCATGCCATTCACATGATCCGCCCGCGCCAGCATAATCAGGATGTCGCTGCGGAAGAGCAAAACTACCGCGAGACGCTGGTAGCCGGTATGGCTATTCCCGGTTATTCCGGGCTTAAATCCGGCCTGCCGGCAAAAAAATTGCTGCTGAGCTTGTGGAAACTGAAACGCCCGGACATCGTGCATATCGTCACCGAAGGTCCGCTGGGTTGGTCTGCCTTGTCCGCCGCGCGCAAATTGAACATTCCGGTCAGTACGGATTTTCACACCAATTTTCACAGTTACACACAGCATTACGGCCTTGGCCTGTTGAAAAAACCGATTGCCGCCTATTTGCGCCATTTTCACAACAAGTCGGCTTGCACGCTGGTTCCCACCGCCGAGTTGCAACAGCAGTTGGAACAGGAGGGTTATCAGAACGTGCTGGTTGTATCGCGCGGCGTGGACACCGAACTGTTCCATCCTGCCAAACGCAGCGGGGCGTTGCGTGCTTCCTGGGGCGTGGATGATTCCGATCCGGTGGTGATGGTGGTAAGCCGCATCGCGGCGGAAAAGAATCTGCATGTAGTTGTCAGCGCCTTCGAGCAAATGTGGGCGTTGAACCCGCTGGCCAGACTGGTGATGGTGGGTGACGGTCCCGCGCGCGCAGCCCTGCAAAGGCAGCATCCTAATGTGATCTTCGCCGGCATGCAGACCGGCGAGGCGCTGGCTGAACACTACGCCTCCGGCGATATCTTTCTTTATCCCAGTCTGACCGAAACCTACGGCAACGTCACTGTCGAGGCGATGGCCAGCAGCCTGGCAACCATCGCCTTCGACTACGCCGCCGCGCGCCAACATATCACCCATAATGCCAACGGCGTGCTGGTGCCGCCGGGCGACACGCAAGGGTTCCTGATGCAGGCAAAGGCGCTTGTCACCGATATGGAGCGCGTCGGGCGTTTGCGCCTCGCCGCACGTAACACCGTGAAATCTCTGACCTGGGATCACATCATGGGTCAGATGGAAGCAGTGTTGCTCAATACCGTGCGTAGGCATGGGGTGAAACATGACCAACCTGAACTCTCAGCTGCAACGGATTAGCGATTGCGACGCGGCGCTCTGCCTGTTTTTCAACCGGCAGAGTCGCTATCTATTGATACGCGATGTGTTTCGCACAGTCAGCCGCCTGGGCGACGGGGTGTTCTGGTACGCGCTGATGACTATGCTCCTGCTGTGTTATCAGGGTGATGCCTTGCCTGCCGTGCTGCATATGCTGGGCGCAGCGTTGGCAGGAGCCGTAATTTACAAGTTTATCAAGGCAAAAACCCTGCGCCCGCGCCCGTTCAATGTTTATCCGGCCATTGTTTGTACCGGCAAGACGCTGGACCAGTTCAGTTTTCCGTCCGGCCACACCCTGCATGCCGTGTCTTTCAGCCTCATCGCTGTGGCTTATTTCCCCGGTTTGCTCTGGCTGGTGTTGCCGTTTGCTGTACTGGTCGCCCTGTCGCGTCCGATACTCGGCCTGCATTACCCCAGCGATGTCCTGGCCGGAGCGGGACTCGGTGCGGTGATCGCCATCGCCTCGTTCCAGCTGGTTTAATGGAAGTCGATCAGGGGTGTCGCAGCCCGGGTTTGAAGCTGCATAATAAATAAACCGCTATTTTCCTGAATTCGACCAGGGCTTAATTTTTTGGGGCAAAGGTGAATGCATCGGAGAAGAAAGCTTCGTTCGGCAAGCCGCGCCGGGTGGTGAAGTCGGTGTGTGCCGCTTCAACGACGACGGGCGCGCCGCAGGCGTAAACTTCATGGGCGGACAAGTCGCTGTAGTCTTCCAGCACTGAACGATGGACGAAGCCGGTGCGGCCCCGCCATTCATCTTCGGGCAGTGCGTCAGATAAAACCGGAGTAAAAACAATGCCTTGTGCTTCCCATTGTTTCGCCGTCTCCAGCATGTACAAGTCGGACAACTTGCGTGCGCCCCAGTAGAAGTGCATAGCCCGCTTGATGCCGATATGCAGCGCATGCTCGATGATGGCCTTGATCGGCGCAAAGCCGGTTCCGCTTGCTACGAAGATGATCGGTTTGTCGGAATCTTCGCGCAGGAAGAAGGTGCCCAGCGGCCCCTTGAAGCGCAGGATGTCGCGTTCTTTCATTTCTTCGAAGACATGATGGGTAAATGCGCCACCCGCGATATTGCGGATATGCAGCTCCAGGAAGTCATCGTTGTGCGGCGCATTGGCCAGCGAAAAGCTGCGCGGCTTCTGATCTTTCAACAGGATGTCGATGTATTGACCGGCCAGAAATTGCAGGCGCTCGTTGGCAGGCAGCTTGAGTTTCAGCACCATTACATCATCGGCCGGTTTTTCCATGGCATGCACGCGACAGGGCATGGTCTTGATCTGTATGTCCTTGACTGCATTGACTTCCTTGCACTCTATGACTACGTCAGATAGCGGCTTGGTACAACAGAACAGGGCCATGCCATCGGCTCTTTCATCTTCCGTCAGGGCGCTGCCGGTGCGGTTGCCATGATCGACCTGACCTTGCAGTACTTTGCCCTTGCAGACTCCGCATACGCCGTCGCGGCAGCTGTAGGGCAGAACGTAGCCGTGTTTTAGCGCGGCTTCAAGGATGGTTTCATTTGCTTCGATGGGATATTGGTGGCCGCTGGGCTGTATCGTGGTTTGGAAGGTCATGGTCTGTGCCGGTATCTGGGAGCTTTGCGCGAAAGTGCGAATTTTAACGCATAATTCGCCCATGAAACGAATACTCCTTGTTGGCTGTGGTGACATAGCCCTGCGCACCATCCCATTGCTTGCAGATCGCTTTCGCGTGTTTGCCCTGATACGCAACCCTGACTATTGCGTTGCCTTGCGAAAATCGGGCGCGATACCGGTTATCGGCGATCTGGATAAGCGCGAAAGTCTCGCGCGTATTGCGGGTCTTGCCGATGCGGTGTTGCACTTCGCGCCGCCGGGGAATCCCCCCAACCCTCCTTTGTCAAAGGGGGGCGTTGATGTTCGCACACGCAATCTGCTCAGCGTTTTGTCGCTGGGCGCTTTGCCTGAACGGTTTGTTTATATCAGCACCAGCGGCGTTTATGGCGATTGTGCCGGGGCATGGGTGGACGAGAGCAGGCCTGTCAATCCGGCATCAATACGCGGCAAACTCAGGGTTGATGCCGAACGGCAAATCCGCGCATGGGCGAAACGCTGCCGGGTGAATGCCAGCATCCTGCGCGTGCCGGGCATTTACGCCGCCGACCGCCTGCCTTTGGCGCGATTGCGCGCAGGCTCTCCCGCTGTCGTTGCGGGCGAGGACAGCTACAGCAATCACATCCACGCCGACGATCTGGCGCGCATTGCTGTTGCGGCATTGCAACGTGGTAAACCGTGCCGCGTCTATCACGCGACGGATGACGCTGAAATGAAAATGGGCGAATATTTCGACGCAGTGGCCGATGCCTATGGCTTGCCGCATGCGCCGCGCATGACGCGATGCGAAGTGCAGCGCGCCGTGTCGCCTATGATGTGGTCGTTTATGAACGAATCGAGAAGATTGACTAATGCGCGTATGAAGCGCGAGTTGAAAGTCAGGCTGAAATACCCAACGGTGGCGGCTTTGCTAAAGAAAATCTGAAGAACAGTTGTCCGCAGATTACACAGATTACACAGATTAAAACAAAAAAATCTAATATAAACAAACTATTGAAATAAATAGATTAAGGTTTTAATCCGATTTTATCTGCGTAATCTGCGGACAAAAAAGTTTTTGACGTACTGTTCAGCTGGCGCGCATCTCCAGCATCAGGTGGTTGATGCGTTTGACGAAGCCAGCCGGGTCGTCGAGTTGTCCGCCTTCTGCCAGCAAAGCCTGATCGAACAGCACCGCCGCCCAGTCATCAAAGTGCTGCGATTCCGCCTTCAGGCGAATCACCACCGGATGCTGCGGGTTGATTTCCAGTATCGGCATGGATTCCGGTATCTTCTGTCCCGCCGCTTTCAGCATGCGCGCCATATTGCCGCTCATGTCGTCTTCGTCAGCGACCAGGCAGGCCGGTGAGTCGGTCAGGCGGTGCGTTACGCGTACTTCCTTGACGCGACCGGCGAGGCTGGCTTCGATCTTCTCAGTCAGTTCCTTGTGCTCATCGGCCTGCTTTGCCTGTTCCTGCTTCTCCGCTTCATCTTCCAGCGCGCCCAGATCCAGCCCGCCCTTGGCAACCGACACCAGGGACTTTTCCTTGAATTCGGTCAATGAACCGACCACCCATTCATCCACACGAGCAGAGAGCAGCAGCACTTCGATGCCCTTTTTACGGAACACTTCCAGATGCGGACTGTTCTTCGCGGCATTGAAGGTGTCGGCGGTGATGTAATAAATCTTGTCCTGGCCTTCTTTCATCCGGGCTATGTAATCGGCCAGCGATACGGTTTCGTCCGAGGTGTCGGAATGCGTGGAGGCGAAACGCAGCAGTCCGGCGATACGATCCTTGTTGGCGAAATCCTGACCCGCCCCTTCCTTGATGACCTGACCGAACTCACCCCAGAAGGTGGTATATTTTTCCGCCTCATTGGCCGCCATATCTTCCAGCAGGCCGAGCACTTTCTTGGTGCAACCCTCGCGGATTGCCTTGATGTCTTTGGATTCCTGAAGGATTTCGCGCGACACGTTCAGTGGCAGGTTGTTGGAATCGACGATCCCGCGCACGAAGCGCAGATAGGACGGCAGCAACTGTTCCGCATCGTCCATGATGAACACGCGTTTCACATACAGCTTGATGCCGTGCTGGGCATTGTGGTCCCACAGATCGAACGGCGCACGGGCAGGCACATAGAGCAGCTGGGTGTATTCCTGACGGCCTTCGACGCGGGCATGTGTCCACGCCAGCGGATCTTCGTAGTCGTGACCGACGTGCTTGTAGAACGCCTTGTATTCGTCGTCGGTAATTTCGTTCTTGGCACGAGCCCAGAGTGCGGATGCCTGATTGATGGTTTCGTCTTCTTCCGTGACAACTTGAGCGCCGTCTTTCCATTCTTCCTTGCGCATCACAATCGGCTGGACGATGTGATCGGAATACTTGCGGATGATGGAGCGTATCTTGTGACCGGAGAGCAGATCGTCCTGATCTTCGCGCAGATGCAACGTGATGGTGGTGCCGCGATTCGCTTTCTCGACCATCTCGATGGAAAACTCGCCGCCGCCATCCGACTCCCAGGAAACGCCCTGATCGGTATTTTCACCGGCACGACGGGTGGTCACGACGACTTTGTCTGCAACGATAAACGCGGAATAGAAGCCGACGCCGAACTGACCGATCAGCCCCGCATCCTTTTGCTGGTCGCCGCTCAGGCGTGAGAAGAATTCGCGCGTGCCGGACTTGGCGATGGTGCCCAGATTGTTAATGACTTCGTCGCGGTTCATGCCGATGCCGTTATCGCTAATCGTCAGCGTGCGCGCTTCCTTGTCAAAACTCAGGCTGATTTTCAGCTCGGAATCATTCTCGAACATCGAGTCATTGTGCAGCGCCTCGAAACGCAGTTTGTCGCAGGCGTCCGATGCGTTGGAGACCAGTTCGCGCAGAAAAATCTCGCGGTTGGAATACAGGGAGTGAATCATCAATTGCAGAAGTTGCTTTACTTCCGTCTGAAATCCCATCGTTTCGCGATTAGTGCTGGCAGTCATGTTTGTCCTTAGTGCGTTTTGAAAGAGTGGCGAACAGATGGGGTAGATTTGCAATATTTCAAGGGGGTGATGGCCACCTTTTGAGGTGAATCAGTTTTGCAGTTGATTGCTGAATTCGATCAGTTGTTCGAGCTTCGCTTTCGCCTTGCCATTGGCAATCACCTCAGAGGCTTTTGTGATGCCATCGGCCAGCGTCGTGCTCAGGCCCGCCACATAAATCGCCGCACCGGCGTTCAGTTGCACGATGTCGCGGGGTGCGCCGGGCTGGTTGTCGAGTACGTCGCGCAGCATTGCGCAGGCATCGGTGGCGTTTGCCACGCGCAGCAGCTCGTTGGACGCGCGATTCATGCCGAATTGTTCCGGGGTGACGGTGTATTCGCTGATCTCGCCATTTTTTAACTCAGCAATGTAACTATTTGAATTTATTGATATTTCATCCATGCCGTCCGCGCCGTGTACCACCAGCACATGATGGCTGCCCAGACGCTGCAACACGCGCGCCATGATGCCGACCAGATCGGGATGGAATACGCCCAGCACCTGATTATCCGCGCCCGCCGGATTGGTCAGCGGGCCGAGCACGTTGAACATCGTCCTCACGCCCAGCTCGCGGCGCACCGGCGCGGCGTACTTCATTGCGCCGTGAAAATTGGGTGCGAACATAAATCCGATGCCGATGGTATCTACGCACTGCGCGACCTGCTCCGGCGTCAGGTTGAGGTTTACGCCCAGTTTTTCCAGCACGTCTGCGCTGCCGCAAGTTGAAGAGACCGAGCGCCCGCCGTGCTTGGCGACACGCGCACCCGCTGCGGCGGCGACGAAGGCGGCGGTGGTGGAAACGTTAAAGGTGCTGATGCCGTCGCCTCCTGTGCCGCAGGTGTCCACCAGATGCTGACGATTTGCGACCGGCACTTTGGTGGCAAATTCGCGCATCACGAAAGCGGCGGCGGAAATTTCGCCGACCGTTTCTTTTTTGACGCGCAAGCCGACCAAAATGCCGGCGATCTGCGCCGCAGTCACTTCGCCGCTCATGATCTGACGCATCAGGGAGAGCATCTCGTCGTAAAAGATTTCCCGCTGTTCGATTAAACGGGTCAGCGCTTGTTGCGGGGTAATCATGGGCATCCCTCCAAAAAATTCTTCAGCATGTCGTGGCCGTGCTCGGTGAGGATGGATTCGGGATGGAATTGCACGCCGTGTACCGCCAGTGTCTTGTGGCGCACGCCCATGATCTCGCCGTCATCCGTCCAGGCGGTGATTTCCAGACAGTCCGGCAGGGTTTCGCGCTCGATCACCAGCGAGTGATAGCGCGTTGCGGTAAACGGATTGGGCAGGCCGGTGAATACGCTGTTGCTGTGGTGATGGATCAGCGAGGTCTTGCCGTGCATCAGTTGCTTAGCGTGGATGATGCGCCCGCCGAAGGCATGGCCGATGCTCTGATGGCCCAGACAAACGCCGAGAATAGGCAGTTTCCCCGCGAAATGTTGAATCGCAGCGACCGAAATACCGGCTTCATTCGGCGTGCAGGGGCCGGGCGACACCACGATGTGTTGCGGATTCATTGCTTCGATCTGCTCGACGGTGATTTCATCGTTGCGATGCACCTCCACATCCGCACCCAGTTCGGCGAAATACTGCACCAGGTTGTAGGTGAAGGAGTCGTAATTGTCGATCATTAACAGCATGTTCTCTCCAGTCGTTAATTCTTTTTACGCATCATACTCAAAGCCAGTGCTTCGGCAACTTCAATGCCGTCCACTGCCGCAGACAAAATTCCGCCTGCGTAGCCTGCGCCTTCGCCGGTCGGATACAGACCGCGCGTGTTGATGCTCTGCAAATCGTCGGCATTGCGCCTGATGCGTATCGGCGAGGAGGTGCGAGTCTCCACGCCGGTCAGCACCGCATCGGCAAGATCGAACCCTTTGATTTGTTTGGCAAAAGCTGGAATTGCTTCCCTGATTGCCGCGATGGCGTAATCGGGCAGCGCGGTGGCTAGGTCGGTGAGGTGTACGCCGGGTGTGTAAGACGGCTGTACCTCGCCGAATTTCGTTGAAGCTCTGCCCGCCAGGAAATCACCGACCAGTTGACCCGGCGCCTGATAAGTTTCGCCGCCCAGTTCATAGGCGCGAGACTCCCAGCGGCGCTGGAACTCCATGCCAGCCAGCGGGTCGCCGGGATAATCCTGTTCGGGGGTAATGCCCACCACAATGCCCGCGTTGGCGTTGCGCTCGTTGCGCGAATACTGGCTCATGCCGTTGGTGACCACACGCCCGACTTCGGAAGTCGCCGCGACTACCGTGCCGCCGGGGCACATGCAAAAACTGTACACCGAACGGCCATTGCTGGCGTGATGTACCAGCTTGTAATCCGCCGCACCCAGCAACTCGTTTCCCGCATTCTTGCCGTAGCGGGCGCGGTCGATCAAGGATTGCGGATGCTCGATGCGAAAACCGATGGAGAAGGGTTTGGCCTCGATGTAGATGCCGCGTTTGTGGATCATCTCGAAGGTGTCGCGCGCGCTATGCCCAACCGCCAGAACCAGATGAGTCGTGGCGATGCGTTCGCCATTGGCAAGCTTTATGCCCGTCACCGCGCCATCCTCGATCTCGATGTCATCCACGCGGCTCTCGAAACGAATCTCGCCGCCCAGCGACTGTATCGTTTCGCGCATCTTTTCCACCATGCCCACCAGTCGGAAGGTGCCGATGTGTGGATGGCTGACATACAAAATTTCTTCCGGTGCGCCCGCCTTGACGAATTCATCCAGCACCTTGCGTCCCAGATGGCGCGGGTCCTTGATTTGGCTGTACAGCTTGCCGTCGGAAAAAGTGCCCGCGCCGCCTTCGCCGAATTGCACATTGGATTCGGGATTGAGCACCCCCTGACGCCACAGGCCGAAGGTGTCTTTGGTGCGTTCCCTTACCGCCTTGCCGCGTTCCAGTATCAGAGGGCGAAACCCCATCTGTGCCAGCAAAAGCCCGGCGAACAGACCTGCCGGGCCCATGCCGATCACGACGGGTCGTGCGGGTAAGTCAGCAGGTGCTTGCGCGACGAAGTGATAGCTTGTGTCCGGTGCGATGCGTACATGCGGGTCGTTATTGAAACGCGCCAGAACAGCCGCTTCACTGCGTAACGCCACATCCAGCGTGTAAGTAAACAGGATGGCGTGCGCCCGGCGCGCATCCACGCCACGCTTGAAAACGAGGTGGTCGATCAGCTCATCGTCAGTGATACCCAGCCGTTTGAGAATCGCAACCCTGATGTCGTCTTCCGGGTGTCCTACGGCTAGTTTGATTTCGGTTAGCCTTAACATGTTCTAGCGATGCGCTGCGGCGTCCAGTCCGTCCAGCACCATTTCCGCTGCGCGCAGTACGGCACGCGCCTTGTTCTGCGTTTCTGTCCATTCACTGTCGGGAACCGAATCGGCGACGATGCCGGCCCCCGCCTGTACATAAAGCGTGTTGTCCTTCACCACGGCGGTGCGGAGCGCAATGGCGACATCCATGTCGCCGTTGAAGCCCAGATAGCCTACCGCTCCGGCGTAGATGCCGCGCTTGGAAGGTTCCAGTTCGGCGATGATTTCCATCGCGCGCACTTTTGCAGCACCGCTCACCGTGCCCGCAGGAAAGGTGGCGCGGAGGACATCCATCGCATCCAGTCCGGGCTTGAGTTTGGCATCGACGTTGGAAACGATATGCATTACGTGCGAATAGCGTTCGATAATCATCTTTTCGGTGAGTTTGACCGTGCCGTTTTGTGCGACACGACCGATGTCGTTGCGTCCCAGATCAATCAGCATCAGGTGCTCGGCCAGTTCCTTCGGATCTGCCAATAAATCCTGTGCGAAGTCGGCGTCCTGTTGTTGCGATTTTCCGCGCGGTCGGGTTCCGGCGATCGGGCGCACCGTGACGGTGTCGCCTTCCAGGCGCACCAGTATCTCGGGCGAGGAACCGACTACGTGATGGTCGCCCATGTCGTAATAGAACATGTACGGCGACGGGTTGATGCTGCGCAAGGCGCGATACAGCGAGAGCGGTGAGGCCGGAAAGGGCTGTGTCATGCGTTGCGACAGCACTACCTGCATGATGTCGCCATCGAAAATATACTGTTTGGCTTTTTCGACAGCCGCTTTGAACGCCGCTTCGCCGAATTCGGATTTTGCCTCGACGCGTGGTTCTGGCAGAGCAAAGGGGATGTCGGTCGGCAAGCGCAGCATGCCGATCAGCTCGCGCAAGCGCTCGCGCGCCAGCGAGTAGGCATCGTCCTGGGAAGGATCGGCATACACGATGAAGGTCAGTTTGCCGGAAAGATTGTCCACGACTGCCAGTTGCTCGGTGAGCATCAGCAGAATATCCGGCGTGCCTATCGCGTCCGGTTTGTGAATTTTGGCCAGGCGAGGTTCGATGTAGCGTATTGTTTCGTAGCCGAAATAGCCCGCCAGTCCGCCGGTGTAGCGGGGCAGCCCGGAAAGAGGGGCGACCTTGAAGCGGGATTGGTACTCGCTGATAAAATCCAGCGGGTTCTCGACTTCGTGCGTGGTCTCGCCTTCTTTATGCGTCAGCGTGACTCGGTTGCCGCGTACCGTGATGCGGGTGTCGGCGGGCAGACCGATGAAGGAATAACGTCCGAAGCGTTCGCCGCCCTGCACCGATTCCAGCAGGTAGGAAAACGGCTTGTTGGCCAGCTTGAGGTAAAGCGAAAGTGGTGTGTCCAGATCGGCAAAAGTCTGAGCGACCAGCGGAATGCGGTTATAGCCCTGTGCGGCAAGTGCGTTGAATTCTGTTTCGGTGATGGGGTGAGACATGTGAATCTCCTGTGTCGTAGGGGCGTATGGCATACGCCCGTGGTGGCGAGGGTATACGCAAGGGCGTATTTCCATACGCCCCTGCGGTTACATCAACACCATCGCCAATGATTCATCGGATACAGGAGGTGTTTCATATTTAAGCCAGTTTCATCAGCGGCATCGCGGCCGGAAGATTGGCGATCACGGCATCCAGATCCAGCGTTTCCACAGGTTCGCCGTGGTTGTAGCCGTAAGGGACGCAGAACACCGGACATTCAGCGGCACGGGCAGCGATCGTGTCATTGAGCGAATCGCCGATCAGCAGCAGTTGTTCGATCGGCACGCCGAAGAATTTTGCGGCATGCAGCAAAGGCAGCGGATGCGGCTTCTTTTCCGGCAAGGTGTCGCCGGCCAGCACGATCTCGAAATACTTGGCCAGGCCAATGCCTTCCAGAAGCGGTGTGGTGTAACGCTCGACCTTGTTGGTGATGCAGCCCAGGCGGAAACCCGCTGCTTTCATCGCTTCCAGACCTTCGATGACGCCGTCGAACACCTTACTTTGCAGCAACAGTTCGGTGTAATGCTTCTCGAAGATCGGCAAGGCGTGATCGTATAAGGCGGCATCCGGCGTGGCATGCATGTCGCCGGTCAGGGCGCGTTTTACCAGCCAGCTGATGCCGTTGCCGATGTAACTCGACAATAATTCCTGCGATACAGGCGCATAGTCCATGTCGCGCAACATGCGGTTGGCGGCTTCGGAAAGTTCAGGCGCGGTGTGCAGCAGCGTGCCGTCGAGGTCGATGACAATGGCTTTTATGCAGACGGGTGTGGAGAATTTTTTGACGTTCTGAGGCATGGTGTTCCTTAATGCGATTTGCTGGGTTTATTTTCGGACGCTTTGGGATGATCCTGCGCTTTTTCTGACGCTGCTTCCACGACCCCGGAGACCGGTTTCGTCTCATCTGTTGCAAGGGCTGCTGAAGCGGGTTCCGTTTGTTCGACGCGAACAGGATTGGCGCCCATGCCGGGGTCGAGCTTTTTATCCACTATGTCCTTGTCGGCGGCTTTCCATCCTGTCAGAACCGAGCTGGGGCTGTGTGTCTCGTTTTCCTTCATGCAATCTTCGGGCGTCTTCAATGAAACGCGACAGGCATAGCCTATCGCCTCCGCATCGAATATTTTTTGGTCTGCCACGCCGCTGATACGGTCGCAACCCGTGGTCGTGATCGCAATCAACAGCAAGGCGTGGCGAAGTCGCATGATCGTTAAACTTTGGCCAGTTCAGCGCGCATCGCGGCGAGCACGGTGTCGAACTGATGCTTGTCGGTAGCCTGGCGTGCGTTGAAAATGGCCGAACCTGCCACGAAGGTGTCCACACCGGCGGCAGCTACTTCACGAATGTTCGCAGGGCCCACGCCGCCGTCGATTTCCAGCAGGCAGTTATAGCCGCCTGCGTCTATCATCTGGCGTACGCGACGTGCCTTATCCAGCACGTAAGGAATGAATTTCTGACCGCCGAAGCCTGGGTTGACCGACATCAGCAATACCATATCCAGCTTGGGCAGCATGTATTCCAGTATGTCCAGCGGGGTAGCCGGATTGAATACCAGACCCGCCTTGCAGCCGCATTCCTTGATCAGACCGATGGTGCGGTCAACGTGTTCGGACGCTTCAGGGTGGAAAGTGATGAACGTGGCGCCTGCCTTGGCGAAGTCAGGGATGATGCGATCCACAGGCTTGACCATCAGATGCACGTCAATTGGTGCAGTTACGCCGTGAGTGCGCAGTGCATCGCAGACCAGCGGGCCGATGGTCAGGTTAGGCACGTAATGGTTGTCCATGACGTCAAAATGCACGATATCCGCACCGGAGGCGAGAACGTTATCAACTTCCTCGCCCAGCTTGGCGAAATTGGCGGAGAGTATGCTTGGCGCGATCTGATACATGATGTTTCCTTAAGATAAAGTTAATGTCACAGCGCGCATTCTAAACCGAATGCGTTATTTAGTGGTTATTTGGGAAGCGGTAATCCGGCTGTTCTGTAGAAGTTTGCAAGGTCGCTCAGATCCTCAAATACCGCTGCCGCGCCCGCAAAATCATGATTGCGAGTGTAGTGGTTAGTGGTGACATAAGTTTTGATGCCTGCTGCCAGGCTGGAACGCAGGCCGTTTTCGGAGTCTTCCAGCGCGATGCAATCGGCTGCGGCCAGCCCCAGCTTGTCCAGCACCCAGAAATAAATATCCGGCGCAGGTTTTTTGTGCGGCACGATGTCGCCGCAACCGTTGGCGGCAAACAAGTCAGCCCAGTTCTTGCCCAAGCCCACCTCCAGCAGCGCGGAGACGTTCTCCGGCGTGGTGGTGGTGGCAATTGCCAGCGTAATGCCTGCTGCATGCGCATCCTGTATCAGCTGCTTGATGCCTGGGCGCAATGGAACACCGCCTTCGCCTATCATGGCGGTGTAATGCAATGTCTTGATTGCATGCAGGTTTTTTACAAAGCCGTCGTAATCGGCAGGCTTGGCAAAATCTTGCAGAAAGTCGCTGACAAAATATTTGATGCGCTCCTTGCCGCCGGTCACTTTGAGCAGTTTGTCGTACAGCGCGACATCCCAGTTCCAGTCCAGACCGCATTGCGCGAAGGCTTTGTTAAAAGACAGACGGTGCCCGTCTTCGGTATCGGCCAGCGTTCCATCCACGTCAAAAATAATGGCTTTAATCATAATGTTAGTCGTAAGTAATGAGTCATAAGTAAAATCCCGCATCCTGCATTTATCGCATCCCCGGAAGTTTGCCAGCCATGCTGCGCATCATCTTGGCCATGCCGCCGCCCTTGGAAAACATTTTCATCATTTTTTGCGTTTGTTCAAACTGGTTGAGCAGCTGGTTGACATGCATGACCTTCACGCCCGCGCCCTCGGCGATGCGCCGTTTGCGCGAGGCTTTGATGAGTTCCGGGCGGCTGCGTTCGAGCGGCGTCATCGAGTTGATGATGCCCTCCAGCCGGTTGATAGACTTGTCATCCACTTTGGAGTCGGCGGCGGCCTGGCTGAGTTGCGCGGGCAATTTGTCCATCAAGGCGGACATGCCGCCCATTTTGCGCATCTGCACGAATTGCATTTTGAAATCGTTCAGGTCGAAGCCCTTGCCGGTTTGCATTTTTTTGGCAAGTTTTTCGGCCTCCTGATGATCTACACCGCGCTGCGCTTCTTCCAGCAAGGACAACACATCGCCCATGCCCAGTATGCGTGAGGCCATGCGCTCAGGATGGAAGGCTTCCAGTCCGCTGGGCTTTTCGCTGACGCCGATGAATTTGATCGGTTTGCCGGTAATCTGGCGCACCGACAGTGCCGCGCCGCCGCGCGAGTCACCGTCCAGCTTGGTGAGAATGATGCCGGTCAGCGGCAGCGCTTCGCCAAACGCTTTCGCAGTATTTACGGCGTCCTGCCCGGTCATCGCATCGACCACGAACAAGGTTTCGATCGGTTTGAGCGCCGCGTGCAGCTGCTGGATTTCCGCCATCATCGCGGTATCAATGGCAAGGCGCCCGGCGGTATCCACGATCAGCACGTCGTGATGATGTTTGCGGGCAAAGTCGAGGGCTGCAAGCGCGATGTCCTGCGGGCGCTGCGTAATGTCGGAGGAAAAGAAGTCGATATCGAGTTGTTTGGCCAGCGTGCGCAATTGCTCGATCGCCGCCGGGCGGTAAATATCGCAACTGACCAGCAATACCTTTTTCTTGTTCTGTTCGCGCAACAGCTTGGCGAGTTTGCCGCAGGTGGTAGTCTTGCCTGCACCTTGCAAACCGGCCATCAGGATTACGGCGGGCGGCGTGGTGGTGAGATTGAGCGCGTCATTGTGCTCACCCATCAACCGGGTGAGTTCCCGGTGAACTACACCGATGAAGGCCTGGCCGGGATTCAGGTTGCCGATGACTTCCTGCCCCAGGGCGGCCTGTTTTACCGAGGCGGCAAGCTCCTTGACGACCGGTAGCGCCACGTCGGCTTCGAGCAGCGCCATGCGCACTTCGCGCAGCGCATCCTGAATGTTGCTCTCGGTCAGGCGTGCCTGACCGCGCAGGTTTTTAATCACACCGGAAAGGCGTTGCGTCAAATTGTCCAGCATATCCGTCCTTATGGGTAATCTAACGGGCATGGCAAATGGCCGACCCGGTAATTGAAATTTGCCCAACCCGTTGCCTTTTCTTCAATCCTCCTCCGCAAGCGGGGAGAGCGCAGCGAGGGGGGCGAAGCCAGGCGAACGAATCGTTGCACGAGTTTCATATTATGCAAATGATGTAGAATCTGCGAAGTCTAAAACATCCTGACAAAAAATGCCTAATCTTCTCCTGTCACTCATTGCTTTTGTCGCTTATTCGTTACTGGCCGTCTATTTCTGGCGCGCGCATGCGCGCGGCGAATGTGATGAGCATTGCCGTGGTACGGTCGGGCATTTGTCGTTGATTCCGATCTCACTGCATGGTTATCTGCTGTGGAACGGTGTTTTTTCGAGCGGTGGAGTTGATCTGGGCGTATTCAATGCGCTCTCGCTGATTGTCTGGCTGACGCTGCTGGTGTACTGGGCGGCGCGCTTCTTTTATCCGATAGGCGGATTGCAGGCTCTGGTGCTGCCCCTGGCGGCGGTGACGCTGTTGTTGCCGGGCGTTTTTCCTGCGGATCACCCGTTGCCTCACACCGATTTGCTCGCTTTCAAGGTTCATATTGCTGTCGCCATGCTCGCTTATAGTTTGTTTACCATCGCCATGCTGCATGCGGTGCTGATCTCGCTGGTGGAAAAGCGCCTGCATCATGCCAATTTGCCGCGCGTGCTGCGCAGTTTGCCGCCGCTGCTGACGATGGAAAGCTTGCTGTTCCGCATGATAGGCATCGGTTTTGTGTTGTTGACACTGACGCTGGCATCGGGTGTATTGTTTTCCGAAGAGATTTTCGGCAAGGTTTGGCAATTCAATCACAAAGTGTTGTTTGGTCTGGTGTCCTGGTGTGTGTTCGCGGTGCTGTTATGGGGACACCATTTCTATGGCTGGCGAGGCAAAATCGCCGTGCGCTGGACGGTGAGCGGCTTCGCATTCCTGCTGATGGCCTATCTGGGCAGCAAGTTTGTGCTTGAGCTCATGCTGCATCGTTAAGGGAACGATTGCACTGTGCGCATTTCTCTTTAAAGCCCTTGATTATCAAGGCGCTTGCTACGGGCTGTGCTTGTGTCGTAGAATGCCCGCCCTTTCGTGGCGATAGGGTTCGCGCAGGCGAACATGTTGCCGACGAATAGTAAATCCCCGGCGTTACGGGAGTCACTTCCCTGTAGAGCCCTGCACCCAGGTCTTTTAGGCTGATAATTTAGATAGGTTTTTTATGGTCATCATTCGTCTTTCCCGTGGCGGTTCAAAGAATCGTCCATTCTACAATGTGGTCGTAGCGGATTCGCGCAATCGTCGCGACGGTCGCTTTATCGAGCGCGTAGGCTTCTACAACTCGATCGCCAATGAAAAACAGGAAGCGTTGCGTCTGGATCTGGCGCGCGTAGCTTTCTGGCAAAGTAAAGGCGCGCAATTGAGCGACGCAGTTGCCAAGCTGGTTAAACGTGCAGCCGGTGCAGTTGTTGCAGCCTGACAACTCCGAACCCATGGTTATCATGGGGCGCGTGGCTTCGGCATTCGGCATACGCGGTTGGGTGAAAATTCAGCCGTTCAGCGAATACGTCGATAGTCTGCTGGCTTACAAGTCGTGGTATCTGGGGCATGAAAATGGCCCGTGGCGCGAAGTGAGCGTTGCTCAGTGCGAAGCGCATGACAAGACGCTGGCCGCGCAATTCCCGGATTGCCCGGATCGTAATGCCGCCGAGAAGCTGAAAGGCTTGTTGATCGCGGTGCCGCGCAGCAGTCTGCCGGTGCAGGATGAGGGCGAGTATTACTGGGCTGATTTGATCGGAATGTCCGTGATCAATCAGGCGGGTGAGACGTTGGGTACGGTGGTTGAGTTGCTGGAAACCGGCGCGAATGATGTGTTGATCGTGCGCGGCAACGGCCCCGATGTTCTGATTCCATTTCTGGATAGCGTCATCGGGCCGGTGGATTTGGCGGCAAAAACCATCCAGGTCGATTGGTTGGTGGATTTGTGATATTCGATGTCATCACGCTGTTCCCGCAGATGTTCGATGCGCTGACGCAATGCGGCATCACGCGTCGGGCGGCCGAACAGGGGCGCTATGTTCTCAAGACATGGAATCCGCGTGATTTCACCGCAGACAATCACCGCACGGTCGATGATCGTCCTTACGGCGGTGGCCCCGGCATGGTGATGCTGGGCGAGCCGCTGGCTGCTGCGATCAATGCGGCGAAACAGCGTCAGTTGTCCAGCGGTGTGGTAAAGAGTCGCGTGGTGTATTTGTCGCCGCAAGGCCGCTTGCTCACCCACGCGCTGGTCAAGGAAATGGTCGCGCAACCGGAAGAAGGTCTGATCCTGCTGACGGGGCGTTATGAAGGTGTCGACGAGCGCCTGATACGTCAGTATGTGGATGAAGAGATTTCCATCGGTGACTATGTGTTGTCCGGTGGCGAGTTGGCGGCGATGGTGTTGATGGATAGTCTGGTGCGGCAGTTGCCCGGTGTCTTGGGCGATGCCGACTCGGCGGAGCAGGATTCGTTTGTGCAGGGCTTGCTGGATTGCCCGCACTACACCCGCCCGGAAATATTTAATGGTGAAGCCGTGCCCCCGGTGTTGTTGTCTGGCAATCATGCAGATATACAGCGCTGGCGGCTTTCCCAGTCGTTGGGCAGGACGTGGTTGCGCCGTCCGGATTTATTGGCCCGGCGCGATTTGACAAAAGAGGAATCTGGTCTTCTGGCACAGTTTCAGAAGGAACAAGATCCGATAACCAAGGAGCAGTAGAGTGAATTTGATCGAACAATTGGAACAAGAAGAAATTGCCCGTTTGGGTAAGGTTATCCCTGATTTCGCGCCCGGCGACACTGTCGTGGTCAGCGTAAACGTGGTCGAAGGTGAGCGCAAGCGCGTTCAGGCTTTCGAAGGAGTGGTCATTGCCAAGCGCAATCGCGGCTTGAACTCCGGCTTTATCGTGCGCAAGATTTCCGCCGGTGAAGGTGTGGAGCGTACCTTCCAGACTTACTCGCCAGTGATCGCTGCCATTGAAGTAAAGCGTCGCGGTGCGGTACGTCGCGCCAAGCTGTACTATTTGCGCGATCGTTCAGGCAAGTCGGCACGTATCAAGGAAAAATTGCCGGCACGCAAGGTAAAAAATGTAGCAGCAGCGTAAGTTCGCTGTCTGTTCCAAAAAAACGGGGGCTTAGGCTCCCGTTTTTTATTTGCGGTATCATCCCGGCATGGACTATCAGGCAAAACTTTCCGCACCGTTTGGCATACTGGGCATCCGATGCGATGACACCGCTCTGCTGGGCATTGATTTTCTTTCCAAACACGACGAGCCGCAGCATGCTACCGGCGCATTCGCCGAGGATGTGTGCGAGCAACTGCTGCGCTACTTTGAAAACCCCGCTGCCGAATTTCGGCTTCCGCTTAAATTAACGGCAACGCCGCATCGGCAAAAGGTCTGGCAGGCCATGCGATCTATCCCGCGCGGTGAGACGCGCAGCTATGGCGAGTTGGCATCCGAATTGCATTCCAGCGCGCAGGCGGTCGGCCAAGCCTGCGGCGCCAACCCCATCCCCATCGTCATACCCTGCCATCGCGTCGTGGGTAAGGCCGGGCTGGGCGGCTTTATGCATCACGCCAGCGGCGAACCTTTAGAGATCAAACGTTGGCTGCTGAAGCATGAACAACGCTGAACTGCTGGATGAATTTTGCGACATGCTGTGGCTGGAAGACGGTCTGTCGCGCAACACGCTGGAAAGCTACCGGCGCGATTTGAACAAGTTCGCGGCGTGGCTGGAAGCGCGGCGCGGCGCGGGTTTGTTGCAAGCCACGCACGGCGATATACAAGGCTACCTCGCCGATCTTTATGTTGTGCAAAAAGCCCGCGCCAGTTCTACCGGCAGGAATATCTCCAGTCTCAAGCGATTGTTCCGCTATCTGCTCAGGCAAGGCAAAATTTCCAACGATCCCACGCTGCAAATCGACACACCCAAATTGCCGCGTAATCTGCCCAGGAGTCTGAGCGAGGCGGATGTGGAGCTGCTGCTGGCTGCGCCCGATACGCAAACGCCATTGGGTTTGCGTGATCGCACCATGTTCGAAGTGTTGTATGCCACCGGCTTGCGCGTTTCGGAACTGGTGAGCCTGCGCGTCGGCCAGGTGAGCATGGATATGGAGGTTGTGCGGGTGATGGGCAAGGGCGACAAGGAGCGCCTGGTGCCGTTGGGCGAAGAAGCGCTGGACTGGCTGCGCGACTATCTGCAGGACGGGCGCGGCGTGCTGCTGGCGGGGAAGTTAAGCGACGACCTGTTCGTTACCGCACACGGCTGCGGCATGACACGGCAGATGTTCTGGTACCTGATCAAGAAGCACGCCAAACAGGGCGGATTGCACAAGCCGCTGTCGCCGCATACCTTGCGTCATGCCTTCGCCACGCATTTGCTCAATCACGGCGCTGACTTGCGTGTAGTGCAGATGTTGCTCGGTCACGCAGACATTTCCACCACGCAGATTTATACGCACGTTGCCCGCGAGCGGCTCAAACAACTGCATGCGAAGCATCACCCCAGGGGGTAAGGGGGTTGCGATGGGTGATCTTGTGTGTATATTGATTATTAATCAATAGGTTATAATAATTCTGCGCATGATGCTTTGACTTATTGTTGGCATAGCCTCAGAATTTGGCGAAATTGTGATCGACAGAATTGGAATCAAGGCATTCCAGAATATCTTCAACCGTTTTATATCAAGGAGAGCAAGATGAACAAGAGAGATTTTGTGGCTACGACGAGAGTGCTTCTTTCATCGTTTGCCCTTATGGGGCTGGCAAACAGCGTATATGCGGGATGGGGAGACAATCCGGCATGGAGATTTCAGCACAATAACGGCACCACCGCGAACCAGAAAGCCGCAAGCCAGGCTGCAACTGTCGCGCCACAAGTCGCGGAGTCGGTTCCGCAGGCTATTTCAGCCGTTTCCGCCGTTCCCAAGCTTTTCTGGGCCGATTGCGGGCCGAACGGTTTCACCTTTATCAACAACGGAAGCAACCAGCTATGCAGCGGAAATTTAAGCTATGTCGATCCGTTCGTGGCATTCCCCCTGCCCACGCTGTTTACGGCGGGTGCGACGTTTGTCACCAATAACTGGAATCCCAGTATCGGCGTCATGTCAGGCACTTTAAATCCTGCCACCTATCAAATAACCGGCCTGAAGGAAGCATTCGTCCATTATTTTAAATTGGGCAAGCTATACAAGGTTGATACCACCACGCTCGTTGCCACACAGGTGTCGAGTGAAGCAGGCGCAACCGCAGCTACACTCTGTCAGATTCAAACATTAAAAAATATAACCGCCCCCCTCAACAGCACAATTGCCTATAAGCTCAAGGGGGCGGACGGGTTTTGCAATACGCCCGATGACGTAACCAGAGCGGTAAAGTTTTCCATGGGCCCGGCTGTCGCACCGATCAATCTTACCAAGTGGCCCATCGAGCAGTTGATGGATGCCGCCGGCACCTATATCAGCGTTTCCGGCTGGCCGACCACGACCCTGTCAAGATGCCAGGCCAATCTGACTACCTGTGCGACTATTGCTACCACGCCTAATCCGAATGTGTGGTCGCAGGGACTGGATTTGACGCGCGCCCTCCTGCAAATCGGCGGCGGAATAGCCAGCTATAACTATGTCACCAGTGTCCTGACGCCCCTCTATACCCCGCTTGCCGGGGAGAGTGTTGGCGCTTCTCGTCTCGACCGGGACGGTTTTGTTTATTTTGAAGTAAACCGTTTTGTTGTGCCCTTCAACAACACCATCCGTCGTGTTCCGGTGACGGGCGGCGGATCCGTGATCCTGTCCACGTATGCCACGACCTCTCCCTTTGTGAGCATGGGACTGGATATTACTGCAACGCACGTGGGCTATGCGCGTCCTAATGCAACGCTTTCCGGCAATATCTACAGTGCCGTACCCAAGGCGGGTGGCGTTACCCGGGTAATCAGCAATGATATGGTCAGCGGAGGCTTTGGGGGGAGTGTGGCGATTGTGGAAGACAGCCTCGGTACGGTCCGAACAATCAATCCCGCTACCGGCGCGGTCATCGCTGCGAGAGCGAATAGCCAGCTCAATGGCATCACCTATGGCGGTTCGGCTGACTGGCATTACTGGTTCAACAGCGCCACCTCGCGGTTTTTCCTTTCGACCATTGACAACCAGTTAAAGTCATACGCTTTCGGCGATAACTTCGCCCTTCCTGCTGCGGGGATTATCATGGGTACGGCGCCGGTTAACCTGAACGATGTGAATATCAATCAATCAGGAAATGAGCTTGTCGGCAGCGCATTCAGGACTCAGCGCGGCTGGATGTCCGGTGGCAATGACATGTTGTTTCTGCGTGCAACGGGAGTCAATTCCCTGAAGCGGCTGACCAACAGCAATACGGTCAAGGTTAATTCAAAAGTGAATTAAAGCCGGGCGGATTCGCCATTCGCGGAGCATGCTGCAAGGATGTGAGGAGGAATCTTATCGTACAGATAAGGTTCCTCCTCGTTTTTAGCGCGGAAGAAATTGCGGCAAATCTTTGCGATGAGATGAGGCATGGCGTAGCCTGGAAGCATGCCGTGCGAGCGATGCGGATTTCTCCGCGCTTAATCGGGTGTTTCATCAGAGCTATGCGTCTGGCCGAATAGGTTAAACTCGCAGTTGCTAACGATTTGACACAAGGCATGAGAGAGCTATTCATCATTGAATCCCGCGCACGGCTGCGCACGCTGCTGGCCATCGGCTATGCGCTGTTTATCGCCTATGTCAGCCTTTCGCCGTTTTCCGGCTGGCGCGAGCAGGGGCTGGAGTTTGGCGAAGTGCTCCAGATGCCCCTGCTGCTGACTTTCACCCCGTTTGATGCGGTCGTCAATGCGTTGGCTTATATTCCCCTTGGTCTGTTGGTCGGCCTGGCATTGCGGGCGCATTTTGCGGTGGTCGTCAGTGTGGTATTGGCTGTGGCTTGCGGCGCGGCCCTGTCGGCAGGCATGGAATATCTGCAAATGTATCTGCCTGCGCGCGCCAGTTCCAATCTGGATGTGCTGACCAATAGCGCGGGTGCGTTGTTTGGTGCGTTGCTGGCGGCCAGCATCACTTCGTGGACCTGGTTTTTTTTACGCCTGACGCGCTGGCGTAGTGGTTTGTTTCATCACGGCAAGGAGATGGATTTTGGCCTGGCCTTGCTGGTGCTTTGGGTGTTCGGGCAAATCAATCCCTCGTTGCCGATGCTGGGAAATGTATTTATCGCCGAAGCGGCGCACCAGCCGTTTGTCGCCCCCTTACCTGACCCGTTCGGCTGGTGGGAAAGCATTGCCGTTATGCTGAATCTGTTGATGCTGGGCGCCTTGCTGCTGACTCTGTTGCGCGCGCCGCGCCGTGTTGTTACTACCCTGATGGTGGTGTTGAGCGTGGTGGCGCTGGTTAAATTTATCGCGGCAGCCTTGCTGCTGAAGTCGTGGGCGTTGTTGCTGTGGATCAACGGCGAGGCGATGCTGGGCATGTTGCTGGGCATGACGCTGCTGCTCGTCGTGTTGTGGCTGCCGCGCGTGGCGGTGATCGGTTTCGGTGCGGTTGTGGCGCTGAGTTACTTTGTCATCGTGAATTTTGTGGTGGACGGCAATACGCCTGCCGCCGCGATGTCCGTGTATCACTGGCACTACGGGCACTTGCTCAATTACAACGGCCTGGTACAGACGCTCACGATGATCTTGCCGTTGTTGCTGTTGTTTCATTTGTGGCGGATACGGAAAGTATAATTTTTTTTCAGGATTCAGACCGCAAGGGCCTTCCCACGGAATATAAGGCGATAAATCGCCTATTCCTGAATAAAGGGTCTTCCCCTCACAACTAAGGAGCTAAGCCCCAAGTTGTTGCGTGAAGGATTCATGCCGCAAGGGCATTCCCACGAAACAACGGAGCTGAAGCTCCTGTTTCTGAGTGAAGGATTGTTGATTGTTAATTTTGGGGTATTGCAATGAGTCATTTCGATAAGCATGTGTTTTTCTGTACCAACCAGCGCGAGGATGGCAGCGATTGCTGCGGCAATTTTGCCGCGCAAAAGGCGCGTGACTACGTGAAAACCAAGGTCAAGGAACTGGGTATTTCCAAACGCCAGAACAGCATACGCATCAATTCCGCAGGCTGTATGGATCGTTGCGACGACGGCCCGGTGATCGTGGTTTATCCTGAAGCCATCTGGTACACCTATGTGGACGAGGCCGATCTCGACGAAATCATCGAAGAGCATCTGAAAAATGGCCGCATCGTCGAGCGTCTGAAGATTTAATGGTCACGCAAAGCACGATCACCCTGGCAGGCCCTGCGGGGCAGCTCGAAGGCATGCTGCATCTGCCGGATGGAGAGCCGCGCGCCATTGCCGTGGTGGCGCATCCGCTGCCCACCATGGGCGGCACCATGGACAACAAGGTCGTCACCACGCTGGCGAAGACTTTTGCCGAGCTGGGCTTTGCCACGCTGCGCTTCAATTTTCGCGGTGTAGGGGCGAGTGAAGGCGTGTTCGACAGCGGCAATGGCGAGGTCGAGGATGCGCTGGCGGTAGTGCAGCATGCCCGGGACGCATTTGGCCATCTGCCGCTGATTTTGGCGGGCTTTTCCTTCGGCGCTTATGTCGCAGCACGTGCGGCACAGCATATTCATCCGCAGGCGCATAAGCTGGTGCTGATCGCCCCGGCGGTCGGACGTTTCGCGATGCCGAACGTGCCGCACAATACCCTGGCTGTTCACGGCGAACAGGACGAGGTGATCCCGCTCTCGGATGCGCTGGACTGGGCGCGCCCGCAGCATTTGCCCATCGTGGTGTTTCCGGAGGCGGGCCATTTCTTTCACGGCAGGCTGAACCAGCTCAAGCAGCTTGTACTCAACGAGTTCAACGGATGTCGTCTATGAGTAACGTTATTAAAGCCGAAAATCTGCTGAAGATTTATGCCGGGCAACGGGTTGTGGACGGGATCA
This sequence comes from uncultured Gallionella sp., assembly GCA_964385275.1. Lineage (GTDB taxonomy): Bacteria > Pseudomonadota > Gammaproteobacteria > Burkholderiales > Gallionellaceae > Gallionella. The sequence continues at coordinate 58,558 of CAYLOK010000004.1, read as the reverse complement.
GCCTTGATATTAAACGCGGTGAATGTTTCGGCCTGCTGGGGCCGAATGGCGCGGGCAAAACCACCACGCTGCGATTGTTGTTGGGCCTGATCGCGCCGGATTCAGGGCATATTGAATTGTTGAATCACGCCATACCGGGGGATGCCAGAGAAGCACGGCTGAGGGTGGGGGTTGTGCCGCAGATGGACAATCTCGATCCCGACTTTACCGTCACGGAAAACCTGATGGTATATGGTCGTTACTTCGGCATGACGGATGCGGCTATCGAAGCGCGCCTGCCGGAACTCCTGGAGTTTGCCAATCTGTCGCATAAGCGCGATGCAAAAGTGCCGACGCTCTCCGGCGGAATGAAACGGCGGCTGACCCTGGCTCGCGCGCTGGTCAATGATCCCGATGTGATCTTCCTCGACGAGCCGACTACCGGTCTTGATCCGCAGGCGCGCCACCTGATCTGGCAACGACTGCGCGAGTTGACTGCACGCGGCAAAACGCTGGTGCTGACTACGCACTTTATGGATGAAGCCGAACGCTTGTGCCATCGCCTCGCGGTGATGGACAACGGGCGCATCATCAGCCAGGGCACGCCCCGCGAACTGATCGCCGACAACATCGAGCCGGAAGTCGTTGAAGTGTTCGGTGAACAGGCCGCAGCCTGGGCTGAAAAACAAGCCGCCAGCCACACCGAACGCTTTGAAGTCAGCGGTGAATCGGTGTTCTGTTACGTCAAAGACGCGCATCCGCTGCTGCTCGAATTGCAGCAACACGCCGAATTGCGCTACGTCCATCGTCCCGCCAATCTGGAAGATGTGTTCCTCAAACTCACCGGTCGCGAGATGCGGGAATGAATAAGGAGTTGAGATGAGCAACATCAAACTGTTTGAATCCAAAAACATCCGTTCAAGCTGGGATGAACAGGCGCAACGCTGGCTGTTTGCCGTGGTGGATGTGATTGCAGCGCTGACGGATAGCCAGAATCCGCAAGTGTATTGGCGGGTGTTGAAGAAACGTCTGCTCGCAGAAGGGAATGAAACCGTTACAAACTGTAACGGTTTGAAAATGACCGCAGCAGATGGCAAGCAGCGGCTCACCGATGTGGCGGATACCGAACAATTGCTGAGACTGATTCAGTCCATCCCCTCACCCAAGGCCGAGCCTTTCAAGCGCTGGCTGGCAAAAGTCGGTTATGAGCGGCTGGAGGAAATCGAGAATCCAGAACTTGCTGCCGCACGGATGCGCGGGCTTTATCAAGCCAAAGGGTATAGCGACGAATGGATAGAGAAACGGGTGCGCGGCATCGCCATTCGCGACGAGTTGACTAACGAATGGCAGAAACGTGGCGTAAAAGAGCAGCGCGAATACGCCATCCTCACCGCTGAAATCAGTCGCGCCACCTTCGGCATGACACCCGCCGAATACAAGGCGTTTAAAAGTCTGGACAAGCCGGCGGACAACCTGCGCGACCACATGAACGACCTGGAACTTATCTTTACCATGCTGGGAGAAGCTTCCGCCACTGAGATTGCACGCAACAAGGATGCGCAGGGTTATGCCGATAATCGCGATGCGGCGGTGGCGGGCGGCGAGGTTGCCGGACGGGCGCGGATTGATTTGGAGCAAAAGTCTGGGAAACGCATTGCCAGCAAAGAGAATTACAAGCAACTGCCGGAAGCGGTGGTGCGAAAACGGTTGAAAGATGAAAACTAATCACTACGCCTTGCCACAAATCAGCCTGCGCTTTATCCCGATTTGGCGGCGCAATTATATGGTCTGGAAAAAGATGGCCGGGCCGTCGATACTGGGGCATCTGGCCGATCCGGTGATTTATATGCTGGGCTTGGGTTACGGCTTGGGCGGAATGCTGCCACAAATCAGCGGCATGTCTTATATCGCCTTTCTCTCCGCTGGGACGGTGTGTTACAGCACCATGAACAGCGCCAGTTTTGAGGCCCTGTATTCCGGCTTCGCGCGCATGCACGAGCAGCGCACCTGGGAGGCCATTCTCAATACCCCGATCACGCTGGATGACATCGTGTTGTCGGAAATTTTCTGGGCGGCCAGCAAAAGTCTGTTGTCCGGCGTGGCGGTGCTGCTGGTGATCTGGATATTGGGTTTGTCGCATTCGGCCATGTCGCTGTGGATCATCCCGCTGTCATTGTTGGTGGGCTTATGCTTTGCCTCTATGGGGCTGATTGTGACGGCGCTGGCGCCGGGCTACGAATTTTTCATGTACTACTTCACGCTGGTGATTACGCCGATGACGCTGTTGTGCGGGGTGTTCTTCCCCGTAGATCAACTGCCTGACATGCTGCAAGTCGTGTCGTCCATTTTGCCGTTGACCCATGCTGTCAATCTGGCGCGCCCCTTGCTGAATGGCGCTGTGCCGGTGAATATTCTGGCGGATATGGCGGTGCTGACAGGCTATGCGATTGTCGGCTATTACCTCTCGCTGGTGTTGTTCAGAAAGAGGCTGGCGCAGTAGTCGGGACGATTCCCTGATGCGCGTGAGCATCGCTGCCCGTATAATTCGCCCATTGCAAATTTCACCGGTTGTTCATCATGTATCTCTGGATCAAGGCTTTTCATATCATCATGGTCGTTTCCTGGTTCGCCGGCTTGTTCTATCTGCCGCGTATCTTCGTCAATCATGCGATGGCGACCGAGCCTGCCGAGATCGCGCGTCTGAAACTGATGGAAGGCAAGCTGTATCGTTTCGTCACGCCGATTGCCTGGCTGGCGATTATTTCCGGCTTATGGCTGTGGCTGGGAGAAGGCGTCGGCGGTGCATGGATGCATGCCAAGGCGCTGCTGATTGTGCTGCTCTACGGCTACCATCATTATTGCGGCGTGCTGGTCAAACGCTTCGCATCCGATCAGGATCATCGCAACCATGTATTTTATCGCTGGTTCAACGAAATTCCCGTTCTTATCCTGACCGCTGTGGTCATCCTTGTCACCGTTAAGCCTTTCTAAATCTATGCCCGACTTTTTTGCTCCCTGCCCGCGCGGCCTCGAAACCGTCTTATTCAACGACCTGGAGGTGATGGGTGCGCAGAGCGTGCGCGCGACGGAAGGCGGCGTGCATTTTGCCGGCGACTGGCCGCTGTGTTATCGCGTCAATCTGGAAAGCCGCGTTGCCAGTCGCGTGTTGTGGCGCGTCAAAGAAACCTGGTATCGCACCGAGCAGGATATTTACAAGGCCGTATTCGATCTGCAATGGCAGCGCTGGTTTGACGTATCGCACACCATACGCGTGAATACCACGGCGATACACTGCGCGCTGAAGAGCCTGGAATTTATCACGCTGCTGGTCAAGGATGCTGTCTGTGACCGTTTCCGCGCCCATTGCAATGAGCGTCCCAGCGTGGACACTTTGACACCCGACGTGCGCATTCATGTGTTCATCGAAGACGAAAAACTGATGCTGTATCTCGACACCTCCGGCGATCCTCTGTTCAAGCGCGGCGTGCGCCAGCACACCAATATCGCGCCGATCAGGGAGAATCTGGCGGCAGGGATTTTGCGCCTGTCCGGCTGGAAGCCTGGCACGCCGCTGCTCGATCCGATGTGCGGCAGCGGTACGTTTCTGATCGAAGCGGTGCAGATGGCCTTGAACATCCAGCCCGGCATCGCCCGCAGTTTTGCCTTTGAAAAGCTGTTGAACTTCGATAAGGCGTCGTGGGCTGCGATGCGCGAGCAGGCCATCGCCGCGCAATTGCCGCCTGAGCCGCTGGAAATCTACGGCAGCGATATGTATGGCGATGCGATGAAAACCGCCTGGCGTAACCTGCATGACGCGGGACTGTCGGAATGCGTGGAACTCAATCAGGCGAATATTCTGGAAATCTCGGCCCCCGCAGATCACGGCATTATGGTGGCTAACTTGCCCTACGGCGAGCGTATGGGCGAACTGGACGAACTGGCCGAGCTGTACCCGAAACTGGGCGATACCCTGAAGCGGAAATTCGGCGGATGGACTGCGTACTTGTTTACTGCCGACAAAGCCATTCTGAAACTGATGCGATTATCACCTTCCAAGCGCACGCCGCTGTTTAACGGCGCAATCGAATGCCGCTTGCTGGAATACAAAATCGTCTCGGGCAGTAATCGTCCAAAGTAAGCCAGCGCATGTGCATGGAATACCTCATGTTCATGCGCAGCGTCGTGCCGCTGCACTCCAGAATCCTTCACGCAATAACTTGGGGCGTAGCCCCTTAGCTGTGCTGGGAAGGCCCTTGCGGTCTGAATCCTGTTTTTACGTCATCTTCAGGTGTGACGTTCCACTCATTACGTCGCGGTCAACGGTGTGACGGCTTTCCAGTTTGATTTTCAGACGCAGGTCGTTCACCGAGTCGGCGTTTTTCAGTGCCTCTTCATAGCTGATTTCATCGGCTTCAAACAGATCGAACAGGGCTTGATCGAAGGTCTGCATGCCCAGTTCGCGCGACTTGGCCATCACTTCCTTGATCGTATGCACCTCGCCCTTGAAAATCAAATCCGAGATCAGCGGGGTGTTAAGCAGGATTTCCATCGCTGCGGCTCGTCCGACGCCATCTTTTTTGGGTATCAGGCGTTGTGAAATCAACGCCTTGACGTTCAGTGACAAGTCCATCAGTAATTGTTCGCGCCGTTCTTCCGGGAAGAAGTTGATGATGCGATCCAGTGCCTGATTGGCGCTGTTGGCATGTAGCGTGGCCAAACACAAATGGCCTGTTTCGGCGAAGGCAACGGCATATTCCATGGTTTCGCGGTCACGGATTTCACCGATCAGGATGACATCTGGCGCCTGGCGCAGGGTGTTCTTCAGCGCGGCCTCCCATGATTCGGTATCCACACCGACTTCGCGATGTGTCACGATGCAGTGACCGTGCTCATGCACATATTCCACCGGGTCTTCGATAGTGATGATATGGCCGTAGCTGTTCTGGTTGCGATGCCCGAGCATTGCCGCCAGCGTGGTGGATTTGCCGGCGCCGGTTGCGCCGACCAGAATCACCAGGCCGCGCTTGGTCATCACGATCTCCTTGAGAATGGGAGGCATGCCCATGGCATCAAGGTCGGGAATTTTGGTGGTGATGGTGCGCATGACCATGCCGACGTTCTGCTGCTGCATGAACACGTTGACGCGAAATCTCCCGATGCCGTGCGGGCTGATGGCAAAATTGCATTCATGCGTCGCTTCAAACTCGGCGGTTTGACGGTCATTCATGATGCTGCGCGCCAGTTCACGGGTGTGCTGGTGAGTGAGCGGGTGAGTGGAAACCGGGGTCATCTTGCCGTCCACCTTGAAGGCGGGCGGAAAGCCTGCGGTGATAAACAAGTCGGATGCCTTTTTGGTGATAACGCCGCGCAATAAGTTATGCACCAGTTCGGTGGCCTGATCTCTTTCCATGCTAAATACTCCAAATTAAGTGTCAGCTGGCAGCCCGCAGTTGGGCCGCAAACTACAAGCTACGAGCTGATTATCCCGGAAACATATCCTTGTTCATCGCCTTGCTGCGCGCTTCCGATGCGGCAATGATGTTGCTTTTAACCAGATTGGTCAGGCATTGATCGAGGGTCTGCATGCCCACGTTTTGCCCGGTCTGAATGGCGGAATACATTTGCGGCACTTTGGCCTCACGGATCAGGTTGCGAATGGCCGGGGTACACATCATGATTTCATGCGCGGCCACACGGCCTGTCCCATCCTTGGTTTTGAGCAGCGCTTGTGAAATAACCGCACGCAGCGATTCGGACAACATGGCGCGCACCATTTCCTTTTCGTCGGCGGGGAACACGTCGATGATACGATCTATAGTCTTGGCCGCCGAGCTGGTGTGCAGCGTACCGAACACCAGATGGCCGGTTTCCGCTGCTGTCATCGCCAGGCGTATGGTTTCCAGGTCGCGCATTTCACCGACCAGGATTACGTCCGGGTCTTCGCGCAAGGCGGAACGCAGGGCGTTGTTGAACGACAGGGTATCGCGGCCTACTTCGCGCTGGTTGATCAGACACTTCTTCGACTCATGCACAAATTCGATCGGGTCTTCTACGGTCAGAATATGGCCCAGTTCCTTCTCGTTGATGTAATTGACCATCGCTGCCAGTGTGGTGGATTTTCCGGAGCCGGTAGGGCCGGTCACCAACACCAGCCCACGGGGAAAGCTGGCGATGTCGGTAAATATTTTTGGCGCTTTCAGATCTTCGAGGCTGAATACTTTGGACGGGATGGTGCGCATCACCGCCGCCGCGCCGCGTTGCTGAATAAACGCATTCACGCGGAAGCGCGCCAGATTAGGGATTTCGAAGGAAAAATCCACTTCCTTGTTTTCTTCGTAGAACTTGCGTTGCCCGTCGTTCATGATGTCATAGATCATCGCGTGGACTTCTTTGTGTTCCATCGGGGGCAAATTGATGCGGCGCATGTCGCCATGCACACGTATCATCGGCGGCAGGCCGGAGGATAGATGCAAGTCGGAAGCTTTGTTCTTGACGCCGAAGGCAAGCAGTTCGGTGATATCCATTATAATGTTCCCGGTTTGGTGTGGGGGCTGTCGGCCGCACGGTTAGGAATGGTGAAAGAAAAGCGGGTGGGGGATTATGACAACAATAGCTTCCAACTTGCAAGCAGTGCGCGCTGCAATGCGGGCAGCGGCTGTTTTGGCAGGTCGAACGGCGGATGACATCAGCCTGTTGGCGGTCAGCAAAACTTTCCCCGCGATGGCGCTGCGCGAGGCTTATCAGGCCGGTCAGGTCCGTTTCGCCGAGAGTTACGTGCAAGAAGCGCTGGGAAAAATCGCCGAGTTGCATGATTTGCCGGTTGAGTGGCATTTTATCGGGCCGTTGCAAAGCAATAAGACGCGGGCTATTGCGGAGCACTTTGCCTGGGTGCATAGCGTGGACAGGCTGAAGATCGCCGAGCGGCTGTCTGCACAACGGCCACGGCATATGCCGCCGCTGCAACTGTGTTTGCAGGTCAATGTCAGCAATGAAGCCAGCAAAAGCGGTGTGTCGCCCGACGAGGCGTGCGGCTTGGCACAGGCGATTGCCATGCTGCCCAATCTGAACTTGCGCGGATTGATGGCGGTTCCTGCGCCGAGTGATGTGGTTGTCGAGCAGCGTGCCGGGTTTGCACAATTGCGCGAGCTATACGATCAATTGAACAACCGGGGATTGCAGCTGGATACCTTGTCTATGGGCATGTCGCATGATTTTGCCGCAGCCATCGCCGAAGGAGCAACCATCGTGCGTGTAGGCTCCGCCATTTTCGGCAACCGGGTTTATCAAAACAACCATTTGTCCACGAAAGACACGAAAAAACAGGCGTAAGGCTGGAGCGGTGAGATTTTGGCTATCGCTTTTATTGCGGGTGGATCGGAGTTTGCAGAAGGTATGGCGCGATCTGAATGAGAGACAATCAATACTGTCAGGGATGCGTTGGATTTATTTTCGTGCTTTTTGTGGACAGTTTTTTGAATTTAAAGGGCATGTTATGAATATTTGTTTTATCGGCGGCGGTAACATGGCGACGGCCCTGATCGGCGGTTTGCTGGGGCAGGGATTTAGCGCGCAGCAAATCAGCGTGGTGGAAATCAATGCAGAAAATCGCGCACGCCTGCGGAGCGATTTTTCGGTGCGAGCGGTGGAAAGTCTCGCAGAGGGCGTAGCGGGCAGCCAGGTCATCGTATTTGCGGTTAAGCCGCAGCAGTTAAGGGTAGTGGCGCAACAGTCAGCCCCACTGCTTTCCGGGCAACTGCTGATTTCCATCGCCGCCGGTATCCGTGCAGTTGATTTGGCGCGCTGGGTCGGCAGTCAGTCGGTGGTGCGCGCGATGCCCAACACCCCTGCATTGATACAATGCGGCATGACCGGTTTGTATGCCTTGCCCGCCGTGGACGAAGCCCTGCGTGAACAGGCGCAAAGTATATTGGCCGCAGTGGGCGAGACGCTATGGTTGCAGGATGAAGCGATGCTGGATGCCGTGACGGCGATTTCCGGCAGCGGCCCGGCGTATGTGTTTTATCTGATTGAAGCCTTGCAGCAGGCGGCAATAAAGTTGGGTTTTAACGCAGAAGAGGCGCGCCGCCTGAGTGTATCTACCTTTCTCGGCGGCAGTCGATTGGCGGCAGCCAGTACCGAGGATGTCAGCGTGTTGCGCGCTCGCGTTACTTCCAGAAACGGTACGACCGAACGCGCCTTATTGAGCATGGCCGACAATCAGGTCTCCGCACATGTAGTGCAGGCGGCACTGGCTGCCGCCGCGCGTTCCCGTGAAATGGGCGATGAATTGGGGCAGGCATAATGTTGAACGAAGCGTTTCTTTTCTTGCTGGATGTGGTGTTGCAATCCTTTGCGGCGATATTGTTGTTGCGTTTTCATTTGCAATGGTTGCGAGTGCCGTTGCGCAATCCCATCGGCGAATTCGTCATGGTATTCACCGATTTCATCGTGTTGCGCGCGCGTCGTTTCGTTCCATCCGCATGGGGATTCGATAGCGCGACGCTGCTGCTCGCCTTGCTGGTGGAAACGCTTTACCTGACTGGCGTGATGTGGATAGAAGGCTATCCCGGTGATATTTTCCCGTTGGCGGGTTTGCTGATGTTGGCGGCAGTCAAGCTGCTCAAGATCAGCCTGTATTTGCTGATGGGGGCCGTGTTTGCCCAAGCCATCCTGTCATGGGTTAATCCGCACTCCTCCGTTGCTCCGGTGCTGGAGGCCGCCAGCGGAAGATTCATGAGGCCACTGCGCCGCATCGTGCCGATGCTGGGTAGCGTGGATTTATCTCCCTTGCTGCTGTTTGTCATTTGCCAGCTTATTTTGATTGTGCCGGTCGGTATGCTGGAGCATATGGCGGCCAGGTTGTTCTGATGGCGGAGTGGTTTCGTCGCAACGGTGAAGTCATCATGCTGACCTTGCATGTGCAGCCGGGTGCCAAACGTAGTGAAATTATCGGACTGCACGGTGATACGCTCAAAATACGCCTGGCCGCGCCGCCTGTCGAAGGCCGTGCCAACGAAGCATTGCTGAAATTTATCGCGGAATTATTTGATGTTACCGTGCGTCAGGTTGAGCTTAAACAGGGCGGACAATCACGCCGTAAGGTGGTGGCGGTTAGCGGTAGCCGGGCAGGGCCGGAAACTTTGTTGTCACACATAAAATAAAAAAGCCGACTTGCGTCGGCTTTTTTATTTTAAAAACAGAAGGTTAGTGATGTGCGTGTTCGTGACCAGCAGGTGCAGCAGGAGCAGGCAGTTTGCCCATCTTGGCTGGATCTGTTTCACCGTTGATATTGATGATGTTCAGCTGACCCGCACCTTGCTTCATGTCATCGGCAAAGTCGTACACCGCACCAACCACGACCAGATGACCTTCTTTTACTTGTGCCGCCCATTCTTTGAGCGCAGCAGCAACCTGATTGTTGACGTTAGTCTTTACGCCGTCGATATTTGCACCGCCCTTGGCGATATTGATGGTGTCCAGTTCTTTCTTGATAGGCTCCTCAAGTGTGGAATAATCGCCGCTGGCCGCGCCGATTGCACCGCATTTTGAGTGACCGATGAAGATCAGCAAGGACGATGCCAGATGGTTCACGCCGTATTGCACGGAGCCTTTGGCGGTCGCCAGCTGGTTGCCGATATTGCGGATCATGAACAGGTCGCCTTCAGGCGTCCTGTCCAGCATGTTGGTCTGAACGCGTGAATCGGAACAGGTCACGACTGTCGCACGAGGGTGTTGACCCTTGGACAGCTCTTTGAAGAAATCGCCGCCGTGCGCGGATACGTAGGCAGACTGGTCGGCCTTGATTTCCTTGATGATGGCTTGCGCGGTGGCGGCATCGCCATGGGCATGGTCGTTGGCGTGAGCGGCGAGGGGGGTAGCGAATGTGGCGGCAACCAATAAGGCTGCGAAGTGCTTCTTGAACATATTTTCTCCCTGATTATATTTGGATTTATTAATGCATCGTCTGGAACGCGGACGAAAGTCCAGCAGACCGCGTCACTTAACGCACCAGACCTACATCAGGATGACATCGTATTGTTCTTGATTGTATTGAGTTTCTACCAGCATCGAGATCGGCTTGCCGATGAAGTCAGAAAGCCCGGCCAGGGCTTGCGATTCCTCTTCCAGGAATAAGTCGATGACTTGTTGTGAGGCCAGGATGCGATATTCGCGCGCATCGAATTGACGCGCCTCGCGGACAATTTCGCGCAGAATTTCATAACACATGGTCTGTGCCGTCTTCACCTCGCCGCGCCCTTTACAGGTCGGGCAGGGTTCGCACAGCACATGCGCCAGACTTTCGCGGGTGCGCTTGCGTGTCATTTCCACCAGACCCAATGAAGAAAAGTTGTTGACGCTGATGCGGGTATGGTCGCGCGCCAGCGCCTTCTTGAACTCATCCAATACGGCATCGCGATGTTGCAGGTTGTCCATGTCGATAAAGTCGCAGATGATGATGCCGCCCAGATTGCGCAAGCGTAGTTGCCGGGCAATGACTTGCGTAGCTTCCAGATTGGTCTTGAAAATGGTGTCGTCAAAATTGCGCACCCCGACAAATCCGCCGGTGTTGACATCGACTGTAGTCAGCGCTTCAGTCTGGTCGATGATCAGATAACCGCCGGACTTCAGATCTACGCGTTTGGATAAGGCGCGCTCAATTTCTTCCTCGATGTTATACATGTCGAAAAGAGGGCGCACACCGGGGTAATGTTCGAGCAGCTCCGCCGCTTCGGCATTGTAATTTTGGGCGAATTCCAGCATTTTGCTGCGGGTGCTGCGTGAATCAACCAGAATTCGCACGGTGTCCGTGCTCACAAAATCACGCAGTACGCGCAAGCTGATATCCAGTTCCTGATACAGCACTTGTGGTGCGCTGGCCGTCAACGCAGCGGTTTGCAGATTGCCCCAGAGTTTGTCGAGGTAGGTGATGTCGATGGCAAAGTGTGCATCGTCTTTTGCTTCTGCCACCGTGCGGATGATATAACCCCCCTGATGGTCGGGGGGCAGAATGGCTTGCAGTTTTGCGCGCAACGCATCGCGTTGCTCCGTTCCTTCGATGCGTTGCGATACGCCGATGCGCGTTTCCTGCGGCAAAAACACCAGCAAGCGCCCGGCGAAACTGAGTTGCGTGGTCAGCCGTGCGCCTTTGCTGCCGATCGGTTCCTTGATGACTTGCACCAGCAGGGATTGGCCTTCAAACAAAACTTTTTCGATCGGTTTGGCGGTATCGCCATTGTTGCTGTTTTCCCAAATATCGGCCACATGCAGGAACGCGGAGCGCTCCAGGCCGATGTCGATAAAAGCGGACTGCATGCCGGGCAAGACGCGTTTAACTCTGCCGAGATAGACATTGCCGGCAATACCGCGATTGCTGCTGCGTTCGATGTGCAGCTCCTGAACTACGCCCAGTTGCATCACCGCGACGCGTATTTCCTGCGGGGTGACGTTGATCAGTATTTCTTCGCTCATGGTGTGGTGTAATTAAAACGCTGCAGAAGTTGGGCCGTTTCAAATAACGGCAAGCCCATTACGCCGGAATAGCTGCCAACGAGGTGTTCAATGAATGCTCCGGCATGGCCCTGAATGGCGTAACCGCCGGCCTTGTCTGCATATTCACCGGATTGCAGATAGTGCCTGATACGCTCTTCGTCGAGCTGGGTGAAGCGTACCGTGGAGGTGGAAAGCCGCACTTCAATATGCTCACCTAGGGCGATAGCGACTGCGGTTAGCACCTGATGCTCACGGCCAGAAAGCGTGCGCAGCATTGCGGCGGCATGCTCTGCATTTTCCGGTTTGCCGAAAATCTGTTCGTCCAGTGTGACCGTGGTATCGGCGGCCAATACCGGAAACAGGGGCAGATTGCGAAATTGCAGGGCGGCAAAACCAGCGCACGCTTTTTCCCGGCAGATGCGCTGCACATAAGCCACCGGCGATTCGCCGGGGTGCGGTGTTTCATCCACATCAACACGACGCTGTGAGTCGGCGCGTAACAGCAGGGTCTCGAAGCGGACGCCGATTTGTTTGAGCAATTCGCGGCGGCGCGGGCTTTGCGAAGCGAGGTAGATACGTGGCTGCATGATGCTCATTGTTGAACCTTTGACAAGAAGGGTAAAGGGGTAAGAGAGAAGGGGGAAGAGGAAAGGGTAAACCCCAGCCGTTTCTCTTGAGCACCAAAGGTGCGTTCCCTTCTCCCTTCCCGGTTATTCATTATTCTCGATGATAGGGGTGATTGTGCATCAGGCTGTAAGCGCGATACAACTGTTCCGCGAGCAACACGCGCACGAAGGCGTGCGGCAGGGTGAACGCGGATAAGGCCATCAACTGCTGCGCAGATTGTTTCACGGAATCGTGCAAGCCATCCGCGCCGCCGATGATCAAGGCCACATCGCGTCCCTCACCCATCCAGTCTTTCATTTGGGCGGCGAGTTGTTTGGTGGTCGGCTGTGCGCCGTGTTCATCCAGCGCAATGCGGCGGCAGGTTTGCGGCAGCGCATGCAGAATGCGCTGCGCTTCGGCTTCCATAATTTGCAGCGTGTTTTTACCCGTGGTGCGCGGCTCCGGCCTGATTTCCAGCAGTTCGATTCTGGCCTCGCGCGGCATGCGTTTGGTGTACTCGTTAAAGCCCGTCGTGATCCATGCGGGCATTTTATGTCCGACAGATACGATGATGAGTTTCATCGTGAAACCTGTAGGGGCAGGGCGCGCCGTGCCTCTACTCTGGAGATTTGGCGAGTTTCGGGCGCGCTGCCTGAGCTTTGCTCCACAACTCTTCCAGATTGTAATAGCTGCGGGTGGCCGGCTGCATGATGTGTACCAGCACTTCGCCCAAATCGACCAGTATCCACTCGCCGCTTTCTTCGCCTTCGCGGCCAAACACTTCTTCGCCCTGCTCTTTGAGCTTGACGACCACGTTGTCAGCCAGCGCCTTGGTCTGACGGGTGGAATTGGCGGAGGCGATAATCATGCGGTCGAACAGCGAACTGAGTTTGCTGGTGTCGATCACGGTGATGTCGGTGGCTTTGATGTCTTCCAGGGCGGCGACAACGGCTTTGGTTTTTTCTTCAGTAGTTAGCATGGGGCGTATAAGTGATGTTGATAAATATAATTAGCTACCGCCGTGGGCAGCAGATAGCGGATGGTGCGATTTTCTGCCACACGACTGCGGATCAGCGTGGCAGAGATTTCCAGCTTGGGTATCGCCAGTTCGGCAATACCGCCGACGGCTTGTTGCGATAAAAAATCCACGCTGCACAAGCGTTGCTGGTAGTGCTCGCGTAATTCCGGCATCGCGCTGTGGATACGTTTTTCCAGCGTGAAACCGGGACGATAACCCACCACGATGTGCGCGAGATCCAGCAATTTTTCCCATTTATGCCAGGTATGCAATTGCAGGAAAGCATCGCCGCCCATCAGCAGGCACAGCGGTTGTGCCTCACCCAGTTCGGCGCGCAATTCGCGCAAGGTGTCCACGGTAAAGCACTTGGCAGCACGCCTGATCTCGCGCTCATCCATGATGAAGGCGGGGTGATCGGCTATCGCCAGTTGTACCATCGCGCTGCGATGCAAAGCTGATACTTGCGGCGTGTCGCGATGTGGCGGGTTGCCGGTCGGTATGAAACGGATTTGCTGTAATCCGGCCAATTCGCGCATTTCCTCGGCAAGCCGCAAATGACCGTAATGAATCGGGTCAAAGGTGCCGCCGAGGATGCCGATCGGTTTCAATGTTACAGGGCCAACCTGCGTATATCGGACAATACCTGTGCCAGATAGGCCGTAAAACGTGCCGCCGCCGCGCCGTCGATCACGCGATGATCGTAGGAAACCGACAATGGCAGCATCAGGCGCGGCACAAAACCACCATCCTGATATACGGGTTTCATGGCCGAGCGTGACACGCCCAGAATGGCGACTTCAGGCGCGTTGATGATGGGCGTAAACGCCGTGCCGCCGATGCCGCCGAGGCTGGAAATGGTGAAGCAGCCGCCCTGCATATCATTTGCCGTGATTTTCTTTTCACGTGCCTTGGCGCTGATTTCGGCCAGTTCGGTCGCCAGTTGCACGATGCCTTTCTTGTCCACATCGCGCAGCACCGGAACCATCAGGCCGTCCGGCGTATCCACCGCCACACCGATGTGGAAGTAGTGCTTGAGCACCAGATTCTCGCCATCCAGTGACGCGTTGAATTTCGGGAATTTCTGCAAGGCCGCGACCACTGCCTTGAGCATGAAGGCCAACGGGGTGATCTTGATGTTCTGCTTGGCGTATTCTGTGCCCAACTGTTTGCGAAAGGCTTCCATGTCGGTAATGTCGGCTTCGTCGAATTGCGTGACATGCGGGATCGTCACCCAGTTGCGATGTAGATTGGCGCCGGAAATCTTCTGGATACGCGATAGCGGACGGGTTTCAATTGCGCCAAATTTTGCGAAATCAAATACCGGCATATCCAGCACCTGAAGACCGTTGCCGCCGGTCGCACCGCGCGGTTGCGCCAGCGCAGCCTTGACGTACAGTTGCACGTCGTCGCGGGTCACGCGACCTTTTTCGCCGCTGCCTTTGACTTGGGCGATATCAACACCCAGTTCGCGCGCAAAGCGGCGTATCGCCGGGCTGGCATGCGCCTGCCCGCCGGATGAAACCGATTGAATTGCCGACGCAACGGCCACCGGCTGGGCGATTGCAGCAGTCGGTGCGGCAGCGACGGGTGTGGTAACAGAGGCAACCAGAGTTGCAACATCACTGCACTCCAGCATCAGAATCAGCGAGCCTCTGGATACCTTGTCGCCGATTTCAACATGCAGTTCCTTGACTACGCCGGAGTAGGGCGAGGGTACGTCCATCGCCGCCTTGTCGGTTTCCAGCGTCAACAGGGTGTCTTCCTCGTTGATCGTGTCGCCAACTTTGACCATCACTTCGATGACGCTGACACCTTTGTAGTCGCCGATGTCCGGAACTAATACTTGTTTGATTTCCGCCACTTGATTCTCCTTAAACCGTCACAGGATTGGGTTTGTTCGGGTCAATGCCGTACAGCGTGATGGCCCGGCTGACCTCGGATGCGTTGATTGTGCCTTCATCAGCCAGCGCCTTCAGTGCGGCAACGGCGATGTAGTGACGATTCACTTCAAAGAATTCGCGCAGGTGTTTGCGTGTATCCGAACGACCGAAGCCATCCGTGCCCAACACCTTGTAATTTTTGGGCAGGAAGCCGCGAATCTGGTCGGCGAACGAGCGCATGTAATCCGTTGCGGCAATCACCGGGCCGTCGCGGTCGGCCATGCATTGTTCAACATGGCTGAAACGTGGCTGGTCTTCGGGGTGCAGCATGTTCCAGCGCTCGCAATCAACCCCGTCACGGCGCAATTCGGTAAAGCTGGTGACGCTCCAGATATCCGCAGCGACGCCGAAATCGCTTTCCAGCAACTCACCTGCTGCGATGACTTCACGCAAAATCGTACCGCTACCCATCAATTGAACGCACGGTTTCTCCCCTTCTCCCTTCTCCCTCGTCCCTTCACTAAACAGGTACATGCCCTTGAGAATGTTGGCTTCTGCGCCTTCCGGCATGGCCGGATGCGCGTAATTCTCGTTCATCACGGTAAGGTAATAGAACACATCTTCCTGTTCGATATACATGCGGCGCATGCCGTCATGAATAATGACCGCCAGTTCGTAAGCGAAAGTCGGATCGTAGGATATGCAATTGGGGATCATCGCCGACATCAGGTGGCTGTGACCATCCTGATGTTGCAGTCCTTCTCCGTTCAGCGTGGTGCGGCCCGCCGTGCCGCCCACCATGAAACCGCGCGCGCGCATGTCGCCCGCCGCCCAGGCCAGATCGCCGATACGCTGGAAGCCGAACATCGAGTAGTAAATGTAGAACGGCAGCATGGCTTTGCCGTGGTTGGCATACGCCGTGGAGGCCGCGATCCATGAAGACATCGCGCCTGCCTCGTTGATACCTTCCTGCAAAATTTGTCCGGTCTTGTCTTCCTTGTAGAACATCAGCTGATCGGCATCCTGCGGGGTGTAC
Organism: uncultured Gallionella sp.; assembly: GCA_964385275.1. Lineage (GTDB taxonomy): Bacteria > Pseudomonadota > Gammaproteobacteria > Burkholderiales > Gallionellaceae > Gallionella. Next base: position 42,549 of record CAYLOK010000004.1, on the reverse strand, counting down.
AACTGCCCCACCTGCGAGAAAATGCCCAGTTGACGGAACATGCCTTCCATACCGAAGGTGCGCGATTCATCCGGCACAATCGGCACCACCTGACGACCGATATTTTTGTCCTTGACCAGAATGCCCAGTATCCGCACGAACGCCATGGTGGTCGAGATTTCGCGGCCTTCGGTGCTTTTCAGCAGCGTATCGAATGCGCTCAGTGCAGGGATTTGCAGCGGCTCAGTGGCCGGTGTGCGTGCAGGCACCGAACCCATCTGCGCGGTGCGCGCCTGAAGGTATTTCATCTCCAGGCTGTCTTCCGGCGGACGATAGAAATTCAGGCTGGTCACTTCGGCGTCGTTCAACGGAATGTTGAAACGGTCGCGGAATTTGAGCAGTACTTGTCCGGCCATCTTCTTTTGCTGATGGGTGATGTTCTGTGCTTCGCCCGCTTCGCCCATGCCGTAACCCTTGACGGTTTTCGCCAGAATGACCGTGGGCTGACCGGTGTGCCTGGTCGCTGCCGCGTAAGCCGCATATACCTTGTGCGGGTCATGACCGCCGCGATTCAGACGCCATATTTCGTCGTCCGACATGTCGGACACCATTTCCAGCAACTCAGGATATTTGCCGAAGAAGTGTTCGCGCACATAGGCGCCATCTTTGGATTTGTAGGTCTGGTATTCGCCGTCTACCACTTCCTGCATGCGTTTTTGCAGCAGGCCGTTCTTGTCCTTGGCGAATAGACGATCCCACTTGCCGCCCCAAACGACCTTGATGACGTTCCATCCGGCGCCACGGAACACGCCTTCCAGTTCCTGGATAATCTTGCCGTTGCCGCGTACCGGGCCATCCAGGCGTTGCAAATTGCAGTTCACCACAAAGATTAAATTGTCGAGCTTCTCGCGCCCGGCCATGGAAATGGCGCCCAGGGATTCCGGTTCGTCCGTCTCGCCGTCGCCCAGATAAGCCCATACCTTGCGACCGTCGGTTTGTACCAGGCCGCGATGTTGCAGGTAGCGCATGAAACGCGCCTGATAAATCGCCATTAGCGGACCCAGCCCCATTGATACGGTGGGGAATTGCCAAAAGTCCGGCATCAGCCAGGGGTGAGGATAAGAGGACAAACCGTCCCCGGCCGCTTCCTGGCGGAACTTGTACATCTGTTCTTCGCTGATCCGGCCTTCAAGGTAGGCGCGGGCGTAAACGCCGGGGGAAGAATGGCCCTGGAAATACACCAGATCGCCACCGTGCGTGTCGGTCTTGCCGTGGAAGAAATGGTTGAACGCCACGTCATACAGCGTTGCGGCAGACGCGAAGCTGGCGATGTGGCCGCCCAGTTCGGACGAGTCGCGATTGGCATTCAGCACCAGCGCCATCGCATTCCAGCGCATCAGTGCGCGAATGCGGTGTTCCATTTCGCGGTCGCCGGTCGAACGCTCCTCGTCGCCCAGAGCAATGCTGTTGCAATACGGCGTCGTCGCGCTGAACGGCACGCCCGCACCGGAGCTGCGCGCCTTGTCTATCAATTGTCCCAACAGAAAATGGGCGCGTTCCGCGCCTTCGTTTTTCAGTACCGACTCAAGGGCATCAATCCATTCCTGGGTTTCTTGCGGGTCGTAATCAGGTAAGTTCGCCATCTTCCACTCTCTCGCTAAAGTTATTCTTATCAGATACTTACAAAAATCGTCGCGCTGTACCAGCCACACTCGCCATAAAACGATGTTCCTATAAGTTCCCTGTTGCCATACAGTTTATTGTTTCCGCCTCGGTCACAATCCATGCGACTTTGATGTCCGTCGCCTCCTGCGGGATCCGTTCCGCCAGTTGCAAAGCGTAAGCGGCGGTAACCAGCGCGGTGCGATGCGGTGTCTGCAAATGCATCAGCAATTTGTCGTAAAAACCGCCTCCATAACCCAGTCGCGCGCCATTCCGGCTAAATGCGATTCCGGGCAACAGGGCGAATTCTACCTCATTTATGTCATCCAGCCGTTTGCAGCGTTCAACCGCCGGTTCGCGTATCCCCCATAAGCCTGCCGCCAACTGGGTTTCAAGGTCATCTACCCGGTACAGGTCCAGCGTATTGGTGTGGCGATTGACCTTGGGCAAAACCAGTTGCTTTCCGTTCGCAAGCACCTGTGTCACCCACAGCTCGCTGGCATACTCGCTGCCGAAGTTCATATAACCCAGCACAGTTGAAGCCTGCCGGTACGCCGGCAATTGCAACAAGCGCCCGGTGATCGCCGCGTCATGCACGGCACGCATCGCGGGCGTCAACTGCTCGCGCGCGCAGAGGATGTTTTTTCTGATCTGCTGTTTTTCGGAGGCGAGATTCATCGTTGTGCGTGCGGGGTGTGCTAGCCAAGAAACAAGCGGTACGCCGGGTTGTCGCTTTCGTCGCAATAGTGATAGCCCAGCGTGTCGAGAAACTCGGTGAAGGCTTGTTTGTCGTGGTCCGGCACTTGCATGCCGACCAGCACGCGCCCGTAGTCCGCGCCGTGGTTGCGGTAATGGAACAGGCTGATGTTCCAGTTGTGGTTCATCTTGTTGAGGAATTGCATCAGCGCGCCAGGGCGGTCGGGGAATTCGAAGCGGAACAGGATTTCGTCGCTGACTTCCGGTGCGTGGCCGCCGACCAGATGGCGCAGGTGCAGCTTGGCCATTTCGTTGTCGCTCAAGTCCAGTGTGGGCAGGTGGTGGCTTTGCAGTTTTTCCACCAGATCGGCGGTTTCAGCTTGGCCGCGCACCTGGATGCCGACAAACACTTGCGCGGCTTTCGGGTCGGCAAAGCGGTAGTTGAATTCGGTGATGTTGCGTTTGCCCAGCAATGAGCAGAATTTGCGGAAGCTGCCGGGCGTCTCGGGGATGGTCACCGCCAGGATGGATTCGCGCTTTTCACCGATTTCGGCGCGCTCCGCGACGAAGCGCAGCCGGTCGAAATTCATGTTTGCGCCGCAGGCGATGGCGACCAGCGTCTCGTCCTTGAGTTGCTCGCGTTCCGCGTACAGCTTGGCGCCGGCAATCGCCAGCGCACCGGCAGGTTCTAAAATGGAGCGGGTGTCTTCAAACACGTCCTTGAGTGCGGCGCAGGTCGCGTCGGTGTCCACCAGAATGATTTCGTCCACCAGTTTGCGGCACAGGCGCAAGGTTTCCACGCCGACCTGTTTGACCGCCACGCCGTCGGCGAACAGTCCGACATGGTCGAGAATGACGCGCTTTTTGGCCTTGATGGAGCGATACATGGCATCCGAATCCACCGGCTGCACGCCGATTATTTTGATGTCGGGCCGCAAGGCTTTGACGTAAGCGGCCACGCCGGAAACCAGTCCGCCGCCGCCGATGGCGCAGAAGATGGCATGGATGGGTTGGGTGTGCTGACGCAAAATTTCCATGCCTATCGTGCCTTGCCCGGCGATCACATCCGGGTCGTCGTAGGGATGAACGAAGGTCATGCCGTTCTGTTTTTCCAGTTCCAGCGCATGTGCGTAGGCATCGGAATACGAATCGCCGAACAGCACCACTTTCGCTCCCCGGTTGGAGACGGCCTGAATCTTGATTTGCGGCGTGGTGGTGGGCATGACGATGACCGCTTTGCAGCCGAGTTTTTGCGCAGATAGCGCCACGCCCTGCGCGTGATTGCCCGCCGAGGCGGCGATTACGCCGCGTTTCAACTGCTCAGGCGTGAGCTGCGCCATCTTGTTGTATGCGCCGCGTAGCTTGAAGGAAAATACCGGCTGCATATCCTCGCGTTTGAGCAGGATGGTATTGCCGGTGCGCGCCGATAAATTCGGTGCAACTTCCAGCGGGGTTTCAATTGCCACGTCATAGACGCGGGCGTTGAGGATGCGTTTCAGATAACCGTTCATTTTTAACCGTTCATGTTCGTGGGCTTTTCAGCGGTGGAGATTAGCATAAAAGCACGCTTTATCCCTTGCTCCGCCGCGCAAAATCGGTTCAAATGCTGCGCATGGAAAAAAATGAACAACACGGCTTCATCATACAAACACAGGTGAAATATCTGGCCGATCAGTCCGACGAGGCTGCGAATCGTTTTGTATTCTCCTATGCCATCAGCATTACCAATCTCGGCACGGTCGCCGCTCAACTCATCAGTCGCCACTGGGTTATCACCGATGCGTATAACCATGTACAGGAAGTGCGCGGACAGGGCGTGGTGGGCGAGCAACCGTTGTTGCAGCCCAATCAGAGTTTTGAATATACCAGCGGTACGGTGCTGGCCACGCAGGTTGGCACGATGCGCGGCAGTTATCAGATGCATGCAGTGGACGGTTCGGATTTCGATGTCGAAGTGCCCGAATTTGTTTTGAGTGTGCCGCGTGTTTTGCATTAAGTTTTCCCCGGCAATGCGGATGAAAGCGGCGCTGCTGCCGCTGCTCTTTCTCGCTGCCTGCGCTACTCCACCTGCTCCGCTGGTCTGTCCCGCGCCACCGGTATGCGTCGTGCCGCCCGTTGTCCTTCCTCCGGTCGCGACACTTGCCGCGCCGTTTGCGGTCAGCAAGTGGGAGATATTGCCGGACTGGCAGAAGGTGGATTTGCAGCCGAGTTGGAAAGCTTTCCTGCAAAGTTGCCGCGCCTTGAAGAATAAGCCGGACTGGCAGGCGGTTTGCGCGCGCGCCGATGAGCTGGGGCAACCGGACAATGAGGCGTTGCGGCTGTTTTTTGAGGATGCGTTCACTCCTTATCAGGTGTTCAATCCCGACGGTTCTTCGCAGGGGCTGGTTACCGGTTACTACGAGCCACGTCTGTCTGGCAGCCGCGTCGAGACGGCGCGTTTCAAATATCCGCTGTATGCCGCCCCCGATGACCTGCTGACGATTGATTTGAGCGAGGTTTATCCGCAACTGAAAGATATGCGTTTGCGCGGACGGCTGGAAGGTAGGCGCATCCTGCCCTATTTCAGCCGTGGCGAAATTGACGGGGGCAAAGGCGCGCTGCGCGGGCGTGAATTGTTCTGGGTGGAAAACGCGGTCGAGCTTTTCTTTCTGCAAATTCAGGGCTCCGGGCGCATCGAGCTGGCGGATGGACGTCTGGTCAAAGTCGGTTATGCCGATCAGAACGGCCACCCCTATGTCTCCATCGGCAAAAAACTGATCGAAATGGGCGAACTCAAAGTCGAGCAAGCCTCAATGCAGGGTATCAAGCATTGGGCGGAGCAAAATCCCGCCAAACTGGCTGCGTTGCTTGAGCACAATCCAAGCTATGTGTTTTTCCGTGAATTGCCCGAAGCGTTGTCCGCCCCGCTAGGTGCGCTTGGCGTGCCGCTGACCGATCAGTACAGCATTGCGATAGATCCGCGCACCATACCGCTGGGTGCGCCGGTGTTTTTGTCCACTACCTATCCGAACACGGCAGAGCCGCTGAATCGTCTGATGCTGGCGCAGGATACCGGCGGGGCGATCCGGGGTGCGGTGCGCGCGGATTTCTTCTGGGGTTTCGGCGATCAGGCAGGCAGTCAGGCGGGCCGGATGAAACAAAGCGGCCAGATGTGGGTGCTGTTTCCCAAGGGGGCGGAACCCGCGCTCAACTAGCAGGCTGCTGCAAAACTATTGCGCTTGCCGATACGGCGTCAAAAAGTGGCTCAAAATGCTCATTTACTGTATGTAAACTCCGCTTTTTCGCCCCTTTTTTCCTTGTCTCTGCTTCGCTCATAACGTTTTTCAGCAGCCTGCTAAACGATTTGCTCGCGGTCGTGGCCGCGCCGTTTGGCTTCATGAAGTGCGGCTTTGGCCTGTTCCAGCAGACTTTGCACGCTCGTGTTGCGTTGCGGTATCAGACTGATGCAGCCCGCACAAATGGTTACCACACCATCGGGCGAGTCGTGATGCGGGATGTTGAGCGCGCGAATCTGATCGCGGAGTTTGCTTAAATGTTGTTGCAGGCCTTCGACGCTGTCTCCCATGGAAACCACGGCAAATTCGTCATTCTCATAGCGCGCGACGCAGTCCGAGGCGCGCGCGAACGACTTGGCGATGCGCTCGCCGACCATGCGCAAACAGGTATCTCCCGCCGGTCGGCCGTATCGCTCATTGAACAGTCTGAATTGATCCAGATTAACGATCAGCACCGATAGCAGACTGTGTGTGCGCTGTGCGGTTTGCAGCATGTTGGCGAGCTGTTCGTCGAAGTGGCGGCGGTTGCTGATGCCGACCAGCGGGTCGATATGGGACAGGGTGTAGAGCTGTTGATTCAGCGTGTGCAAATCCAGGTTGGACTGATGCAGGTGTTGATCCCGCAAGATACGCTCGGTGACGTCTTTCTGGATACCGATGAAGTGGGTGAGCGTGCCCTGGTCGTTGCTTATCGCAGAAACGCTCAGTTCATTCCAGAACATCGAGCCGTCCTTGCGGTAATTGCGTAGCGTGACGATGCAATTATTGCCCTGATGCAGCGCCTCGCGGAGCAACCCGATGTCGTGCTGCCCGGTGTCCGTGCCCTGGAGAAAGCGGCAGCTCTTGCCGAGCAATTCGCAAGCTGTGTAGCCGGTTAGCCGTTCAAACCCCGCATTCACGTAAATCAGGGGAAACTCTTTTTTGCGCGCGTCGGCAATCGTGATGCCGTCGTGCGACTGATCGACCGCCTGAGCGAGCAAGTCGCGTGTGATTTTGAGCGGGGTAGTCATGTCGCCCCTTGTTTTTTAGCGGCTTCAAAAAACGAAAATATCGCGTCAGCGATTCGTTCGCTTAGCCCCCTCGCTGCGCTCTCCCCGCAGGCGGGATAACCAGCGACTTGGCTATCGTTTTTTGATAGCTTAGTCGAATGGCTAGTTGTTTCACCAGAGGATTGAGACGGGGGAATGGGCGCTGTGGCTTTCATATTCAGAGATTGTTACTTGGCTGATCCATTCAGACGCTTTTCCAGTTCTTCTGCGGGCAAATAGCCGGGGACTTGTGTGCCATCGGAAAAAATCAGGTTGGGAGTACCGTTTACCCGTAGCTTTTTGCCGGCCGCCACGACTTTGTCGGTGGGCGTCTTGCAGGAAGCGCCGGCTGGTTTGACCCCTTTGAGCATCAGCTCGTCCCATGCCTTGACCGGGTTTTTCGCACAGAGCACATTGCGCACGATTTCATCCGAGCCCTGGAAAATCGGGTACATGAACATGTACAGCGTGACATTGTTAATCTTGGCGAGTTCTTTTTCCAGCTTCTTGCAATAGCCGCAATTGGGGTCGGTGAAATAGGCCATTTTGCGCTGGCCGTTGCCCTTCACCTTTTTAATGGCGAATTCCAGCGGCAACTTGTCGAATTCGATCGCAAATAACTGTTGGTGGCGTTGTTCGGTCAGGTCGGCGCGGCTCTTGACTTCGATGATATTGCCATCGAACAGGTAGAGCCCGAGTTCGTCGGTGTACAGCAATTGTTCGCCAACCACGACTTCATAAAGCCCTGAATAAGGTGTTTTGACGACATGTTCCAGCGCGCCGATGTTGGGAAACTTGCTTTGCAGGGATTTTCGTATTTCCGACTCTCCGGCATAAGCGGCGGAGCAGCAGGTGAGGAGCAGCAGTGCAATTAGTTTTTTCATAGTATTCGTGTGATTAGTTGAGCGCGTGCTGCATCAGCAGTTTTTTCAGCGGAACGAGGTGATTGGTCGCATCCAGGCCCAGATTGCGCAGGGTGCGTAAAACGGGGTCATCATTGCAAAACAGATTTTTCAGGCCGTAGGTGGTGGCCTGCATGCTGTGGATGTCTTCGCGGCGCTTGCGGTCGTAGCGGCGCAGCAGTTGCGCATCGCCGCAGTCTGCGCAGCCGCCTCTGCCCAGCAGTAATTCGGCCAGTTGTCGCGCATCGCGAAAGCCGGTATTGACGCCTTGTCCGGCCAGCGGGTGCATGTTATGGGCGGCGTCGCCGATCAACGCCACGCGATTCGCGCTGATGTGCGGCAATGTCAGCAGGCGCAAGGGAAATGCGGCGGCGGGCGTGATGACGTTCAAATGACCCAGGGTGTGATGCGAGGCGGCGGCGACCTGATCGCAGAGTTCTTCATTAGTGAGCGCCGTCAATATGGCAGATCTGTCGGGTGTAACCGACCAGACCATGGAAAGCCGGTTTCCCGGCAGCGGCAACAAGGCGAGTATGCCGTCCGGACGAAACCATTGGTGGGCGATGCCGCGATGCGGTAGTTCACAGGTGAAGTTGGCGACCACGCCGTGGTGCTGATAGTCCACCGGTGCGGCACTGATGCCCGCCTGATTGCGTACCCAGGAGTTGCGCCCGTCGGCTCCGACGATGAGTTTTGCGCTCAGGGTGCGGCCGTCTTCCAGCGTGAGTTCGGCGGATTCTTCACCAAACGAGAGCGTGGTGCAGCGTGCCGGATTGAGTAACGTCAAATTGTCCTGTTCTTGCAGCACCTGCCACAGCGCATGTTGCAAGTGACGGTTTTCCAGTATGCAGGCCAGTTCAGGCACACCCATCTGATAGGCGGAAAACTCCAGTTTTGAGCCGGTATCGCCGAATACGCGCATCTCCTCGACCGGGGCGATGCGGCTTTTATCCAGCAGAGCCCATGCACCTGATTGTTCGAGAAAAGTCCGGCTGCCCGGGCTGAATGCGTAAATGCGACTATCCCAGTTGTTGGCTAAGGTCGGATCGCCGAGTTCAGGCGGGGAACCTGCTTCCACCAGCGCCAGCGACAGCCCGCTGTCCTTTAATGCGGCGGCCAGACTGGCGCCTACCAGCCCCCCGCCAATAATCACGACATCGTATTTTATCGAGGTTTTCATGGGGCGAATCATAGCGATATTTTCCATGCCTGTCCGCATGCTTTATAATCCGCAACCTTCTTGGAAAGTCAAAATGCGCATCGGTCCTTACCAGCTGAAAAATAATCTCATCGTCGCCCCCATGGCCGGGGTAACCGACCGGCCTTTCCGCATGTTGTGCAAACGCATGGGGGCGGGCATGGCAGTGAGTGAAATGGTGGCTTCCAATTCGTTGCTGTATGGTTCGGAAAAGACCAAACGCCGCGCCAATCATGAAGGCGAGGTCGATCCGATCTCGGTGCAGATTGTCGGCGCCGACCCGAAGATGCTGGCTGAAGCGGCCAAATACAATGTGGACAACGGTGCGCAAATCATAGACATCAACATGGGCTGCCCGGCGAAGAAAATCTGCAATGTGATGGCGGGTTCAGCTTTGCTGCAAAATGAACCGCTGGTCGCAAAACTGCTTGAGGCCGTGGTTGGCGCGGTGAATGCGCCTGTCACGTTGAAGATCCGCACAGGCTGGGACAAGCACAATCGCAACGCGGTGCGCATCGCGCAGATCGCCGAGGCATCAGGTATTCAGGCGCTGGCGATTCATGGTCGCACCCGCGCCTGCGCCTACACGGGGGACGCCGAGTACGACACCATCGCGGCGGTGAAGGACAGCGTGAATATTCCCATTATCGCCAACGGCGACATCACTACGCCGGAAAAAGCGCGTTATGTGTTGCAGTATTCCGGCGCGGATGCGGTAATGATAGGACGCGCGGCTCAGGGGCGTCCCTGGCTGTTCCGCGAAATCGAGCATTTCTTGCAGACAGGCGAGCATCTGCCTTCGCCTGAAGTTGCCGAAATACATCGTGTACTTTTGGCACATGTTGTTGAATTATATGATTTTTATGGTGAATATACCGGCTTGCGCATCGCGCGGAAACATATCTCGTGGTACACGAAAGGGCTGGTGGGTTCGGCGCACTTTCGTCACCGGATGAATCAACTGGAAAGCCCCGAGGCGCAACACGCGGCGGTGGATGAATTTTTTGCAGAACAGGCGCAGCGCGGATTGCAGCTGCGCTATTTTGATGACTCGGGGCTTGAGGGGTTGGCGGCATGAGAACATCTTGGGGAAATCCAGAATTGCGGGATGCAGCGCAAGGCGCACGGAACGCAGCGACTGAGGCATATCAGTTGGATAGACGAGAGAGCGAGTGCCGCGCAACACCGCGCTGCGCCCGCAAAATGGATTTACGGAGATGTTCATGAGCGATTGCGCGATAAACGAAAACGAGATGGCCCGCTACGTGCGTCTTGCGCTCAGCGAATATTTCAGCGATCTTGACGGTGAGGACCCTTGTTCCGGCCTGTACGACATGGTGATGAACTGTGTCGAAAAGCCGCTGATCGAGCGAGTGCTGGAACAAGTGGGCGGCAACCAGTCGCGCGCCGCCGCCATGCTGGGCATCAACCGCAACACCCTGCGCAAGAAAATGGCGCAGTACGACATCGAGTAGGGGCACGGCGCGCCGTGTCTCTACCATCAAATTTATTATTAAACGGGAAGCATCATGGCAACGATCAAACAGGCACTCATCAGCGTTTCGGATAAATCCGGCGTACTCGAATTCGCAAGGGGGCTGAATGACCTCGGCGTAAAAATTCTCTCCACTGGCGGCACGGCCAAACTGTTCGCCGACAACGGCATTCCGGTCACCGAAGTGGCGGATTACACCGGCTTCCCGGAGATGCTCGACGGCCGCGTCAAGACGCTGCAACCCAAGGTCCACGCCGGCATACTGGCGCGCCGCGACCTGCCCGAGCACGTCGCCACCCTGGCGCAACACGGCATTCCGACCATTGATCTGGTGGTGGTGAATTTGTATCCGTTTGCCGCAACCATCGCCAAGCCCAATTGTTCGCTGGAAGACGCCATCGAAAATATCGACATCGGCGGCCCGACCATGGTGCGCGCAGCGGCCAAGAACCACGGTCACGTCGCCATCGTCACTGACCCGATTGATTATGCCGATGTGCTGGCCGAGATGCAGACCAACGCTGGCAGCGTTTCCGACGCGACTCGTTTCGATCTGGCGAAGAAGGCGTTTTCCCATACGGCGGCCTACGATTCCGCGATCAGCAACTATCTGACTACAGTGAACAGCGACGGCACTCGCAGCGAATTCCCGGCGCAGATCAACTTCAACTTCGCCAAGGTTCAGGAAATGCGCTACGGCGAGAACCCGCACCAGAAAGCCGCGTTCTACCGTGACCTGACTCCGCTGGCGGGCAGCATCGCCAATTACACTCAGGTGCAAGGCAAGGAACTTTCCTACAACAACGTCGGCGATGCCGATGCAACCTGGGAACTGGTCAAGACCTTCGACCAGTGCGCCTGCGTGATCGTCAAGCACGCCAACCCGTGCGGCGTGGCGATTGCCGATACCCCGCTGAATGCCTACAAACTGGCCTATGCGACCGACACCACTTCCGCGTTCGGCGGCATCATCGCCTTCAACCGCGAGCTGGATGCCGAGACCGCAACGCAAATCACCGCCAACCAGTTCGTCGAACTGATCATCGCACCGAGCGCCACCGAAGCCGCACTGGCAGTCACCGCCGCTAAACAGAACGTGCGCGTACTGGTCGTGCCGCTGTCCGATGCGCACAACCAATACGACTTCAAACGGGTCGGCGGCGGGCTGCTGGTACAAACCCCGGATATCCTGAATGTGCAGGAATCGCAGCTCAAGGTGGTTACCCAAACGCAACCGACCCCTGCGCAGTTGCAGGACATGTTGTTCGCGTGGCGCGTCGCGAAATACGTCAAATCCAACGCCATCGTATTTTGCAAAGGCGGCCAGACTTTGGGCGTAGGCGCAGGCCAGATGAGCCGCGTGGACAGCACCAAAATCGCCGCCATCAAGGCACAAAACGCAGGTTTGAGTCTGGTGGGTTCGGTGGTTGCCTCCGATGCCTTCTTCCCGTTCCGCGACGGCTTGGATGTGCTGGCCGCCGCCGGTGCGAAAGCCGTGATTCAGCCGGGCGGTTCAATGCGCGACGCAGAAGTCATCGCCGCAGCGGATGAGCACGGCATCGCGATGGTTTATACCGGGTTCAGGCATTTCCGCCACTAAACAACGGGAAGGGAGAAGGGTAAAATCGCGCCGCACTTTTTACCCTTCTCTTATTTAAAGAGAGCATCAACATGAAGATTCTGGTAATCGGTTCTGGTGGTCGTGAACATGCGACAGAATCGGTAGAACAATAATCGCGCATTTCGGCGTATAGCGAATTAGAAACGGAGATTTCATATGCCAACAATCAGCATGTTTTACGGTATCTTGGTGCTGATGTTTTATCGTGATAATCGGCGGCATCATCTGCCGCATATTCATGTTCGCTATCAGGGCGAAGAGGCTGCGATTTCGATAGATGACGGCGGTATTTTGGAAGGCAAGTTGCCGCCAAAACAGATCAAGATGGTGCAGGCGTGGATTGAGATTCACAAAGAAGAATTGATGGTGGATTGGGATTTGGCCGTCAATGGTGAAGATCCTTTCAGAATCGCTCCGCTACAGTGAGGTAAAAATGTTGCTTGATGTTGTGAATGTTAAAACTACGCCAGATTTTCAGCTTGAGCTGGGCTTTCAGAATGGCGAACAAAGACGTTTTGATATGCGCCCTCTACTGACGATGCGCCCGTGGAGTCGCATTGCCAGCGAGCAACTGTTTCATCGCGCAGCGGTTGCTTATGGAACGGTGATCTGGCCGGGTGAAATCGACATTGCACCAGAGACGTTGTACGACGACTCTTTGCCGTTATAGACTATTGCGAGTACTGACAAGTGTAATCATCAAGCACTCGCACAATTAATATTGGAAATTAGCAGCAAATTTTGAAATTTCCAGAGCTACAGAAAATAACATATTGATCACCGGCTTCGATTAGATGAAACCCCTTCTCTTCAACAGCCTTGATCCATGGTGGTGTCCAAATAATATGACTTTAATACTTTTGAGGTAAGCATGAAGATTTTGGTAATCGGTTCCGGTGGTCGCGAGCACGCGCTGGCTTGGCGTCTGGCGCAGGGTGCGAAGGTGCAGAAGGTTTATGTTGCCCCCGGCAATGCCGGCACGGCGCTGGAGAGCGGTGTGGAAAACATCGCGATAAGTGGTGTTGACGAATTGTTGGCGTTTGCGCTTCGCGAGGACATTCATCTCACCGTGGTCGGCCCCGAAGCGCCGCTCTCCAAAGGCGTGGTGGATGCGTTTCGCCGTGCCGGGCTGAAGATATTCGGGCCTAGCAAAGCGGCGGCGCAGCTGGAATCGTCCAAAGATTTCGCCAAGGCGTTCATGGTGCGACACCATATTTCCACCGCGTTTTACGAGACCTTCAGCGACGCGGCGGCGGCGCATGCTTATGTGGACAAGCACGGCGCACCGATCGTGATCAAGGCGGACGGGCTGGCTGCCGGCAAGGGCGTGGTGGTTGCGATGTCGTTGGACGAGGCGCATCAGGCGGTTGATATGATGCTCTCCGATAACAAGCTGGGCGATGCGGGTGCGCGCGTGGTGATCGAGGAATTTCTGGCGGGGGAAGAGGCCAGCTTTATCGTAATGGTGGACGGCAAAAACATCTTGCCGCTGGCGACCAGTCAGGATCATAAGCGTCTGATGGATGGCGACCTGGGGCCGAATACCGGCGGCATGGGCGCGTATTCCCCGGCGCCGGTAGTCACCCCCGAAGTGTATGCGCGCGCACTGCGCGAAGTGATTGTGCCGACCGTGCAGGGCATGGAAAAGGAAGGCCACACTTACACCGGATTTCTGTATGCCGGGCTGATGATTTCTCCCGACGGCAACATCAAGGTGCTGGAATTTAACTGTCGCCTGGGCGACCCGGAAACCCAGCCTATCATGCTGCGCCTGAAGTCCGATCTGCTGACGCTGGTAGAACATGCGGTGAACGGCACACTGGATGCAGTTGAGGTGGAGTGGGACAGACGCACCGCGTTAGGTGTGGTGATGGCAGCGGCCAATTATCCCGACACGCCGCGCAGCGGCGATGTAATCACCGGTTTGCCAGTCAAAGGCGAAGAAGATGTGCATGTATTCCATGCCGGAACGACGCTCAAAGAGGGCAAAGTCGAAACCAGCGGCGGGCGCGTGCTTTGCGTTACCGCGTTGGGCGACAGTGTGCGTATGGCGCAGCGTCGCGCCTATCAGGTGGCGGATGGCATTGCTTTCGACGGTTGCCAGATGCGTCGCGACATTGGCTATCGGGCGATCGCCGCCAAACACAAATAGGCTGTCTCCGATTGGACTTTAGTCTTTCAAACCGTTGTGTTTGCACTGTATGAGGGGGAAGGGTAAAGAGTGAAGAGGGAAGGGATAAGTAGTGCTCGCCCATCGTACCGCCGTATCGCCGCGCATCTCAAGGCCGGCGGGCTGATCGCCTATCCCACCGAATCCTGTTACGGTTTGGGCTGCGATCCGGCCAATCGCGCTGCCGTGCTGCGCTTGCTGAAATTAAAGCGGCGCCCGCAACGCAAGGGACTGATTCTGATTGCCTCAAATTATCGGCAGATAGCGCGTTATTTGCAGCCGTTGACGTCAGAACAACAACAGAAGCTGCATGAGGCGGGTGCGAAGGCGATTACCTATTTGATGCCGACGCTCAGTTCTGCACCGCGCTGGTTACGCGGTTCGCACGACACGCTGGCGGTACGCCTTACCGCCCATCCGCTGGCGCGTCAACTTTGTCATGGCGTGCGTAGCGCGCTGGTGTCCACCAGTGCCAATCGCAGCGGAATGCGCCCAGCCAAGACTTATGCCGAGTGCCGGCGTTTGTTTGGAGAAAAAGTGTGGGTATTGCCGGGAAGAGTGGGAAAACGCAAACAGCCTTCGAGGATAGTCGCGTGGGCGGATGGTAGAATCCTGCGCTGATTTGGAATGCGCCATATTTTGGAGTGCGCAGTTGCGCGATAAATAATCAGGGTGCAGCGACACGTCGCTGCACTCCACAAGGGGAGAATATGAGCAACAACGTGAACAGCGCAGCGGTAAAGGAATATCTGCTCGAATTGCAGGAATTGATCGTCGAACGTCTGGAGCAGGTGGACGGCAAGAAATTCCTGCGCGACAAATGGACGCGTCCTTCGACAGGCTCAGGACAGACTTCCAGCATCACTAAAGGCGAAGGCATCAGTTGCATCCTCGAAGAAGGCAATGTGCTGGAACGCGGCGGCGTGGCGTTTTCGCATGTACAGGGCGACAAGATGCCTGCGTCCGCCACGGCGCATCGTCCCGAGCTGGCC
Source organism: uncultured Gallionella sp. (assembly GCA_964385275.1). Classification (GTDB taxonomy): domain Bacteria; phylum Pseudomonadota; class Gammaproteobacteria; order Burkholderiales; family Gallionellaceae; genus Gallionella. The sequence continues at coordinate 27,531 of CAYLOK010000004.1, read as the reverse complement.
GGTTGCAGCTGGGAGGCAATGGGCGTGTCGCTGGTAATGCATCCGCGCAACCCGTATGCGCCGACCACGCACGCGAACGTGCGCATGTTCATGGCGCACAAGCCGGATGGTGAGGACGTGTTCTGGTTCGGTGGCGGCATGGACCTCACGCCGTATTACGGCTTCGAGGAAGATGCGGTGCATTTCCATCAAATCTGCAAGAACTCGCTGGCTCCGTTCGGTGATGAGCTGCATCCCAAATACAAAAAATGGTGCGATGAGTACTTTTTCCTCAAACATCGCAACGAGCCGCGCGGTATCGGCGGCATCTTCTTCGATGATCTGAGCGTGCCGGATTTCGATGCGGCGTTCGCCATCCAGCAAAGCGTGGGCGATCACTTTTTGTCGGCCTATGTGCCGATACTGGAAAAGCGCATGGACACGCCTTACGGCGAGCGCGAACGCGACTTTCAGCTGTATCGTCGCGGCCGCTACGTGGAATTTAATCTGGTGATAGACCGTGGCACGATCTTCGGTCTGCAATCCAATGGCCGCACCGAGTCCATTTTGCTGTCCATGCCGCCGCTGGTGAAATGGCGCTACGACTGGCATCCCGAGCCGGGCACGCCGGAAGCTGAGTTATACGACAAATTTTTGCAACCCAAAGACTGGGTGTGAAAATGTAACGAGAAATAACCCGCCCATGGCGGGCTATTTCATTTTGTGGAGCACGATGCCTCTGAACCAGCCTCCCGCGAGCATAGGCACATCGCTGACGACTTCCAGGCCAGGCACTTTTTGCAAAACTTCCTCAAATACCACATCCATCCGCGTGGCGATGCGGCCGGAGAGCGGGGTGAGTAAACGACGCAGCGGCGCGCGCTGTTGCGGATGCAGAAACTTGTCGAACAGGATGATGGTTCCGCCCGGCTTCAATACGCGCGCGGCTTCGGACAAACAGCGTTGCGGTTCCGGCACGACGGCGGTAATCAGATGCAGCACGACGTGGTCGAAATGACGGTCAGAGAACGGCAACGCCATGCTGTCGCCCAATAGCCAGTCCACATTTAACCCGGCACCACGCGGTCGGGCGCGCGCGAGCATCGCGGCGTTGAAATCGAGCGCGGTGTAGTGATGCATCGCGGGCAGCAACGGCAGATCCAGGCCAGTGCCGATGCCGCTCAACAAGACTTTTCCGATGGTATCGGCAGGCAAGGCGCTGAGCGATTGCTTGCGCGCCGCGCGCATCGGGCGTTCGATGACCAGATCGTATAGCGGCGCGATCAGGCTATAGCTCAGACGTAACAGGGGATTGCTGCGGTAGGGTTGTTCGGTGTTCAAAGCAGCGTCACTCCGGTGATGTTGGCTTGTGCGATGGCATGTGTCAGCGCATTGATGGCCTGGATTCTGGCAAAACTTTTGCGCCACGCCAAGGCAACCCGCCGCGAAGGGGCAGGTTGGGCAAAAGGGATGGTTTTCAGCAGCAGGCTGCGATAGCGTTTGCTGTTGGCCGAGGCGGGCAGCACGGTGATGCCCAGTCCCGATGCGGCCATATTGCGTATGGTTTCCAGCGAGGTGCCCTGCTGTATCTCCGCACCCTTGTGGTTCAGCTCCGGGCAGGCCTCGGCCACCTGATTGCTGAAGCAGTGCCCGTTATCGAGCAGCAAGACTTTTTCATCGGCGAGCTCCAGTGCATTGATGCTGTGGCGTGCAGCCCAGTGGTGCTCGATATTGACCACCACCTCAAACGGTTCGTCGTACAGGGGGCGGGTCAGGATGCTGGCGTCCCCGAACGGCAGCGCGATGATGATCACGTCGAGTTTGCCGTTGCGCAGTCTGGTCTCCAGATTCGCGGTGATGTTTTCCTCCACTTCCAGCGGCATGTGCGGTGCACTCTTCTTTAGCGCGGGAATCAGGTCGGGCAGCAGGTAAGGGCCGACGCTGTGAATGATGCCAATGCGCAGCGGTGAGCTGAGCTGGTTCTGTCCCTGCACGGCAATCTCGCGGATACGCCCGGCTTCCTCCAGCACGCGTTGCGCCTGCTCAATAACAGCGCTGCCCACAGGTGTGACGGTGATGCTGTTCTTGCCGCGCTCGAATATCTTGATTTCCAGTTCCTGTTCCAACTTCTGTATCGCCAAAGACAGCGCAGGCTGGCTGATGAAAGCCTTTTCTGCGGCGCGCCGAAAGTTGAGTTCCTGCGCGACGGCGACGATATAGCGTAGTTCGTTGAGGGTCATGTTGCTCTCCTGGTGATTTGTATTGTAAATCACTATGGTTTAAACAATCAATTAGATATATCAACTGGTCTTGCCTATAGTGCGGCTGTGGCAAACAAGACACCTCATCAATCTACTGAACAGGAGAGCATCATGGGACGACCAGAAATCAAGACGATCGCCAATCTTGAAGCGGCATTTGCCGGAGAATCGATGGCACATATCAAGTACCGCTATTTTGCCAAAATCGCACGTGCGGCAGGCGACGAGGAAACGGCTAACGTGTTCGAGGAAACCGCCAATCAGGAAGTGCAGCATGCGCTGGGGCATCTTGATCTGCTTTATCCCAAAGCCGGAATGACCACGCAACGTTGTTTGCAGATGGCCATCGAAGGGGAGACTTACGAATACACCGAAATGTATCCTGGTTTTCTCAAGACGGCTCAACAGGAAGGCAATATGGCCGCAGCCTCGGAAATAACAGGGCAGATTGCTGAATCCATGGAGCACGCCGAACTTTTCAAGGCGACGCTGGAAAAAGCCGCCAAGCGCTTTTCGGCGTTGGCCAGAGTGGAGGAGCGTCATGCAAATCAGTATCGCGCCGTATTGGCAAAAATTTCCGCTTAACAAAAATCAGGAGAACAACATGAAAGTTTGGCAATGTGTGGTGTGCGGATTTATTTACAACGAAGTTGACGGTTTGCCGAAAGAAGGTATCAGCCCCGGTACGGCGTGGACTGATATACCTGCTGACTGGGCATGCCCGGATTGTGGCGTAGCAAAAGCGGATTTTGAGATGGTGGAAATCTAGGAGTTTCGGTTGCCGGGAAATCAGGAGAATATTCATGAAACCGATTGTTGTGCTGGGCAGCGGCCTGGCGGGATATACGCTGGTGCGCGAGTTGCGCAAACTGAATCGTGAGACACCCATTACGCTGGTGTCGCGCGACAGCGGCGATTATTACTCCAAGCCGATGCTGTCGAATGCGTTTGCACAGGGCAAGGATGCAACCAGTCTGGTACTGACTGCCGCCGCCGATATGGCCAAACAGTTGGGCGTCACCCTGCTGGCGCATTGCGAAGTGAAGGTAATCCATCGCTCGGCCAGACAGTTGGATACGTCAGCGGGGAATATTGAATATGACAGGCTGGTGCTGGCTTTGGGCGCTGATCCGATACGCATTCCGCTGCAAGGGGATGCGGCGGAGGCGGTGTTGTCGGTGAACGACCTGACGGATTACGCGCGTTTTCGCGAACGGCTGGCGACAGTCAAGTCCATCGCCATCATGGGGGGCGGTCTGATCGGCTGCGAATTCGCCAATGACCTTGCGGCTGCCGGGTATGCCGTCACGGTGATCGATCCCGGCTCCTGTCCGCTGGCCGGTCTGATGCCGGAACAGGCAGGCCGACAATTGCTGGAACCATTGAGCAAGTTGGGGGTGATATGGCGCTTCGGCACCTCCGTGCAACGCATGGACAAAGCGGCGTCGGGCTACTCACTCACCCTCGCCGATGGCAGCACCATAAACGCTAACCTCGTGTTTTCCGCCGTCGGCTTGCGCCCGCGCATCCAGTTGGCGCGGGATGCGGGACTGGCGGTTAATCGCGGCATCGTAGTGAATGAGCAATTGCAAAGCAGTGACGAGGCGATTTTCGCGTTGGGCGACTGCGCCGAGATTGCGGGGCGCGTATTGCCTTATGTCTTGCCCATCATGCATGCCGGACGGGCACTGGCGAAAATATTGAATGGCGAAGCTGCACGGGTAATTTTCCCGGCCATGCCCGTGGTGGTGAAAACCCCGGCCCATCCTGTCGTGGTTTCGCCGGTGGCGCGTGATGCGCCCGGTTCATGGCGGACGCTGGCGTCAGGTGGCGGAGTCAAAATGGGATTCTTCGACGGGCAAGACAGGATGAGCGGATTCGTGCTGACGGGAGATTATGCCGGTGAGCGCAGCGCAATGACAAAGAAGCTGAGCGTACCGTCTTAGTGCGCGAGCAGAAAATCGAGCGCAATGCCTGTGAACACCGCCGCGCCGATCCAGTTGTTGTGCAGAAAGGCCTTGAAGCAATCATCGCGCCGGCGATTTTTGATCAGACTGTAATGGTGCAGTGTGATGATTTCTGCCGCTATCAGGCCGACAAAATAAGCGCTGCCCAATCCTGCCATCAGTCCGGCCACGGCCAGCAAGGCCAGCGTGATGGCGTAGCAGATCATCACTGCCGCCACGTCATATTTGCCGAAGAACAGAGCCGAGGAGTGGATGCCGAGGTGGATGTCGTCGTCACGGTCCACCATCGCGTATTCGGTGTCATAGGCGATTGCCCAGAACACGTTGGCTGCGAGCAATACCCAAGCCACCGGCGGCACATTGCCCAGTTGTGCGGCGAAGGCCATCGGAATGCCGAAGCCGAAGGCGATGCCCAGATAAGCTTGCGGAACGGGGAAAAAGCGTTTGGTGAACGGGTAACTGGCGGCCAGAAACACCGCAGGCAGGGACAGCCACAACGTCAGCGCATTGAGCGGCAGTATCAGCAGAAATGAAATGACGGCGAGCGCCGCCGCCAGCCACACCGCTTCGCGCGGCGAAATGCGTCCGCTGGTGATGGGGCGTTCGCGCGTTCGTTCAACATGAAGGTCGATGTGCCGGTCGGCGAAATCGTTGATTGCGCAACCGGCGGAGCGCATCAGCACGGTGCCCAGCGTGAAAATCAGCACGATGTGCCAGGCAGGATGGCCTTCGCCCGCGATCCACACGCCCCAGAGCGTCGGCCACAACAGCAGCAATATGCCGATGGGGCGGTTCAGGCGGGTGAGCTGCATATACAGCGATAGGCGTCCGGTGATAATCATTTATTCAGGTGCAATATGTTTGGCAAGAATACTTCCGTCACCAGCAATGGGGAATTGTTCAAATAAAACAATGATCTGCGCGCCCATAGCCGGTCGGGCGGAACGGATAACATGCTGGCCGCGCGCCGGTACAGCGGATGATGTGCGTGCAACGCCTTGTAATGTAACGGTTGGCGCACAACCTGGGGATGCGAGAACAGCAATGCGCCCAGCGGTTTGTTGCCCAGTCCGCGCACCGCCTGCCATGCACCGCGCAGCTCTCTTGCCGCGCAGGCGCTGTGGGCAAACACCACGGGCTGATCGTCGGCGCACAAAAACACTTCGCGCGACCAAGCAAGCTGTTGCGGCGCGATGCCCAGCAATGCGGACTCATCCAGTGCGATGCGCGCCAGTCCGCTGCGTACATTGCGCACGGAAAAGCGCTGGCAGCGTTGCTGAATGCGCAACGTTAGCGAGCCGTGGTCGCGCAGCCAGGGCAGCAGGTCGGCACCGGCCCCAAGCGCCGTACTGTTCCAGAAAGAATCCTGGAATGCAGATAACCTGTTAGTTCGCACCCCCTTTCTAACCTTCCCCCTAAAAGTGGGAAGGGACAAAGGTCGCGCTAAAGAGCCATTTTGGTTAAACGTGCAAATAGTCATGTTTGTTTGCCATCCAGCGCCGCAAATACGCTTGCGCCTCCTCCGGGTAGTCGCGCAGTAATTCATCGGCAACCAGGCGTGCGTGATTCAATAAATCTTCGTCTGCCTCGATGTCAGCGAAGCGCAACATCGCCACGCCGCTTTGTCGTGCGCCGAGCAATTCGCCCGGGCCGCGCAATTGTAAGTCTTGTTGGGCGATTGCGAAGCCGTCTGTGTTCTCGAAGATGATTTTCAACCGCGTCCTTGCCAGTTCGGACAGCGGTTTTTGATAGAGCAGGATGCACAGGCTTTGCGCAGAACCGCGCCCGACTCGTCCGCGCAGTTGATGAAGTTGGGCTAGTCCCATGCGCTCCGCGTGATCGATCACCATCAGGCTGGCGTTGGGTACATCCACGCCGACCTCGATGACGGTGGTTGCGACCAATAATTGCAATTCGCCCGCTTTGAACGCCGCCATTACGCGGACTTTGTCGCTGCTGTCCATCCTGCCGTGAACCAGACCGACGCGCAGTTCCGGGAAAGTTTCGGTGAGCAACTGGAAGGTTTCTTCCGCATTCTGCAATTGCAGCACTTCGGATTCCTCGATCAGCGGACATACCCAATAGGCTTGCTGTCCTGCCATGCAGGCCGTCCGTACCCGCTCGAACACCTCGCAGCGTCTGGCATCGCCCACCAGTTTGGTCACGATGGGGGTGCGCCCCGGCGGCAATTCGTCGATCACCGATACGTCCAGATCGGCATAATAGCTCATCGCCAGCGTGCGCGGGATCGGCGTTGCGCTCATCATCAACTGGTGCGGCTCTGAACTTATTGAATCAATTGGTATTTTTCCTTTGCTGTGCAGCGCAAGGCGCTGCTGTACGCCAAACTTATGCTGTTCATCGACAATCGCCAGCCCTAGCTTATGAAAGCTGATCGACTCCTGAAACAGCGCATGCGTGCCGATGGCAAGCCATGTTTCGCCGGAAGCGATTTTCTCGGCAGCGAGTCGCTTGTCCTTTTTCTTCAGGCTGCCGGACAGCCAGACGGGCGTGATACCCAAGGGCGCCAGCCAGTCACTCAGCTTCAAATAATGCTGCTCGGCGAGAATTTCGGTCGGCGCCATTAGCGCGACCTGATAATTATTCTCAATGGTTTGCAAGGCGGCCAGCGCGGCGACGATGGTCTTGCCGCTGCCGACATCACCCAGCAGCAGGCGTTGCATGGGGTGCGGTTTTGCCAGATCACGGCTGATTTCGGCAAAAACTTTTTGCTGCGCCCGCGTCAGGGAAAACGGCAGATTTTCCAGCAGTCCGTTGGTGTAATGAGCTTGCGATGGCATGGACGGCGCTGAGCGCAGGCTGCGGTCGCGATGATGCACGCGCATCGATAGTTGCTGCGCCAGTAATTCGTCGAATTTGATGCGACGCCAGGCAGCATGACTGCGGTCTTCCAGACAACTTGCGGCAACATCCGGGGTTGGGTTATGCAGCAGCCGAATGCTTTCAAAAAAACCTAATAAATTCAATCTATTACAAAATACGTCCGGCAGCGGGTCGTTCGAAGGCAACACCTCAAGCGCGTTGGCAATCAGCTTGCGCAGCGCGGTCTGCGATAGCCCGGCGGTGGTCGGATAGACCGGCGTCAGGCTGGTTTGCAGCGGCGTCTCGTCACCCACCGCGCGGCATTTTGGATGCACCATTTCCAGCCCGTAATAGCCCATGCGCACTTCGCCGACTGCGCGGATTTGTTTATCCACCGCGAGCAATTTGGTCTGGCTGGGATAGAAATTCAGAAAGCGCAAATACAACTCGCCACCTGCGTCCTGCAAACGGCAAACCAATGTGCGGCGTGGCTTGAAGAGGATTTCCGAGTGCGTGATCACGCCTTGCACCTGCACGGTTTCGCCCGGTTCTACCGTGGCAATCGGCGCAAGGTGTGTTTCGTCCTCATAGCGCAACGGCAGATGCAGCAGCAAATCCGCCCGATGGCGGATGCCCAGCTTCGCGAGCTTGGCAAGGGTGGCAGCAGAAATTTTGGCGGGTGTGGTCAATGCGCTCTCTTGCCTGACGGGGACGCCATCCTTGTCATACTCTTTAAGCCTGAATCACCAGCACTCCGTCCATTTCCACCAATGCGCCGCGCGGCAGAGCGGATACGCCCACCGCAGCGCGTGCCGGATAAGGCTGCTGAAAATAGCCCGCCATAATCTCGTTCACCTTGGCGAAATTCTTCAGGTCGGTCAGATAGACATTCAGTTTGACGATGCCATCCAGATTGCTGTTGGCCGCAACGGTCACGGCACGCAGATTTTGGAATACACGATGGATCTGCTCGTCTATGCTCTCAACCATTTGCATGGTGGCGGGGTCGAGGCCGATCTGCCCGGACAGATAGACCGTGTCGTTGACGCGGATCGCCTGAGAATAGGTGCCGATCGCGGCGGGGGCGTCGGGCGTCTGGATGAATTGTTTGTTGGCCATGTCGTTATCCTGTAAAAAAAATCAGCGTCGGATTATAACCGAGACAGGCCAGCCAACCGCTATACCGCGATCTTGAAGATTACCTTACGGATTGGTCCTTCACCCACCAGCGGCGCATGAGCATCTTCAGGAAAGAAGATGCAGAATGCGTCCGGCGGCGTGGCGATCCACGAAGCCGGGGCATCGTGGAAAAACTGGATGTCCTTCTCCGTGCTGTAATCGCTGACCGGGTTGTAACAGTCCGCCAGCGGCTTCCAGCCCATCTCATCTATCCCGTCCAGCACCAGTTGAATGTCTATGTAACGCCGGTGAGCCTCCAGTCGCGCCATCTCGCGCGTGCGCCCCGGTACATGTTCGACGATGGCGATCAGGTCATCACCGACAATGTTGTAGCGCCCCGGCGCGAGCGAGTACAAGTCGGTCTCGCGGATGTAGTCGAATACGCGCGGAAACAGTGGATGCAGTGCGGCATAGCGGTCTGATTGGGAGAGTGTGGAAAAAATCATCGTATGTCGGCCATTGGTGAAACGCTACAGAAACCTGGCTATCATGCCTTTGCTTAAATCTCCTTGCATCGGTATCTGCACTTTATGGCCGCTGCCGGGGGCGACGGTGATGGGGTCACCTTTTTTGTCGCGCATCTCAGTCAGCTGGATGATCTGGTTGCCATTGGGGTGGATGATTTCGAGTTGGTCGCCAACCTGAAACTTGTTCTTCACGTCTATTTCCGCATAGCCGCCCGCGCAACTGAGGATGTCGCCGACATATTGCTGGCGGGTGCTTTCAGAGTGGCCGCGCAGGTAGTTTTGCTGCTCGTGGGTGTGGTGGCGTTCGTAAAAACCGTCGGTGTAGCCGCGATTGGCCAGCGCATCCAGCGCGCCCAGCAAGCCGTAGTTAAACGGACGCCCGGCGACGGCATCGTCTATCGCCTGGCGATACACCTGTGCGGTACGTGCGACGTAGTAGATGGACTTGGTACGGCCTTCGACTTTCAGCGAGTCAATGCCGATTTTTGCCAGTTTTTCGACATGTTCAACAGCACGCAGGTCTTTGGAATTCATGATGTAGGTGCCGTGTTCGTCTTCCATCACCGGCATCAGTTCATTCGGGTGATCCTGGCGCGCGATGACATACACACGATCCGCCATCGGATGGCGCGGCTGCGAGCCACAGTCGGACAGGGCGGAGTTGCTCAGTGCCTTGTCGAAATCAAAATCTATCTTTTGAATATCACCGGTGCCGTTCTCTTCGGCGTTGTCCATCTTGTAATCCCAGCGGCAGGAATTTGTACAAGTGCCCTGATTCGCGTCGCGATGGTTGAAGTAGCCGGACAGCAGGCAGCGACCTGAATAGGCGATGCACAGCGCGCCGTGCACGAACACTTCCAGTTCCATGTCCGGGCATTCCTGACGAATTTCCTCGATCTCGTCCAACGACAATTCGCGCGACAGAATCACGCGGGTCAGTCCCAGCGACTTCCAGAATTTCACCGCTGCGTAATTGACGGTGTTGGCCTGAACCGACAGATGTACCGGCACTTCCGGCCAGCGTTCGCGCACCATCGCAATCAGGCCGGGATCGGCCATGATCAGCGCGTCCGGCTGCATCGCGATGACCGGTTCCATGTCGGCCATATAGGTCTTGACCTTGGCGTTGTGCGGCATCAAATTGCTGGCGACGAACAGTTTCTTGCCCAGCGCATGCGCTTCGGCAATGCCGGTCTGCAATTCTTCCAGCTTGAATTCGTTGTTGCGCGCACGCAAGGAATAGCGCGGCTGTCCGGCATAGACGGCATCCGCGCCGAAGGCGTAGGCGGCACGCATCTTGTCCAGCGTGCCTGCGGGTAATAGCAGTTCCGGTGCGCGCAACTGACTCATTTAGCGAATCCTAATCGTTCAACAATGGCCAGACAGGGGGCCGCCTGGTTAAGGGTGTAAAAATGCAGCCCCGGTGCGCCGCCTGCCAGCAGCCTTTCACACATAGCCGTCACAACATCGCGGCCAAAGGCTTGTACCGACTCGTTGTCGTCGCCAAAACCTTCCATGGTTTTACGCATCCAGCGCGGGATTTCCGCACCGCAGGCGTCCGAAAAACGCGCCAGTTGCGAGTAACGCACAATGGGCATGATGCCTGGCACGATGGGTGCCGTGACGCCCAGTTTCTGACATTCATCGACAAAGTGGAAGTAGCTGTCGGCGTTGTAGAAGTATTGCGTGATGGCGGAATTCGCCCCCGCATCTATCTTGCGCTTGAAATTGAGGATGTCGTCGCGTGCCGATTTCGCCTGCGGGTGAAACTCGGGGTAAGCCGCCACTTCCAGATGGAAATGGTCGCCGGTCTCGGCGCGGATGAATTCCACCAGTTCGTTGGCATACTGGAATTCGCCTGCCGTTGCCATGCCGGAGGGCAGATCGCCGCGCAAGGCGACGATGCGACGGATGCCGGCATCCTGATAGGTTTGCAGAATGGCGCGGATATTTTCGCGGGTAGAGCCGACGCAGGACAAATGCGGCGCGGCATCGAAGCCGTCGCGCTTGATCTGCGTGACGGTTTCCAGCGTGCGATCACGCGTCGAACCACCCGCGCCGAAAGTCACGGAAAAAAATTCGGGGTTGAGCGCAGCGAGTTTGCCGCGTGCAACAGTAAGCTTTTCCACCCCTTCATTGGTTTGAGGGGGGAAAAATTCAAAACTGATAGGTGAATTACTCATTATTTTCTCATTAGTTGCGAGGCCGCTGAGGAGAGCGCCCAGGAAAAAAGACTGTATAGCAATGCGCCGAGTATGCCGTGCCAGAGGCTATCGACAATAAAGCCGCGCAGTATGGAGCCGACGAACAAAAATAGCAAGCCATTGATTGCAAAGATAAATAACCCAAGCGTTAGCATGGTCACCGGCAAGGTGAGCAGCACCAGCAAGGGGCGAATCAAGGTATTGACCAGACCGAGCAGAAAAGCCGCCACTAACGCGGCGGCGAATCCATCGACATGAATGCCGGGCACAAAACTGGCCACGGCAATTAAAGCCAATGCGTTCAATATCCAGATAATTAACAGTTTCATCGTGCTTTCTTGAGTCGTGGCGTGGATTTTGCTGTGCCTGCATGAGCGCGCAATGCCGCCGCGTAAGCTGTATGACACCAATCGCCCATTTCGTCGGGTGATTCCAAACTTTCAGCAGGGGCAGACCAATAGGACATCCGCACAGTGCGGTTGGCACTTTGATAGACGAACGGCAAACTACCCACCTGTTCAAATCGCGTCTCGTTAGCCGCATCGGCCTTGAAATACAAAACGTCATCGGTAATCAGGGCAAACATCAACCCTTCGCGATACAGCCCGTAGCCACCGAACATCTTGCGCGCATTTACCGTAGCCCAATGCGACATGGTCTCCAGCACATAATCAACGAATTCATTACGTGTGGAGACCATGACTCAATGCGCTGCCAGAACAGCCGCTGGCTTAGTAGCGGTAGTGATTGGCTTTGTAAGGACCATTCTTGGGTACGCCGATATAAGCCGCCTGTTGGTCGGTCAACTCGCTCAGTTGCGCATTCAGGGTAGTCAGTTGCAAACGAGCCACTTTCTCATCCAGATGCTTGGGCAAGGTGTAAACGCCAATCGGGTATTCGCTGGTGCGTGTGTACAGCTCGATTTGTGCGATGGTCTGGTTCGCGAACGAAGACGACATCACGTAGGACGGATGACCGGTACCGCAACCCAGGTTTACCAGGCGGCCTTCAGCCAGCAGCAGGATGCGTTTGCCGTCAGGGAAGATCACATGATCAACTTGCGGCTTGATATTTTCCCACTGATATTGCTTCAGCGAGGCGACGTCAATTTCGTTGTCGAAGTGGCCGATGTTGGACACGATGGCGTTGTTTTTCATCTTCGCCATGTGGTCATGGGTGATGACATGATAGTTGCCAGTGGTGGTGACGAAAATGTCGCCATGTTCACAGGCGTAATCCATGGTCACGACGCGATAACCTTCCATCGCGGCTTGCAGCGCGCAGATCGGGTCGATTTCTGTGACCCAAACTTGCGCCGACAGTGCGCGCATCGCTTGTGCAGAACCCTTGCCCACGTCGCCGTAACCGACGATCACGGCGATCTTGCCCGCGATCATTACGTCGGTGGCGCGCTTGATCGCATCAACCAGCGATTCGCGGCAGCCGTACAGGTTGTCGAACTTGGACTTGGTAACGGAATCGTTCACATTGATCGCCGGGAATTTCAATTCGCCGCGCTCATGCATCTGGTACAAACGATGTACGCCAGTGGTGGTTTCTTCAGTCACGCCCATGATTGCGGCCAGACGGGTGGAATACCAAGTGTTATCGACTGCCAGTTTGGCCTTGATCGAATTGAACAGGCAGATTTCTTCTTCGGAGCCCGGGTTGTTCAGCAAGGACGCGTCTTTTTCAGCGCGTGAGCCCAGATGCAACAACAGGGTGGCATCGCCGCCATCGTCCAGAATCATGTTGGACAGGCCGCCGTCTTTCCATTCAAAGATGCGATGGGTGTAATCCCAGTAGTCAACCAGTGACTCGCCTTTGACCGCAAATACAGGTACGCCGGTCGCAACGATGGCAGCGGCAGCGTGGTCTTGTGTGGAGTAAATGTTGCAGGAAGCCCAGCGCACTTCGGCGCCCAGTGCGGTCAATGTTTCGATCAGTACGCCGGTCTGGATGGTCATGTGCAGCGAACCAGTGATGCGTGCGCCCTTGAGCGGCTGGCTGGCAGCGTATTCGTTGCGAATGGCCATCAGGCCGGGCATTTCGATTTCGGCGATAGCCAGTTCTTTGCGGCCCCATGCGGCCAGGGACATGTCGGCGACGATGTAGTCGGTGAATCCGTTTGCAACAGCGTTCATAAAAACTCCATTCATTTATGTTGGTTAATGAATAGGTGCCGTTGAAACGAAAATCCGAGCCTGACGGGGGCGTTCAAACCCGCTGCAGCACCTCTCGGAGAACGCGGATTATAAACGTAAAAAACTTTTTTGGCCAAGGCGGCGTGATTTTACCAGGGAGCCGCAGGCATGCCGCTCCACAATTCATGGAGGTCGGGGATGTCCCACCTGGCCGGCTCTTCATATGAAATGATTTTGTCGTTGCAACCCGCTCTGGATAAATCCGATACCTCCGGGCTGATACGGCAATTTGATTTGGTGGAGAAAAATATCTTCACTACGGGGGTGAGCAGTGATTTTTCGGATTGTTCGATGACCACGGCCAAGCGGTTTGATTCCAGTCTCACCAGAGAACCGACCGGGTAAATGCCGATACTGCGCACAAAAGCCTGGAAAATACGCTGGTCGAAATGTTCTTTGCTCCACTCAGCCATCTTGCGTATCGACTCGGCGGGTTCCCAGCCATCTTTATAGGGGCGGTTGGAGGTGATCGCGTCATACACATCGCATACCGCGCCCATTTTGGCGTAAAGGCTAATTTGCTCATCTGCGAGCTGTTCGGGGTAACCGCTGCCATCCATCTTTTCGTGGTGGTGCAGACATACATCCAGCGTGACATCGCTGATGCCGCTGCCCTCCAGCAACAGCTTATGGCCTTCGGCGGGATGGTTTTTTACGGTGGCAAATTCCGCATCGGTCAGCTTGCCGGGTTTGTTCAGAATATCCATGGGAATCATCATCTTGCCGATATCGTGCAACAGCCCCGCCATGCCTGCCTGACGGATTTGCAGATCATTCAGGGCCAGTTGTTTGGCCAGGGACACCATCAGTGCGCATACTGCCACTGAGTGCATGTAGGTATAGTCGTCTTTATTCTTCAGGCGGGCCAGACTGATCAGTGCGCCGGGATTGCGCAGTACGGAATTGGAAATTTCTTCGACTATAGGCAGTGCGTCGTCGGCATTTAAGGCCCGGCCCATGCGTGTTTCCTGAAACATCGAGGCGACGGCATGCTTGGATGTGGCGCAAATTTTTACGGCGCGCGCCGCTTCCTGAGCGATGCTGATGCGCAGCACGGGTTCAAATGGCGTGTCGGCAAGGGCTAATGTGGATTCAATATTCGCTGCGACCGATTCTTCGGTTTCTCCGCGCTCGGCTTCGTTGTCTCCGTATTCGACATCGAGACCTTTGGAGGTATCTATCCATACCAGCTTGATTTTGGTAGCCAGGATGGTTTTCAGGTCGTCGGGGTCGTCCAGCAGGAAGGTTTTCCGCCAGAATGGGTGATCCATCCAGGAACAGCCCAACTCATGGATGTACATCCCCAGGCGCAGCTGCTCAACCGAGATTCGTTTTGCCATGACGCGCTCTAATTATCTGATGGTGCGCGATTCTAATACAAAAAACCGCACGCGGAACATACTCCGGGTGCGGTTGATTTTGTGTGCGACAAAAGCGGCTGGTGTGGACTTACAGGCCGGCGTCAGCCCGCAGGGCTGCCGCCTTATCGGTGCGTTCCCAGGTGAATTCCGGTTCTTCGCGACCGAAGTGACCGTAAGCCGCCGTCTTTTCGTAGATGGGGCGCAGCAGGTCAAGCATATTCACGATGCCTTTTGGACGCAGATCGAAATGGCGCAGTACCAGTTCGGTCAGCTTGTCATCGGAAATTTTGCCTGTTCCGTAAGTGTCAACCATTACGCTGGTAGGCTTGGCAACGCCGATTGCATAGGAAACTTGCACCAGACACTTGCTGGCCAGACCTGCGGCAACGATGTTCTTGGCCACATAGCGGCCTGCGTAGGCAGCGGAACGATCTACTTTGGAGGGGTCCTTGCCGGAGAATGCACCGCCGCCGTGAGGGGCTGCACCGCCGTAGGTGTCCACGATAATCTTGCGCCCGGTCAGGCCGCAATCGCCTTGCGGGCCGCCGACGACGAAACGACCGGTCGGGTTGACCAGAAAGTTGATGTTGCCCTTGATGAATTCTTTAGGCAGCATCGGCATGATGATGTCTTCGATAGCCGCTTCGCGGATTGCTTCCAGCGTCATGTCCGGCGCATGTTGTGTGGAAAGCACCACGGTGTCGATGGAATGCGGTTTGCCGTCAATGTAGCGGATGGTAACTTGTGATTTGGCATCCGGACGCAACCAGGGCAGGCGGCCATCGTGGCGCAATTGCGCCTGACGCTGCACCACCTGGTGTGACAGATAGATGGCCAGCGGCATCAGGGTGGGGGTTTCATCGCAGGCGTAACCGAACATCAGGCCCTGGTCGCCCGCACCCTGATTCAGAAAGTCGTCGGAAGCGCGATCCACGCCTTGAGCGATGTCAGGGCTTTGCTTGTCGTAAGCCACCAATACCGCGCAACCCTTGTAGTCGATACCGTATTCGGTATTGTCATAGCCGATGCGCTTGATGGTGTTGCGCGCTACCTGGATGTAATCCACGTTGGCGGTGGTGGTGATTTCACCGGCCAGAACTACGAGACCGGTGTTGGTCAGTGTTTCAGCGGCTACCCGTGCATAGGGGTCTTGCGCTAGAATCGCATCCAGAATGGCATCAGAGATTTGATCTGAAACCTTGTCAGGATGGCCTTCGGATACAGATTCGGATGTAAACAGAAATTCGCTCATGGTTCCCCGCTCGGTTGTTTAATGGGTTAAAAAGAAGAGCATTCTATCAAATTCCGTAAAACTTGGTAGCATTGCCGCCCATGAGCAAATTTTTCTTCAAAATCATTTTTAACGCCTTGTCTTCGCTGCCGCTGAGCGTTTTGCATCGGCTGGGTGCGTTGCTCGGGCGGCTGACCTATGCGCTGTCAGGGCAGTATGCGGCGCGCATGCGGGAAAATCTGCGGCAGGCCGGTTTTTCGCCGGATGATAAACCGGGTTTGTTGTCCGAGACGATAGCCGAAGCGGGCAAGGGTATGGCCGAGCTGCCCTGGATTTGGGCTCGTTCCTACGGCGAAGTGCTGAGCCGCGTGCTGGAGTGTCGGGGAATGCACTATATCGAGGCCGCACAGGCGCGAGGCGAGGGCATCATCTTTCTGACCCCTCATCTGGGCTGTTTTGAAATTTCCTCGCTCTATGCGGCACAACGTCTGCCGATTACCGTACTGTATCGTCCACCCAGGCTGGGCTGGCTGGAGGGCGTGATGCGTAGCGGTCGCGAGCGCGGACAGGTCAGGTTGGCCAAAGCGGATGTAAGCGGCGTGCGTCTGTTGTACAAGGCGCTCAGACGTGGAGAGGCTATCGGTTTGTTGCCGGATCAGGTACCCAGCCAGGGCGAAGGCGAATGGGCGGATTTCTTTGGTCGTCCCGCCTACACCATGACGCTGGCGGGCAGACTGGCGCAAGCCAGCGGTGCTGCGGTGTTGCTTGCCAGTGCCGAACGGCAGGGGCAGGGTTACGTTATCCGTATTGAGCCGCTGCCGCTGGATTTCTCACTGTCGGTCCCGCAGCAAATCAATGCTGCACTGGAACGATTGATCCGTGCATGTCCCGCGCAATATTTGTGGAGTTATAACCGTTACAAAGTTCCGCGCGGTGCGCTGCCGCCGGATGTAGTCAGGGAGTAGTGATGCTGGTACGACTGGGCGTTTTTATTTTGTGGCTGATTCACTGGCTGCCGTTTCGCATCATCGTCGCCATCGGCAACGGAGTCGGGATGTTGCTTTATCTGCTGGCGGCCGATCGCCGTCGCGTGGGTGACATCAATCTGAAGCTGTGCTTCCCTGATATGAGCGATCAAGCACGCAAAAAACTCATGCGCGATCACTTCAGGATGTTTGGTCGCGGCGTTATTGAACGCAGCATCCTGTGGTGGTCGAGCGCCGAACGCATAGGCCGTTTGATTCGTGTCGAGGGTATCGAGCATTTTGAGGCTATCAAGGACAAATCGGCCATACTGCTTACGCCGCATTTTATTGGTATGGATGCAGGCGGACAGTGGGTCGCGCAGCATACCGACACAGTGTGCATGTATGCGAACCAGAAGAATCGTTACCTGACCGAACTGCTGTTGAAGAAGCGCGCCCGGTTCCGCAAACAGCACCTCTATTCCCGTCAGCAGGGACTGCGTCCCATTCTCAAGGGAATGCGTGCAGGCATGCCGTTCATCTATCCGCCGGATCAGGATCAGGGTGTCAAGGATGGCGTGTTTATTCCCTTTTTTGGCGTGCCTGCAGCGACCATGACCTCGGTGTCGCGCATCGCGCAGATGGCTGACGCGAAAGTCGTGCCCAGCGTCACGCGGATATTGCCGGGTGGTGAAGGTTATGTGCTGACTTTCTATCCTGCGTGGGAGAATTATCCGAGCGGTGACAGCGCAGCTGATGCGAGGCGCATGAATGAATTCATTGAGCAGCGCATACTGGAAATGCCGGAACAATATTTCTGGCTGCATAAAAGATTCAAGACTCGTCCCGAGGGTGAGGCGAAGTTTTATTGAACCCGTGTCCGCAGATTACGCCGATTAACGCAGATTCTTCACCCGATCTAATCTGTGAAATCTGTGGACGGTTGTTTTTGGCTTGGAGATAGTCCCAATGAAATATCACGACTTGCGCGATTTTATTGCGCAACTGGAAAAAATCGGCGAACTTAAACGCGTCAGCTTGCCGGTTTCGACGCATCTGGAAATGACTGAGATATGCGACCGGGTGTTGCGCGCACAAGGCCCGGCAATCCTGTTCGAGAACGTGACCGGACACGCCATGCCCGTTCTGGCTAACCTGTTCGGCACGCCGCGCCGCGTGGCGCTGGGCATGGGCGAAGAATCCACCGCCGCGTTGCGTGAAGTGGGCAAACTGCTGGCTTTTCTGAAAGAACCTGAGCCGCCCAGAGGACTTAAGGATGCCTGGGATAAATGGCCGGTGCTGAAACAGGTGCTCAACATGTCGCCCAAGGTCTTGTCCAGCGCGCCTTGCCAGGAGGTGGTGTGGGAAGGCGCGGATGTGGACTTGGGCAAGTTGCCTGTCCAGCACTGCTGGCCGGGCGATGTCGCGCCGCTGATTACCTGGGGATTAGTGGTGACCAGAGGCCCTGACAAATCGCGCCAGAATCTCGGCGTTTATCGCCAGCAGGTCATTGCGCCGAACAAGGTTATCATGCGCTGGCTGGCGCATCGCGGCGGCGCGCTGGATTTTCGCGATCACTGCTTGAAACATCCCGGCGTGCCGTTCCCGGTTGCGGTGGTGATCGGCGCGGATCCCGCTACCATACTGGGCGCGGTCACGCCGGTTCCCGATTCATTGTCCGAATACCAGTTTGCCGGCTTGTTGCGCGGCAGCAAGACCGAGTTGGTCAAGTGCATGGGCAGCGATTTGCAAGTGCCCGCGACCAGTGAGATCGTGCTGGAAGGCGTGATCCATCCCGATGAGACTGCGCTGGAAGGACCTTACGGCGACCATACCGGTTACTACAACGAGCAGGACAAGTTTCCGGTGTTTACCATAGAGCGCATCACGATGCGCCGTGACCCGATCTATCACTCCACCTACACCGGCAAGCCGCCCGACGAGCCGGCAATGCTGGGCGTGGCGCTCAACGAGGTGTTCGTCCCGCTGCTGCAAAAACAATTCTCCGAGATTGTGGATTTTTATCTGCCGCCCGAAGGATGCAGCTACCGCATGGCCATTGTCAGCATCAGGAAGCAATACGCCGGGCACGCCAAGCGCGTGATGTTCGGCATCTGGAGTTTTCTGCGGCAGTTCATGTACACCAAATTCATCATCGTCGTGGATGAAGACATAGACATCCGCAGCTGGCAGGAAGTGATCTGGGCGATTACCACCCGTATGGACCCGGTGCGCGATACCTTGTTGGTGGAAAATACCCCGATCGACTATCTGGATTTCGCCAGCCCCGTGTCTGGCTTAGGCGGCAAAATGGGACTGGATGCCACCAATAAATGGCCGGGCGAGACACAGCGTGAATGGGGTACGCCGATTGTGATGGACGAGGCGGTCAAGGCGAAAGTGGATGCGATGTGGGGAGAACTGGGCCTTTAGTGTAGCTTTTGCACCCATTCAATCAGTGCGTCCTGCGCCGCTTGGGCGCGTTTGGCGTTGGGGTGGTTGATGAAAAATACTACGATCCACTGTTTGCCTGATTGGGCCTGCACCAATCCTGCCAGCGTCTTCACGCCATCCAGCGTGCCAGTCTTTAAATGCGCATGACTGGCGGCGGGGCTGGTTTTTAAACGCTTTTTGACCGAGCCATCCACACCCAGTATCGGCAACGAGGCGACCAGTTCGGCGCTGAACGGACTCTCGGTTACGCTTTGCAGTAGTTGCGCCATATGCGCCGCGCTGATGCGTTCCTTGTGCGACAAACCCGAGCCGTTTTCCAGCGCCAGTTCGGGGAAATCCAGCCCTTTTTTTGTCAGCCAGTCACGCATTACGGCGCTGCTGCGCGGAATACTGGCGATGGCCGCCGGTTCACCTGCGGTCGTCAGCGTCAGGAACAACTGCCTCGCCATGACGTTGTTGCTGAATTTGTTGATGTCGCGGATGAGCTGACTGAGCGGCTCGGAGCGATGGGTGGCGAACAATTGCGCATCCTGGCGCACCACGCCATCACGCACCTTGCCGCTGAAACTGCCGCCTAGTTGTTGCCACACGGCGCGGAACACGGCCTCGATGTAGCGAGTATGTGACAGCACGCTGAGATTGTGTTCGCGCTCGCCGCATTCCGCCGGATAGCCGCCTTGCAGCAGCAATCGCTCGTCCGTTGCCTGCACCAGGATGGTGTCATCCCAGTTGTCGCAACTTCCAGAGTATTTTGTAAGCAATTGATTATCAACAATAATTCCATCAATCGGCGGCTCAATAATCGCCCGAAAACGCCCGTTTTCCGGCAGATAGCGCAGGTGCAACGTATTGAAATTCAGCAGCAACGCATCGGGGCTGACGTTGTAGGCACGCACCGTATCGCTATCGAAGGACTGATCGCTGCCGGGCGGCAACTCGAAAAAGCGGCGATCCAGCAGCAGATCGCCGCGTATCTCGCGCAAGCCACGTCCGCGCAGTTCGGCCAACCACAGCCAGAATTGTTCGATGGTGAACTTCGGGTCGCCATAGCCCTTGAGCACCAGATCGCCGTACAGCACGCCGCCCTTCAGTTCGCCATCCAGATAGGCCTCGGTCTTCCAGGTGTACGCCGGGCCGAGCAACTCCAGTCCGGCATAGGTGGTGAGCAGCTTAATGGTGGAGGCGGGATTCATCGGCTCAGCCTCGTTAAGGTGCAGCAGCGCTCGCGTCTGATTGACTTCCTGCACCACGATGGATACCGCAGATTCAGGGATGTCGGCCTTTAGTAGTGCTTCCCTGACGGATGGGGGAAGTGCTTCGGCTCGGGCATGGGCGATCAGAAAGAATGTGAACAGCAAGCTGTAGCAAAGTTTAACCAGTGCATCTAAACCGACTGTCATTCCCGCGCAGGCGGGAATCCAGACAGTAAAAAAATTCCCGCGTAGCGGGACAAAACCCTGTTTTTGTCCGCCAATGGGGATGGTTGCTCTTTCTGGATTCCCGCCTGCACGGGAATGACGTGCTAATAGGGTAGTCATGCTCATCTGAGGGCTTCGATGACAATTAAAGTGCGGGTGACCAGCAGTTGCATTTCTTCTTCGCTGATAATGTAAGGCGGCATGAAATAGACGGTATTGCCCATTGGTCGCAGCAGCAGTTCGTGCTGTAAACCCAGCGTGAAGCAACGCTGGGCGAAATCGGCGTGGGGTGTCGCCACTTCGAACGCCCAGATCATGCCGGTGTTGCGCCAGTTTCGGACTGCCGGATGTTCGCGCAATGGCTGTGCGATGCGGTTGAAAAACGCGGCTTTGGCGCGGTTGGCGTTCAGTACATCGTCCTGCGCAAAAATATCCAGCGTCGCCAGCGCGGCACGGCAGGCCAAGGGATTGCCGGTATATGAATGCGAATGCAAAAATCCGCGAGCGGTCTGGTCGGCATAGAACGCCTGGTAGATTTCGTCGCGGGTCATCACGATGGATAGCGGCAGATAACCGCCGGTGATGCCTTTGGAAATCAGCAGAAAATCGGGCGAAATTTCCCCATGTTCGCACGCAAACATTGTCCCCGTTCTGCCCATGCCGACCGCAATTTCATCGGCAATCAGGTGTATGCCGTATGCGTCGCAAAGCTGGCGCGCACGTTGCAGATAAACCGGGTGATACATCGCCATGCCTGCCGCGCCCTGCACCAGCGGTTCGATGATGAAGGCGGCAAGCTGTGCATGATGTTGTTGCAAATGTGCATCCAGTTCATCCGCGCAGCGCAGCGCGTAAGCTTCGCTCGATTCTCCGCCAGCTGCGTTGCGCCAGTCAGGGCTGGCGACCGTTGCCTGCTGGCGGATCAGTGCGCCATAGGCATCGCGAAACAAGGCGACATCAGTCACCGACAGCGCACCTATCGTCTCCCCGTGATAGCTGTTTTGCAGGCTGATGAACTGCGTTTTGCCCGGCAGACCGTTGTTGCGCCAGTAATGCGCGCTCATCTTGAGCGCGATTTCGGTAGCCGATGCGCCATCCGAGCCGTAGAAGCAATGCCCCAATCCAGGAGGAGCGAGTTTGCGCAGACGTTCGGAAAGTTCAATCACGGGTTGATGGGTGAAGCCGGCCAGCATCACATGTTCCAGTTTTTCGAGCTGGTCGCGTAGCGCCGCGTTGATGCGCGGGTTGCTGTGGCCAAACAAATTCACCCACCACGAGCTGACAGCGTCCAGATATTTCTTTCCATCGAAATCGTAAAGCCATGCACCTTGCCCGCGCGCAATCGGCACCAGCGGAAACGTTTCATATTGCTTCATCTGCGAGCAGGGATGCCATACCGAAGAAAGGCTGCGGGCGATGAGGTCGCGATTGGTATTGGTTGTCATGCGCAGAATCATAACGGAGTTTTCGTATGGCTGTGGCGTAACATAGGCGTGTTGAAATCATTTGAAGGGGATTGTCATGCGTATCCTGATTACGGGCGGAACAGGGTTGATCGGACGCCCGCTTTGCAAGGCGCTTCTGGCGGAAGGCCACCAACTCACCGTGCTGAGCCGCCACCCGGAGACGGTCGCCGCCAGATGTGGTCGTGCCGTGCAGGCGATGGTCCTGCTTGCCGAGTGGCAAACGGAACAGATTTTTGACGCAGTCATCAATCTGGCGGGCGAACCGATTGCGGATATGCCCTGGACGGCGCAGCGCAAACAGGCGCTGTGGGAAAGTCGCGTGGCTCTCACCGGGGAACTGGTGCGACATATCGCGTCTGCCAGGCAGAAACCGGCCGTGTTGCTGAGCGGTTCGGCGATAGGCTATTACGGTGATCGCGGCGATGACATGCTGGATGAAGCGGACGATGCGGGCGATGATTTTCCCGCCCGGCTCTGCGTTGCGTGGGAAGCTGCCGCACGCGTTGCGGAAGAGGTCGGTGTGCGGGTGTGTCTGTTGCGCACCGGTTTGGTGTTAAGCAACGATGGCGGGCTGTTGGGGCGTATGGTGCCGCCGTTCAAACTCGGCATGGGCGCGAGGATAGGGGATGGCAGGCAATGGATGAGTTGGGTGCACATCAATGATTATGTGGCGATGGTGCTCAAACTGTTGCACGACGCCCAGTCCGGCGGGCCATACAATATGACCTCGCCGCAACCGGTCACGAATAAGGAATTCACCGCCGCTCTGGCGGCGGTGCTGCACCGCCCCGCACGGTTTGTTGCCCCGGCCTCGCTGGTGAAGCTGGGGATGGGCGAGCGGGCTTGCCTGTTGCTGCAAGGGCAAAGGGTGCTGCCCGGAAAGATGGGGGCGCAGTATCGCTTCGCCTACACCCCTCTGGCAGACGCGCTGAGCGACCTGTTGGATAAGTGATTTTGCGTTTGATGCCGACACGGGAAACACCGGATTTGCTTTGAGTATTACCCTATCTGTGGCATCCTTCGCGTCTTATATGCACCAAATACAATTATTTATAACGTCCCGGTTTTTAAATCAGGGGCGGCAGTCGGAGGATGGCAGTAATGAAATGTGTAGATGATTTCCGCCTGCGCTTTGGTAAGCGTGAATTAGTGCCGATTATGATCGGTGGTATGGGAGTGGATATTTCCACCGCCGAGTTGGCTTTGGAAGCGGCGCGTCTGGGCGGGGTCGGGCATATTTCCGATGCGATGTTGCCGACCGTGACCGATAAGCGCTACAAGACAAAGTTCGTCAGCGAAAAGCAAAAACAGTACAAGCTCAATATCATGCAGCCGGACAAATCAATTGTGCAATTCGATTTGGCGCAGGTCGCCGAAGCGACCCGTTTGCATGTTCGCAGTACTATGGAAGCCAAGCGCGGCGACGGCATGATTTTTGTCAACTGCATGGAGAAACTCACCATGAATGCGCCGCGCGAAACACTGCGCACACGCATGTTGGCTGCGCTGGACGAAGGGATTGACGGCATCACGCTGGCAGCCGGATTGCACTTGGGTTCCTTTGCCATGATGCAGGATCACCCGCGTTTTCGCGAGGCCAAGCTGGGTATCATCGTTTCCTCGGTGCGCGCCCTGCAATTGTTCCTGCGCAAGAATGCCAAGGTAAATCGCCTGCCCGATTTTGTGGTGGTGGAAGGGCCGCTGGCCGGCGGTCATCTGGGTTTTGGCATGGACTGGGCGCAGTACGATTTGCGCACCATCGTCGCCGAGATACAGCTTTTTATGAAAACAGAACAACTGGATATTCCGGTGATTCCCGCAGGCGGGATTTTTACCGGCAGCGATGCGGTGAGTTACCTGGATACAGGCTCGGCAGCTGTGCAGGTGGCGACGCGTTTTACCGTCGCCGATGAATGCGGCATCCCGAAAAAGGTACAACAGGAGTACTTCAGGGCCAGCGAAGACGATATCGAAGTCAATATGATTTCGCCCACCGGCTATCCGATGCGGATGATCAAGGGCAGTCCGGCCATCGGTGCAGGGATACGGCCAAACTGCGAAGCGTATGGCTACCTGCTCGACGGTAACGGTGGTTGTGCCTACATTGACGCCTACAACCGCGTGGTTGCAGAAAATCCCGATGTGAAGAAATATTCCGTACCGGATAAAACCTGTTTGTGCACTCACATGCGCAACTACGATCTCTGGACTTGCGGGCATTACACCTATCGTCTCAAGGACACCACGCATCGCAGCGAAGACGGTACGTATCAGGTTTTGTCCGCCGAACACATCTTCCGTGACTATCAGTTCAGCAAAGATAACAAGGTCGCCTTGCCGACCATAAAATAAATTTTATCTCCGCCCTTGAAATTGCACGCCGCTATCCCCATTGTTAGCGCTTGCAGGCGGAGTGTTTCGCCTCTGCATTTAATTCAACCCCTTTGATTCAGGAGATATAAGTATGAAAATTCGTCCTTTGAACGATCGCGTTATCGTCAAGCGTATGGAAGAAGAGCGTAAAACCGCTTCTGGTATCGTCATTCCCGATGCGGCTACCGAAAAGCCGGATCAAGGCGAAATCATCGCCGTGGGTAATGGCAAAGTGGGTGACGACGGCAAGTTGCAAGCCATGACCGTTAAAGTGGGCGACCGCGTACTGTTCGGCAAATATGCGGGGCAAGCTTTCAAGATGGACGGTCAGGAATACATGACCATGCGCGAAGATGACATCATCGGCGTAGTCGAAGCCTAATTCCGTGATTCCCTGCGGGAATTCTTTTTTATAACTGGATTCCGGGTCTGGCCCGGAATGACGGTATCAAACACTGAGGAGCACAAAACATGGCAGCTAAAGACGTAAAATTCCACGACGCAGCACGCAGCAAGATGGTAATTGGCGTAAACATCCTGGCCGACGCGGTTAAAGTGACACTGGGGCCAAAAGGCCGCAACGTAGTGCTGGATCGTTCATACGGTTCTCCTACTATCACTAAAGACGGCGTATCGGTTGCCAAAGAAATCGAACTGAAAGACAAGTTTGAAAACATGGGCGCGCAAATGGTCAAGGAAGTGGCTTCCAAGACGTCAGACGTGGCCGGTGACGGCACTACAACCGCGACCGTATTGGCGCAGTCCATCGTTATGGAAGGCATGAAGTTTGTTGCCGCCGGCATGAACCCGATGGATCTGAAGCGCGGTATCGACCAGGCGGTTATCGCTGCGGTTGCCGAGCTGAAGAAGATTTCCAAGCCTTGCACCACCAGCAAGGAAATCGCTCAGGTTGGCAGCATCTCCGCTAACTCCGACACTGTGATCGGCGAGAAGATCGCTGCTGCGATGGAAAAAGTCGGCAAGGAGGGCGTGATCACCATTGAAGACGGCACAGGTCTTGAAGACGAGTTGGACATCGTTGAAGGAATGCAGTTTGATCGCGGCTACCTGTCACCTTACTTCATCAACAACCAGGATCGTCAGTTGGCATTGATGGAAAACCCGTACATCCTGTTGCATGACAAGAAAGTCTCCAACATTCGCGACCTGCTACCGGTACTGGAACAAGTTGCCAAGGCTGGCCGCCCATTGCTGATTATCGCTGAAGATGTGGATGGCGAAGCGCTGGCCACGCTGGTAGTCAACAACATCCGTGGCATCCTGAAGACCGTTGCTGTCAAGGCGCCTGGTTTTGGCGATCGCCGCAAGGCCATGCTGGAAGACATCGCAATTTTGACTGGCGGCACCGTCATTGCTGAAGAAGTCGGCCTGACTCTGGAAAAAGCAACTTTGGAGGATTTGGGTCAAGCCAAGCGCATCGAAGTGGGCAAGGACAATACCATCATCATTGATGGCGCAGGCAAGGAAGAAGCAATCCGTGCGCGCATCGGCCAGATCAACAAACAAGCCGAAGAATCCACCAGCGACTACGACAAGGAAAAGCTGCAAGAACGCAAAGCCAAGCTGGCTGGCGGCGTTGCCGTGATCAAGGTGGGTGCTGCAACTGAAGTTGAAATGAAGGAAAAGAAGGCGCGCGTGGAAGATGCATTGCACGCAACCCGTGCTGCGGTTGAAGAAGGCATTGTCCCCGGCGGCGGCGTCGCATTGCTGCGTGCCAAGGTGGCGGTATCCGGCCTGAAGGGCGGCAACCATGACCAGGACGCCGGTATCACCATCGTGTTGCGCGCCATGGAAGCGCCTTTGCGCGCCATCGTGCAAAACGCCGGTGACGAGCCTTCAGTTGTGGTCAACAAAGTATCCGAAGGCTCAGGTAGCTTTGGTTACAACGCGGCCAGCGGCGAGTATGGCGACATGCTGGCGATGGGCGTAGTTGATCCGACCAAGGTGACACGCGTCGCATTGCAAAATGCAGCATCTATCGCCGGTTTGATGCTGACGACTGCTTGCATGGTTGCCGAGTTGCCGGAAGACAAGCCGTCTGCCGGCGGTATGGGCGGCGGCATGGGCGGTATGGAAGGCATGATGTAATTTTGGAGTGCGGCGACATGTCGCCGCTTTCTAAAAGATGCCCGTCTCACCAATAGCAAACCCCGCTTCAGCGGGGTTTGCTATTGGTGTTGCTGTTTTTATGGATACAGGTATAATGCGCCGCTCTCAAGCGCTGGAAATAGTATAGTCCGCCTTTGCAGAGTGTTAAAAATGGCCTGGTAGCTCAGTCGGTAGAGCAGAGGATTGAAAATCCTTGTGTCGGTGGTTCGATTCCGCCCCGGGCCACCAAATTAAGTAGTTGAAAAACCAGAACTTAACCGTTCTGGTTTTTTATTTTGTGCTCAATATTAGGATTCAGCAATCCTCGCGTC
Source organism: uncultured Gallionella sp. (assembly GCA_964385275.1). Taxonomy (GTDB): domain Bacteria; phylum Pseudomonadota; class Gammaproteobacteria; order Burkholderiales; family Gallionellaceae; genus Gallionella. The sequence goes on along the minus strand of CAYLOK010000004.1, from coordinate 738 downwards.
CGGTCAATTGACGATCCGTTCTTTGAACTTGTTGTGACAATGTGTGGCACAAATGATTGCTGGCGCTATATGTCATCAGCGGTATGTCAGTTGTCGAATACGAGCGAATGCTTGCTGACGAGCAAAGGTCGTTCTCTGATTCAGCATCGGAGTGGCTCCAATGTGGGCTGAACCGTCGGTCAAAGATGTTGTGTTGAACGTCCGCAACGCCTTAGGGAAACGCTGATTTATTCGTCATCCCCGCGAAAGCGGGGATCCAGCGCCTTGATTTAACTGGGTTCCCGCCTACGCGGGAACGACAAAACCGAATAAATCAGCACATCCTTAGCAGTCTGTAGCGGGTTATTATAATAACCAAGCAATGCTATTCCGTTTGTTACAATAACACCGATACCCTACCGAAGAGAATCCGATGACCACCACGGAAAGTCAGATTGAAAAAGACTTTATTGAGAAGCTGGAGCAACTCAAATATACATATCGCTCCGATATTCGTGACCGGCAATCGTTGGAGACTAATTTTCGGGAGAAATTCCAAACCCTCAACCGGGTGCATTTGACCGATACAGAGTTTGCCCGCCTGCTGGATGGCATCGTCACTCCCGACGTGTTCGCCGCCGCCAAACACCTGCGCGAAAAAAACAGCTTCGAGCGCGACGATGGCACGCCGCTCTATTACACATTGGTCAATATCAAGGACTGGTGCAAAAACAACTTTGAAGTCATCAACCAACTGCG
>CAYLOK010000003.1:0-111744 GCA_964385275.1 uncultured Gallionella sp. | reverse complement strand
AGGTAGGCGCACCCAGCAACACGCCGAAACCGCCCGCCAGCAGCGCCGCCAACGGCAACACGATCCAGAACGACAGATGCAACCCGTCGGGGAACAACAGCGGAAACGCCAGCGCCAGATGCGGCGAACCGGTCAGCGCATAGCAATACGCCCCCACCGCGAAGAACGCGATGTACCCCAGATCGAGCAGGCCCGCATAGCCGACCACGATATTCAGCCCCAGCGCCAGCATGATGTAGAGCATCGCAAAATCCACGATGCGCACCCAACCGCGCCCGAGCAGCGCATCGGTGGCAAACGGCAGCAACAGCAGCGCAACCAGCAACAGGCAGAATAGCAAACGTTGCCGGTGTCGGCTGCCACGCGTCAGGATAGCTTTAAGCACGTTCGGCAAGCCGTTCCCCCAACAAACCGGACGGCCTGAACACCAAGACGGCAATCAGCACAAAGAAGGCAAATACGTCTTGATACTGGCTGCCCATAAACCCGCCGGTCAGATCGCCGATATAACCCGCGCCCAGGCTTTCGATCAGTCCCAGCAACAGCCCGCCCAGCACCGCGCCGCGCAGATTGCCGATACCGCCCAACACCGCTGCGGTAAACGCCTTCAATCCCAGCAGAAAACCCATGTAGTAATGCGCCAGACCGTAGTTGGCGCTGACCATCAGCCCGGCCACGGCAGCCAGTGCCGAACCCAGCATGAAAGTGACCGAAATCACGCGATTGACGTCTACTCCCATCAGCTGCGCGGCATGCTGATTTTCGGCCACGGCACGCATCGCTCGCCCCAGACGGGTGCGGTACACCACCACCATCAATCCCGCCATTACCGCTAACGACATGATGATAATGATAATTTGTATATCGTTAATAATCGCGCCGCCGATGTGGTGAGGCTGATTATTTATCAATTGCGGAAAGGCGTGATACTCCCGCCCCCAGATCATCATCGCCAGATTTTGCAGCACGATAGAGACGCCGATCGCGGTAATCAGCGGCGCCAGACGCGGCGCATGGCGCAAGGGACGGTAGGCGACACGTTCGATGCCGTAACCCAGCGCCATGCACCCGGCCATTGCCAGCAACAAACTTAACGGCAAGGCCAGCAACGGCGAAACATCCCAGCCGATCAGCGCTGTCAGCGCAGAGAGTGCCAGCATCGCGCCGACCATCACCACCTCGCCATGCGCGAAGTTGATCAGGCCGAGGATGCCATAGACCATGGTGTAGCCCAGGGCGACCAGCGCGTAAACGCTGCCTTGCACCAGGCCGTTGATAATTTGCTGTAGGAATATTTCCATCGAGTAGAAACGGCTCAAACCCGTTTTGTCCGCAGATTGCGCAGATTAACCGAGATTAAAATCTGCGTGAACCTGTGCAATCTGCGGATTAAATATTGTTCAAAGATTATCGCGCCGCGCCGACGGTTTCCAGTGCCTGCCACTTGCCCTGTTTGACCTGATACAGCGTCACTTCTCCGCCTTTCAGATCACCCTTGGCATCGAACTGAATGTTGGCCGTAATGCCGGGGTGGGAAATCGTGGCGAGGACGGGCATATATTTGGCGGGTTCAACCGAGTCGGCTTTTTGCATCGCCGCAATCATCACATTCACCGCGTCGTAGCAATACGGCGCATAAAGCTGGATAGGCTGGTATTTGGCGACAAAATGCGCCGAAAATTCCTTGCCGCCGGGCATCTTGTCCAATGGCACACCGGGCAACGAGGCATAAGCGCCTTCCGCCGCGACGCCGGCCAGCTTGATAAATTCCGGTGTATAACCGCCATCGCCCATCATGAATTTCACGTTCATTGCCAGCGACTTGATCTGTCTTGCCATCGGCCCACCCTGCGCATCCATGCCGCCGTAAAACAGCAGATCGGGCTGTTTTCCCTTAACTGCGGTCAGCACGGCGGTGAAGTCCACCGACTTGTCACTGGTGTATTCATGCGCGACGATTTGCGCACCGGCAGCCTCTGCCGCCTTGATGAATTCATCCGCCAGCCCTTGGCCATAGGCGGTGCGGTCGTCGATGATGGCGATCTTTTTTGCAGCCAGATTTTTAACCGCATATTCGCCCAGTGCATGACCTTGCTGCGCATCATTCGCCATCACGCGAAAAGCCGTATTGAAACCCTGCTGGGTGTAGGCGACTGCGGTGGCCGAAGGCGAAATCTGCGCAATGCCATTGTCGCTGTAAATCTTTGCAGCCGGAATACTGGTGCCGGAATTGAGGTGGCCGATCACGCCGCTGACTTTATTGTCCACCAGCTTTTGCGCGACGATGGTCGCGGTCTTGGGATCAGCCTGATCGTCTTCGCTGATCAATTCGAAATGTATCTTGCGTCCGCCGATCACGACACCCTTGGCGTTGGCCTCGTCTATCGCCATGCGCGTGCCGTTCTCATTATCTTTGCCCAAGTGAGCCTGCGGCCCGGTCAAGGGCGCTACCGCACCGATACGCACCACCAGATCACCTGAAGCAGCCGCCTTATCTGAAGATGATTTGCCGCATGCCGCCAGTGACAATACCAGTGCGGCGAGGAATAGCGATAGTGCAGAACGAAATGACATTTTGAATTCCTAAAAGAAAGCTGGTAGCTACAAGCTACAACAAGCTTGCGATTATGCGTAGCAGGCGCCGTGCTTGTCAATTTAACGGGCAACAAAAAAGCCGACTTGCGCCGGCTTTTTTGTGTATTGCTCAGAGCAATCTTACTTGGCCAGACCCAGAATGAACTGAACCAGTTCTTTCATTTGATCTTGCTTCTTGCCGGCTGCATCGTTAGCAGGCATAGGCATGGAACCCCATGAACCAGCGCCGCCCTTGGATACTTTGGTAATCAGCTTTGCTTCAGCTGAAGCGTCGCCTTTGTACTTCTTGGCAACATCCATAAAAGCCGGACCAACCACCTTCTTGTCAATTGCGTGACAAGCTGTGCAGTTGTTCTTCTTGGCCAGTTCAGGCATATCGGTTGCCATTGCTGAACCTGCAATCATCAAACCTGCTGCTACTGTCATGCTTACGACGATAGATTTCATATATTCTCTCCGTTTTATGATCAAAAAGCTTAATAATCGTGAAGGCTTTGCCTCCGCTGGTGATTCTAAACAACTCCGCCCAGTTTGCCTACCTACTTTTCTGAGCTTAGGAGACTAACGCCCACAATCTCTCTCCGGTTGACATCTTATTTCAAATTAAGCAAAAACCTGGCCAGTGCAGTGCGATCTGCTTCACTGATTTTCGGGTTGGCCGGCATCGCCATGCCACCCCATACGCCGCTGCCGCCTCTGGCGATCTTATTGACCAGATACGCTTCGGCTGTCGCATCACCGCGATATTTTGCGGCCACTTCTTTCCAGGCAGGGCCAACTATTTTTTTGTCTATCGCGTGACAAACCAGACAGTTGTTCTTTTTCGCCAGGGCCATGGCATCAGCCTCGGATGCAGCAGGCTTGACCGCCGGTTCAGGTTTGACAACAGCGTCAGGAACGACTGTGACTGCCTGAGCCGATTTTTCCGGCACTAGCGCCGACTTGACAGCAACAGGCGCTGCCTTTGCTGCAACGGCCTGTGCAGGAGCGGCTTTCTTGAGGTCTGCGACAGCTTGGACAGTTCTCTCGACTGCCGCATTCGAAGCCGCTGTATCCGCAGGCACTGCGCTAACAGGCTCACTTGCCGACGAGCTTGTTTCCGCAGGCGCAGTATTCTCTTGAACCGGGTTTTCCGGTTGACAGCCATACAAGCCCGCCAGTAAAGATGCCAACAATAAACTTTGACTACGCATGATTTTCCCTTCTGTTAAGGCATCCTTGCGGCCTACAGCGATACGGCGCGGTATTCGACGATCAGGGTATGGCGGGTTCCTGCGGCCACGCTCACGACGTTGTCGATCGCATTCGCCGATTCCACGCAGACCATTTCACGCCAGCCGTCCGGCTGCCCCATATCGCCCATTTTATTGGCCTTCTCGATCCACGGCGTCCATACCACGGTGGACAAGCTGCCCGATTTGGCAACATGAATACGGCGTTTGAGCTTGTCGTCGTGAATCACGCAAGTCGCACCCGTGTTGATATAGACGCGATCCACTTCAGCGGAGAAGCTGATAGCACCTTCCTGTTTGCGCAGATTGGAGCCGCCGACCTTGTCCCAATACTCGCTGCCTTCCAATCCGGTCACGCGAACTGCGCCGATGTCGCCGACCTGAAAATAAGTGTGCAAGGCTTCGCCGATTACAAAATCAGTCGTGCCGGTATTTTCGGTAGTCATTTCCATGCGCAGCGTCTCGCCGACGATCACGGTCAAATCCACGTTGCAGGATTCCGGCCACTGCACACGGGTCTTATCGGATGCCACCAGACGCAAAGTCAGTCGTGTCGCGCCGTTGGGCTCAGTGCCCGATTCGATCACCTGCCAGGGTACTGTGCGCGCAAAACCGTGCCCCGTGAAGCTGGCTTCGCTCGCATGCGCACCGAACCACGGCCAGCACACCGGCGCACCGCCGCGTATTGACTTACCGACTGCGGGTTTGGTATCGCGTGACAACCACACCACCGGAACTGCCTGACTCTTGGGCTGCCAGGTCATCAGGTGCGCGCCCTGCAAACACAACGATGCGCTGCCCAATGCATTGTCGATTTTTGCGACGATCAGACCGCTGGCGTCCTCGATAAATTTAAGTTGCCCCTCGATGCCAAATTGCGTATTCAATGCTGTAGTCATGGCTAATCCCTAAGTGAAAAGTGAAAAGTGAAAAGTGAAAAGTGAAAAGTGAAATTGTTATTTTTCAATTTGTGTCACATCGCGCACTGCGCCCTTGTCGGCACTGGTGGTCATCGCGGCGTAAGCCCGCAAGGCAACCGACACATGCCGCTCGCGGCTGACCGGTTTCCAGGCCAGGCGACCGCGCGCTTCCATCTCGGTGCGACGACGAGACATTTCCTCGTCTGAAACACTCAGCGTAATGCTGCGATTGGGGATGTCGATAGCGATGGTATCGCCCTCTACGACTAAACCAATGGCACCACCCGCCGCCGCTTCCGGCGAGACGTGACCGATGGACAGGCCCGATGTGCCGCCTGAAAAACGCCCGTCGGTGAGCAGCGCGCAGACCTTGCCCAGTCCCTTCGACTTCAGGTAGGCGGTCGGATAGAGCATTTCCTGCATACCCGGCCCGCCCTTGGGGCCTTCATAGCGAATCACCACCACATCGCCCGCAACAATTTTATCCGCCAAGACTGCGGCCACTGCGTCGTCCTGACTTTCAAAGACACGCGCACGACCGGTAAATTTAAGAATGCTTTCATCCACCCCCGCCGTCTTGACGATGCAACCGTCAAGCGCAACATTGCCATGCAACACCGCCAGACCGCCATCCTGCGAATAGGCATGCGCCTTGTCGCGTATGCAACCGGTCGCGCGATCGGAATCGGTATCCGGGTACAGCATGGATTGTGAAAACGCGATGGTGGTGACAATACCGCCGGGCGCGGCGCGGAAAAATTTATCCGCCGACCCGTCCGTGCTTTGCACGATGTCCCATTGAGCCAGGCCCTCACGCAGCGTCTTGCTGTGCACCGAACCTACGTCACCATGCAGCAATCCGGCTCTGTCCAGCTCACCCAGAATCGCCGGAATGCCGCCGGCCCTATGCACGTCTTCCATGTGATATTCGGAAGAGGGCGCAACCTTGCACAGCGTCGGCACGTGGCGCGACAGCCGGTCCATGTCCTTCATGGTGAAATTCACTTCGGCTTCGCGCGCAATCGCCAGCAAATGCAGCACGGTATTGGTCGAGCCGCCCATGGCGATGTCCAGCGTCATGGCATTCTCGAACGCGTCGAAAGTCGCAATATTGCGCGGCAATACCGACTCGTCGTCCTGCTCGTAATAACGCTTACACAGCTCGACGATCACGCGCCCTGCACGCAGGAACAACTGTTTACGCTCGGCATGCGTCGCCACCAGCGAACCATTGCCGGGCAGCGACAAGCCCAAGGCTTCCGTCAGGCAATTCATCGAATTGGCGGTAAACATGCCGGAACAGGAACCGCAAGTCGGACACGCGGAACGCTCGATCGCATCGACTTCCTCGTCGCTGTAATGGCTATCCGCTGCCGCCACCATCGCATCGACCAGATCAAGCCCTCGTGTCGCACCGTTCCAGTTGACCTTGCCGGCTTCCATCGGCCCGCCGGAGACGAACACCACCGGAATGTTCAGGCGCATCGCCGCCATCAGCATGCCAGGGGTGATCTTGTCGCAATTGGAGATGCACACCAGCGCGTCGGCACAATGCGCGTTGACCATATACTCCACGGAGTCGGCGATCAGATCGCGGCTGGGTAAGGAATACAACATGCCGCTGTGCCCCATCGCAATGCCGTCATCCACCGCTATCGTATTGAATTCTTTGGCAATTCCGCCCGCCTTTTCAATCTCGCGCGCAACCAGTTGCCCCATATCCTTGAGGTGGACGTGTCCCGGCACGAACTGGGTAAACGAATTGGCAATCGCGATGATGGGCTTGCCGAAGTCGCCCTCCTTCATGCCGGTCGCGCGCCACAGGGAGCGTGCACCGGCCATATTGCGACCATGGGTGGAAGTACGGGAACGGTAAACTGGCATGATGTCTCTCTAAAAAATTGAAGCACACGTATAATTCAAAAGCATCCGCAGATTGCCACAGATTTAAAAACACCTGCGCCGCCTCTTCGCAACCAGGATTCTTCGTTCATCTTGTTGATTTAATCTGCGTTAATCCGTGTAATCTGTGGACAACTGCTTTTCGCTCATTCAAACTTCGCCAATTCTACCTGATTCCGCCATGCTCGTTTATCCGCACATCAACCCCGTCGCCCTGCAACTCGGCCCGCTCGCCATTCATTGGTACGGCCTGATGTATCTGGCCGGCTTTATGACCTTCATCTGGCTGGGGCGCAAACGCATCGTCGCACTGAACTACACGCAGATCACCAACAAGACGCTCGACGACCTGATGTTCTACGGCGTACTCGGCGTGATTCTGGGCGGACGACTGGGCGAAGTGCTGTTCTATAATCCCGGTTATTACTTTTCAAATCCGCTCAAAATTCTCGCCGTCTGGGAAGGCGGCATGTCGTTCCACGGCGGATTTCTCGGCGTATTGGTAGCGATGGCCGTGTTCGCCTGGCAGCACAAATTGCGCTGGCTGGAACTGATGGATTTTATCGCACCTCTGGTTCCCCCGGGACTGGCGTTCGGCCGCCTGGGTAATTTTATCAACGGCGAATTATGGGGCCGCCCCACCGATCTACCCTGGGGCATGGTGTTTCCCCATGTGGACAATTTGCCGCGCCATCCTTCGCAACTTTATGAATTTGCGCTGGAAGGCGTATTGTTATTTGCCCTGCTCTGGCTGTACGCGAAGAAACCACGCCCGGTCGGTGCAGTTTCAGGGCTATTCCTGATCGGTTACGGCGGTTTCCGCTTTATCGGCGAATTCGCACGCAACCCGGACGATGGCGTCTTCGGCCTGATGACCTTCGGCATCAGCATGGGACAATGGCTGAGCTTGCCGATGGTAATAGTCGGCGTGCTGATGATGCTTTGGTCTGCACGGCGGGCAGCTTGACACCGGCCCCGGCCTCTCGCACACTATTCGCGCCCTAAAATCAACTAAGACTTCAACGACAACTACACTTTGGACGACCTCTCATTAAACGCGCTATTTGGCATCCTGCTGTTGCTGCTGGTATTCGGCGCATGGTTCTCTGCGGCAGAAACCAGCATGATGGCGATCAACCGCCACCGGCTGAATCATCTGATACGCAAGGGCAACCGCAGCGCCAAGCTGACCGGACGATTGCTATCCCAGATTGACAAGCTGCTGGGCTCGATTCTGTTCGGCAACACCCTGCTCAATGTCGCAGCGGCAGCAGTCACCAACATCGTTATCCTGCGCATGTTCGGCGCCAGCGAATTGGCGCTGCTGTTCGGCACACTGCTCATCACCTTTGTGCTGCTGGTATTCAGCGAAATCATGCCCAAAATCATCGCCGCAAGTTACCCGGAACGGATCGCCCTCCCGTCCGGCTACTTACTCGCACCGCTGATTACCTTGTTCCACCCCGTAGTCGCGGTGGCAGGCGGCATGGTAAAAGGCTTCCTGCACCTGCTGCGCATCAAAATCGAAACCGACCAGAGCAAACAAAAAATGACACTGGAAGAGCTGCGCGGACTGGTGCTGGATGCCGAGCATTTTCTGCCGCGCAAACACCAGAAGATGTTGCTGAATCTGGTCGATCTGGAACGCATCACGGTCAACGACGTAATGATCCCGCGCAATCAGATCGAGGCGCTCGACATTAACGCCGATCAGGATACCTTGCGTCAGCAAATCATCACCTGTCATCACACCCTGCTGCCGGTTTATGCCGATACGCCCGGCAACGTCATCGGTATCCTGCATCTCAAACGCGTAGCCGCCTTATTCCAGGAGGCCACGCTGGATATAGCGCAACTGCGCGATGTGCTCAACGAGCCCTACTTCATCCCATCCGACACGCCCTTGCTCCAGCAACTGCAACAATTCCAGGAACGCCACTCGCGCCTGGGGTTAGTAGTGGACGAATATGGCGAATTGCTGGGTCTGGTCACGCTGGAAAATATTCTGGAAGAGATCGTCGGGGAATTCACCACGCAGTCTCCGGCACAAACCGGAAAATTTCTGCGTCAGGAGGACGGCAGCATACTGTTGGAAGGAGGCAGCAGCTTACGCGAACTGAATCGCAAACTGGGCTTGCATTTACCGCTGGGCAGCGCAAAAACGCTCAACGGGCTAATACTGGAACATCTCGAAGACATCCCGGAAACCGGCACCAGCCTGAAAATTGCCGGCTATCCCATCGAAATCATTCAAACGCAGGATCGCATCGTCAAGGTAGTGCGCCTTTTCCCGCAAATCAATCAGCGGTGAGTGTAGAGCCGTGAGTAGATAGTGGAAAAACCTGTCGCCCGCTTACGACTTGCCGCTCCCCGTTTCATCTGCCCGTTCCATCTACTTTACAAGACACCCAAAGCTCGGCATCATGCCCACCAATGTCGGATAGCAACTCAAAGGACACTTTATGGCTGTCGCACCAACAAAAGCAAAAGAATTTACCTTCGCCTGGGAAGGAAAAGACAAGGCCGGCAAGTTAGTTAAGGGTGAAATGCGTGCAATTGGCGAAGCCAACTTGTCCGCCCATCTGCGTCGCCAGGGTATCAATGTAAGCAAAATCAAACGTGCGCGCAGTAAAGCAAAAGCGATCACGGAAAAAGACATCACGCTGTTTACCCGGCAACTCGCCACCATGTTGCGCGCGGGCGTACCGCTACTGCAATCCTTCGATATCGTAGGCAAGGGGCATCACAACCCGTCAGTATCGAAATTGCTGTACACCATCAAAACCGACATTGAAACAGGCAACAGTTTGCAGCAGGCCTTCAAAAAGCACCCCTTATATTTTGATGATTTGTACTGCAATCTGATTGGTGCGGGTGAAGCGGCGGGTATTCTGGACAGTCTGCTGGATCGTCTGGCGTCCTACAAGGAAAAGATCCTGGCCATCAAGGGCAAGATCAAATCAGCCTTGTTTTACCCGATTTCCATTCTCGTAGTGGCCTTCATCATCACTGCGGTCATCATGATCTTCGTTATTCCCGCTTTCAAGGAATTATTTTCCAGCTTTGGCGCTGACTTGCCTGCACCAACCTTATTCATCATGGCCGTTTCCGATTTCTTCGTGACCTATTGGTGGGCTATTTTTGGCGGAATAGGCGGCGGGTTTTATACTTTCTTCTATTACTGGAAACGCAGCAAAGCCATGCAGGTGGTCATGGACAGAGCGTTACTTAAAGTGCCGGTATTCGGCGAGTTGGTGCGCAAGGCCACCATCGCACGCTGGACCCGCACGCTGGCCACCATGTTTGCTGCAGGCGTACCTCTGGTTGAAGCATTGAATTCGGTCGCGGGTGCTGCGGGCAATGCCGTGTATTTCAATGCCACCAAGAGCATTCAGCGCGAAGTCAGCACCGGCAACAGCCTGACTGTCGCAATGCAAAACACCGAAGTTTTCCCCAGCATGGTGATACAAATGGTATCTATTGGCGAAGAAGCCGGATCACTGGATGCCATGCTTTCCAAGGTTGCCGACTTTTACGAAGCCGAAGTGGATGATTCCGTCGAAGCCCTGTCCAGCCTGATGGAACCCATCATCATGGTGGTACTCGGCACCTTGATCGGCGGCATGGTTGTCGCGATGTACCTGCCAATCTTCAAGATGGGCCAGGTGGTTTAAAAACAACGGGAAGGGTCAAGGAGGAAGAGACAAGGGGAAAACCGCTGTTTCACCCTTCATCCTTATCACTTCTCCCTTCACTCGAATCATCTTATGAATCTACTCGATCTGCTTGAATCGTCCCCGCCGCTATTTGTCGCCGTATGCGCGACTTTGGGGCTGCTGGTCGGCAGTTTTCTGAATGTAGTGATTCATCGCTTGCCAAAAATGATGGGGCGGGGCTGGCAACAGCAGTGCGCCGAACTACGCGGCGAACAGCACGCGCACAGCGAGCCTTACAATCTGATCGTTCCCCGCTCCGCTTGTCCGCACTGCAATCACGCCATCAGCGCGTGGGAAAACATTCCTGTTTTCAGTTATCTGCTATTGCGTGGCAAGTGCCGTGCCTGCAATGCCGCCATTTCACCGCGCTATCCCATTATCGAAGCCATCAGCGGCCTGCTGTGCGGGTTTGCGGCATGGCATTTCGGCTTTGGGCTGGCGGCGTTGGGGGCCATTCTGCTGATCTGGGCCTTGCTGGCGCTCACGGCGATAGACTTCGATACGCAATTGCTGCCGGATGACATCACACTCCCGCTCATCTGGGCAGGACTGCTGTTCAATCTGTACGGCGCGTTCACCACACTAAATGACGCTTTTCTGGGAGCCGTATTCGGCTATCTCGCACTCTGGTCAGTATACTGGCTGTTCAAACTGATCACGGGCAAGGAAGGCATGGGTTATGGCGACTTCAAGCTGCTCGCCGCGCTCGGTGCCTGGCTGGGCTGGCAACTGCTGCCGCTGATCATCATCCTGTCATCGCTGGTCGGCGCGGTAGTCGGCATTACCCTGATCGTTGCCGTCAAACACGGACGCAACATCCCTATCCCGTTCGGCCCTTATCTGGCGGGCGGCGGCCTGATCGCCCTGTTCTGGGGGCAAACGCTGACGCAAAACTATCTGCAACTGCTGGCACCGTGAGCTTGCCAGAATGCCCGGCCATGCCGTTTCAATATGCACAGAACAAACTTTGCATCGGCTTGACCGGCGGGATAGGTTGCGGAAAAAGCACCGTCGCGCGACTGTTTGAAGCGCGCGGCGCGGAAATCATAGATACGGATGCGATTGCACACCAGTTGACGCAGTCCGGCGGGCAGGCAATTTCGTTGATCAGCGCCGCCTTTGGTGCAGATTACATCACGGCTGAGGGCGCATTGAATCGCGCCATGATGCGCCGGCTGATCTTTACCGATGCGGATGCCAAACGCAAGCTGGAAAACATATTACACCCGCTGATACTTGACCTGAGTAAAACGCAGTTGCGAGCCTGCGCACGCGCACCCTATGTCATTCTGATGGTTCCCTTGTTACTGCAAAGCCCGGATTTCATGCAATTAGTCCAGCGCGTATTACTGGTAAATTGCACCGTGGAAAACCAGATCAAACGTGTCATGCAGCGCAGCCAGCTTGACGAAACGGAAATCCGTGCGATTATCGCGCAGCAGCCATCCTCGGAAATACGTATTGCACATGCAGATGACATCATCCAGAATGATGCCACGCGCGATGATTTAACAAGTCAGGTTGCCGCCTTGCACAACGACTATTTGAGTATAGGCAAACAAAACATCATTTGACGGCAGTCGGATATTCAATATATCTTTCTGCCTTCATGCTATTTCAAACGAATATCAGGCCCTAACGACGTGATCAGCTACGAATTCCCGCTCAACGAAAAAGTACGCACCTGGTTGCGTCTTGAGGATTTGTTCACGCGCATCAATTATTTCATGGGTCGTGATCTCAGCATGGAACACCATGTTGCGCTCACCACACTCTTTGAAATGTACGAAGTCGCCAGCCGACCCGACCTGAAATCCGAATTATTTCACGAGCTTGAACGCCAGAAGCGCTCACTGTCCAGCCTGCACAATAATCCTGCCATTTCCGAACAAGCCCTCGACTACGTGTTGAATGAGATTGAACAAGCTGCCTCAGCCTTGCTCTCCATGACAGGGAAAGTCGGTCTTAATTTACGTGAAAACGAATGGCTGATGGGAATCAAACAACGCGCCTGCATGCCGGGCGGCACTTGCCAGTTTGACTTGCCGTCCTATCATTACTGGCTAAAACAGGCGACCGACTCGCGCCGCGACGACTTGCAGGAATGGCTGGCGCCACTGCTACCGATCAGTGATGCGATCAATATCCTGATGAAACTGTTGCGTGAAAACGGCAGGAAAATCAGCTTTACCGCACATCAAGGCACTTTCCAGCAAATGCAGGGCGGACGTGCCGCGCAATTATTGCGTGTCACTTTAAGTCCTAACCTGGCGTGCATACCTGAGCTGGGCGCAAACAAGTATGCAATCAACATTCGCTTCATCATCGCAAACTATGCGGCCAAATCGGCCCTGTTTGAACAAGACGTACCCTTTGACCTGACTTTCTGTGCACTGACATCGTGAACGCATCCAAAACACCGCCTGTCGCCGTCTGCCCGCACTGCGGCAAGGAATCCCTCTGGGATACCAATAACCGTTTTCGCCCGTTTTGCTGCGAACGCTGCAAGATGATAGATCTGGGAAAATGGGCGGACGAAGAATTCCGCGTAGCCCTCCCGGAAGATGAACAGGGGTTTACCTCCCCACCTCACCAGGCCTGACGCAACAGGGCGACACCATGCGCGCCCCGCTGCCAGGCAGTCGCCATATCCGCATGGCTCAGCCCGCCCAGTGCATACACCGGTATGGATGAACCCGCTGCGATAGCCGCGAAATCCCCCCACCCCAGATGTGGCGCACCCGGATGGCTCTGCGTCGGCAGCACCGGGCTCAACACCGCGAAATCACAGCCCATCATTTCCGCACGACGCAACTCCTCCGCACTGTGACAGGAAGCCGAGCACCAATCCACAGCGGGACGCTCACTTGATTTTGCAAGCTGCATCGCGGTCAACTGCACCCCGTCCGCGCCCACCTCCAGTGCCAGCGCCACATCGCCGTTGATCAACACCTTCGCGCCGCTTGCATGAGACCGTGCAACCACTCGCTGCGCCAATTCACGCAATTCATCATGCGCAAGATGCTTTTCGCGCAATTGCACCAGGCGCAGACCCTCAGCCAGCCTGATTTCCAGCCGCCGCATGAATTCTTCCACGCCCAGTTCTGCAACATTGCTGATGGCATACAGCGACGGCAACTCCAGCGCACGCAGAATCGGCGTATTGGCAGGGAGAATGGGGGAAACGGAATAGCGACCCTCGATACCGGGCAACGCTCCCCCACTTTGCAAAGGGGGGGACTGGGGGGGGATTTGCCACGCGAACTGTTGTCCCTCATGCGGATGCATCTCGCCGCGCCATTCGGTGACGCGAAAAAAACTCAGTCGCACCGTTGCATGGGGATAGGTAAACACGCGAGTCAGCCAAGGGTAGGCCGTAACCACCTCAATACCCAGCTCCTCTTTCAATTCGCGCACCAGCGCATCGCGCGCCGATTCACCCGCCTCAAGCTTCCCGCCCGGAAACTCCCAATAGCCCGCCCAGATTTTATCGGCAGGGCGCTGCGCGAGCAGAAATGAACCGTCCGATTTCTCTAGTACCGCTGCCGCGACCTCGACCACGTTGGTTTTTTCAAACGAATTGTTCAACTCATTACCTCAAATATTCAAGCCAGATCAAAAGCAACTTCGCCCGGGGCAGCCTGGCAGCTGTGCTTTGTTGGCCGTGCCGCCCTGGACGAATTGACGGGTATTCTGCTGGGTGCGCTTTTTCTGGTCATCTATGCCGAGCAGATCAATCCGTTGAATACGCTGAAAAATTTTCGACAGGATGCAAGCTGCGTTGCTGGTGATCCCAGCGAAAGGCCGCCGCCGCTTGCCAGTCGAGTGTCTGCGCCTGCGAACCGGGCAGGACATTTTCGAGACGAGCCAGCAACCCTTCGACGCGGGTGAGGAATTGATCGAGTTTGTTCAAAGCCTAGCTGCGATAGCTGGCGTTGATCTTGACGTAATCGTAGGAAAAATCGCAGGTCCACAGCGTGGCATTCACTGGGCCGCGACCCAGCACCACGCGGATGGTGATGTCTGACTGCTGCATCACGCGCTGACCGTCTGCTTCCTGGTAACTTGCGGCGCGACCGCCGTTCTCGGCGACCAGCACCTCGTCCAGATAGAGTTGCAGCGCCTCTACATCCAGATCATCCACGCCCGCATAACCTATCGCCGCCAGAATGCGGCCCAGATTGGGATCGGAGGCGAAAAACGCGGTCTTGACCAGCGGCGAATGCGCGATGGCGTAACCGATTTTTTTGCACTCATCCTCGTCGCGTCCGCCTTCGACCTTGACGGTAATGAACTTGGTCGCACCCTCGCCGTCGCGCACGATGGCTTGCGCCAGATAAATCGCAACTTCCGTAATCGCCTCCAGCAAACCTGCATAAGCATTGCTGTCGAACGACTGTACTTCAGGCAGCGTCGATTGGCCGGTTGCAATCAGCATCAGCGCGTCATTGGTGGAGGTGTCGCCATCCACGGTGATGCAATTGAATGAACGGTTCGCCGCCTCGGTGACCAGCTTTTGCAACAACGGCCCGCTGATGCACGCATCGGTGGCGATATAACCCAGCATGGTCGCCATGTTCGGGTGGATCATGCCGGAACCTTTGGCGATGCCGGTGATGGTAACGGTCGCACCCTCCACAACGACCTGTTTGGAAATCGCCTTGGCGACGATATCGGTGGTCATGATCGCCTGTGCCGCATCAAACCAGTTATCCGCAGCCATGTTGGTCACGGCAGCGGGCAGGCCTGCGGCGATTTTCGCCACGGGTAGTATCTCCATGATCACACCGGTGGAGAAGGGCAAAATCTGCGATGCCTTGCAGCCCAACAGGCCCGCCAGCGCAGCACAGGTGTCGCGCGCATCCTGCAAGCCCTGTGCGCCCGTTCCAGCATTGGCATTGCCGGTGTTGACCACCAGCGCACGTATGCCGTCGCCTTGCGCCAGATGCTCACGGGCAACGATCACGGGAGCGGCACAGAAACGATTCTTTGTGAATACGCCCGCTACCCGTGCGCCATCGCATAACTGCATGACAAGCAAATCCTTGCGGTTTTCGCGCTTGATATTCGCTTCTGCAATACCCAGAGAAACGCCCGCGACGGGCAGTAACTGCGCCGCCACGGGCGGATTCAGATTAACCGGCATTAAAGCTTCTCCCGTCTAGTAACGACCGCCGCTCTTGTAAATGTAGTTCGACAGCTCCGCCGATTCAATATTCACACGCCGCACGATGCCGTGCATGTTGCGGATGATGCCGCGCATAACACGATAGACCAGCTTGGGATGCGAGTTGAGCAGCGTTTCAAACCTGGCTCGCGCCATGGCCAGGACTTTTGTCGGGCCTACCGCATAAAGTGTCGCACTGATCTGTGTTGCGGCTCCACCGGCAAACGTGATCATGCCTGCCAAATCACCCGGTTTGAGCACATGGACAGTGGATTCTTCGCCACTACCACTTTCAATCTTTACCTCGATATCGCCATGGGCAAGAATGTACAAATTGTCGGGTTGTTCATCCTGAGGCTGAACAATGATCTCACCCGCCTTGTATTCCTGAACATCAAACAATTCGGCCAGAATTTCCACTTCAGCATCGCTCAGCTCTTCTGTCACCGGTGAGGTGCGCAGCGTATCAGTCACTAATGACATTGCATTCTCCTTTGGTCTCAACTTAATTTTCCATGACACTGTTTGTATTTCCTGCCCGAACCACACGGACAGGGGTCGTTGCGCCCGACTTTCTTCCCGTCGCGCACGAACGTTTGATGCTCTTCACCCGTTGACCCGGTCTCGCCGGACAGGGCTTCTTCATAATCGGCATGATGATACTGCACATTTTCTGCGGCCGGTGCCGCTTCTACCGACTCGACTTCCGCTTCACTGCGCACCTGCACGGTCATCAACACTTGCGTCACTTCGCGTTTGATCACATCCAGCATCGTCGAGAATAACTCAAAGGCTTCACGCTTGTATTCCTGCTTGGGATTTTTTTGTGCGTAACCGCGCAAATGAATGCCCTGACGCAGATGATCGAGCGCGGACAAGTGTTCACGCCAATGCACATCGACGCTTTGCAACATGATGGCCCGCTCGTAGTGATGCATGGCTTCGGCGCCGACCAGCTCTACCTTGGTCTGATACAACTGTTGCGCATACTCCATCACACGAGTTCGCAGGCCCGCTTCGTTGAAAGTCTTGTCTTCCTCCAGCCACTGCGCCAGGGGCAACTCCAGACGAAAATCGGCAGCCAGCGCCTTTTCGAGGCCGGGCACATCCCACTGCTCTTCCATGCTATGCGGCGCGATGTACAAGCTGATGGTATCGTCCAGCACGCTGTCACGCATCGCCTGAACGGTTTCGGATATGTCGTCACTTTCCAGCAACTCGGTGCGCTGCTGATAGATTACCTTGCGCTGGTCGTTGGACACATCATCATATTCGAGTATCTGCTTACGCATATCGAAGTTGCGCGCTTCTACCTTGCGCTGCGCATTTTCGATAGCGCGCGTCACCCAGGTGTGTTCGATCGCCTCGCCTTCCGGCAACTTGAATCTATTCATGATCGCAGCGACCCGGTCAGAGGCGAAAATGCGCAATAACGGATCTTCCAGCGAAAGATAAAAACGGCTGGCCCCCGGATCGCCCTGGCGACCGGAACGGCCGCGCAACTGGTTGTCCACGCGCCGCGACTCATGACGTTCGGTGCCGATAATGTGCAGGCCGCCGCTTTTGAGTACCTGCTCATGCAATATCTTCCACTCGTCTTTCAGTTGCGCAATACGCGCATCGCGAGCATTTTCATCCAGATTTTCGTCGGCACGAATCAGCTCGATTTGCTTTTCGATACTGCCTCCCAGCACAATATCCGTGCCTCGTCCTGCCATATTGGTGGCGATGGTCACCATCCTGGCCTGTCCTGCCTGCGCGATAATCTCCGCCTCACGCGCATGTTGTTTGGCATTGAGCACCTGGTGCGGCAGCTTAACTTCATCCAGCAGATGTGACAGCAGTTCCGAATTTTCGATCGAGGTCGTACCCACCAATACCGGCTGACCGCGCGCGTAGCAGTCCTTGACATCGGCAATCACCGCGCGATATTTTTCCATTGCGGTGAGATACACCTTGTCCATCATGTCATTGCGGATCGTCGGACGGTTGGGCGGAATAATGACGGTTTCCAGATTATAGATTTGCTGGAATTCGTAGGCCTCGGTATCAGCCGTCCCCGTCATACCGGCCAGCTTGTTATACATGCGGAAAAAGTTCTGAAAGGTAATCGAGGCCAGTGTCTGATTTTCCTTTTTGATCTCCACCCCCTCTTTCGCCTCGACGGCCTGATGCAAACCGTCCGACCAGCGTCTTCCCGACATCAGGCGACCGGTATGTTCATCGACAATGACCACTTCACCGTCCTGCACCACGTAATTCTGGTCCCTGTGATACAGGGAATGCGCACGCAATGCGGCATACAAATGGTGAATCAGCGAAATATTCGCGGCATCATACAAACTGCCATTCGGCGGCAACAAACCGGCTTCGGTCAGGATATTTTCGGCGTGCTCGTGGCCTGTCTCGGACAGCAAAATCTGGTGATTTTTTTCATCCACGGAAAAATCGCCGGAGCCATCCTCCTCGGTTTGACGCACCAACTTTTTCACCAGCTCGTTGATCTTCACATAAACATTGACATCGCCTTCAGCCTGCCCGGAAATAATCAACGGAGTACGCGCTTCATCGATCAGGATAGAGTCCACTTCGTCCACGATGGCGTAGTTAAGTTTGCGCTGGAAGCGCTCGCCCATCTGGCTCGCCATGTTGTCGCGCAGGTAATCAAAACCAAATTCATTATTGGTGCCGTAGGCAATATCTGCCGCATAGGCAGCCTGCTTCTCGTCTGACGGCATCTGCGACACGATCACGCCGACGGACAGGCCCAGGAAGCGATAGAGCTTACCCATCCAGGCGGCATCGCGAGCCGCGAGGTAATCGTTTACTGTGACCACATGCACGCCGAGCCCGCTAAGCGCATTCAGATAAACCGGCAGGGTGGCCATCAGGGTTTTGCCTTCGCCGGTACGCATTTCTGCGATTTTGCCGTAATGCAGCACCATTCCGCCTATCATCTGCACGTCATAGTGACGCATCCCCAGCACGCGGACACTTGCCTCGCGCACCACGGCAAACGCCTCGGGCAGCAATGCTTCCAGCGTTTCACCCCCGGCAAAACGTTGCTTGAACAGGTCGGTTTTTTCGCGCAACTGTTCGTCGCTGAGCTTCGCGATAACGGATTCCATATTATTAATGGTTTTTACTGTAGCGCGGTATTGCTTGAGCAAGCGATCGTTACGGCTACCGAAAATAGTTTTTAGCGCTTTTGAAATCATGTTTTCTTTTTCTCAACCACGAATTTAAGGGTGAGATGGCTCGTCACCATCTCACCCTTGTAACAATATATCTTCAATCCACACCCGATCAACCGGCTGCGTTTTTCAGGAAGCGCTCGGGATTCTGTGCAATCCCCTTATAGCGAACTTCAAAATGCAAATGATTCCCGGTGGAACGCCCGGTACTGCCGACTTCGGCAATCTTGTCGCCGCGCCGCACCACCTGTCCCACCTTGACCAGCAGCCGCGATGCGTGCGCGTAACGCGTCACAATATCGTTGCCGTGATCCACCTCGACCATATTACCATACTGAGGATGGCTATCCGCATACACCACCACCCCGCCGGCTGAGGCATGTATGGCCGCGCCGACCTCCGCCATGAAATCAACGCCTTCGTGTATGGCGCTCTTGCCGGTAAAGGGATCAACGCGCCAGCCAAAATTGGAGGTATACCAACCTTCGCTGACCGGTGTGGACGAGGGCAACAATCCTTTGCTTAACTGGTTCTGCATCAATAGCGTTTCCAGCGCCATCAATTTATCGGAGCGATCGTCCACCACCCGCGTCAGGAAATCAATTTGCCGTGCCAGACCGGCTTCTGTCATCTGCTGACTGTTCAACGTCACCAGCGGCCCACCCTGAGCCGGGAGTTGGTCGAACTGAAATTCAGAAGGCTTCATGCCGGTCAGCTTCACCAGACGCCCCCCCAGCGCATCCAGACGTTGCACGCGCGCCTGCATCTCGCCTAACTTTACGGATAGCGTATCCAGACTGCTGCGCTGGTAAACCCGCTGATTCCGCTGGTCATCGCCTTGAACCAGCGACGCGCGCCCCAAACCCTCCGGCGCAAAATGCACCAGCGCCGTCTGCAAGGCGATGGCCGCCGCAATAATGCCCCCGAACAACAGCAACATCAATAAGCCGACCTGCTTGAGGCCAACATTTATACTGCGGGACTTTGCCCATCGATCAGAAACTAGAATAATATTCATACTTCTTCTTTCTTGTGTGATCATAGCCCTGTGCCACAACAGCTAAGACATCTGATGAGCGGCAATCTGGAATTGCGCGCTTTGCTTAACACCGTGCAAACGCTGGCAGAGTTACAACAGCATTTCGCTCATGTAGTACCGCACCACTTCGCGCAATTCAGTCAAGTGCTGGGACTGCGCCACGGCACACTCAGCATTGCCACAGCCAACGGCACTCTGGCCGCAAAATTACGCCAGCTTGCACCAGATATTGCGGTCAAGCTGCAAAACAGGGGCTGCGAGGTTAGCGTAATAAGAGTCAAGGTGCAAGTCACCTACGCCGCCAGCCCGCCCAAACACGCCCCGCGCATCCTGACCAGTACGGCACAACAGCAGTTGCACGAACTCAGTCTGAGCCTGAACGATTCACCACTCAAACAGGCTCTGGAGAAGTTTTCGCAAAAAAAAGGCTAAAGAAAAACCCGCCAGGCCGCCAGCACATAGTGCTCCAGCACAAACAGCAAGCCGAACACCGCCAGCAACAGCACCGTGAAGCGTACTGTCTGCCAGGCAAACTTGAGGTAACGCCGGTTGCGCGTGAAAATATACATGCCGCCGGAAAGCACCAGCAGCAGAGTGGCCAGAACCAGAAACAAACGCAGGATCAACATAGGCGACAGCCCGTCGTATTGGAGAAATTATGCCGTCTGCAATTGCAGGCGTAAAAATTCCGGGGCATCTGCCACGTTGTCAAACGTGACGAATTCCCACGCGTGTTCATCGGCGAGCAGTTCGCGCAGCAAGGCGTTATTCAGCGCATGACCCGATTTGAAGCCGGAAAACGCCCCGATCACGGCATGGCCCAACAGATACAAGTCGCCAATTGCATCAAGCACTTTGTGTTTGACGAATTCATCTTCGAAACGCAGCCCATCGGCATTCAGCACACGGTATTCGTCCATGACGATCGCGTTATCCAGACTGCCACCCAGCGCCAACCCTTGCGCGCGCATGTTTTCGACATCCTGCATAAAGCCAAAAGTACGCGCGCGGCTGATGTCGCGAATGTAGGAATGCTCATCCAGATCGACCGTGACATGCTGCTTGGAGTTTGCAAAGACAGGATGGGCGAAATTGATGGTGAAGGTCAGTTTATAGCCGTTATAGGGCTCAAATCTGACCCACTTATCGTCCTGCTTTACTTCGACTGTTTTTTTGATACGGATAAATTTCTTGGCCGCCGACTGCTCGACTATGCCCGCCGATTGCAACAGGAAAATAAACGTACCGGCACTGCCATCCATGATCGGCACTTCCGCGCCGTCCATTTCGACAAAGGCATTATCTATTCCCAGCCCGGCCAGCGCAGACATCAGGTGTTCGATAGTGGCAACGCGCACCCCGTTTTGCTCCATACAGGTGGACAGCCGTGTGTCATGTACCAGATGTGCCTGAGCCTGAATTTCCTCGGTCGGCTTGACATCCATGCGGCGAAACACGATACCGCTGTTTGCCGGCGCCGGACGCAAAGACAGCGTGACTTTTTCGCCGCTATGCAAGCCGACACCCGTCACGCTGACGGAAGTTTTCAAGGTACGCTGCTTAACCATCGGCTTTTTAAGGGCAAGTTTCATGCGGGGGATTTTAGCACAGCCCCGCAACCTGAATCCCGTTCTTAATCCGCCTGTTTGCGCAGAAACGATGGAATGTCGTAGGTATCCACGCCTGACTTCTCCATTGCATCCACTGCCGCCCTGCGGCCGCTGCGCATGATGGTGGGCGTATCCAGCTCAACATAATTGACATTGGCAATCGGCTGATCGTGCGTACCTGTTCTTTGATAATCCTGATTCTGATAGACGATTTCCGGCTTGGCCATCTTGCGACTCAATGGCGCACCCAGGCCCGTGGCGACGACGGTCACACGCAATTCATCACCCATCGTTTCGTCAAATACCGAACCCAGGATAACCGTCGCTTCTTCGGCGGCGAATTGCACGCACGCCATCACCTCTTCCATTTCCCTGACCTTCAGGGAGCTGGTTGAAGTGATATTGACCAGCACGCCGCGCGCACCGGTCATATCCACGTCTTCCAGCAAGGGGCTGGCGATGGCGCGTTCGGCGGCGATTTTCGCGCGGTCAGGGCCGGAGGCAACAGCCGAGCCCATCATGGCCATGCCGTTTTCCGACATGACGGTGCAAACGTCGGCAAAGTCCACGTTAATCAAACCGGGCACGTTGATCACTTCGGCGATACCCGCCACCGCACCCTGCAATACACCGTTGGCGGCTTTAAAGGCTTCCGGCACGGTGACATCATTGCCCAGCACTTCCATCAATTTGGAATTGGGCACGATAATCAGCGAATCCACATGGTCGTGCAGCGCCTTGATACCTTCAGTGGCGTGACGCATGCGATTGCCTTCATAAACAAATGGCTTGGTTACCACCGCCACGGTCAGAATACCCATCTCACGCGCGATTTGCGCGACGATGGGCGCAGCGCCCGTCCCGGTGCCGCCGCCCATGCCGGCGGTAATAAACACCATGTTTGCGCCGGCGATCATTTCCTTGATGCGTTCGCGGTCTTCTTCTGCGGCAGCCCTGCCAACCGACGGTTTGGCGCCTGCTCCCAGACCTTTGGTAATCGCGGCACCGATTTGCAACTGGGTGCGCGCACGGCTGCGGTTCAACGCCTGAGCATCGGTATTGATGGCGATGAATTCAACCCCCTGCACGCCTTGTTCGATCATATGATCTACCGCATTGCCACCACAACCACCCACGCCGATCACTTTGATTACTGCGTCCTGAGATTGTACTTCCATGATTTCAAACATCACCGTCTCCTTAAAAATACAAAAAATTTAACTGATAAAATCCGACTGCTACCCAACTAAAAATTGCCCTGAAACCACGCCTTCATTTTTGCCAACACATCACCAAATGAGTTCGACTGCTTACGCGTTTCTTCATTGTTCTTGTGATATTCCAGGCCATACAACAACAGCCCCACCCCCGTCGCCATGCGCGGCGTTTTCACCACGTCCGACAAACCACCGACATATTTCGGAATGCCCAGCCTGACCGGCATGTGAAATATCTCCTCGCCCAGTTCGACCATACCTTGCATGGCACTGCTGCCGCCGGTGATCACGATGCCGGAGGACAACAAGTCGTCGAACCCGCTGCGACGCAATTCAGCTTGCACCAGCGAATACAGCTCCTCGACGCGCGGCTCGATCACCTCGGACAAGGTTTGCCGCGACAACATGCGCGGCCCGCGATCACCCACGCCCGGCACCTCGATAACACCGTCGTCTGCCAACTGACGCAACGCGCACCCGTGGCGAATCTTGATATCCTCGGCATCCTGCGTCGGTGTGCGCAACGCCATCGCGATGTCGTTGGTGATCTGGTCGCCGGCAATCGGAATCACGGCGGTATGACGTATTGATCCGCCGGTAAACACCGCAATATCGGTGGTGCCACCGCCGATGTCCACCAGACACACCCCCAATTCCATCTCGTCATCCGCGAGTACCGCACGGCTGGAGGCCAGCGGTTGCAGAATCAGCTCATTGACTTCCAGACCACAACGATGAATGCACTTCATGATGTTCTGCACGGCTGCCACCGCACCGGTGACAATATGCACCTCGACATCCAGACGCATCCCGCTCATACCCAGCGGCTTCTTGATGCCATCCTGTCCGTCTATGCTGAAGGCCTGCTCAAGCACATGCAATTTTTGCTGATCGGCCGGCAAGCTGATCGAGCTGGCCGTTTCAAGAACGCGATCTATGTCGGCCTGCACGACTTCCTTTTCCTTGATCTTCACCATACCGCTCGAATTCGTGCTGCGAATATGGCTGCCGGCAATGCCGGTATGCACCTCGGTGATTTTGCAATCCGCCATCAACTCGGCTTCCTCAAGCGCACGCTGAATCGCGCCCACCGTCGCTTCGATGTTGACCACCATGCCTTTTTTCATGCCGGATGACTCATGCATACCCATGCCGATCACCTCCAGCATGCCGTCAGGTTTGACCTCTCCGACGATGGCCACAATCTTGGACGTGCCAATGTCGAGGCCGACCACCAGATTTTTTGTTTCCTTATTTCTGCTCATCGTTTGATCTCCACTGCCATTTTCTGTTTTTCATTTGCACACGCCTAGGCATTACCCTGTCGCATCCGCACTGCAAATCCATTGCGGTAGCGCATATCCACAAACCTCACCTGCCCAGACTCCGATTCCCGGCCTTCTTGCTGCGCCGCCCCCAGGCTATAGGGGTAAACGGCTACAAATCTGGCCAGGCGCTGCTGCATCGCTTCACGTCCCAAATCCACCACCATGTCGTTACTCAAGTGCAACTGCCAGGCATGGCGCGGCGACAAAACCAATTGCGCCAACTGCAAATTCAATGCCCGCAGCTGCTGACTGAATTTTTCGTATTGCTGTGACATTTCCGCCGAACTGCCCTCATGCCCAATAAATACCGGCAATTTTTGCGCCGTTTCGGCGACAAACACCTCGCCTTGTCGATTCACCAACGCCACGTCGTTCCAACGTGCCAACGGCTGATGCTCTTCAAACTGCACTGCCAGACGGTTCGGAAACTCACGCCGAATGCTGACATTGCGCACCCAGGGCAATTCCTCCAACGACCGCCTTAACCGCTCAATATCCACAGTAAAAAAATTACCCTGCACTTCCTGACGCACCACTCTCAGCACGTCATCTGCCACCACGCGTTCAGGCGCTGCGGCAAGGCGCACGCTCTGTATCGGCAGCAATTGCGGCAAATGCACCAAATAATGTCCCGCGCCATACAGCATTGCCACCACACTGCAAAAAAACAGTGTGCTTGCGATGCTGCGCAACAGCGGTGCGTTATCCCACATAAAGCCCTCTCCTCAATCCTCTCCCGCAAGCGGGGAGAGGGGGGCGGAGCCATGCGAACGTGAAGAACAATCTTTAACCCCTGCCAACCCCAACACGCACAACACCAACTGTTCAAAACTGATCCCGGCCTGACGCGCCGCCATCGGCACCAGACTGTGATCGGTCATACCGGGCGAGGTATTCGCTTCCAGCACGAAGGGCTGCCCGTCCTCGCTCCTCAGAAAATCAACGCGTCCCCAGCCTTGTCCGCCGATCAAGGCAAAAGCCTGTTTTGCCAGACGTTGCATTTCGGTTTCCTGCGCCTCATTCAAGCCGCTCGGACACAGATAACGCGTATCGTCGCGCAGATATTTCGCCTCAAAATCGTAGAACTCGTTGGCCGGTTCAATCTTGATCACCGGCAAAGCCTGATCGCCCAGAATCGCCACGGTATACTCGCCGCCGCCGACGAAGCTTTCCGCGATAACCAGCTTGTCGTGCTTTGCAGCATTCAGGTAGGCCGCCCGCAATTCGCCCTCCGTCTTGACCTTGCTGATACCGACGCTCGAACCTTCATTGGCAGGCTTGACAAACAACGGCAAACCCAGCTGCCGAACCACCTCTGCGTTATCACTTTTATCGTTAATAATCAAAAACTTAGGAATAGGCAAGCCGCCTGCCTGCCAAACCAGCTTGCTGCGCCACTTGTCCATACCCAAGGCAGATGCCATCACGCCGCTGCCGGTGTAGGGAATGCCCAGCAACTCCAGCGCGCCCTGCACCGTACCGTCTTCGCCGAATCGTCCGTGCAGCGCAATAAAGGCGCGATCGAACCCTTCGTCCACCAGCTCCTGCAAATTCCGTGTGGCCGGATCGAACGCATGCGCGTCCGCGCCGCTGCGTTGCAAGGCCGCCAGCACCGCCGCACCGCTTTTCAGCGAAACTTCACGCTCGGCGGAACGCCCGCCAAACAACACGGCCACTTTGCCAAATGAATCAGGATTCAGGATTGGGCTATTCATCTTTTTTATACTCACCAATAATTTTTACTTCGGGATGCAAGTCCACCCCGGTTTTTGCGGCGACCGTTGCGCGCACTGCGTTAATCAGGTTTTCAATATCGGATGCCGTGGCAGCGCCGATATTGACGATAAAATTTGCGTGTTTTTCAGAGACTTGCGCGCCGCCGATACACTTACCCTTGAGTCCGCATTGTTCGATCAAACGCGCCGCATGATCGCCGGTCGGGTTGCGAAACACCGAACCCGCATTCGGCAGGTTCAAAGGCTGGCTGGCAATGCGACGGCCCAGCAATTCCTTGATCTGCCTGCGTGAATCCTCGCCATCGCCCTGTTCAAACTTCAGCCACGCACCGGCGAAAAACTCGTCTTGGTGAGAGGTGAAAGGTGAAAGGTGAAAGGATTCAAGCTCTTCACGTTTCACATTTCCCGTTTCACATTTCCCGTTCCCCGTTTCCCGTTTCACTACGCTCCGGTAAGCAATTTCATATTCCTGCGGCGTTCTTACCTTCAGTTCGCCGCTGCGCGTCATCACCTGTACTTTGACGACATGCGCCCATGTTTCGCTGCCGTAACAGCCCGCATTCATTGCCAGCATGCCGCCCATCGTGCCGGGAATACCGGCAAAAAATTCTGCGCCGCTCATATTGTGCAGTGCGGCGAAACGCGCCAGCTTCGCGCCGGGCACACCCGCCTGCACATAAATACAGCCGTCATTTGCAAGGCAAAGTTCGCTCAACGCACCATGCATCAACAACACCGTGCCGCGCAATCCGCCGTCGCGCACCAGCAGATTGCTGCCCAGTCCGGCCGCCACCAGCGGTTCATCAGCGGGCAGTTCGCACAAAAACACCCGCAAATCCTCCAGGTCGGCGGGCTGATAGGCCCGGTCAGCCACACCACCGGCACGCCAACTGGTGTGTTTACGCATGGGTTCATCGAGGCGCAATTGGCCGCGTAATCCTGCTGCAATAATCGGCTCGCTCATGTTCATATCTATGCCAATTGTTTGACCAGGCCTGCCACATTGCCTATCGAACCCGCGCCCATGGTAATAACGACATCGCCGTCGTGCGCCAGATTCAGAATGGCCTGGGGCATGTCAGCGATTTGTTCGACAAAAAGGGCTTCGCTCTGGCCCGCCAGTCGCAGCGCATGCATCATGGCCCGACCATCTGCCGCGACCAGCGGCGCTTCCCCTGCCGCATACACTTCCGCCAGCAACAAGGCGTCCACGCCGCACAGGATTTTTACGAAATCTTCAAACAGATCGCGGGTCCGGGTGTAGCGATGCGGCTGGAAAGCCAGCACCAGACGCCTGCCGGGAAATGCGCCGCGCACCGCCGCCAGCGTCGCCGCCATCTCGACCGGGTGGTGACCGTAATCGTCGATTAAAGTAAAACTCGCTGCTTGGTGAATGGGGGCGGGGGACGTGGGAAGGGTAAAACCTTCGCACGCAGTTACCTCCCCAACCTTCTCCCTTCCCCCTTCTCCCTTCTCTCGCAACGCGACTTCCCCGTAGCGCTGAAAGCGACGGCCTACGCCTTCAAATTCGCCCAGCGCCGCCACAATCGCCTCATCCGCCACGCCGACTTCCAGCGCGATCGCAATCGCAGCCAGCGCGTTCAACACGTTATGTCTGCCCGGCAAATTGAGGGTTATCTCCAGATCTTTGGGCGTACCGTTCTGACGGCATTGCGCGGTAAAACACATCTGCCCGCCCTGATGACGCACGTTCACTGCGCGAATCTGCGCCTCTTCGCTAAATCCGTAAGTGGTTACCGGTTTGGTGATACGCGGCAGTATTTCACGCACATGGGCATCGTCCACACACAGCATGGCACGGCCATAGAACGGCAGATGCTCGACGAAGTCCACAAATGCCTGTTTGAGCCGCGCAAAATCATGGCCATAGGTTTCCATATGATCGGCGTCGATATTGGTGATCACAGCGAGTATCGGTTGCAGATACAGGAAGGAGGCATCCGATTCGTCCGCTTCCACCACGATAAATTCGCCCGTACCCAGCTTGGCGTTGGTGCCGCTGCTATTGAGTTTTCCGCCGATCACGAAAGTCGGGTCGAAGCCGCCGCGCGCCAGGACGCTGGCAGTCAGCGAAGTGGTGGTGGTCTTGCCGTGGGTGCCGGCGATGGCGATACCCTGACGCAGTCGCATCAACTCAGCCAGCATCATGGCGCGCGGCACGACCGGAATATGGCGGGCGCGGGCGGCCACCACTTCCGGGTTGTCACTGCCCACAGCGGTGGATACCACCACCACATCCGCATCGGTCAGATTACGTTCGTCATGTCCTATGGAGATCGTCGCACCCAACTGGCTCAAACGCCGGGTCGCCACGTTTTCACCCAAATCCGAGCCGCTCACCTGAAAGCCCAGATTAAACAGCACTTCGGCAATACCATTCATGCCTGAACCGCCGATACCGACAAAGTGTATATGCTTGATTTTATGTTTCATTCTGCCAACTCCCTGCATACGTTCGCGACTGCTTCAGCCGCATCGGTTTTAGCAAGACTGCGCGCCTGCTGCGCCATCATCATCAATTTTTCACGGCTCAACCCGCTCAATAACTGCGCCAGCTTGTCTGCACTCAGTTCGGTTTGCGGCAACAACACCGCCGCACCGTGCCCGCTCAAAAAGCGCGCGTTGTGCGTCTGGTGATCGTCCACCGCAAACGGGAAAGGAATCAACAAACTCGCCACGCCCACCGCCGCCAGTTCGGCTACCGTCAACGCGCCGGAGCGACAAATCACCAGATCGGCATTTGCATAGCTGGCCGCCATATCGCTGATAAACGGCTGAACATCCGCCGGTACGCCCGCCTCCTTGTACAAATCCAGCACAGCGGCGTGATGATTTTTACCCGTTTGATGCAATACATTCGGACGCAGTGCTTCGGGCAAGCTGGCAAGCGCCTGCGGCATGGCTTCATTGAGCGCCTTCGCACCCAGACTGCCGCCCACCACCAGCACATTCAATTTCCCGCTGCGGGCGGCATAGCGCTGTTGCGGTTCAGGCAAAGCGGCGATGCTGCTGCGCACCGGATTGCCGCACCAAACGGCGGTTGGCAACACCTCTGGAAAACCGCTCAACACACGCGTTGCAATGCGCGCCAGCACCCTGTTGCTCAGTCCGGCCACCGAATTCTGTTCGTGTATCACCAGTGGTCTGCGCAACAAAGCCGCCATCAATCCGCCCGGAAAAGTGATGTAACCGCCCATGCCCAGCACCACATCGGGCCTGTGAGCGAATATCGCCACGGCGCTCTGCCACAACGCGACAGCAAGGTTCAGCGGCAACAACAGTTTGCGCAACAGCCCCTTGCCGCGCAGACCGGAAAAACGCACCATCGCCATCTCGTAGCCGTGTTTGGGTACCAGTTCGGCCTCCATGCTGTCCGGCGCACCCAGCCAGGTCACCTGCCAGCCTTGCTCACGCAAGAGGTCGGCCACCGCCAGCGCCGGGAAAATATGCCCGCCGGTGCCGCCTGCCATAATAAGTATTGAGCGCGTCATGCCGGCATGCCTCTGGCTATTCGCCTATTCTCGTAGTCAACCCGCAGCAGCACGGCGGCGGCGATGCAATTCACCACCACGCCACTGCCGCCAAAACTGAGGAAAGGCAGCGTTAAACCCTTGGTGGGCAATACCCCCACATTCACGCCGATGTTGATCATCGCCTGCACACCAATCCACACACCGATACCCTGCGCCACCAGGGCGGAAAAATTACGCTCCAGAAACGCCGCGTGACGGCCAATCTGAAACGAACGTATCACCACCAGTGCAAACAACACGATTACGCAAGCCACCCCTGCCAGACCCAATTCTTCCGCGATAACCGCCATCAAAAAGTCGGTATGCGCTTCCGGCAGATAGAATAATTTTTCCACGCTGGCACCCAGCCCCACGCCCAACCATTCCCCACGCCCGAAAGCAATCAGCGCGTGGCTCAGTTGATAGCCCTTACCATAGGGGTCGGCCCACGGATCCATGAAACCGATGACGCGCTGCATGCGATACGGGGATGAAAAGATCAGCGCGGCAAAGGCCAGCGGCAGCGCCACCAGCAAGGCGCCAAACACCTTGACGTTGAAGCCGCCCAGCCAGAGTGTGCAAATGGCAATCGACAGAATCACCACAAACGCCCCCATGTCCGGTTCGAGCAATAGCAGGCCGCCGA
This sequence comes from uncultured Gallionella sp., assembly GCA_964385275.1. Lineage (GTDB taxonomy): Bacteria > Pseudomonadota > Gammaproteobacteria > Burkholderiales > Gallionellaceae > Gallionella. The sequence continues at coordinate 81,909 of CAYLOK010000003.1, read as the reverse complement.
CGATCACCATCACCGCGAACATCGGCAGAAAAGCTCTCATGAACAAATGTTTTATCTTGCCCTTGCGCACTGTGTAATCAGCGGCATACATCACCGCAAACAGTTTCATCAACTCGGAAGGCTGCAAATTGATCACGAACAACGACAGCCAGCGACGGCTGCCATTGACTTCGCGACCGACATGCGGGATCAATACCAGCACCAGCAGTGCCGCTCCAGCCATGAACAGATAAGGCGAGTAGTTTTGCCACATCTGTACCGGCACCTGAAACGCGAACAGCCCGGCCAGCAATCCAACGGCAATAAACATGCTGTGACGCATCAGGTAATAAGTAGCTTGATGCCCGGTGAATTTACTGCCCTCGGCGGTGGCAATGGAAGAGGAATACACCATCACCAGGCCGATTGACAGCAGGGCGACGAACACCCAGATCAACAGATCATCGAACTGTGCCTGCGGCGGTGGAGTGCGCGTCTTGACTAATGAGACCATGCGCCCTCCAGAGCCGGTTGTTGCACCGCCTTGACAAATTCCTCGGCGCGATGCGCATAGTTTCGGTACATGTCAAAACTGGCGCAAGCCGGGGAAAGCAGCACCGCATCACCCGAACGCGCCAGCTTTACCGCCTGCGCCACCGCATCGTTCATATCCACGGCGTGGGCCAGCGGAACACCGCAGCCCTGCAACGCCGCTGCGATCAACGGCGCGTCGCGCCCGATCAACACCACGCCGCGTGCATGCTGCGCCACGACTGGGTTCAGCGGAGTGAAGTCCTGCTCCTTGCCCACGCCACCCGCAATCAGTACCGCTTTGCAACCCAGACCTTCCAGCGCGGCAACCGTCGCGCCGACATTGGTTCCCTTGGAATCGTCGTAGAAAGTCACGCCATGCAACTCGCTCACCCTTTCCACGCGATGCGGTAAACCTTTGAAGCTGCGCAGCCCGTCCAGCAATGGCGTCATCGGCAAACCGACGGCGCGACACAGAGCCAGCGCGGCCAGCGCATTGGCGACATTGTGCAGCCCTGCGAGTTGCAGTTCGCCAGCCTTGAGCAAGCGCTGATTGCCCTGCACCAGCCAGATGTCGTTACCCTCGCGCTCAATGCCGAAATCCGTTTCACATTCCGGCGCATTCAGCCCGAAGCTGACGCACTCGCGCGCGGCACTCTTCATGCTCAAGCTGCGCGCATCATCGCGATTCATGACCTGAACGCGACAACCCTGATAAATCCGCTGCTTGGCCGCCGCATAACCGTCCATCCCGTCATAGCGATCCAAATGGTCTTCGCTGATATTCAGCACCGTGGCCGCATCGGCATTCAGGCTGACTGTGGTTTCCAACTGAAAGCTGGATAGCTCCAGCACCCACACCTCAGGCTGCTTTTCACCGCGCTGCAACACTACATCCAGCACGGCCGGCGAGATATTGCCCGCCGCCACCGCGTCGCGGCCCGCCGCCTTGCACAGATGTTCCACCATACTGGTCACGGTGGTCTTGCCGTTCGAGCCGGTAATCGCAATGATTTTGGCAACGCGACCCGAATCCTGCATCCCGCATCCTGCATCCTGCATTTGTTGCGTGAACAATTCTATATCGCCGACCACCGGTATGCCGCGCGCCACGGCGCGGGCCACATGCGGGTCGGACAACGGCACACCCGGACTAATGGCGATCAGATCAATTCCGTCAAACAGTGCATCATTGAATGCACCGCAAACGATCTGTTCTGATGGCACAAGTTTCGCGACTTCATCCAGTCCGGGCGGGGCGCTGCGGCTGTCCGCAACGCGCAGCTTTGCGCCCTGCGTCGCCAGCCAGCGCACCATAGATAACCCTGTCTCACCGAGACCGAGTATCAGGACGAATTTGTCGTTCAGCTGTTTCATCTCAGTTTTAAAGTAGCCAGACCCAGCAATACCAGCAACATGGTGATAATCCAGAAGCGCACCACCACCTGCGTTTCTTTCCAGCCCTTGAGTTCATAGTGATGGTGCAGCGGTGCCATGCGGAACACCCGCTTGCCGGTTAGCTTGAACGAGGCCACTTGTATCATCACCGATACGGCTTCCATCACGAACACGCCGCCCATGATGAACAACACCAGTTCCTGACGTACGATCACCGCGACCACGCCGAGCGCCGCGCCCAGCGCCAGCGCACCGACATCGCCCATGAATACTTCGGCCGGATAGGCGTTGAACCACAGAAAGGCCAGCCCGGCACCCGCGATTCCGCCGCAAAATACCGCCAGTTCACTCGCCCCCGGGATGTAGGGGATGCCCAGATATTTCGCAAACACCACATTACCGGCGACATAGGCGAACAATGCCAGGGCGCTAGCGACCATTACGGTGGGCATGATCGCCAGCCCGTCCAGTCCATCGGTCAGGTTTACCGCATTACTGGTACCGACGATCACAAGATAGGCCAACGCGATGAATGCGAAGGCGCCCAGCGGAAACACAAAGAACTTCATGAACGGCACAATCAATTCGGTTTGCGCGGGAAGATTCGCTGTTTTCCACAGATAAACCGCAACAATCAGGGCGATAACGGACTGCCAGCCCATTTTGGCTTTAGCCGACAATCCCTTGGGGTTGCGATGCACCACCTTGCGATAGTCATCAACCCATCCGACCACGCCGAAGCCCAGCGTGGTGAACAACACCACCCACACATAATGGTTGTGCAAATCCCCCCACAGCAAGGTGGTAATGGCAATTGATGTCAGGATCAGCGCACCGCCCATGGTGGGCGTACCCGCTTTGACCAGATGCGTCTGAGGGCCGTCCGTGCGCACGGACTGGCCGATTTTGTAGGCGGTCAGCTTGCGTATCATCATCGGCCCGACCAGGAATGAAATCCCCAGCGCCGTCATGGCCGCCAGCACGGTGCGCAGCGTGATGTAATTGAATACACTGAAAAATCGTATATCCTCGGCCAGCCATTGTGTAAGTGCCAGTAACATATTTATTCCTTCTTCTCTGGGGAAGAGGAAAGGGGGAAAGGGGAAGGGGAAATACTGGCGCCCGCGCTTCCCTTCCCCTTTCCACCTTCTCCCTTCTCCGTGTCTACGCAGTAGGACACCACGCGTTCCATTTTCATGAAGCGCGACCCTTTCACCAGCACGGTCGTGCCGGCATCCAATTCCTTTTCCAACGCCTTTTGCAGCTCCTCAACACATTCAAAGTGTTGCGCTTCACTGCCGAATTCGCGTACTGCATTACGGCTCAACTCGCCCAGCGCATACAGCTTCTCAATGCCAGACTGGCGTGCCGCATCGCCGATTCCGGCATGAAACTCGGCGGCGTTTTGTCCCAGTTCGCCCATATCGCCCAGCACCAGCACCCGATGACCCTCAGCCTGCGCCAGCACCGCAATCGCGGCGCGCAACGAGGCCGGATTCGCGTTGTAGGTATCGTCGATCACCACCGCGCCGTTACGGGCCGCCTTGCGTTGCAAACGTCCGGCCACACCGCCGAATTTCTCCAGACCCGCAACGATATTCTCCAGCGACAGATTCAGCGCAATCGCTGCTGCCGTCGCGGCCAGTGCATTGCGCGCGTTATGTTCGCCGGGCACCTGCAAATCGGCGCTAAAATCGCCCGACGGTGTCTGCGCGGTCAAACGCAGCCCCGTCGCGTTTGACCGCCACTCGCCTGACACGTCGGCGTTCCCGTTCAGGCCAAACTCCAGCAGCGAATGCACGCTGGCGAGGCTGCGCCACAACGGGGCATACTCATCGTCGGCGTTAATGATGGCGCTGCCTTCATGCTGCAAACCGGCGAAGATTTCCCCTTTGGCATGCGCCACCGCTTCCACCGAGCCCATGCCTTCCAAATGCGCGCCGCTGGCATTGTTGATCAGCGCCACTTGCGGGCAGGCGATGCGCGTCAGGTAGTCAATCTCTCCGGGATGATTCATGCCCATTTCAATCACGGCATAGCGATGCTGCTCGTTCAGTTGCAAAAGAGTCAACGGCATGCCGATGTCATTATTGAAATTGCCTTTAGTCGCCAGAACCGCTTCATCGCTACCGGATGCCGCCCGCAAAATGGAGGCCAGCATTTCCTTGACCGTAGTCTTGCCGTTGCTGCCGGTAATCGCCACCAGCGGAATGTCGAACTGGCTGCGCCAGTACGCAGCCAGCTGCCCCAACGCAAGGCGCGTATCCGCCACTAAGATGATCGGGAATCCTGAATCCTGAATCCTGAATCCTTCACGCAACAACTTGGGGTTTAACTCCTTAGTTGTGCGGGGAAGACCATTGCGGTCTGAATCCTGATTCACCAAGGCAGCGACTGCACCACTGCTTGCGGCTTGCGCAACAAAATCAGCGCCATCAAATTTTTCGCCGCGCAAGGCCACGTACAAATCGCCTGCCTGAATCTTGCGCGTATCGGTAGAAACGGCGTTAAAGCGCACGTCCCCGTTGCCCGGAATCAGACGTGCGTTCAACACCTTCGCCGCTTGCGAGAGCAACATCATTGGACACCTCCAGACTGTCCATGCCGCACAGGCCATTTTTCCAGTGCCTGCATCGCCACAGCCACATCGCTGAAAGGATGCTTCACGCCGCCAATCTCCTGATAATCCTCATGTCCTTTACCCGCCAGCAGTACGATGTCGCCGCTTTTCGCAAGCAAAATGGCATGTTCGATTGCCGCCGCGCGCTCGACGATAATTTGGTGATTGTTTACAGACATGTCGCTCACGATTTCGGCAATGATGTGATGAGGATTTTCGCTGCGCGGGTTGTCGCTGGTCACGATGCAGCGGTCGGAAAACTTTTCTGCAACTCGCCCCATCATGGCGCGCTTACCCCGATCGCGGTCGCCGCCGCAACCGAATACACAGATCAGCTTGTCCGTCGTAACGTCACTTGTTTCGCGCAGCGCCAGCAACACTTTTTCCATTGCATCCGGTGTGTGCGCATAGTCCACAACAACCGTAGGCTGTCCGTCGCCACCCATTTTCTGCATCCGTCCCGCGACCGACTGCACTTTGCCCAATGAGCGCGCGGCATCATCCAGGCTGATACCGCTCACCAGCAACACCGCCAGCGCACCCAGCAAATTAGCCGCATTGAACCGACCGACCAGTCCGCTGTGCAACTCCGCCGCGCCCCAGCTTGAGCGGATTGTCAGTTGCAGGCCTTGAATATTCATTTGCTGCAAATGGCCATACACCATGCGCATACCATACCGTTCGGCGAGGTGCAGCGCGGCATCGGTCAGACCATAGGCGATAACTTCCACCTCCTGTTCGCGCAACTGCAAAGCCAGCTCTGCACCGAACGCATCATCCAGATTCACCACGGCAAACTTCAGCGCCTGCCAGTCAAACAAACGACGCTTGGCCGCTGCATAACTTCCCATATCACCGTGATAATCCAGATGATCGCGGGTCAGATTGGTCAGCAGCGCCACGTCGAAGCGCACGCCGTTAACCCGCCCCTGCGCCAGCGCATGCGAAGACACTTCCATCGCCACGGCCTGTGCGCCTGCATCAAGATAGTCCGCCAGCAAGCCGTGCACATGAATCGCATCCGGCGTGGTATTGGCGCTGGCTTGCAGCGCATCGGCGAAACCGTTGCCCAGCGTGCCGATCAGGGCACATTTTTTACCCGCATCGCTCAGTGCAGCGGCGATCCAGTGGCTGGTCGAGGTTTTGCCATTGGTTCCGGTCACGCCCACCATCCACAACTTTTCCGATGGCGCGCCATAAACCGCATCCGCCAGATCGCCGGCCTTGTGGCGCAAATCCTGCACGGCCATGTTGGGTATGTCCCAGGACGGATTCCAGACGAAATTTTGCGCTTGCCCGGACATAACCAGCGACTTGGCGGGCGTTGTTTGCTCGCTTAGTCGAGTGGCCAGGGGTTTCATCACATGCTTTTCGTAGATCACCGCATTCGCGCCCTGCGCTATCGCCTGTCCGATAAACCGGCGACCATCGGATTTCTCACCCGAATAGGCGACGAAGGTATCGCCGGGTTGTATCGCGCGACTGTCGATCACCAGGCGAGTCACCGATACGCCCAACGAATTCAGCATGGTTTGCAGGGAAGAACTCATATTTCCTCCCTGCCCAGATCAGCGTCTAGCGCTGGCGTAATCACGTTATCCAGCGGCGCGTCATTTGGCACATTCAGCAAATGCAGGGTCGAGCCGACCACTTGACTGAACACCGGCGCCGCCACCTGACCGCCGTAATATTGCCCGTTATCCGGCTCGTCTATCATCACCGCGACGATCACGCGCGGCGCGGATACGGGCGCAAAACCCACAAATGACGCGATATAGCGGTTGGTGTAGTGACGACCGTCCAGCTTGTGCGCCGTGCCTGTCTTCCCTGCCACGCGATAGCCTGCCACTTGCGCCAGCGGCGCCGTGCCGCCCGGTAACACCACCGACTCCAGCATGGCGCGCAGCTCGGATACGGTTTTGCCGGAAAACACCTTTTTACCGATAGCCGGCTGATCCAGCTTGAGCAATGAGACGGGCTTCAGTTCACCCTCGCCGGTGAACACCGTATAAGCGCGCGCCAATTGCAGCAGATTGACTGAAATTCCGTGCCCGTACGACATGGTGGCCTGCTCAATCGGCTTCCAGCTCTTCGCATCGCGCAACATTCCAACCGACTCACCGGGGAAATTGCTGCCGGTATGCGCACCAAAACCAGCATCCGAAAAGACTTGCCATAACGCCTCAGACTCCAGCGATAACGCGATCTTGGCAGCGCCCACATTGCTGGATTTCTGTATTACCTGCGACACCGTCAGAGACGGCTCGGGATGGGTGTCGTGTATTTTTTTATTGCCGACGGTAAACACGCCATTTTCAGTATTGATTATCGTGCCCGACCTGACCTTTCCCGCCTCTATGGCCGCCGCGATGGTAAACGGCTTCATCGTCGAACCCGGCTCGAACACATCCGCCACGGCGCGATTGCGCATCGCCTGCGCACTGATCCGAGTGCGGTTATTCGGGTTGTAGCTGGGATAATTTGCCAGCGCCAACACCTCGCCGCTGCGCGCATCCAGCACCACAATGGCTCCCGCTTTAGCTCGATGCTGCCGAACAGCCAGTTTCAACTCGCGATAGGCCAGGTGCTGCACATTGCCATCCATGCTGAGCGCAATATCGCTGCCCGGTTTGGGCGGGCGCAAGCTGCCTGCATCCTCGACAATATGTCCGCGCCTGTCCTTGATTACACGCTGACTGCCCAGCTTCCCGGCGAGCTGTTCCTGCAAAACCAGCTCCAGCCCTTCCTGCCCGTTATCGTCCTGCCCGGTAAATCCCAGCGTCTGCGCAAACTCTTCACCCGCCGGGTAATAACGCCGATATTCGCGTTGCAGGGAAATACCCGGCAGATTCAGGCTGATCACCTCGGCTGCCTGCTCCGGCGGGAGCTGACGCTTCAAATAGACAAAATCGCGTGATGTATCCGCGAGGCGAGCTTGCACTTCGCCCACGGACATGCCCAACACTCGCGCCAGCTGTCCGAGTTGCTGCCCATTGATCCTGGCGTCCCTGGCATCGTTGAGCCTGATATCCGACGGACTTGCCCACACCGATTCCACAGGCGTGCTGACCGCCAACGGCCCGCCGTTGCGATCGGTAATGACACCGCGATGTGCGCTGACCTCAACTACCCGGCTGTAGCGTTGTTTGCCTTTTTCCTGCAAAAAATCATCGTGTACACCCTGTAGATACACGGCTCGCCCAAGCAAACCAGCCAGCCCCAGCAATAAAAACACGAATAACACAGTCGCACGCCATCCCGGCAGTTTTGCCGTGATATTGTCATTTGCGCTGGCTGCGTAATTCATGGCTGCCCGTCTGCTCCATTGTCGTTTATCGGCTTAGCCAGATGGCCGACAGCCCCGCCATAAGACTGAGGCGAGGGCTGGCTTACCCGTATAAACCTGATTTGTTTTGGCAATTGCATTTGCAACTGCCGCGATGCGATTCTTTCCACCCTGGCCGGAGTTGCCAAAGTGCTTTGCTCCAGTTGCAACTGCCCCCATTCCACTTCCATCTTATGGGCGAGCTCTTTTTCCTGCTGCAATGCGACGAACAGCTTGCGCGCCTTGTGCTGTGAAGTGACTACGCTCAACGCGCCCATCACCACCAACACCAGCAACAACACACTCAAGGCGCCGCTACGCCACATCACTGCGCTCAGCCACACGCATCGTCGCGCTGCGCGCGCGCGGATTGGCTTGCAGTTCCGCCTCACCCGCACGCACCGCCTTGCCAATCAGCTTCAGCTTCCCTTGCGGCACCTCGCTGGCACGAATGGGCACATTGCGCGGCAATTTGTCGGCATCATTCATATCGCGCAGAAAATGCTTAACCATGCGATCTTCCAGCGAATGAAAACTGATCACAGCCAGCCTGCCGCCGACTTTTAAATGCGTGACACACTGCGGCAGAACCTGTTCTAGCTCTTCGAGTTCCCTGTTGAGATAAATCCGTATAGCCTGAAAGGTGCGCGTTGCCGGATTCTTACCTGCTTCACGGGTACGTACCGCCTTGCCAACCAGCTCGACGAGCTGCCACGTGGTCTGGATGGGTTGAATCGCACGCGCAGCAACAACCGCTCTTGCAATCTGCTTAGCAAACCGTTCTTCGCCGTAATCACGTATAACCTCCGTCAACAGACCTTCGTCCGCCGTTGCCAACCATTGCGCGGCGGTCATGCCGCAGCTGTTATCCATGCGCATATCCAGCGGCGCATCAAACCTGAAACTAAAACCCCGTTCGGCCTCATCCAGCTGAGGTGAGGACACCCCCAGATCCAGCAGGATGCCATCGACCCGGTTCACGCCCAGCTTGCCCAGCACCTCGCCCAGATGAGTAAAGCCACTATGCTCAAGGTGAAAACGCGCATCAGCCCATAACTTGCCATGCGCCACCGCCGTAGTGTCTTTGTCCAGCGCAATCAATCGGCCATTTTCACCTAATTGCTTTAAAATCAATGAGCTATGCCCGCCTCGACCAAAGGTGCAATCCACATAAACGCCGTCCTGCCTGATAGCGAGCGCCTCAACGGCCTCATCAAGCAGGACGGTGGTGTGTAACAAATCCTCACTCACAGTGAAAAACCTTCAAGTTCAGCCGACAATTCGCCCTGCATCAGCAGCAATGCCGCTTGTTGCTGAACCTGCCATTTCACTTCATCCCACAATTCGAATTTATTGCCTTGGCCGATCAGCATCACGCTCTTATCCAGCGCGGCATAACTGCGCAACACCGGAGAAATCAACACCCGTCCGGCACTGTCCATCACCACATCTTCCGCGTGCCCGACCAACAGGCGCTGCAAGGCACGACTTCTGGGATTGAATGAGGAGAACTTGTTCAGCTTGTCTCGTATCGGCAACCATTCAGGCTCTGGATAGACCAGCAGACAACCGTCCGCATCGGCAGTCAGCACCAGATTTCCGGCGCAACCATTCAGCAGTCCGTCGCGATACCTTGCCGGTATTGCGAGCCTGCCTTTGCCATCCAGATTGAGTTGCGCCGCACCCTGAAACATCCCCCACCCCCACAATTACCCACTATTCACCACTTAACCCCACTATATTGAAAAAATATAGCAAGGTCAAGCGGAAAAACGGGTTTTTTCTTTAAAAGACAAGGAGTTAGCGCGAAAAGCTGAGAAAATATAAATATGCTTAAAAAGCAATGAATTGCATAATTAAGCTAAAGTTGTTTGTGATGCGGGGTGGGAATTTTCGGGCAATTACCCTGATTGGGCGTTGTCAGCTTACAGCATGACACGGAGGAGGTTATTGCCGGATGCAATTCGACAAACTGTCGAAGTACGCAGCGGATTGATCCGGCGCGATAACAGATGAGAAGGGGTGAAGCTGGCCGATAAGCCGGGTTCTGTCGTGGACAGTCATTCCTCTAGGCGTTTCGTTACCTTACGCTCAAGCAATCTACCCGCTGACGACGCGAGCCACGTCATAGTCAGCCTATTTGATCTTGCTCCGAATGGGGTTTACCCTGCCAACTTTGTTACCAAAGTCGCGGTGCGCTCTTACCGCACCGTTTCGCCCTTACCTGATCTCGGCTCTCCCCCCTTGCGGGCTGAAAAGCCGAGCCATCGGCGGTATATTTTCTGTGGCACTTTCCATCACCTCACGGTGTCCGGCCATTAACCGGCATTCTGCTCTGTGGAGCCCGGACTTTCCTCCCCGCACCAAGGGTGCGCGGCGACTGTCTGGCCAGCTTCGGCGCGGAGTTTAACACTGAAGCCAGGAATGAGTTATTTTTTGATGAGCTGCATGGCCACACCCAGCACCTTCCACTGCTTCACTTCTTCCAGCAAAGCGGCTTCGGTCAAGGGGTTTTGTTTCAACCAGTCGGATTCCATGGTGAGCGCATACTTCGTACCGTTGAAGTGCACTTTCATGTCGGGCAAGACCACATCGCTGCGATTGCGATAGAACAGGGCGGCCAGCCGCAGGCTCATCACCAGTATGTAATCTTCGGTTTCCTTCAGCAAACCCTGCAATTTTTTCAGGCTGCCGCGATGCGCCAATGCCAGCATGCTCAGCCGCGCCTGCTCCTTTTTGGAGAATCCCGGCATGTCGGCATTGGCAAGAATGTAGGCAGTGTGTTTGTGATAGCCGCTGTGCGCCACCCGGATGCCAACACCATGCAAGTTTGCGACCCAGCCTAAAACCTGCAATGCCGATTCGTTCGCTTCAGAGGCAAAAAATTGCCTCGCCAGCACAGCGGATAGTTTCGACACCCGCTCAGCCTGTTTGAGATCGACATGATAGCGGCGCATGAAATGCTGCACGGTCACATCGCGCATATCGTTGTTGTGGAAGCGCCCCCACAAATCGTACAACACGCCTTCGCGCAGCGCACTGAGCCCGACCTGCATCTGGCTGATGCCCAGCTCACAAAACGCGGCATACATAATGGCGAAGCCGCCGGCAAGGGCCGGCAGACGATCCGGGCGCAAGCCTTGCAGGGTAAGCTTCTGCACATCGCCCACCTTGAGCAGGTGCGCGCGCAACGCATCGAGTCCGTCGCGCGTGATGCCGCTCCGGCTGTAGCCGTTCAATTCCAGAATTTCGGCGATCGCCTTGGCCGTACCCGATGAACCGATGGCTTTCTGCCACTGCCCTTTATAGTCGGCGACGATGCTTTGCAATTCGCTGCACGCAGCCAGTTCGGCTTGCGCCAGATTGTGCCTGGTGATTTTTCCGTCAGGAAAGTAACGGCTGCTGAAACTGACGCAGCCCATATACAGGCTTTCCAACTTGAGCGGGGTCAGTGCGTGACCGATGATAAATTCGGTAGAACCGCCGCCTATGTCCATCACCAGCAGATTGTCGTCCGTCTGCGGCAGGCCATGCGCCACCCCCACATAAATCAGCCGCGCTTCTTCGCGCCCTGCGATGACTTCGATGGGAAAGCCCAGCACCTTTTCAGCCTGAACGATAAATTCAGCGGCATTCGCGGCCACGCGCAGGGAATTGGTGCCAACCGCACGCACCGCCTCGGGCGGCAGGTCGCGCAGACGCTCGGCAAACCGCCCCAACGCGGCGAGTGCGCGTTGCTGGGCAGCCTCGTCCAGATAGTTATCTGCCGTCAGTCCTGCGGCAAGCCGCACCGGCTCGCGCAAACCGTCCAGCATGTACAACTGCTCGCCCTCCACCCGCGCCACCTGAAGCCGAAAACTGTTCGACCCCATATCAACGGCGGCGAGAATGGGCTGCTGTTCCATCAGTTCAGAACTTCGCGTTCGATTTCGTCGAGGGAAACATGGCGCACGTCGCGCCCCTTGACCATATAGATAACATATTCGGAGATATTTTTGGCATGATCGCCGATACGCTCGATCGCCTTCGCCACGAACAGTATCTCCAGAGAAGTGGAAATAGTGCGAGGATCTTCCATCATAAAGGTGATGAGATAGCGCATGATAGAGCGGAATTCTTCATCCACCTGATCGTCCTGACGCACCACTTCGGCAGCCATCACCACATCCAGGCGCGCAAACGCATCCAGCGATTTGCGCAGCATATCCACGGCAAGTTCCGAGGCATGCTTGATTTCATGATAACGAGGGATGGCCAATCCGTGTTTCTGCGACAGCATCTTGGCCATGCGGGCGATTTTTTCAGCTTCATCGCCGATGCGCTCAAGATCGGTAATCGTCTTGACCACCATCATCACCAGGCGCAAATCGCTGGCCGTCGGCTGACGGCGGGCGATCACCTGACTACAGGCGTCATCTATCTTGACTTCCATGGCATTGACGCGATGATCATCCTCAATCACGCGATTCATCAGTTCGACATCACCATCCACCAGCGAGATGACGGCACTCTTGATCTGGCTTTCCACCAGGCCTCCCATCTGCAACACGTAGGCACGTATGGCTTCAAGCTCGACGTCGAATTGCTTGGAGGTGTGATCAGAACTGTTCATGGAATTCCTCAATTTGAAGGGTGAAACGCTGTAGTCTATTAGTTGAATATGAATTTTTTGTGACGGGCATTCGCCCGTCGCCTGTTACGCCGTCATCGTCTTCACGCCGTCCGGTGTGCCCAGCAGCAGCACATCTGCCGCGCGACGCGCAAACAGACCGTTGGTAACCACGCCGGCGATATGATCCAGCGTCGATTCCAGTTCGACCGGGTCCATGATTTGCAGGCCGTGCACATCGAGAATGACGTTGCCGTTATCGGTGGTAAAGCCTTCGCGCAGCATGGGCTGTCCGCCCAGCGCCACCAGTTGACGCGCCACGGAACTGCGCGCCATCGGAATCACCTCGATCGGCAGCGGGAACTTGCCCAGCACCTCCACCAGCTTGCTGGAATCGCACACGCAAATAAACTTTGCGCTTGCGCCCGCCACAATCTTCTCGCGCGTCAGCGCGCCGCCGCCGCCCTTAACCATGTGCATGTGGCGCGTGATTTCATCCGCGCCATCCACGTACACCGGCAGATCGCCCGCCTCGTTCAGCGATAACACCTCAATGCCGTGCCCGCGCAGACGAATGGCAGAAGCCTCGGAACTCGCCACCGCACCGCGTATTTTGTGCTTGATTTTGGCCAGCTCATCAATGAAAAAATTGGCCGTGGAACCTGTACCCACACCCACGATGCAATCTACCGGAACATACTCAATCGCGGCTCTTGCCACCGCACGTTTCAGATCGTCTTGACTCATCATTTTGCTTGCTCGCTTTCGATTATTATTGATTTGCGAGTGCAATTATTGCAGGAAATGATCACTTTGTGGAAAGTCATCTTCTCTTCCATGAATACAACCACGCCGGCCAGCTTTTTTAATGACGCCGGTGGTAAGATGGCAGGAAAATTTCAAACAGTCGGGAGGAATGAAAATGACGGAAAATAGGGAACAAACTGCAAAAACCGCATCAACCATCCAAACTATTGCCACCACGCCTTTCAACGACCAGAAACCGGGAACTTCCGGCCTGCGCAAGCGTGTTCCGGCCTTCCAGCAGCCGCATTATCTGGAAAATTTCGTACAAGCCATTTTCGACAGCATCACCCCCCCGCCGGGCGCAACACTGGTGGTCGGCGGCGACGGCCGTTATTACAACCGCGAAGCAATCCAGATCATCCTCAAGATGGCTGCCGCCAACGGTTTCGGGCGCGTGCTGGTCGGCCAGGGCGGCATTTTATCCACCCCCGCCGCTTCCTGCGTAATCCGCAAATACGCGACTTACGGCGGCATCATCCTGTCCGCCAGCCATAACCCCGGCGGCCCCGACGGCGACTTCGGCATCAAATACAACACCGCCAACGGCGGCCCCGCACCGGAAAAAATCACCGAAGCCATTTTCGAACTAAGCAAAACGATTACCCAATACCGCCTGATCGACGCGCCGGATGTGGCGCTGGACAGTCTGGGCGACTACAGTATCGGCGGCATGGTCGTATCGGTGATCGATCCGGTGGCCGACTACGCCGAACTGATGGAATCGCTGTTTGATTTTGGCGCGATTCGCGCCTTGCTGGCGGGCGGTTTCCGCATCAAGTTCGATGCGATGCACGCCGTCAACGGCCCTTATGCGCGCGACATCTTTATCAACCGTCTGGGCGCGCCGGAGGACAGCATCATGAATTGCGTGCCGCTGCCCGATTTCGGCAACGGCCATCCCGATCCCAATCTGACCTATGCGCATGAGCTGGTCGAGATTCTTTACGGCGACAATGCGCCCGATTTCGGCGCGGCCTCCGACGGCGATGGCGACCGCAACATGATTCTGGGCAAAGGGTTCTTCGTTACGCCTTCCGATAGCCTGGCGATTCTGACGGCCAATGCCAAACTTGCTCCCGGCTACCGCTCGGGTCTTGCAGGTGTTGCACGCTCCATGCCCACCAGTGCTGCGGCTGATCGCGTCGCAAAGGAGCTTGGCATTCCCTGTTTTGAAACGCCAACCGGCTGGAAATTCTTCGGCAACCTGATGGATGCGGGCAAAGTCACCTTGTGCGGCGAAGAAAGTTTCGGCACAGGTTCATCGCATATCCGCGAAAAAGACGGTCTGTGGGCGGTGCTGTTCTGGCTGAACATCGTCGCCGCGCGTAAACAGTCGGTCGAGGCCATTACCCGCGAGCACTGGGCGCATTACGGTCGCAACGTCTATTCGCGCCACGACTTTGAAGCCATCCCGACCGATGCCGCCAACGGCGTGATGAAACATCTGAAAGACAGCTTCGCCACCTTGCCCGGCCAACAGCTCGGCAGCTACACCGTGGATGTCTGCGACGATTTCAGCTACACCGATCCGGTCGATGGCAGCATCAGCACGGGACAAGGCATACGCATCATCTTCACCGACGGCTCCCGCATCGTCTTCCGCCTGTCCGGCACGGGAACCGAGGGGGCAACCTTACGCATCTACCTGGAAGCCTATGACCCGAATATCGCCAACCACCACCTCGACGCACAGGTCGCGCTATCTGAACTGATCGGCATTGCCGGCCAACTATCCCAACTCGTCGCGCGAACGGGAAGAGTACAACCGACAGTGATTACGTAAAGAAAGCCCGGATGAAACGGAGTGGAATCCGGGGGCGCATGTTTAAGTCCGTCCCGGATTCATTGCGACATCCGGGCTACGCTGACTGACCGCAATCTTCCCCGGACATCAGCAGCCTGTCACTCAGCTTGGCTACGAAATGCGGCAATGGGTTTAATCCGTTCTGATCGACTGCTTCCGGGCGAAGTATTCGCGAGCCTGTCCTTCTTCATGGTGCCATCAGCGGTCCGTCGAGTTTTGAAATTGGCTGCCAGAAACCTGCCCATCGTTGACAGCAACAAGGCGCATTACCAGAACTTGACTTTCAGTCTGAAACATATTCACAGTATTTTTGCCTTGTGATAAGTAAGAATCCAATTTATAGTTGTCCAACTTATTGATCAAGTGAGGCCATCATGAAAGTTGTTACCTATTCGCATGCGCGCAATTCCCTCAAATCCGTTTTGGATGATGTTATTCAGGATGCAGACGTGACTATAATTAGCCGACGGGATGCCGAGGGGGATGCTGTCGTTATGTCGCTGGACAGCTACAACAGCATCATGGAAACATTGCACCTGACAAGCAACCCGGCAAATTCCGCCGCATTGGCCAAGGCAATAGCACAAGACAAAGCAGGCCAAGCGCAGAAGCGTCAATTGCTTGCGTCTGAATAGTCATGCGCGCCATCCAGTTTGTGCCAGACGCTTGGGAGGCTTACCTGTATTGGCATGGGCAAGACAAGAAAACGCTTAAGCGGATTAATACATTGATTAGTGCTGCTGCACGCGATCCATTCACGGGTATTGGCAAACCGGAACCGCTTCGTGGTGATTTATCGGGTTACTGGTCGCGTCGTATAGACGATGCGAATCGTTTGGTCTATCGCGCCGCTGATTCAGCATTAGTCATAGTGGCCTGTCGTTTTCATTATGATAGTTAGTCGATAGGTCGCTCCGAGTATCCGCAATTTGACGGAAAATTTATCAAAACGTATTTCGGCAATGTGCCAGTTTCTGCCCTTCGTGGGTGGCCGCTATCTGGTATTGAGGTAACAATGATGCTCCGTGCCAGCAATGGAAAGTGCGCACGTAGCAAGTCACTCGCTCAAATCTGTTAGCATTCCGATCTGGCGTATATGCTCTATTTCGGTATAGATAACCTCAAATATAATTTCAGGGAAATCTGATGGCAAAAGCAGTAACTAAAAACAGCGAATCTACTGCCAACATTGGCTTTGAGGCTAAGCTCTGGCTGGCTGCCGACAAGCTACGCAACAACATGGATGCGGCGGAATATAAGCACGTCGTGCTCGGCCTCATCTTCATCAAATATATCTCCGACGCTTTTGAAGAAATGCGCACCAAGTTGCTTGAGGGCAAGGGCGACTACGAAGGTTCTGATCCCGAAGATGCCGACGAGTATCGCGCTGAAAATGTCTTCTGGGTACCCAAGGAAGCTCGCTGGTCGCACCTTATGGCTACGGCGAAACTGCCCACCATCGGCAAGGTCGTGGATGATGCAATGGTCGCGCTCGAACGCGACAACCCACGCCTCAAAGGTGTGTTGCCCAAAGATTACGCGCGCCCCGCGCTCGACAAACACCGCCTTGGCGAACTGATTGACCTCATCGGCACCATCACGCTGATTGCAACCGCCACTGAGGGTGAGGATGCCAAATCACACCGCTCGGTTGATTTACTCGGCCGCGTGTACGAATACTTCCTCACTCGCTTCGCCAGCGCCGAAGGCAAAAATGGTGGCCAGTTCTACACCCCCAGTTGCATCGTGCGCACCATCGTCGAAATGCTCGCCCCCTACAAAGGCCGCATCTATGACCCCGCGTGTGGCTCTGGTGGTATGTTTGTTCAGTCAGAGAAATTTGTGCTCGAACACGGCGGACGCATCGGCGACTTGAGTATTTACGGCCAAGAGAGCAACGCCACCACCCGCCGCCTCGCGATCATGAACCTCGCCATTCGTGGTATCGAAGCCGACTTCGGCCCCGAGCAAGCCGACACCTTCCGGCGCGACCTGCACAAAGACCTCAAGGCGCAATTCGTCATCGCCAATCCACCGTTTAACGATTCCGACTGGCATCGCGTGGATGACGACGTGCGCTGGCAATACGGCGTGCCGCCCAAGGGCAACGCCAACTTTGCATGGGTGCAGCACTTTATCCATCACCTCGCACCTGATGGCTACGCAGGCTTCGTGCTCGCCAATGGCAGCATGTCTTCTAACCAATCCGGCGAGGGCGACATCCGCAAAGCGATTATTGAAGCTGACTTGGTGGATTGCATGGTTGCGCTACCCGGCCAGCTTTTTTACTCCACGCAAATTCCGGTTTGCATTTGGTTCCTCACGAAAAACAAAAAAGACGGCAAGCGACGTGATCGACGCAAACAGACACTGTTCATTGATGCCCGAAAACTCGGCACACTGATTGATCGAGTGCATCGCGAATTGACAGATGAAGACATCGCCAAAATCACCAATACCTACCACGCATGGCGCGGCGAAAAAGATGCAGGAACATTTGAAGACGTGGCAGGCTTTGCAAAATCCGCCGACCTCGACCTAATCAAACAGCACGGCTATGTACTCACTCCAGGCCGCTACGTTGGCGCGGAAGAAATCGAAGACGACGGCGAACCCTTCGAGGAAAAGATGAGCCGTCTTGTGGCCGAGCTTAATATGCAATTCGCTGAATCCGCAAAGCTAGAAAACGCGATTCGTAAAAATCTGAAAGGACTCGGCCATGCCCTCTAGCAAACCGATCAACCCGGCAGCCAAAACTTCAACGATGGAACTTGATTCCACCCTTGCCATTGTTGATGCGCCCTTTGATGTGGAAGATACCGAACAACCTTTTGGCAAACGCTGGGGCGGCGAAGTCATGACCCTGAGCAAAGAACATCTGGCCGCTTTGCAGGAAGGCAAGCTCGTGGCAGTGGATGTGATGAACGAGTATGTCGTGTTTTTGCGGTTGCAGGCCGAACGTGAGCATGAGTGAACGCCCAAAAAACGTAGGTCGGGTTTCAACCCGACAAGCAGCTCCGGCGCATGGCGATGCTGGGTTACGTCCGTCGGTGGTAAGCCTGTCGAACCATGAAGCCGCTCTTGCCCCCGGACGGGGGAACCCAACCTACGGTGCTGCCGCTCGCGCTCATCTCGCTGATGCGGGAGTTGATGAGTTGCCCGATGATTGGGATGTCATTGAACTCGGTGACCTCTTATCCGAGGAACGGGGCATTTCTGTTGGAGTCATGTATCCCGGCGACCACGTCCCCGATGGTGTGCCTCTCATCAAAGCCGGTGATATGAACGGTAGCATCATCAACCCGCACCCCGAGTTCAGAATCAGTAGGGAGAAGCATAACGAGTATCGCCGTACTGCACTTGAAGGAGGCGAACTGTTGATGACCTTGGTGGGGAACGTTGGTCAGTGTGCAGTCGTCCCGCCACGCATGGCTGGTTGGAACACTGCCCGTGCAGTTGCTGTGATGCGGCTGATTGACCAGTCGGACGTGCACTTTGTTCAACAGTGCTTGCTCAGTCGCCCGCTCCAGCACCTAATGGACGTTTGGTGCAACACAACGGTTCAGGCGACGCTGAACCTGAAAGAGATTCGACAGCTTCCGCTACCGTGGCCACCCCGGCCATGCCGGAACGCAATCGCGGCTATTGGCAAGGCGCTGGACGACAAGATCGAGTTAAACCGGCGGATGAACGCGACGCTGGAGGCGATGGCGCGGGCGCTGTTCCAGAGCTGGTTCGTGGATTTCGATCCCGTCCGCGCCAAACTCGATGGCCGTAAACCTGCGGGTCTCGATGTTGCCACCGCCGCACTTTTTCCCGCTCAATTTCAAGATTCGCCCCTCGGGCATATTCCGCAGGGGTGGGAAGTAAAGCCGCTATCAGAAATCACCACGCTGATTACAAAGGGGACGACGCCGACGCAGGAGGATATAACCAACGCGGCAGATGCTGATGCTCAAATCAATTATGTTCGAGTAAATTCCATCGAGGAAGATGGCTCCATTATTTACGACAAGCTAACTAAAATTCCCTTGTCTGTTCATGTGGGCGTTTTGAAGCGTTCGGTTCTACAAGCGAACGATGTTCTGTACACAATCGCCGGAACGATTGGTCGAATAGCGACCACTGAAGATTGGGTTTTGCCTGCGAACACTAATCAAGCAGTTGCGATCATTCGCCCTAAGACGACCATTCCTTACAGCTTCTTAGTTCTTACGATGCGGCATGAAGCTTTTCGTGAGGAACTCCACAACAACATTGTTCAAGCTGTCCAAGCAAATTTGAGTTTGGGAATGCTATCGAAAGCGCGAGCAGTTGTTCCACCAGAAGACGTGTTGCTCAAGATATTCAAGCCGATTGAAGACCTCATGTCGCAAATCAGTGCCAACCGCACACAATCTCGCACCCTCGCTACCATTCGTGACGCGCTGCTGCCAAAACTTCTTTCCGGCGAGATTCGTATCGCTGATACCACAAATCTTGTAGAGGCAATCTCATGATCGAAGTATCACGCAATCTGTTTGTCGGGGATGACGGTGATTACAATCTGATTCAGCATGAATCAGATTGGGCTATCGTTCATGCCTGCAAAGAACCGTATCACCGGAATGCTCTTGGTTATAGCGGACGAGGTGCGCCAAAGGAACACCCGGAGTACCTTGTAGCAAAACGGGGAGAACGCTTAATTCTGAATCTGGTTGATGCGGCTGATCCAGCATATATACCGAAAGAAATAATTGATGCTGCATTGTTGTTTATTGAGGAGAAGCTCCATGACAACAAACGGCTTCTCGTTCACTGCAACCAAGGGATGAGTCGGTCTGCGGGTATTGCGCTATTGTTTCTTGCAAGGAAAAAACTGATTGACTCATCCAGCTTTATGGCAGCGGAACAAGAGTTCAAGCAACTCTATCCACCCTGCAATCTTGCGCTGGGGGTTAGCGGATTTTTAAGCCAAAACTGGGATTCTTACATAGCATGAAGACTCTTTGTGCCTATAGAAGGAACGCTGTGTCAGACGACCTACTGTCACGTATTATCATAAGGTTTCTCTCAACCGATCAGCTGCCTCGTTCTCACAATATCGACTTCGATAAGGGCTGGCAGAACGAGGCAATGACAACAGATCAGCTCAAGGTCGTCGCCAATCGGTGGCGTTATCAACAACGATGAACCTAAACAAATCCATCGTAAAAAATGCTGCCCTGACTTGGTTCGGGCAACTGGGCTTTGAGCCGCATATGGCACATGGTGGCGCGACTCAGACTTGGGATGACGTTTTTTCGGGCTATCTCCCCGAATTTGTACGAGTAGAGAGTCGTTGATGGCTGTCCAATGATGGGTCAACTGACGCTGCTGTTGAGCTGGGAGTTGAGTGTGGCGTCACCAGCAGCAGTGTGCGTCTGATCATGAGCATGATTAAGATGAATTGGATCACCACCATCATGGTGGCGATGATGGTCATCATCGTTACTGACTAGTAACTCAGGAGAATCTACAGCATGTCTGCCAAGCCAAAATTTGATCCTCGCAAAATGATGGAGAAAGCCATCGAAGTGATGAAGCAATCCATTAACGAGCCGCGCACCGACAAGAAGGCAAGCCCGTTGGTGGGTGCGGTTCTGGTGAAGCCGGACGGGACGGTAGAAACCGCGTTTCGTGGAGAGTTGCGCTACGGAGACCATGCGGAATTCACCTTGCTTGAGCGGAAAAATCGGGCGAACCAACTAGACGGCTCAATTTTATTTGCAACTCTAGAACCTTGTGCTCCCGGTGCTCGGAATCATCCGAAGCTGAGTTGCGCCGAGCGCATCGTTATCGCACGCATCAAGGAGGTCTGGGTGGGAATCGAAGACCCGGATCCCACTGTGGATCGTAAGGGCATCAAATACCTTCAGAACCACGGGGTTGTCGTTCACATGTTTGACCGCGACCTACAGGAAATTATTCTAGAGGCGAACAAGGAATTTATCACACAGGCGCTTGAGCGCAAAGCTGCAACCGAATCGGAGGAAGAGAAAATAGTTATGCTCTCCACGTTGGAGAATCCGGCAACGGCCTCGGACTTGAGCGACTTTTCGCATGAGGAGTTGGTGCACTACCAAGGGTTTGCCAAGATTGCCGATGATGTCGGCACGACAGCATTTAATCGGCGGTTGGTTCAACAGGGCTTATTGAAAGCTGAAGGCGAGGCCTTTATTCCTTCTGGGTTTGGAATGTTGCTGTTTGGAAACGCTCCCCGGAATGTTTTGCCTCAGGCTGGCTTGCTCGGAACTATACATTACCCTGATGGCACTGAGGAGGTACAAGATTTTGATGGGCCAATGGTTCTCGTGCCTGAACAAGCAATTAAATGGCTGAAAGACAAATTGCCAAATCCAATCGATCGAAGCGGCGCACATCGGAAGGATATGGTTGATAAGTTCTATGAACTGGTCAGAGAAAGTATCGTCAACGCCCTCGTGCATCGGAACTACGACATTTTGGGTGCTAAGTGTCAGTTGGTGGTTACGCCTGACACCGTCGTCATCATGAGTCCAGGCGCACCAGTTGAGCCGATTACAGTGAGCCAACTTCAATCCTTCACTGCGCCGATGCTCAGCCGTAATCCTATGCTCCATTACGTTTTTGCTAGGATGGAGTTGGCTGAGGAGCGTGGTTTGGGTTTGAAGTCGATGAAGGCTCGAGCAATGGAAGCTGGCTTGCCGTTACCCCAATTCGAGTGGGAAGCTCCTTACTTAATTTTGACGCTGTTCCGTAGTTCATCTAGTGCGGTTCGTGGCTTGAGTCCCGAGGTTCGCGAGCGTTTGAATGACGACGAGAAATTATCTTGGGAGTTCATTGTTGGCGGTCAATCAGTTACAAGTCAGGTGCTGATGAAGCACATGAGTTTTGATGAACGCAAAGCTCAGCGGGTTTTGAAAAAACTTCAAGACGAGGGATTGCTTCAACGTGTTGGAAGCGGGCCAGCTACGCGCTATGAGGTAGTTAAGCCATGACAACGAACCCCGACAATAATCCCGACAATAATCCCGACAAAGTGTCGGGATTTGTGGTTTTCCACTCCGGCGTGATGAATGTCCCGACAACAATCCCGACAAAGTGTCGGAATTTACGAGATACAAAAGGTAGTAGCAAAGATTGCCGACAAAATTGTATGAAGAAGGCGAAAGCCCCTTGGGAGACGTGTTTCTCTTTAAACGCAAACCGATACAATCTGCGGCGATTCGCATAACATGTTCTTTTTAAATGACTTTCTTATTTAAACGCTAATTGCCATGTCCCTACTCAACGAATCCATCGTAGAAGACGCTACCCTAACTTGGTTTGAGGAGCTGGGCTACACCATCGGTCATGGGCCGCACATGGCTCCCGGCGAACCAACGGCGGAGCGAGATTCGTTTGGCGATGTGGTGTTGGTGGGGCGTTTGCGCGATGCGATCTGGCGCTTGAATGTGGCGATGCCGGAAGAGGCACGCGAGGATGCGCTGAGCAAGGTGTTGCGTGTTGGCACACCTTCACCGACGCAAACTAACCGAAACTTTCACGCCATGCTGCGCGATGGCGTGGCCGTGGAATACAAACGAGCGGATGGAAGCATTGCGGGCGATCATGCGCGGCTGGTGGATTTTGATAACGCCAAAAATAACGACTGGCTGGCGGTGAACCAGTTCACGGTGATCGAAGGGCAGAACAATCGGCGGCCTGACATCGTGGTCTTCATCAACGGTTTGCCGCTGGCGGTGATCGAGTTGAAGAATGCGGTGGATGAGGAGGCGACGATTTGGTCGGCCTTCAATCAACTGCAAACCTATAAGCAGCAAATCGGCAGTCTTTTTCACTACAACGAGATATTGGTGGTGTCTGATGGCACGAATGCTCGCATCGGTTCGCTGACGGCTAATCAGGAATGGTTCAAGGTGTGGCGAACGATAGACGGTGAAGGTGATGCACCGAAGACCGCACTAGAACTAGATGTGTTAGTGCGTGGGGTGTTCGAGCCGAAACGCTTTCTCGACTTGCTCCAGCATTTCATCGTGTTTGAAGAAGACACGGACAGTGATCGGCTGCATAAGATCATCGCGGGTTATCACCAGTTCCACGCGGTGAATGCCGCCGTGGAAGAGACGGTACGTGCGAGCGGTATGGCAGATGAAAACATTCTGCGCCAAGATCATGGCACTTACTGGGCAGGGCGGATGCACGGTGGCAAGCCGGGCGACCGTCGCGCTGGCGTGGTGTGGCATACCCAAGGTTCGGGCAAGAGTTTTTCCATGCTGTTTTATGCCGCACGGGTGGTGAGCCATCCTGCAATGCGGAATCCGACGCTGGTGGTGCTGACTGACCGTAACGACCTAGACGACCAGCTTTTCGGGCAGTTTCAGCGTTGCCACGAACTGTTGCGCCAGATGCCGGTGCAGGCCGATAGTCGCGAGAAGTTGCGCGAATTATTGCAAGTAGCCAGTGGCGGCGTGGTGTTCACCACGATACAAAAATTCATGCCGGACAAGGGCGAGAAAATGCCGGAGCTTTCGGCGCGGCGGAACATTGTGGTTATCGCCGACGAAGCTCACCGCAGCCAATATGATTTGATAGACGGTTTGGCACGCAACCTGCGCGATGCGTTGCCGAATGCGTCATTTATCGGCTTCACCGGAACACCTATCGAGAAGAACGATGCCAACACGCGGGCGATTTTCGGCGACTACATCAGCATTTACGATATTCAACGTGCCGTGGCGGACAAGGCGACGGTGCCGATCTACTACGAGAGCCGCATTTCCAAGCTGGCGCTGAATCAAGCCGCGTTGCCGGTGATTGATGAAGAGTTCGACGAGATCACCGAGGGCGAGGAAGAAAACAAGAAACAGAAGCTGAAAACAAAATGGGCAGCACTGGAGGCATTGGTCGGTGATCCGAAACGCATCGCGCTCGTTGCTGCTGACCTTGTGCAGCATTACGAGCGTCGCCTTGATGCAATGGATGGCAAAGCAATGGTGGTGTGTATGAGCCGCCGCATTTGCGTTGATCTCTACAATGCCGTCATCAAGCTGCGGCCTGATTGGGCGAGTGCGAAAGACGACGACCTCGAAACCGAAAAGAAACAAAATTGCATAGCAAAGATCGTGATGACAGGCAGTGCCGATGACGGCCCCGACTGGCAGCCGCACATCCGCAACAAGTCGCGTCGCCGCGATTTGGCTACTCGCTTTAAAGATAGCAAAGACCCATTCCGCATTGTGATCGTGCGCGATATGTGGCTGACTGGGTTTGATGCACCGTGCCTACACACCATGTATGCCGACAAGCCGATGCGTAGCCACGGCCTGATGCAGGCTATCGCGCGAGTGAATCGTGTGTTCCGCGACAAACCCGGCGGCTTGGTGGTGGATTATCTTGGGCTTGCTGATCAATTGAAACACGCACTTGCCCTTTACACCGAGAGCGGTGGGCAGGGCAGTCCAAGCATTGATACCGCGCAGGCCATTGCGATGATGCAAGAAAAGTATGAAGTCGCTTGTGCCATTTTGCATGGTTTTGTGTGGGATAAGTGGATGACCGGCACGCCTGCCGAGCGTCTCGGCTTAATACCTGCGGGGCAGGAGCATGTGTTGCAGCAGGAAGACGGCAAGCAGCGCTTCGTGCAGGTGGTGACTGATCTCTCGCGAGTGTTTGCGCTATGCGCTGCAACGGATGAAGCCATCGAGTTGCGCGATGATATTGCTTTCTTCCAAGCGATCAAGGCACAGCTCGCCAAGACCTCTGGCACGCAACGCCCGCCGGAAGAATTCGACGCCGCAATACGCCAGCTTGTGTCCAAGGCGATTATGGCTGATGAAGGCATCATCGACGTCTTCACCGCTGCTGGTTTGAAGAAGCCGGACATCTCTATTTTGTCCGATCAATTCCTAGCGGAAGTGCGCGGTTTGAAGCATAAGAACGTTGCCGCCGAGTTGTTGGCGAAGTTGCTCAAGGGCGAAATCAAAATACGTTCGCTACGCAATCTTGTGCAGAGCCGCGCATTTTCCAAAATGCTAACAAATACGCTCAACGCTTATCACAATCGCGCTATCGCTACTCATGAGGTCATCGAAGAACTGATCAAGTTGGCTAAGGAAATGGATGCGGCAACCAAGCGCGGCGAAGACCTCGGTTTGAATGAGGATGAGATTGCCTTTTATGATGCGCTTGCTGCAAATGAAAGTGCAGTCAAGGCAATGGGCAATGATGAGCTGAAGGTCATCGCTGCCGAACTCGTCACGCAGGTTCGCAAAAACGTAACCATTGACTGGGCGGTGCGCGAAAGTGCGCGGGCCAGAATAAAAGTGATGGTGAAGCGCATTCTCAAAAAGCACGGCTTCCCGCCTGATTTACAAGATGAGGCGACCAAAACGGTGCTGGCGCAGGCGGAGCTGTTGTCGGCTATGTGGGCGGTGGAATAATAAATCCACGTGAACTGCTATTCAGCAGCGAGCGATAGCGCAGTACCGCAAGCCGTTTTATGGTTCATGTTGTGTGCCCACGTAAGGATTCCGATTATTGAGCTTCATGAGTGACTGCTATCGGACTGCGTAAATTCAAGATTAACTGTCTCTTATGGGTCGAAACCCGCCAGTCACGAATGGCCGCTGACGGGTAACGTAACGTTTAATCTGCGCACTGTGGCAAGCTGCTTTTCATGGCTGTTGCTGGCTGCCCTGTTCGAACTTGCTCCTGGCGGCGACCAGCATACGCATCGTGGATTCGCCCTGCGGGTGGCTTTCCGCCACAGACAGGTAGGCGTTGCGCCGGTCAAACGCCTTGAGTTCATGCGCCGCACGCGCCGCGATGATTTCATACAAGACGGAACTCTCACCGTGTCTGATCGCCCTTCTTGCAGCTTTTTCCGCTTCGGCGTAGCGCCCCTCAAAAAAAGCTCTCAGCGCCACATCCAGCAGTTTGCGCGCATTGTTCCTGGCGCGGTCCAGCCGCATTTTCTGTACCACTTCGGGCAATTGCGTCGTAGCCAGCAACAAATGGATCAACCAGTAGCCGAAGCCGAAAAGCAGCAAAAACATAACGACAAAGAGTTTAAGCGATACCTCGACGCGATAAGGCGGATACACCAGCAACACGTAGGCAGTATTTTGCAGCAGTGTTCCCAGCGCTACCGCCGCCGCAAACAGTACCAGAATCGAAAGCAGGTACTTC
Source organism: uncultured Gallionella sp. (assembly GCA_964385275.1). Taxonomy (GTDB): domain Bacteria; phylum Pseudomonadota; class Gammaproteobacteria; order Burkholderiales; family Gallionellaceae; genus Gallionella. The sequence goes on along the minus strand of CAYLOK010000003.1, from coordinate 55,646 downwards.
ATCGCGCCGCCTTTTGCGGAAGAGAGCGCGGCGTCCCGGCTTCCGTTGCGCTTTCATGGCTCAGGCGATAACCGCGCACGGCCTGCAGGCTGGCGCCGATATCCGGCAATTCGATGTTGATGCTGGCTGTAGCCAGCCTGTCAAGCTCGTCCAGCAGGCGCAATCCTTCCGGCGATTTGACATCGAAAAATCGCTTCGTCCAAAGCTGCGCGGTTTTCAGTTCATGTCTGAAGCTGTCTTCATCGCGCGACAACAGCGCCAGGCGCGCCAGCATCAGGCGCATCTTCAGATTCTCGCGCAGGAAAAATTCCTGTTTGGGCGGCAACAGCGAAATTTGTGCCAGGCCGGTATTTTCTATCCGTACCAGTTGTTTGACTTCCAGCCAGATGGCACGCAACAGCTTTTGCCAATCGGCCTCATTCGCGACGGGCGGCGTCGCTTTCGCAACCACGTTTTCGGAAGGGCGATGCCGGTCCACCAGCGGCAAGTCATCCACAGCCGACAGCAACCTGTTGATTTGCAGATTAATTCCAGAAACATCCACCTTGGGCAGCGCGCGCAGTTTGTCTATATCCAGACCGATGGATTTGCGCAATCCGTTGAAGGAGGTTCGCTCCATACGCTGCAAACGGGCATCGGCGCTCTCCATGGCAATCAGCGCCGCCTTCACATTGCCCGACAATTGCAATTGCTGGCCGGCAATCAGCAACAACTGCTCGACATCCGCCATAGCGGTTTCATCACGGCTGATAGACAGATTGTTGTACAAAGCTTCCAGTGCGGCGCGCTGATTTTCGGCCTCTGAATAATAGGCTTCCAGCGTCGCCACCTTGACCGACATTGCGCGCACCTCGTCCTGATTTTGCGCAATCAGAATCGCGTTCGCCTTGGCAGCGCCGTCCATCTCGGCAATTTTCTTCGCCAATTCCTCGCGCATCTCGCCAATGGCCCTGTGACCGTCCAGCCATTGCCAGAGAAAAATCACCACCAGCACGGCCAGTGTCAATTGAGTAATGCTCACCCTCGCAAACACATCGGCTAACGATGTCTTGCGCGAGATATCCTGCTCTATATCGCTTGATCCTTGTGAAGTTTTATCGCTCATGTCTATCCTTGATCCTTGCGGCATGAATTTCTGCCCATTCCAGCAAACCAGACAACAAACCCTCATCCCCCGCCCCGGTCAGATGCACTTGCGACCAGCCCTGTGAACGCGCCAGTTCGGCGATGCGCGGATGCGGCGCAAATAACGGTGTATCGCGCAATCGGGCGGGGACATCCGGCATCTGCCATAAATAGCCCAACGCCTCGCTGCTGGTCACGGTAATCGCATCCGGCCGTGCGTTCAACAATTCACTGACAGGCTGTTGCGGTTGGCTGCGCCGGTAACACGTCACATATTCCACCGTCGCCCCGCGCGCCTTGAGCGTATCACCCAGCAACTCGCGCCCGCCGTCGCCGCGAAAAATCATCACCCGCCATCCGGCAATCTGCTGCAACTCCGGCAATGCCAACAGGCCCTCGCTGTCATGGCGTTCAGCAGGCGCAAGCACATCGGCCACACCCAATTCACGCAACGCCTTTGCACTGCCCAATCCCACCGTGGCAATTTTACCCGGCAACACCGAAAATCCGTCGGCGCGTATCGCCGCCATACCGTATTGCACGGCATTCGGGCTGATAAAGATGGCAAGATCGGCCCGAGACAGATGAGAGATTTGTTGTTGCAGCGCGTGAGCATCTGGCACGGACGCAATGTCCAGCAAGGGGAATAGTAACGGGACACCGCCCGCCTGCTCAATCGCCTGTGCCAGTTGCAGCGCCTGGTCACGCGGACGAGTGACCAGGATTTTCAAGCCCGCCAGGGAGCACTTCAAACAAGACTCGCGCGGCGAGACCACTTCACTCTCCCCCTGCCGAAGGAGGAGAGTTAGGAGAGAGGGAAACAGGTATCACCGTAATCTCTCCTCGCCAGGCATGCCCGTTAGCCATTCAGCGCGGCTAAAATCTCGCCCGCACCCTGTGCGAGCAAGGCATCGGCAATCTGCCTGCCCAGCGCTTCCGGGTTGGCGATTTCGCCCGCCGCTTCGGCACGCATCATGCGTTGTCCGTCGGGGCTGGCGACAAAACCGCGCATACGCAATTGGCCGTTTTGTACCTCGGCGAACCCGCCCAGCGGCACCTGACAACTGCCGTTCAACGCACGACTCATGGCCCGTTCAGCAAACACGCAAGCGGCAGTATCGGCGTGGTGCAAGGGTTGCAGCATCGCAGCCACATCGGCACGATCGGTACGACATTCGATTCCCAGCGCACCCTGCCCCACCGCAGGCAGACTGTCTTCACTGGAAATAATGGCGCGGATACGAGCCGAGAGCCCCAGACGCTTCAGGCCGGCCGCCGCCAGAATGATCGCCGCATATTGTCCTTCGTCCAGCTTGCGCAAACGCGTCTGCACATTGCCGCGCAGCGGCTCAATCTTCAAATGGGGGAAACATGCGCGCAACTGGCTTTCGCGACGCAGGCTGGAGGTTCCCACCACGCTGCCCGCCGGCAAAGCCGCCAGGCTTTCATACAGATTCGAGACCAGCGCATCATGTGGATCTTCGCGTTCGCCTATCGCCGCCAGCACAAAACCTTCCGGCAAAACCATGGGCACATCTTTCAACGAATGTACCGCCAGGTCAGCGCGCCCGTCTTCCAGCGCCGTTTCCAATTCCTTGACGAATAATCCCTTGCCGCCGATCTTGGACAGGCTGACATCCAGAATCTGGTCGCCTTGTGTGGTCATGCCCAGGATACTAACGTCGGTTTGCGGATATAATGTGCGCAATCTGTCCCTGATGTGTTCGGCTTGCCACATGGCCAGCGCGCTTTCACGCGATGCAATAACCAGGCGAGCCAGTGGAGTGGGTGAGGGCGACAGTGCTGTTGAGGAAGCTGGTCTCATCGAAATTTCCTGAATTTTTGTGATTAATTACGCGGCGCATTCTAACACGGAGCATGCCGCGCTTTTTTGCGTATAAATGTGATGAACTTATTTTCTGCTCCCGCCGATATTTCCAGTAAAGACTTACCGTTCCGCGAAGATGTGCGCCTGCTGGGCCGCATCCTCGGCGATACGCTACGCGAACAGGAAGGCGAAGAAACTTATCAACTGGTCGAAAGCGTGCGCCGCGCTGCGGTCCGTTTCCGCAAGACCCAGGATGACCGGGACGGCGAACGGCTGGAACAGATGCTGGATGCGCTGACGCCGGGTGAAACGCTCGCCGTGGTGCGCGCCTTCAGCTATTTTTCGCAACTGTCCAATATCGCCGAAGATTTGCACCACAACCGCCGTCATCGCGCCCATCTCAAGGCGGGCAGCTCGCCGAAGAACGGCAGCCTGCTGCTGGCACTGGACAGACTGGAAGAAAAACCGGTCAGCAGTGAGACCTTGCAGGCCTTCCTGGACAGCGCGCTGATCTCGCCGGTGCTGACGGCGCACCCCACGGAAGTGCAACGCAAAAGCATACTCGACTGCCACCTGATCATCTCCAGCCTGCTATCCAACCGCGACCGGCTGGACATGACACCCGACGAGCTCGCCGAAAACGAAAATGCCCTGCGCCGCTTCGTGCTGATTCTGTGGCAAACCCGCATGCTGCGTACCGCCAAACTGACAGTGCGTGACGAAATCAAAAACGGTCTGGAGTTTTACCGCTACACCTTTTTGAACGAAATCCCCAAGATTTACGACCATCTGGAAAAGCAACTGCAAGCGCGTTTCGACAAGAGCATCAAAGTTCCGGCGCTGCTGCGCGTGGGTAGCTGGATAGGCGGCGACCGCGATGGCAATCCTTTCGTCACCCACGATGTAATGCAGTTCGCGGTGCAGCAACATTCCGAGCTGGCGTTCGAACATTACCTGAATGAAACGCACGTTCTCGGCACGCGACTGTCCCTGACGGACAGGCTGGCCGATGTCAGCGACGAACTGCGCGCCTTGTCCGACGCCTCTCCGGACAAGGCTGTCAGCCGTAGCGACGAACCCTATCGCCGCGCGCTGATTCTGATTTATTCGCGCCTGTCGGCGACGGCTAGGGGACTCGGCCACGAAATCTCGCATCTGCCTCCGGTGGACAAGGCTGCCGAACCCTATGCCACGCCACAACAATTCATCGCCGACCTGGATGTACTGATTGAGTCCCTGCTCCACCACGGCGCAGTCTATCTGGCACGCGGTCGTCTGGCCAATCTGCGCCGCGCCGCAGAAGTTTTCGGTTTCCATCTGGCGCCGCTGGACATGCGCCAGCACAGCGCAATACACGAACAAACCGTCAGCGAATTGCTCACTCACGGCGGCGGCATCACCCACTATGCCGAACTGGATGAAACCGCTCGCCGCGCTGTATTGCTGGAGACATTGCAGGCGGGCAAGCTGCTGATCGGCGACCTTGAACGCTATTCCGATGTCGTGCAAAGCGAATTGCGCATCATGCAGGCCGCTGCCGACATCCACCGGCGCTTTGGTCGCGCCGCGTTACCCAACCACATCATCTCAAAGACCGATGCGGTCAGCGACATGCTGGAACTGGCGCTGATGCTGCAACAGGTCAGCCTGCTGGAAGGTGGCGATGAACCTCAGTTGCACGTCAACATTATCCCGCTGTTTGAAACCATCGAAGACTTGCGCGGTTGCGGGCCGATCATGGATGAGCTGTTCGCCATCCCCTACTACCGCCAGCTGCTGACCCGTCGCGGCAACACTCAGGAAGTCATGCTGGGCTATTCCGACAGTAACAAGGACGGCGGCTACATCACGGCCAACTGGGAGCTGTACAAAGCCGAACTGGAACTGGTCAAGGTATTCGCCAAATACGGCATTGAGCTGCGTCTGTTCCACGGGCGCGGCGGTACGGTCGGGCGCGGCGGCGGCCCAAGCTACGAAGCCATTCTGGCGCAACCGCCCGGCAGCGTGAACGGGCAGATTCGCATCACCGAACAGGGTGAAGTGATTTCCAGCAAATACTCCAACCCGGAAATCGGCCAGCGCAATCTGGAAACGCTGATCGCCGCCACCATGGAAGCGACGCTGCTGCACCATCACGGCGCCGACAGCGCGATGCCGGAATATCATCGCATCATGGAAGCATTGAGCCTGGACGCGTTTGCTGCCTACCGCAAACTGGTCTATGAAACGCCGGGCTTCACCGATTACTTTTTTACCGCCACGCCGATCCGCGAAATCGCCGAACTCAACATCGGCAGCCGCCCGTCAGCGCGCCGCGCCTCGGATCGCATCGAGGATTTACGCGCGATTCCCTGGGTATTCAGCTGGGGCCTGAACCGCACACTGCTGCCGGGCTGGCTGGGCTTCGGCAGCGCGGTGAAGCAATTCATCGCACGCGAAGGCGAGGCAGGTCTGGCGCAGTTGCAGGCCATGTACCGCGACTGGGCGTTCTTCCGTGGCCTGATGTCCAATATGGATATGGTGTTATCTAAGACCGACATGGGCATCGCCTCACGCTACGCAGGTCTGGTGGCCGATGTGGAACTGCGCGAACGGATTTTCGGCGCGATTCACAGCGAATGGGAAGACACCGTAACCATGCTGTTCGACGTGACCGGCAACAACACGCTGTTGCAGGACAACCCGGCGTTCTCGCGCAGCCTGCTGACCCGCACCCCTTACATCGACCCGCTCAACCACTTGCAAGTCACCCTGCTGGAACACCACCGCGCAGGCAACAGTGACGAACTGGTAAAACGCGCGATCCACCTGACCATCAACGGCATCGCGACGGGTCTGCGCAACAGCGGCTAAAACAGGGCGCGCCGCATGCTGTTGCCGCCCGTCAGTGTGGCAACCGCATGCGTGCGTCCAGGTGCCGTTTGAGTCAGCGCTCCCCTAACTGAACTCCTTGACGATGTGCTGCTGCCTGCGGCTGATTGCCAGCAGTTCGTCCAGCCCCTTCAGTTTCACCTGCCAGCCGCTCTCCACTTCGTCATCGCCCCGCTCAAATCCCACAATCGCTTCTTTCGCCACCAGGCAGTTACGATGGATGCGCACAAAGCGCATAACGAATTCTTTTTCCAGCGCGGTCAGCGATTCTTCGATCAGGTATTCGCGATCAGCCGTGCGCACCGTGATGTATTTCAACTCGGCACGCAAAAACAGCACTTGCTCGACCGGCACAAGGTGAATCTTGCCCCGCTCGTGTATGGAAAGAAACTTGCGCGGATCGGGTAATAAATCGCGCAGCACTTCGGTCTGTATCGGCACGGCGGCGCGCGCGCGCGTAAGCGCATCGAACAGGCGCCCAAGGCGTATCGGTTTAAGCAGATAATCAATGGCGTGCAACTCAAACGCCTTGATCGCGTAACTGTCGAAGGCCGTGGTAAAGATAATCACCGGTGGATTGGGCAGTTTGTTCAGATGTTGAGCAAGCTCAATACCGTCCATTTGCGGGATACGAATATCCAGCAATACCACGTCGGCGGGGGTTTCCATCAACCTGTCCAATGCCTCCTGACCGTTGGCCGCTTCGCCGACCACCAGCAACGGCAACTGTTCGTTGCAATCGCTCAATAAATCGCGCAGACGGTTACGCGCAGGCGGCTCGTCATCCACGATAAAGACGCGCAAAGCCAGTTCTATCGTGCTCATATCTTCTCCTTCAGGTAAGGCAGGGTAATTTCCACCCGGTAATAATCTTCGCCGCTTGCAACCTGATAATTAGCCTCGACGTCAAACAGCAGGGCCAGACGCTCACGAATATTTTGCAGAGCGATCCTGTTGCCCGCATGCGAGCGCACATCACGGCGCAACGGGCATGGATTCTCCACCTTTATCTGCAACATGCCGCCGTTGCGGCGCAGCAATACATGAATGCAACCGCCGTCTATCAATGGCTCGATACCGTGATACACCGCATTTTCCAGCAGTGGCTGCAACAACAGGGCCGGAATCAACGCATCGCCCGGCATTTCCTGAATTTGCCAATCGACGCTGAGTCTGTCGCCCATGCGCAATTGCTCCAGCGCCAGATATTGTCGGCTCAATTGCACCTCCTGGTGCAACGGCACCAAGTCCTGGGCATCCGACATCGCCATGCGAAACAGGTCGGCCATATCTTCCAGCGCGGTTTCGGCTTTCCTGGGCTGGGTGCGCACAATGCCGAGCACGGCGTTAATGGTATTGAAAAGAAAATGCGGCCGGATGCGCGCGCGCAACACCTGTAAACGCGCGTCTTCCAGCGCACGCGACAACACCTGTGCGCGCATTCGGAAATACATCAGCAGCAGGCTGCACATCGTCGCGCTGAGCAGCACGCCGCGCAGCACGTCAAAATAGCGGTCGCCCGTTACCGCCGGGCGGTAAAAATCACCGCCAAAATAATACGTGAATAACGTCATGATACCGACCATGACGTTCACTGCCAGCACGCCGCGCCAATATGACAGCGTGTTCAGCCACGGCTGCCCCAGCCCCAGCAACAGCAGGCTGCCCAGCAAAACAGGGGCGATCAGGGTGGTAATCTGCATCATCTGCACCGGCACATCCTGCCAGCCTCTCGCCTGCATCACGGCATCAATCAGCGCAAAACCATTGCTGAGCAACAAAATGCGCAGGGTTACACCAAGGTTGCGAAAATTGGGCAACGCGTCGGGCATGGGATTTTGTTTTATACTGCGCGCCTCATTCATGGCGATAGCCTCGGTTATTTTGCCGCAACGCGGTTTAGCATCTGGATTTTGGACAAGATATGGCAAGCATACAAGATAATGATACCTGGTCGGGACGATTCTCGGAGCCCGTCGCAGAATTGGTCAAGCGTTACACCGCTTCGGTCGATTTCGACCGCAAACTTGCGCTGTTCGATATTCAGGGCTCGCGTGCACATGCACAGATGCTGTCAGCTTGCAGCATCATCGCCGAACAGGATCTGGCGGACATTCAGCGCGGACTGGCTACCATCGAAGCTGAAATCATCGCCGGCGACTTCACTTGGTCGCTGGATCTTGAGGATGTACACCTCAACATCGAGAAACGCCTGACCACGCTGGTTGGCGATGCGGGCAAACGTTTACATACCGGACGTTCGCGCAACGATCAGGTGGCGACCGACGTGCGTCTTTATCTGCGCCACGCTATTGATGAGTTATTGTTATTAATCAATAACTTACAAACATCCTATTTGAATCTCGCCGAACAGCACACCCACACCATCATGCCCGGCTTTACCCATTTGCAAGTCGCGCAACCGATCAGCTTCGCGCATCACCTGATGGCGTATTACGAGATGCTGAGGCGCGATGCAGAGCGTTTGCAGGATTGTCGCAAACGCGTCAACCGCCTGCCGCTGGGCGCGGCGGCACTGGCCGGCACCAGCTATCCAATCAATCGCGAGATGGTCGCCGAATTACTCGGCTTCGACGGCGTGTGCGAGAACTCGCTGGATGCCGTTTCCGACCGCGATTTCGCCATCGAATTCACCGCCTGCGCAGCGTTGATTATGACGCACCTGTCGCGCTGCTCGGAAGAGCTGATCCTGTGGATGAGCCCGATGGTCGGCTTCATCGACATCGCCGACCGCTTCTGCACCGGCTCATCCATCATGCCGCAGAAGAAAAATCCCGACGTGCCCGAACTGGTGCGCGGCAAAACAGGCCGTGTCAACGGTCATCTGGTCGCTTTGCTGACGTTGATGAAAGGCCAGCCGCTGGCCTACAACAAGGACAACCAGGAAGACAAGGAGCCTTTATTCGACACCGTGGATACACTGACGCAAACGCTGCGCATCTATGCCGACATGATTACCGGCATCAAAGTCAAGCCGGAAGCCATGCGCCGCGCCGCCTTGCAAGGCTATGCCACCGCCACCGATCTGGCGGATTATCTGGTCAAAAAGGGTTTGCCGTTCCGCGACGCCCATGAAGCCGTGGCGCTGGCCGTGCGTTTCGCCGAACAGCGCGGCTGCGACCTCTCCGACATCAGCCTCGCTGAGCTGAAAGATTTCTCTGTACTGATCGAGGATGATATCTACCAGGTGCTGTCGCTGGAAGGCTCACTGGCCAGTCGAAACCACATCGGCGGTACCGCACCGAATCAGGTTCAGGCCGCAATTGCCAGAGCGCGCAGCAAACTCGTCCAATAAGCCTTTCCCCTGATTCTTCCAGACAAAAAATGGGCGATCATCAGATCGCCCAAATAGGAGGAGAGTACGAAAAGTCGCGTTGTTGCCAAGCGCGATTTCCTACACCCGGCGCAAACTATAGCCATTCTCCCCGCTGATGCATATATACCAAACGGCCTATATATTCCGGCCTAGCCGTTTCATATAACCATAAAAGTTGATTGTTTATCAAAAGCTTACACTGCGGCAGCCAGATCGCCCAGCAGCGCCTTTAATTCGCCGCTCTGATACATCTCGGTCATGATGTCCGAACCGCCGACAAATTCTCCCCTGATATAACACTGCGGCAGCGTCGGCCAGTTGGCGTATTCCACCAGACCGGGAACCATTTCCGGGTCTTCGAACACGTTCACCGCCAGGAAGTCTTTCACGCCCGACAGATTGAGTATGCGCACCACGTTGGCGGAGTAGCCGCACTGCGGGAATTTTGCGCTGCCTTTAATGTAAAGCACCACCGGATTATTGGTGACTTGTTCGTGGATACGTTGCTGAATGTCTGTGGTCATGGCTATTACCTTAATTAATTGATCGGGAATTATCCCAGAACATCCGTTCCAACGTCAAGCACGACCGACCGTTACGCGCTCAATTCCGGCTAAATCACATGCCGAAGACACATCGGAAAATCCGGCTTGCCGCATCAACTGGCGCACTCGCGCTGACTGATCGTAGCCATGCTCGAACATCAGCCAGCCGCCGGAATGCAGGTGGCTTTGGGCTTCATGGAGGATGCGACGAATATCGTCCAGTCCATCCGCGCCGGAAGCCAGGGCGGTCAACGGCTCGAAACGCACATCGCCCTGCGACAGATGTATGTCGTCAGCTTCGATATAGGGCGGGTTCGAGACGATGAGGTCAAAACGCTCGCCTGCCAATGCAGAAAACCAGTCGCTATGCAGCAGGCGCACGTTGCCGATATTGAGTCGCTGCGCATTCTCCCGCGCCACGATCAGCGCAGCCTCCGAGGCATCTAGCGCCACCACCACGGCATCGGGCCGTTCACGCGCAATAGCGAGCGCGATTGCGCCGCTGCCCGTACCCATATCCAAAACGCGACACCCACCCTGTTGCGGAATACGCTGCAATGCCAGCTCCACCAGTAACTCGGTATCAGGGCGCGGAATCAGCGTGGCAGGCGTAACCTTGAAATCCAGCCCGTAAAACTCCCGCACACCCAGCAGATAAGCGATCGGTTCGCCGCTCAGGCGACGTTCAAACAACGCGCCGTAACGTGCATGTTCATCGGCATTGAGGATTCGTTCTGGATGGGTGAGCAGATAAGCGCGATTCACCTGCAACACTGATTGCAACAGGATTTGCACCTCGATGCGCGCGGTACTCGGAGCGTGAATCAAGGCAACTTCAAGTCGTTTACTGTCGCACTGAAGTATCTTTTGAATATTCATGTGGATTTAGATTGGGCGTGCGGTAGCCTGATGACTTAACCTGCGCAGACGAGTCTGCGCACTCAAAAAATCAGAAGTTGACATCTTCCGACATCGCAGCCAGCTGTTCGGCCTGATGCTCGGCCATCAGCGCGCCGGTCAGCTCGCTGATTTCACCGTCCATAATGGCGTCCATCTTGTACAGTGTGAGGTTGATGCGGTGATCGGTAACGCGGCCCTGCGGGTAGTTGTAAGTGCGGATGCGTTCGGAACGGTCGCCGCTGCCCACCAGACTCTTGCGCGTAGCCGCCGTCTCGGCATTCTGCGCGCGTACCTGAGCATCCTTGATACGGGCGCACAATACGCGCATCGCCTGCGCCTTGTTCTGGTGTTGAGAACGACCATCCTGACATTCCACCATCACGCCGGTCGGAATATGGGTGATGCGCACCGCCGAATCGGTCTTGTTGATGTGCTGCCCGCCCGCCCCTGAAGCGCGAAAGGTGTCGATGCGCAGGTCGGCGTTATTCAACACCACGTCATCCACCTCATCGACTTCGGGCATGATCGCCACGGTACATGCCGATGTGTGTACGCGACCTTGCGTTTCAGTCGTGGGTACGCGCTGCACGCGATGCGCGCCGGATTCAAATTTCAATACCGAATACGCGCCCTGTCCCACGATGCGGGCGATAATTTCCTTGTAGCCGCCCATTTCACCGGGGCTTTCCGAAATCACTTCGACCTGCCAGCGGCGACGTTCGGCAAAGCGCGCATACATGCGGAACAGATCGCCCGCAAACAGTGCGGCCTCATCGCCGCCCGTACCGGCGCGCACTTCCAGAAACACGCTGCGCTCGTCATTAGGATCTTTGGGCAACAACTGCGTCTGCAATTCCTTGTCCAGCTGTTCCAGCCGCGCACAGCCGTCCTTGATTTCCTCGTCGGCAAATTCGCGCATATCCGGGTCTTCGGCCATTTCCTTCGCATCGGCAATGTCACGTTCGCAAGCCTGATAAGCGTGAAACAACGCCACCACAGGCTCCAGTTCGGCGCGTTCGCGATTCAACTTGCGATACGTGTCCATATTTTTAGTGGCTTCTTCGGTGCTCAACAGCTGGTTGACTTCCGTCAGGCGCTCGCTCAGTTGGGCGAGTTTGGTGGCGATATTTGGTTTCATTCGTCGGTGTTCAAGTGATACAGGCGATGTACGACTTCGAGAAAGTTATCTCTGTCTTTTCCGTGCGCCTGGTTCAGCGCGTGAGTGGGGGCATGCAAAAACTTGTTGGTCAGGCCGCGACTCATCACTTCCAGCACCTTGTCCGGGCTTTCGCCACGAGCCAGCAGACGCAGGGCTTTTTCCAGTTCCTGCTTGCGGTTTTGCTCAGCGTGGTCGCGTAGCGCACGGATGGTCGGCACCACTTCGCGCGATTCCATCCAGTGAATGAAGTCGGACACCCCGGCATCGATGATAACTTCCGCTTCCTTGACCGCTCCCTGACGCGCTTCGAGACCGTCCTTGACCACCTCGGCAATGTCATCCACGGTGTACAAGAACACATCATTCAACTCGGCGACTTCCGCTTCCACATCGCGCGGCACGGCCAGATCGACGATAAACAGCGGCTTGCGGCGGCGTGCTTTAAGCGCGCGCTCCACCATGCCCTTGCCCAGTATCGGCAACTGACTGGCGGTACAGGTGACGATAATATCGTTCAGCGCCAGTTGTTCCGGCAAATCGGACAGCGTGATGGCATGACCGTTAAATTGCCGCGCCAGAGTCTGCGCACGGTCCAGCGTGCGGTTGGCCACGGTGAGGCGCTTGGGGTTGCGCGCTGCAAAATACACCGCGTTGAGTTCTATCATCTCCCCCGCACCGATGAACAACACGTTTTGCTCGGCAATACTGGGGAAAATGCGCTCGGCCAGTCGCACCGCAGCCGCAGCCATCGAAACCAGATTTGCGCCGATTTCCGTTTCGGTGCGCACCTGTTTCGCTACCGAGAAGGTGCTCTGAAACAATTTATGCAACAGGATGCCCATCGTGCCCGCCTGCTCGGCCTGACGCACTGCCTGTTTCATTTGACCTAAAATCTGCGGTTCGCCCAGCACCATCGAATCCAGGCCGCTGGCCACACGGAACGAGTGCTTTACCGCAAGGTCACGCGGCAAGGTATAAAGGTAAGGTTCGAGTTCTTTGCGCGGCAAGTGGTGATATTGCGCCAGCCAGTCTATCGCGTGGTCGGGTTGCGCAGCGTTGCAATACAACTCCATACGGTTGCAGGTGGACAGAATGGTGGCTTCTTTTGCCGCGCCGTTTTCCACCAGATCGCGCAGTGCGTTCTCCATCCCGTCCACATTGAACGCGACCTGCTCGCGCACGGCGAGCGGCGCAGTTTGATGATTAAGACCAAAGGCAAACAACTGCATCTTGATTTTTGACGGATGACAAAGCAAAAGGAGGCGAATTATAGACGGAACGGCGGTGCAATACCATTCAAGCCGCAAGCCCCCTGCTAGAATACGCGCCTGCTCATTCCCGAACGAATCACATGGCCATAAAAGCAACCGTTTTCAAAGCTGCCCTCCAGATTGCCGACATGGGTCGCTATTACTACGCCGACCACGCGCTGACACTGGCGCAACATCCTTCCGAAACTGAGGAACGCATGATGGTACGTTTGTTCGCTTTCGCGCTGTACGCTGACGACGCACTGACGTTTGCTCAGGGCATCAGCGGCGAGGACGAGCCCGACCTGTGGCAAAAGGATCTCACCGGCGCGATTGAACGCTGGATTGCTGTCGGCCTGCCCGACGAACGCACCATCCGCAAAGCCTGTGGCCGCTCCACACAGGTGGTGGTGGTCAGCTATGGGCGTGCTGCCGATATCTGGTGGAATGAAAATCGCAGCAAGTTGACGCGCCTGGACAACCTCACCGTACTCAGGCTACCGACCGAAAACACTCAGGCGCTGGCGAAGCTGGCCGGCCGCACCATGCAACTGCAATGCACCATACAGGAGGGCAGCGTGATGATGACCAGCAATGACGGCGTAGTGGAAATCGAACCCCTGGTCTGGCACGGCAAGCTGCCATCGGGACAGACATGGCAACAAAACTGACCGCCTGTCCCTGCGCTGGCAGCGACTACGCGAACTGTTGCGGCCGTTACCATAAGGGCGCGCCCGCGCCGGACGCTGAAGCGCTAATGCGCTCGCGCTACAGCGCCTATGTGTTGAAGCTCGAACCTTACCTGTTTGCCACTTGGCATCGCGATACACGTCCCGAAATACCGAAGTTACTTTCAGATAACGAAAAATGGCTGGGACTTGAAGTAAAAAAGCACACCCCGAAATCGACAGACCGCGCCACGGTGGAATTCGTCGCACGCTATAAAATAGCCGGGCGCGCCCATCGTCTGCACGAAATCAGCCATTTTTTGCGTGAGGACGGGCAGTGGTTTTATCTGGATGGCGAATTTCCCGGCTAAGTCGGACAGGCAAAATCCGGTTGCCTCACCCGAACTCCAGCGTCCCTGAAAACTCGCCGCGCGCCACGCCTTCCAGATATTCTCTGGCGCGATCACCCACCCCTGCCGCATGCGACAGATAGGATAGAGCAGCTTGTTTCGGCGGATAGTCGCTGAGGGCGTACCCCCGTTTTTCGATGTCTTTTGCAGACAGCGCCTTGACGGTCAATTTACCCTTGTGCAATTCCACGACGAGTTGCTTTTTGCCACTCTCGGCCACAATCAGGGCTGTTTGGCGGTGCTGGTTGATCAGAACGGTAGGTTGCATGACCGGGATTCTAACATCCAATTCACCCTCCCCTGTAGCCACGGGTGGCGCGCTTGAACGACGATTCTGTTAAAGTTGCGCCATGAGCAAATTAACTTTGGATCGCATTCTGCATACGCAGGGCTTTGGCACACGCAAGTGGTGCCGGGAATTGATCGCCGGCGGCGAAGTCAGTATCGCAGGCACTGTTGTCACCGACACGAATACCCCGGTTGAAACGGACGGTCTGGCATTCACGATTTTCGATGAATTGTGGGCTTACCGCGAGCATGTTTACGTCGCTCTGAACAAACCTGCCAATTTCGAGTGTTCCCGCAAGCCCAGCCATCATCCCGGCGTGTTGACCATCCTGCCGGATCAATTTACCCGGCGCGATGTGCAGCCTGTCGGACGTCTGGACCACGACACTACAGGCTTGCTGCTGATGTCGGACGATGGCGCATTTATTCACAGCCAGTCTTCACCCAGGCATCATGTACCGAAGGTCTATGTTGCCACCACACATGAGCCGGTGACACCCGAACTGATCGAACTGTTGTTAAAAGGCGTTAAATTACACGATGAACCCGCGCCGCTGGCAGCCGAAACTTGCCGGATGATAGATGCAAATCATCTGGAAATCGTGCTGGAACAGGGCAAATACCATCAGGTCAAGCGCATGCTGGCGGCGGCCGAAAATCATTGCACGGCACTTAACCGCGCTCAGATCGGCAACTTGAAGCTCGCCGATCTGGCACTGGCGCCGGGAGAGTGGTGTTATCTGAATGCAACACAACTGGCGCTGCTGACAGCGCCGTTCACCAAATAAAGGCAAAAATGGCCATACAGTGGTTTCCCGGTCACATGACCTCGGCGCGCAGAAAAGCCGGCGAGACGATGGAGTTTACCGATGTCGTCATCGAAGTACTGGACGCGCGCGCGCCTGAGGCGAGCTGCAACCCGATGATCAGGGAGTTGCGTGAACACCGCCAGCGTCCTTGTCTGAAGATACTCAACAAAATTGACCTCGCAGATCCTGCCACCACGCAGGAATGGCTGGATTTTTACAACCGGCAAGAAGGCGTGAAAGCCGTCGCGTTGAGCTGCAAGAGTGCCAGCGATGCAGCAAAAGTGCCTAAATTATGCCATCCGCTCGCGCCACATCGCGACAACACACACAAGCCGCTGCGCCTGATGATCATGGGCATCCCCAACGTTGGCAAATCCACGCTGATGAACATGCTGCTCAAACGCCGCGTCGCCGCTGTGGGCGATGAACCGGCAGTAACCAAATCGCAACAGTGTCACAAAATCAACGATCACATGACCCTGACCGATTCCCCCGGCCTGATGTGGCCGAAGATCGAACACGATGAAGACGGCTTTATCCTCGCCGCCATTCACGCCATCGGGCGCAATGCAGTCATTGAGGAAGAAATCGCCGAACATCTCGCGAATAATCTGCTGGCAAGATATCCGGAACGGCTTGCCGAACGCTTTGGCTTTACGACTGCCGGCATGGACGGCGTTGACGTAATCGAAGCCATCGCAAAGAAGCGCGGCTGCCTGCTAAAGGGACGGGGTGGCGAGCTGGATCTTGAAAAGGCCTCAATCATCCTGCTGACCGAATATCGTGCCGGAAAGTTGGGTCGTATCAGCCTGGAATCGCCCGCCTCACGTGCCGCAATGATACAAAATGCGCTGGATAACCCTGCCAAACCGCGAATTCATTCCCTGCGCGGCGATCCCACCGAACATCTGTCAGACCAATGAAAACCCCAAAAAGAATCGAACCGCTCGTCGAAGACGGCCTGGTAGATCTGGTGTTACGCCAACTCATGAGCGGCAAAGAAGCGACCGTCTATGTGGTTCAGTGCGGTGACGAGATTCGTTGCGCCAAGGTTTACAAGGAAGCGAACCAGCGCGGCTTCCATCAGGCGGTTCACTACACGGAAGGCCGTAAAGTTAAAAATAGCCGTCAGGCGCGGGCGATGGAAAAAGGCTCGCGCTATGGACGTAAAGAGCAGGAAGCCGCCTGGCAACGCACCGAGGTCGATGCCTTGTACAAGCTCGCGGCTGCGGGGGTGCGTGTGCCGCATCCCTATGGTTTTTACGAGGGGGTGCTGCTGATGGAGCTGGTGGCAGACGAAGATGGCATGCCCGCCCCCAGGCTCAACGATCTGGAACTCACGGCAGAACAGGCACGGGAATTTCACGCCATGCTGATCCGGCAAGTGGTGCTGATGCTGTGTGCCGGCATCATCCACGGCGATCTGTCCGAATTTAACATTCTGGTCGATGCCCATGGCCCCGTCATCATCGACCTGCCGCAGGCAGTGGATGCGGCCGCCAACAACAATGCCAGCCGCATGCTGGATCGCGACGTTGAAAATCTGGCCAATTACTTCGGCCAGTTTGCGCCCGAACTGCTGGACACCCATTATGCAAAGGAAATATGGGCGATCTACCAACGCGGCGAATTGCTGCCAGACACGCCTTTAACGGGGCGCTTCGAGCAAAGTAAAAAAATGGCTGACGTGTATTCCGTGATGCGTGAAATAACCTCGGCTCGCGACGATCACGAAGCCAAATTACGTTATCAGCAGATAAAAAGAGAAGAAGGCCGATAAATGAGCGTCCATCAGATGATCAGCTGGAACGAAGCTGGCGAAGATAAATCCGCCCGCTGGCGCTCGGAGTCCGGCACTCCGCCGCCCAAAAAGGTGATTATCGCCGACGATCGCATGACAGCCGATGCGGCCTACCGCCTGGCCTGCGAGGGAACCGCACTGCTATGGCGCGGGGATTTTCAGAACGCACGCCAATTACTACAGGCAATGACGCGACGCGCCAGCGAAAAACCGAGAAAAAACAAAAAGATAGCCGCAACCGCCGCCGAAGCTTTCCATCTGCATCGCCAAGCCCAATCGCAGCGCGCTCGCACCCTGGGCATGTTGCTGCTGCCGTTCAATGCAGACCACAGCATCCCCTTGCGCCGCGCACCCGATGCACATCTGGCTTGCACGGAGGCTTACGGCGCTGCAACAGAACCTTATGTTGCGTCACTACGCGGATTGCAGGGGTTGATCGGCGCACACGAGTGGCGCAAGAACGGGGTGGAGATTCCATCATTAAAATCACGCATTCACCCGCATTACGGCGTATTCGCACCGATACGCGGCGAATATGTGAGTCTGGTGAACGATGCCCCCTTGCCCGGACTGGCCGTGACACAATCCGTCGCATTCGATATCGGCACCGGAACAGGTGTGCTGGCCGCCGTGCTGGCACGCCGGGGCATCAAACACATCGTCGCCACCGACCAGGATCAGCGCGCACTGGCTTGTGCGCGCGAAAATTTGACGCGACTGGGATTAGCCGCTCAGGTTGACGTCGTACAGGCCGACCTCTTCCCGGAAGGGCGGGCGGCTTTGGTCGTATGCAACCCGCCGTGGGTTCCGGCACGACCCAGTTCGCCGCTTGAGCACGCCGTATTCGACCCCGACAGCCGCATGCTTAAAGGCTTTCTCAACGGGCTGGCCGCACATCTGGAGCAGGGCGGCGAAGGCTGGCTGGTACTCTCGGACCTGGCCGAACATCTGGGTCTGCGCACACGCGCCGAATTGCTCGCGGCGATTGATGCTGCCGACTTGCAGCTTATGGGAAAAATGGATGTGAAGCCGCATCACCCGCGCGTTTCTGACCCCGGCGATCCGTTGCACGCGGCACGCGCAGCGGAACTCACCTCGCTTTGGCGGTTGACGGCAAAACCAGCCACTAGTTACCAGCTACTGCATCCACATTGATCTGTAGCCACCATTCCAGCAACGCCAGATGCCACAGCTTGCTGCCCTGAATGCGCGTCAGGTGCGCTTCAGGCTCGGCTAAGAGTTTCTCTACATATTCACGCCGATAAAGTCCGCGACGGACACAAGCTTCGGAATTCAAAATGCCGCGTATTTTTTCGAGAAAATCGCCGCGCAAATATTTCAGCGCAGGGACCGGGAAATAACCCTTGGCACGGTCTATCACCGCATCAGGGATCAGGCCGCGCGCCACCGCCTTGAGCGGAAACTTGCCGCCCGCCTTTAATTTCAGTTCAGGCGGCATTTTCGCCGCCAATTCCACCAATTCGTGATCGAGGAACGGCACGCGCGCCTCCAACCCCCAGGCCATCGTCATGTTATCCACGCGCTTCACCGGATCGTCCACCATCAGACGCGTCACATCCAGCCGCAACACCTGATCCATGAACTCAACAGCACCCGGCTGTTGCAGCTGTTCCTCCACCCACGCGGTAGTAACATCTGGAATATCGTAGTCTTCCGTCATCATCTCCAGATACTCAGCATGTTCCCGGTCGAAATAATGACGTGCGAATCGCTCCACAGCGCTGCCGTCTTCCGCCGCCATGCGCGGATACCAGGAATATCCGCCGAACACCTCGTCCGCGCCCTGCCCTGCCAGCACCACCTTCACTTCGGGCGACACCTGTTCACCCAACAAATAGAACGCAGTCACATCGTAGCTCGGCATCGGTTCGGACATCTGCGCAATGGCTTCCGGCAGGCGTCTCAACACCTCCGCGTTGGACATTGCAAATTTGTGATGCTGTGTGTCGAAAACTTTGGCCACGAGATCGGAATACTCGAACTCGTCTGCCTGCTCGCCCGCCACCGCCTCGAAACCTATGGAAAACGTGTTTAAATCATTCGTATGCTCAGCCAGCAGCGCCACCAGCAGGCTCGAATCCAGCCCCCCGGAAAGCAGCACCCCGATTGGCACATCGGAGGCCAAACGATGGCGCTCCACTGCACGGCGCAACACAGTGCGCGTTGCTGCCAGCCATTCATCTTCGGAAAGCGTTTGCCCG
The DNA here is from genome assembly GCA_964385275.1 of uncultured Gallionella sp. Taxonomy (GTDB): domain Bacteria; phylum Pseudomonadota; class Gammaproteobacteria; order Burkholderiales; family Gallionellaceae; genus Gallionella. The sequence continues at coordinate 36,433 of CAYLOK010000003.1, read as the reverse complement.
GGCCGGGTCGCATCCAGCGTCCAATAGCGACGCTGCGTCACATCGCCGGAGGCGGAAAAGTGCAAGGTATGGGCGGGAGGCAACTTTTTCACCCCCTGAAGAATCGTGCGCGGCGCGGGTACCACCCCGTGCAGGGTAAAATGCTGGTGCAGCGCCAACAGATCGAGGCTGGTGTCCACGCCGCCGCCCGCCAGCAGTGCTTGCGGCGTGGAAGCGAAACGCAGCCGCGCACCATCCAGCGTGTGATAAAGCGGTTTGATGCCAAGCCGGTCACGCGCGAGGAACAGTGATTTGTCACGCAAATCCCAGATGGCGAAAGCGAACATACCGTAAAAACGTTGCACGCATTGCGCGCCCCAGGCGTGGTACGCCTTGAGTATCACCTCGGCATCGCCTTCGGAAAAGAACGCGTAGCCCATCTCCAGCAGTTCGGCGCGCAGCTCTTTGTAGTTGTAGATCGTGCCGTTGAACACCAGTGCCAGACGCAAAGCCTCGTCAACCATAGGTTGATCTGCGTGCGAAGAAAGGTCAATGACCGCCAGCCGCCGATGACCGAATGCCAGCGCACCATCGTTGTAGTAACCCTCGTGATCCGGCCCGCGCCGCGCCAGACGCGCCGTCATGCGCTTGAGCGCCTCCATGTCGGGTGCAAGCTGATCAAAGCGTAATTCACCGCAGATGCCGCACATGCAAAACTCCAATAAATTCGTAAGCCGGATTATCGCCTACAGATGGAAATAAGGGGTTAGAAATTGTCTGGGCGCAAAATAAACCATGGCCGGAGAGAAACACGAAAGTTCGTCGATATAATGCATGGCACGAGAATAAGCTGAAGGTCGAACAGCCATGAAAAAATCCCTTGCCTGCATCTATGACGAATTTGCCGACAGCTATGACAAGAATCGTGGTCTTTTCGACATGATGGAGGTATTTAACGCCTTTTACCAACGTTTCAACATAAAAAATGGGGAAGCGCTCGATTTGGGCTGCGGGGCTGGAGAACCGTTCGCGGCCGCCTTCATCAAGCAGGGCTGGTCGGTCACGGGAGTGGATTTTTCAAAAAGAATGCTCGAATTGGCGGCCAGATACGTCCCGGATATGAATAGCATTTGCGCCGATATGCGCGATGTCGAATTCGGCCCTGCTCAATTCGACGCGATCACCCTGATCTACGCCCTGTTTCACATTCCCCGCGATGGCCATGCGGCTCTGTTCGAGAAAATATTTTACTGGTTGCGACCGAACGGGAAGGTGCTGTTCACCTATGCGACACAGGAATACACAGGCCAACCCGAGTTCGACGGATACAAGGAATTCATGGGACAGGAACTGTATTACAGCCACAAAACCCCTGAACTCCTGTATACAGACCTGAGGAGTGCGGGCTTTAACATCGACGCCGGCGACTATCGAAATATTGGCGGCGAAACATTCCTGTGGATCACCCTGAGCAAGCCCGAATAAATTCGGTCCGGCGACCGGAGGAAGCGCCCTCCACCGGCAACCCTGCACGGGATTATCCGGCTTCGCCCCAAACAAGCACCTAGACGCAACCCGTCGGCTTGGGCATGCCGCCATATTTGGTTATCGGCTTCATCGGCCCCGTCATCCACAACTCAAAGACCTCTTTCTGGTCTTCGCCGATGTACTTGGCGAATTTGCGTATCGGCGGCACCGAGCTATATTGCTCGTAATACTCACGCGCCCTCATGATCTGCTCCCACTTCTGCTCGTTCAACTCATAACCATCCGCCTCGGCCATCAAGCGACCGATCTCCTCCGACCAGTCACTCATATCAATGAGATAGCCATCACCATCACGATTCGGGATTTCCATATTCGCAACCTTTCGCATTAAATTTAGTATGGGCGCAATTAGATATTGCCCGACAGAATTAGTCAAGCTTTACAGTATTGACCGCCACGCGAGAACATCCGGTTTACCCAAAATGCGGCCCATCGGTATTTCGTGCAACGTAGCGAAGCTGTCATTTTTCGCCCTTCCTCATTCCTTCGGCCAGTAGGCTGTGGCGATACCCTCACCCAGATCGGCATCAATCAGGCGCCTGCGCACCTCAAGCAATCGTTCGATCAGCGCAGGTTCGAACCGGGTGTATTCTTCCGCATCCGGGTTGCGGCTCACCACCACACCGAGCAATTCGGTGATCGCGTTGCCTATTGAGTTCTGGCTGATGGTCACGATCAGCTTGCCCGCGTCATTGCGATAGATCAACTGCTTGAATGCCGGCTGCCAGCGTATCGCACTGGCATACTTCACATCCGCGATACAGTGGTTGCGCACCTTCTTCGCAGTCTTCATAAAATCGTTGTTGAACAGCAACACGCTCTCCACCTGCTCCGGGAAATAGACATCCGGCAGCATAGGTGCGTTGTGCGTAGAGACTTGCGAAAAGAAAGTACGGTAAAAGTCGATAAACCCTTTCAGCACCTCGTCATATTCCCGCCAGAAATGCACATCCCGGAGTGCGTCCGCCCCGCCCTGTATCTCCCAGCTGGGCAATCCCTGCGGGTATCCGGTCAGCCCGATGCGGGCATCGTCCCCGCTCACCGGCTTGAGGATTTTCAGATTCAGCGCCCTGGCGAAAAACTCGCGATACACATCGCGCATATAGGCCTGAAACAGACTGTGCTGGCCGCCATCGGTCAGATTGGGATTATTGGCATCGGCCAGTTTCGCATTGCGCAACTGTTCCTTTGGAAAAACCACGAAGTGGTTATGCAGCATGCGTATGCTGGGCACACCGGGTGAAGTCAGCGGCCAGGTCGCATCCAGACTCGCCTCGCCCGCCAGAATCAGCGCCTCATCCGGGTCGGGATATTGCTCCAGCATGTAATCGATAATGATCTGGTTCATCCGGTTCCACACATGCTTCACGTTGTCCGCCACCTGCGTGCGCCGTACCGGTCGCCCCAACGGGTTGAGTATCGTCCTGGAAGTATTGTAGATGATGGAGCAATCAAATTCGGTACTGTGCCCCAACGCCTTGCGATAGAGCAACAGATTTTCCGGGTTAATCAGCAAACCGTTGTTGTTCACCAGATCGTTAAGATTTTCCGTACTGTTGAAAAATTCGTTGTGCTTCATCCCCTCCGGCACGTCCAGCGGAATGGGCCTGAAAGGCGTCAGGATTTCGCGCGGCCCGGCTTGCATCGTGTCATTGTTCAAGAAAACCTCCCGGTAGGATTAACGGACAAAAATTGCCACATACAGCAGATCCCGCGTTGCGACAAACCTCAAACCTTCGCGAGCGCCTGCAACACGGCCTTGAGTAAAATCCAGCAACGCGCGACAGAGGCGATTTCCACCCGTTCGCCGGGCGCATGCGCGCCGCGTATGTCCGGCCCGAAGGAGATCATCTCCAGATGCGGGTGGCTTGCGGCAAACAGACCGCATTCGAGGCCCGCGTGGATCACCTGCATTCCGGCGGGCTGGCCGAATTCTGCGCTGTAGACCTGCTGGCATAAAGCAAGCAGGCTTGATGACGGATTCGGCGTCCAGCCCGGATATGCGCCGTCTTTCCATGCTTGCAGTTCATAGCTTTGCGCAAACGATACCAGCTTGTCCGCCAGTTCATCCGTCCCTGAGTCACGCAACGAACGCACCTTGAATGTCGCCTTGAAAACACCACGCTCAACAACTGCCACGCCTAGATTGCTTGAAGTGTCGGTCACACCGGGGAAATCATCGCTGATGCGCGCGACACCATTCTCCGCAGTGTCCAGAAAGGCCAACCAGCGTTGCTGTTCGGCTCGCGGAACTGAACTGACCAGCGGCGCATCGTCATGCCGACATGCAAAGGACACATTGGAATCCGCCTCTGCAAAGCGCGCCTGCCATGTCTCATGCCGATGCCGCGCCCACGCATCAATGCTCGCCGCCACCTTGGCAGGCAGCGCGCACACGGCATACGCCTCGCGCGGGATCGCGTTGCGCGCCGTACCCCCCTTCATCTCGATCAGACGCAGGTCGGTATGCACAGCCAAATCGCACAGCGCCTCCGCCAGCAGCTTGAGCGCATTGCCGCGCCCCAAATGGATGTCGATACCGGAATGCCCGCCGCGCAGACCGGACACCTCGAAGCGCAGCATCGCATAGTCCGGAGGAATATCCTGCTGTTCGCACTCATGACGCACTTCCACATCCACGCCGCCCGCGCAACCGAGATAGAAATGCCCCCATTCCTCGGTATCCAGATTGATGAGGCGCTTACCCTGCAAGGTGCCTGGCGCAAGGCCGCGCGCACCGTCCATGCCGGATTCCTCGTTGACGGTGAGCAGCACCTCAAGCGCCGGATGAATCAAGTCCGGCTCTTCCATTGCCGCCAGCGCAAGCGCCACACCGATGCCGTTGTCCGCACCCAGCGTGGTGTTTTCCGCCACCACCCAGCCGTCGCGCACTACCGCTTTGATAGCATCGTGCTCGAAATCGTGCTGCTTACCGGCATGGGCCTGAGAATTGACTTGGCACACCATATCCAGATGACCTTGCAAAATCACGCCGGGCTGAGCCTCGCAGCCGGGGCTGGCGGGCTTGCTCAGAATCAGATTGCCCGCGCCATCCACCACGGCAGCGATGCCGCGCGCCGCCGCCCGCTCAATCAGATGCGCTATCAGCGCCGCCTCGTGGTATGAAGCACGCGGTATTTCGCACAGCGTGGCGAAGTGCGCCCAGACTTGTTGCGGATGAAGCTGTTTCATATCATTCGATGTCATCGTAAATCCTGAAAAATGGGCGGAATTACTGCGCGGCGAGCCAGTCCAGCGCTCCCTGTCCTGCGACACGTCCACCGGCAAAACAGGCAGTCAGCAGATAACCGCCGGTAGGCGCTTCCCAGTCGAGCATTTCACCGGCACAGAACACGCCGGGCAGTTCGCGCACCATCAGCCGTTCGTCCAGCGCCTCGAAAATCACGCCGCCCGCGCTGCTGATCGCCTCATCCAGCGGGCGCGCAGCGAGCAGTTTCAGCGGCAGTGATTTGATCGCGGCAGCCAGCCGTTCGGGCTGATCGAAATCGGTGCGCGGCAGCAATTCGCGCAGCAGCCCGCCCTTCACACCCCTGATATTCGCCCGGCTCTGCAAATGGCTGGACATCGAGCGCGAACCGCGCGGATGATCTATTTCGCCGATGACGCGGGACAGCTCCTTGCCGGGCAGCAGATCGACGTTGATCACCGCACTGCCCGCCGCCCCGATCTCGTCGCGCAACATCGCTGACAATGCATAGATCAGGCCGCCTTCCACCCCGCTCCTTGTTACCATCACATCGCCCTGCCGGGAATGCACCGCTCCTGCTCTATCGGTAAAACTCACCGTCACCGCCTTCAACGGCTGGCCTGCGAATTTATCAGCAAAATGAGCGCTCCAGTCCGCATCGAAGCCGCAATTTGCGGGTTTCAGCGGCGCGACCGGAACGCCGCGCCCGGCCAGCAGCGGCACCCATGCGCCATCGGAACCCAGTCGCGCCCAACTGCCGCCGCCCAGTGCCAATACCGCCGCATCAACATGGTCAGTGACTTCGCCGTGAGGCGTTGCAAAACACAGTGCATCGCCCGACCAGCCGCACCAGCGATGGCGCATATGAAAATGCACCCCCGCCTCGCGCAGCCGGTGCAACCAGGCGCGCAACAGCGGCGCAGCCTTCATCTCCGTGGGAAAAACGCGCCCGGAACTACCGACGAAGGTGGCGATACCCAAGCCCTGCGCCCACTCACGCAGCGCCTCCGGCCCGAAGGCGTCCAGCATCGGTTTGATTTGCGCGCTGCGTGAACCGTAGCGGGATAGAAACGCATCCGGCGGTTCCGAGTGCGTGATATTCATCCCTCCCTTGCCCGCCATCAGGAACTTGCGCCCCACGCTGGGCATGGCGTCATAAACATCAACGCAGACGCCTGCCTGAATCAGCACCTCAGCCGCCATCAACCCGGTCGGCCCGCCGCCTATGACGGCGACCCGCGGCTTATTTTTCATGCGGTGATTTTTTCAAGAAAATAATCCGATTATTATTGCAGCGCTGATTCACAGACTGCGGATTTTAAAACAGTGCGCCCTGTTTGTCACAGGCACTGCAAGCTTTACAAAATACACAGTCGCGACGAAGATAACGGGCGACCCGCAATATGTCGAACGCCACGACGGATGTGGGACAGCGCTATTTAAAGTCTGACGAAAGAAATCATGATTCCCTATACATTGATCGACACCGCATCCTGGGCGGGTACAACGCTGCGACTTTACCAGCGCGGTGACGAGTATTCCATCCGCGTGGACAAGGCCGGTGAACTGATGAACAGCCGCGCGCATCACTCGGAGGATGTGCTGGCTGAACTGGCTTGCGAACAGATCGCCGGACGGGAAAATCCACACCTGCTGGTCGGCGGCCTCGGTATCGGTTTTACCCTGGCGGCGGTGCTATCCCACACGGATTCCGGCGCGCGGATAACGGTGTCCGAGCTGATACCTGCGGTAGTGCGCTGGAACCGGGATTATATGGGTCAACTTGCCGGATTTCCGCTGGATGACGGGCGCGTTCACGTACTGGAACAGGATGTCGGCAGGGTAATGCAGGAACACAGCAACAGCTTCGATGCCATCATGCTGGATGTAGACAACGGCCCGAGTTCATTCACCCACGATGATAACGATACCTTATACAGCCTGCGCGGGTTGAAACATGCTTATGCTGCGCTCAAGCCGGGCGGCGTGCTCACTGTCTGGTCCGCCACCGCCGATCCCGCCTTTACCCAGCGCATGGTGAAGACAGGTTTTACCGTATCACAACAGCGGGTAGGGTCACACAAGGCAAAGCGCGGCAATCGACACACCATCTGGATCGGCATCCGGCCTGCCAGCTGACGCCTGTGCCGGAATACTTCATCGGGGGCCTCGGCATTACAGGCGGCATCAGGTATCAGCTCGTGTCGCTGTCATCAAAAATTTCGGCCACCGAGTCGCACCCCGCACCGACTGCGATACACGAGGCAAAGAACCGGCCACTGTATCCCCTCCATTTTTCCGGAATCAGCTTCACATAGACATCGGGGCAGGCCGCCATGCCGCATACGTACCGGCTCGGCTCGTCCTGCCATAACAGTGCGCGGCACTTACCCCTGAACTGAAACAAAAATGCAAAGGCGACCGGGCACGGCCCCGCTGCGCAGCATACTCCACAGCCATTGCAAGGCGCGCCATAGCCGGGCTTTTCAGGCGATTGCGGATGCAATTCAACTTCCTGAAACTGCGTTTTTTTCACCGGTAGCAATCCTCAGGGTTTGCCGAACAATTCGTCGAGCGTGTTCACCCCGCCGGACGACTTGCCGGAAACACGCTTTGCACTGAACTCCTCCTCGATATTGTCGCGGTAGAAACTCCATGCCGCACCAGAAGAGCTGAGACAACGCCAGGTATCCTCGCCCACACCGCTGTATTGCAAGGTACTGCCGTCATCGAACTGCACCTGCAACAGTCTGGCGCCAGCGTCGTAGCCGATGGCACGCAGCTTGCCCGCATTGATCTTGTTCATTTCCATAGTGGTTTCCTGTTTGCCGGTGGCAGAGCCCGTAAAGGGTACGCCGCCAGACGCTCGCCCTTGCGGGCGGTCTTGGCGCTAACCGGCAATAAGTCCGCAATGCCGCCGGGGCATAGTATAGTCACAAACAAGCGGCGCCTTGCACTCACCATGGCAAATTTGCCGTGGAAGTAGCGTAAAATCGCGGCCCTTCAGTTCATCTGACCGCGCATGCCCACCATCGTTCTCGCCACCCTCAACGCACGCTATCACCACGCTTCGCTTGGTTTGCGTTACCTCGCCGCCAATATGGGCAAGCACGAGCAGGACACGCAGATCATGGAGTTCATCCTGCAGAACAGGCCGGAAGAGGTCATAGAGTCCATACTGGCGGCACAGCCAAAGATCGTCGGCTTCGGCGTCTACATCTGGAATGTGGTCGAAATTACCCGGGTGGTAGCGCTGCTCAAGTGCGTAGCCCCGGAAGTTATCGTGGTGCTGGGCGGGCCGGAAGTGAGCTACGAATGCGAGCAGCAGGAAATCGTGCGCCTGGCGGATTATGTGATCACCGGCTGGGGCGACATCAGCTTTGCAAAACTCTGCCGCGAGCTGCTGCTAAAGCGCCCGCAGGCGCAGAAAATCATCACCGGCCTCCAACCTCAGCTTGCCGAGATCAAACTGCCCTATGCGCTATACAACGACAACGATATCGCCAACCGCACCCTGTACGTCGAAGCCTCGCGCGGCTGCCCGTTCAAATGCGAATTCTGCCTCTCCTCGCTCGACAAGACAGCCTGGGCCTTCGACCTCGACCTGTTCCTGGCCGAGATGGCCAGGCTGTACGAGCGCGGCGCACGCCAGTTCAAGTTTGTAGACCGCACCTTCAACCTTAACATCAAGGCCAGTGCGCGCATCCTTGAATTCTTTCTGGAACGCCTGGACGATAAGTTATTCGTGCATTTCGAGGTGATCCCGGATCACCTGCCCGACCAGCTCAAGGAGCTGATCTTGCGCTTCCCCGAGGGTTCGCTGCAATTCGAGGTAGGCATCCAGACTTTCAATCCCGACGTGCAGGCGCTCATCTCGCGCAAGCAGGACACACCGAAAACAGAAGAAAACTTGCGCTGGCTGCGCGAGGAAAGCCACGCGCATGTTCACGTCGATCTCATCATCGGCCTGCCCGGCGAAGACATGGCCAGCTTTGCGCAGGGCTTCGACCGCCTGGTTGCCCTCAATCAGCAGGAAATTCAGGTCGGCGTCCTCAAGCGCCTGCGCGGCACCAACATCATCCGCCATACAGCTTCGTATGACATGCGCTACACCCCCTACGCGCCCTATACCATTCTCGCCACCGATCGCATCGACTTCACCACCATGCAGCGCCTGGTGCGCTTTGCCCGCTACTGGGATCTGGTCGCCAACTCCGGCCGCTTCCCGCAGGCCTTACCCCTGTTGCTGGGCGACAGCCCGTTTGCCCGTTTTCTGGCGTTCTCCGACTGGCTCTATGCAACAACCCGCAAGACCCATCAGATTGCGCTGGACCGGTTGTTTGATCAGGTTTACCGGGGAATGATCGAATGCCTGTCGGTGCCACAGACAGAGGCTCAGATAGCGGTGGAGCGCGACTTTATTTTGTCGGGTAGCAAGGCGATTCCGGCGTTTCTAAAGGTCGAAAAACCGGACAAGGATGGAATCCGAAAAACCAGGCAGGTCAGCCCGACGAGTCGGCAAGCCCGACACCTGGTCGCGGAAGCATAGGCCAGGTTTTGCCGGTGGCAGCCCGGCGGCTCACACCCGCAAGTGGTGTCCCCGCACAACTAAGGGGCTTCGCCCCAAGTTGTTGCGTGAAAGAAAGCGCCCCTAGGTTGCCGGTGCACAGTGGAAGGTGGCGGTACTCATGGCGCGCATCACGACGGACGAATTAACAAAACCAATCAATTACCAAATGGGCTGCCTAACTATTGTGAGCCAGCTTCCATCTCGCATCTTCCTGACCACCTTCAAGCCAAGCCATTACTTGCTCAGTATCTGAAGCAGGATTAACCCACATAACATCTTGTATATCTGCAACTCGATTCGATAACCCAACAAACAATTTTCGTGCAGTATCGTCCAATGAAACAATTTGCTTATCTGTTGTTATCGCTGCTTCAATAAGGTGGCAATCTTTAAGCATGGCATCTTTTTGCTCTGGAGTTATATCTTCCAATTCAACTGGTTGGCGCACATCTTGCCTTTCTTCAACATCAAGCAGTATCAGCTTCCTTCGTGCCATCATGCTTCTTCGCCAAGTACGAGCATAACCGGATTGATGTTGATTCCATTCATCTCGTATAGCTGGCGTCATTACGGCCTTGTGACATATTGTCAAAACAGCCTGCAAAAAGTTACGCGTAATAACTGATGTTGGATGTGTAGCACCCTCACCACCAGAAGCTCTTGCAACGGAAGCGTCAATCACCAAATTTTTTGATCGTGCATTTTTCATGACTGGTTATTTTTTCCAAAGAGCTTGGCCTCGGCAGCCGACAAGTACTCGTTATCAGAGTTTAGTGCCACGTTATCAAAATCTTCAGGCCAATCACCAAATGCACCAGTGTCATCTAGGTCGGCGCTGGTAACAGATGTTACGCCTGTACTATCGCGCTGGAACCAATGTAATTTAACTAAGTCCTGTGGCAAGTCATCTTTCGCAACCAGCGTCTGAATGCCTTGCAGCAGCAAAGCACTGTGAGTCTCGACAATAACAATCACTCCACGCTTAGCTGCTTCAGCAAAAATCTTAGCAAATGAGCGTTGAGCACGCGGATGAAGATGAATTTCAGGTTGTTCGATATAAACTATTTGTCCTTGTTTGGCTGTAAGTAAGGCCACCAAGACTGGCAATGTTTGAGACACACCAAACCCGACATCAGCAATACTAACCAGATCCTGCGCCCCCCCTCGCAAACTGTGAGGCAAACGTCCAACTTTCAACTCCACCTGAGTTTCGTCCCGCTGCTTAGCCTCCACTTTCCAAGTCAAACCTAAACTTTCTAAATCCATCCCCAACTGCGCCAATCTATTATCACCGTTGGATTGCCAATGTTTAATTACACTTGCCACATAAACTTCAAAAGTCCCCGGAAAGGAATCTCCTACCGCCGTAGTTCTGTAATCCCGTTCAGGATTGCCCCGCAAACCAGGAACATGAATCAATTTGCCAATCATTTCGGCGAGCCCGGCTCCCGGATTAAATATTGGAAACCTAAATTGTTCTTCCTCCACAAGCATTTCAACTGTAAGAAAAGCACGATCACGGACAATCTCCAATTCACCATTTTTTACCATATCATCCGGCCAGTGTGAGATGCGCTTCTCCAAGCTCTTTTTTAACAGGATCAAATCCGCATCCTTTGTAATGACAGTCACCACCCCTTCATCAGAGACCGTATTACTAAGTATCTCCAAACCCTTCTTGGGAATATGACGGAAACATAGCTCAACTTTTCTGCTGCCGATTTCAAATTCGACTGAAAACTCTTTTGATGTGCGTGAGCCGGGGTTTTTTGACAACAACTGATCTGCCGAAGTCAGTCTCACATTTGCACCCCCTAACAACAAGCTACCAGGATCATATGGTGCATCTAGAGTTTGCTTGAGTAAAAGAACTGGCTGCATGATGCTTGATTTTCCGCCACTATTTGCACCAGACAGAATAGTTAGCGGACGAATTTCAATACGCTGCTTGCTAACCAGAGACTTGTAACCAGCAACAGAAATTGCGCCTAGCGTGGGTCGGCGTGAGCGCTGCTTTTTGGCAGTTGAAATTACCGAAGAACCACTTGATTTTATTGGTTTGCTTGCCATTTTATTCCCCACATCACGCTATCTAAGACACCCCAAACATCACAGAGGTGTAACGCGAACACTTTAGCAGACTAGGCATATCACTGCCTGATCATCTTCTTCTTGCCTTCCAATACAACAACCAACTTTAAGCTGCCAGCGGCTCGAACCTGTGTATCTGCGCCAAGACGGCTGACAATTCATGTGCGGCTTCTTCGGTATCGTAATCTGCCTGCAAGCCCAGCCAGAAACCGCTGGTTGTGCCGAAAAACGCTGCCAGGCGCAACGCGGTATCCGCTGTTACCGCCCGTTTTCCGTTGCAGATCGCCGAAATGCGCGCTTCAGTCACACCGATTTCTTTTGCCAGCCGGTATTGCGAAATGCCTAACGGTATCAGGAATTCTTCGCGCAGCACCTCGCCGGGATGGATGTTCGACAGTTTTTGTTTGACTGATATATTCATTGTCTTTGCTCCTCAGTGATAGTCGCAGATTTCCACGCGACTGGCATGTCCGTCATTCCACTCAAAGCACACGCGCCACTGATCGTTTATGCGGATACTCCACTGTCCGGCGCGGTCGCCTCTTAAAGCTTCCAGACGATTGTTCGGCGGAATGCGCAAATCTTCGATGCGTTGTGCGTTGTTCAACATCCGCAACTTGCGCCGCGACACTTCCTGAATCTGGTTCGGCAATCGGCGAGAAAATTCGCCTAACCAAACCTTGCGAGTGTCTTCGTTGTGGAAGTCGGTAATCATAGAGAGCAATACTCTCGCTACGCGAGAGTATTGTCAATAGGGAGTTGAAAAGGTTTTGTCGTTCCCGAGAAGGCGGGAACCTAGTCGAGTGGATATTCCACGCAAAGCGTGGACAAAATTGCTTGCCTGCTTCGCAGGTATTTTATATTGCTGGATTCCGGCCTTAGCCGGAATGACAGCTTATCGGCTGATCGGCTTATATCTGATGCGCTTCGGCTTAGCGCCTTCCTCGCCAAGCCGTTTGCGCTTGTCGGCTTCGTATTCCTGATAGTTGCCGTCGAAGAACACCCATTTGGAATCGCCTTCACACGCCAGGATATGCGTCGCGATACGGTCGAGGAACCAGCGGTCGTGGGAGATTACCGCCACGCAACCGGCAAATTCCAGCAGCGCGTCTTCCAGCGCGCGCAAGGTTTCCACGTCCAGATCGTTGGACGGCTCATCCAGCAGCAGTACGTTGCCGCCTGCAATCAGGGTTTGCGCCAGATGCAAGCGTCCGCGCTCACCGCCGGAGAGCTGACCGACCAGTTTGGTCTGATCGCCGCCCTTGAAATTGAAGCGACCGATATAGGCCCGCGCCGGAGTTTCATATTTGCCGACCGTGAGGATTTCGTTGCCGCCGGAAATTGCGTCGAACACCGTCTTGCCGTTGTCCAGCGAGTCGCGCGCCTGATCGACATGGGCGACTTTGACGGTGCTGCCGATTTTGACCGTGCCGGAATCCGGCTGTTCCTTGCCGGTAATCATGCGAAACAGCGTGGATTTACCCGCGCCGTTCGGCCCGATAATACCGACGATGGCGCCGGGCGGAATCTTGAAGCTGAGGTTGTCGATCAGCAGGCGGTCGCCATAGGCTTTAGAAACGCCTTCAAATTCAATCACTTCGTTACCCAAGCGCTCGCCAACCGGAATGAAGATTTCCTGGGTCTCGTTGCGCTTCTGGTGTTCCTGCGAATTGAGTTCTTCGAAACGGGCGATACGCGCCTTGGATTTGGCCTGACGCCCCTTCGGGTTCTGCCGCACCCATTCGAGTTCCTGCTTCATCGCTTTCGCGTGCGCATCCATCTGTTTATTCTCGGTCTCCAGTCGCGCACCCTTCTGCTCCAGCCAGGAGGAATAGTTGCCCTTCCACGGAATACCGTGGCCGCGATCCAGCTCAAGTATCCACTCGGCGGCATTATCAAGGAAGTAGCGATCGTGGGTGACAGCGACCACGGTGCCGGGGAAGCGCACCAGAAATTGCTCCAGCCACTCCACCGATTCGGCATCCAGATGGTTGGTCGGCTCGTCCAGCAGCAACATGTCCGGCTTATCCAGCAAGAGTTTACACAAAGCCACGCGACGCTTCTCACCCCCCGACAAATTCTTGATAACGGCATCCCATTCCGGCAAACGCAGTGCATCGGCAGCGATTTCCATCAACTGATCAGAACCGGAACCTGCCGCCGCGATGATGTTTTCCAGACGCGCCTGTTCGGCGGCGAGCGCGTCGAAATCCGCATCTTCCTCGGCGTAGGCGGCATACACATCGTCCAGCTTCTTCTGCGCCTGCATCACTTCGCCCAGCGCCTCTTCGACTTCCTGTCGAACGGTGTTTTCAGGGTTCAGTTGCGGTTCCTGAGCCAGATAACCGATACGGATATTGGGCAGATGTTGCACCTCGCCGTCATATTCCTTGTCCACGCCCGCCATGATGCGCAACACGGTGGATTTACCCGACCCGTTCAGGCCCAACAGGCCAATCTTGGCGCCCGGGAAGAAGCTCAGTGAAATATCCTTAATAATCTGACGTTTAGGCGGGACAACTTTGCTCACACGGAGCATGGACATTACATATTGGGCCATGATGTTAGTTCGATGAATAAAAAGTGCGTAAGCTTAACCTATCGCGACGAAGTTTGGGATAGCCTGAAAAGATAGCGGCATCACGACAGGTTAAAGTGGCGAAGCGGGCGAGTACTTGATAATATAACTCGGCAATTTTGACACACACGTTTTTTGACCCGGGAGATATGACATGAAAATCACCATGAAGAAGCTGTTGTCTGAACTGAACAAGGATCTGGAATGGGAATACGCGGCGGCGATCCAGTATGTACAGCACGCCGCGACCATCAACGGCGCGCAATTCGATTCCATCCAGAAGGAGTTGCTGGTCCACGCGCAGGAAGAAATGCAGCACGCAGTGATGCTGTCCGAGCAGATCGATTTTCTCGGCGGCGTACCCACCATCGATGTGGAAAAACGCGGCATCTCGGCAGACAGTCTGGAAATGCTCAAACAGGACCTGGCGGGCGAAGTGAACGCCATCGCGCGCTACAAGGAACGCATCGGCCAGGCCGAAGCGCTCAAGGAGTACGGCTTGCGGCGGGTGTTGGAAGACATCCTGATCCAGGAAGAAGAACACAAACGCGACATCGCCAACGCGCTGTCCAAATAACTATTTGCAGCGACGCGTCGCTGCACTCCACTATCGCCTGCGCACCACGACCTTGCGCAGCTCTTCGATCAGCAACATGACTGGCATGAAGGCGATGATAAACAGCCAGACATCGGCGCTGATCGGCGCGGTGCCGAACAGCGCATTGCCCCACGGCGTGTAGTTAATCAGCAGTATCAGCGACAACTCAAAAATAATTCCATACCAGATCAGACGATTGCGGCGGTGAACGCGGCTGAACGCGGACAAAGCGGGATGGCGGCACAGAAAAACATTGACCACCTGCATGACGATAATCGCCGACAAGCATGCCGTGGTTGCTTGCAGATACAAATTTTCCTGATGTCCAAGCATGCTGCCGAATTGCCAGCCGCCGTCATGCAGCACAAAAAAGAATGCGGCCATTGCCGCAATGGCTTCCAGCGGCCCCAGGAACAGATAAGCGCGCAGCACTGCCCCCCGGTTAAGCAGGCGTTCACCACGCGGTCGCGGCGGACGGCGCATGGTATCGGGGTCTGGCTTTTCCGCGCCCAGCGCCAATGCCGGCAGCATGTCGGTGCCGAGATCGACCGCGAGTATTTGGATAATGGTCAGCGGCAGCGGAATCTTGAACAGCACGAAAGCCAGATACGGCACGATCTCGGGGATGTTCGAGGTGAGAATGTAGGTGAGAAATTTGCGCAGATTGTCATATACCGCGCGCCCTTCCTCAATGGCCGCCACGATGGAGGCGAAATTATCGTCGAGCAGGATAATGTCAGCCGATTCCTTGGCGACATCGGTACCGGATATTCCCATCGCAATCCCGACATCGGCGCACTTCAGCGCCGGTGCGTCATTCACTCCGTCGCCCGTCACCGCGACGATTTCACCCTTGCGCTGCAAGGCCTGCACGATGCGCATCTTCTGGTCGGCTGCCGTGCGCGCAAAGATCAACTCGGGTTCATGGAGCAGCAGTTGCAAATCGGCATCCGACATCTGGCGCAGACGGTCTCCGGTGATTGCGACAGGGTCCTCCGCCAGCCCGATTTCACGCGCCAGCGCACAGGCGGTCTGAGGGTGGTCGCCGGTAATCATGATCACGCGGATGCCGGCCGCATGACAGGCGCGGATCGCGGCAGGCACAGCCTCACGCGGCGGGTCAACCAGTCCGACCAGTCCGGCAAAGATTAACTCCGCTTCACGCTCTGTCGTATCCGGCTGCAAATCCCGATATGCCAAGGCCAGCACGCGCAAGCCCCGTTCGGCCATCTGCTCCTGAACCTTCAGCAGACCAGCCCGGCCAGCTTCATCGAGCGGTACAATCTCTCCTTTTAACACTACCGTGCAGCACAGCGGCAACACGGATTCCGGCGCGCCCTTGCAATACAAGCGCGGCCCTTTTGGTGTGGCGCAAATCACCGACATGCGCTTACGCCCGGTATCGAACGGAATCTCGTCCAGACGCGGATATTCCCTGCCGCCCGATGGCACGGCCGCAAGCAGCGCCACTTCCATCGGATCGCCCTGCCATGCCATCTTTCCCTCTTGTTCGACACGACGCAGGTCGTGGCAATGCCGCATGATGTCGAACAACGGACATGCCTCGTCCAGTGCATCGGGCGTAATCTGTGTGCCGGAAAAATAAATCTGCCGGACACTCATGCGGTTCTGCGTCAGCGTGCCGGTCTTGTCGCTGCAAATTACACTGGCCGCACCCAGCGTTTCCACGGCAGGCAAATGGCGCACCAGCGCGTTTTTCTTCGCCATGCGCTGAGTCGCCATCGCCAGCGACAGGGTGACGGTAGGCAATAAGCCTTCCGGCACGTTGGCGACGATGATACCGATCGCGAACACCAGATTTTCCCAGAACGACAGGCCGATTAACTGGCCGATCAGGAAGAACACCGCGCCGAGCAGGGTGGCGAACAGCGCAATCAAACGCGACAGGTGCATGATCTCTTTTTGCAGCGGAGACAGCGGCTCGCGCGCGGCTTGCGTCAGGCGCGCGATGTTACCGAATTCGGTGTGCATGCCGGTGGCATAAACCATGGCCTTAGCCTCGCCGGAAATCAGCGAGGTGCCGGCATGCAGGATATCGCGCCGCAGCGCGGATTGATCTTCGGGTTCAGCCCTGGTGTTGCGCGACTGTGGCTGTGATTCGCCGGTGAGATTGGCGGTGTTGACGCGCACCCCGAACGCCTCGATCAGTCGGCAATCGGCGGGAACATCGTCTCCTGATGCCAGCAGAACCACATCGCCCGGCACCAACTCAGTCACCGGCAGTTGCACGGCATGGCCATCGCGCAACGCGGTGGTGTGATGCGGCAGCAGATTGCTTAATGCTGCCAGCGCTTTTTCCGCGCGGTATTCCTGCCAGAACGAGAATAGGCCATTGATGAGAATCACACCGAGCACCGCATAACCCAGCATGGCCATGCCCCCGCCCGGTTCGCGCCACTCGGCGAAAAAGGCCAGCCCGGCCGCCAGCCACAGGATCAGTGCGAAGAAGTGAGTAAATTCCTTGAACAACCTGCCAAGCATGGATTGCCCGGCGATTTTTTCCAGGCGATTGGCGCCATACCTCTCCAGTCGCCGCGCGGCCTCGGCCTGCGACAGCCCCCGCTCGCTGCTGTGCAGATGCGCATAGAGCTTATCAATGGCATGACGGTGCGGGTTCATGAATCCCTGCTTTAAAAACACAAAACAACTTATAAATCAATAGGTTATATACTTACAAGCCCGGGAGAAAAACAGATCAGTCTTCTGCCAGCAGCGCATCGAACTCCGCTATCGGCACCGGTTTGCCGAACAGATAACCTTGATAGTTCGTGCAACCGTTGTCCAGAATGATTTGGCGCTGTTGTTTGGTTTCCACCCCTTCGGCAATGATGCCCATGTTCAGGCTTTTGGCCATGGCGATGATGGTATGCACGATAGCACTGTCGTTGCTGTCGGTCGCGATGTCGCGCACAAACGACTGGTCAATCTTGATTTGATCCAGCGGCAGACGCTTGAGGTACTGAAGAGATGAATAGCCGGTTCCAAAATCGTCCATTGAAAACATAATGCCGATCTTTTTCAGGACGTTCATGTTGGCAATGGTGTCTTCTATATTATCCAGCAACAGGCTTTCGGTCAGCTCCAGCTTGAGCTTCACCGGGTTGATGGCGTGGCGTTGCACGGCAGACAGCACCTGAGCCGCAAAGTCGGGTTGGCGAAATTGCTGTGAACTGACATTCACCGACAGAACGAGATCACGGGTAAGTTCCGCTTTCTGCCATTCTCCGAGTTGAGCGCAAGCCGTCTCCAGCACCCACTGCCCGATGGGCACAATCAGGCCGGTTTCTTCCGCCAGAGGGATAAATTCTGCGGGAAACACCAGGCCGCGTTCAGGATGCAGCCAGCGTATCAGGGCCTCGGCGCCCAGGGGACGACGCAGGCTGTCCATCTGAACCTGGTAATAAAGTTGAAATTGCCGACTCTCAATCGCCTTGCCCAATTCGCTTTCGAGCGCTGCACGGGCGTTGACGGCATCCTGCATCTGAGGGTCGAAGAAGCGCAGCGTGTTACGGCCATCCTGCTTGGCCTGATACATGGCGATGTCGGCTTGTTTCACCAGTTCATCCATCGACTGTTGATGATCGTTGAACAGAACGGCGCCGATACTGGGCGTACTGCGACAGTCATACAGCGCCAGTTTATAAGGCTTGTTGAGCACGGCGAGGATTTTATCGCCGACAAGTTTCGTCTGCGCTGCCGCTTCCATAGGCGCCTCGCTCAGTCCTTCCAGCATCACCACGAACTCGTCTCCGCCCAGACGCGCCACGGTGTCGCTTTTGCGCACACAGGTCTCCAGCCGTTTTGCGACCTGTTGCAGCAGCAAGTCTCCTACGTTATGACCCAGGGTATCGTTGAGCGTCCTGAAATTATCCAGGTCAATGAACAGCAGCGCGCCATCCGCGCCGCTGCGCGAACTGAAAGCCAGCGCGTGTCCGAGCCGGTCCAGCAGCAGTCGCCGGTTGGGCAGACCGGTGAGCTGGTCATAGAACGCCAGATGCTTGATCTCTTCTTCCGCCGCCTTGCGCTCCGTAATATCAACATGTGTCCCGACATAATGGGTAACGACATCGCCCGATTTGACGGCGGAGATGGTGAGCATTTCGGGGTAAACCTTGCCGTTTTTGCGTCTGTCCCATATTTCCCCCCGCCAGGTTCCGGTGTTATTGATGCTCTCCCACATTGCGCGATAAAAGTCGGCATTGTGGCGACCGGACTTGAGCAGGCGCGGCGTCTGGCCCACGACCTCCTCGGCCGTATATCCGGTGTTCTCGGTAAAGGCATGGTTGACGCGCAAAATCCGGCAATCGGCATCGGTAATCATCATGCTTTCCTGCGACTCGACGGCGGCGGCGATGCGGAGTTCATTTCCTGCCAGTTTGCGTTCGGTAATATCGCGGACAATGCCCAGCAAACCTGTGATGTCGCCACGTTCATCACGTATCGGGCATATCCGGCTCTCAAACCAGCCCTTCTTACCGTCCTTATCCAGCGTTTCCTGTATCTCAGGCTCTACCGGAATACCGGCGAGCACCTGTTTTTCCAGCCGGTAGTAACTATCGGCGTATGTCTCCGAAAACACATCGTAAGCAGTCTGGCCAATCAGCCCGGTCCAGTGTTCGGCAGTCCCGGCAAGTGCGGCCAATGTTTGGCTTGCGCCGGTAAACACATGGTTGCAATCCTTGAAATAGATGTAATCGTCGGTGTTTTCCATCATGGCCCGAAAATTAGCCATCATGGCTTGCTCGCTCATATCCCGCTTGAGACTCCTGGCATCCTCCAGTCGCAACAGTGTGCCGGACTCACCCGGCGCTTTACTGTAATGACCCCTGACGCACCGGATGCGGCCATCAGCCTGCCTTAACCGGATATTGAACGTACCCGAAACACGTGCTTCTGAAAAAAGCTCGTCGAAAACATCCTGATCGTGGAGATGAACCCGGCTCTGGAATGACACCTTGCCGGTCAGAAAATCATCCGGCTTGAAACCCAGCAACGCCTCAATCTCGTCAGTGACGGACAAGACCGTCGTCGGAACCTCCGGGGACAAGCGAATATGTGCATCCAGCATAATGGCAACTCCAGTTCAGGCATAGGTCCCGCAGATAATAGTTGATGTTACCGCCATCAGCCACGTTTTTTACAGAATATCACGCGGGTTAAAAGGGAAAAGCTCCCGGGGTTTCCCCAGGGAGCTTTTAGTGGCGAATAAATTCGCCCGAACAACTTACAACTTAGTGGGCAGTAGCCTGCTCAGCATTGATGCCGGTGTTCTGGCGTACGTAGAGTTCGTCCCACATTTCTTCAGCGCGTTTGTCGCGGGTGAAAAGGGAACCCAGAATCACCAGCAAAAAGCCCAGCGGGATGGAAATCAAACCGGGGTTCTTCAACAGGAAGAAGGGTTTCTCCAGGCCCATGATGCTGGTGGTCTGACCATCGAACTTCTTCAGGTCTTCTTCAGCCTTGGTCCTGGCTTTTTCTGTCGCCGCAATGTCTTTCTTCAGACCGGCCAACTCATCCTGCGCCTTTTTGAGAGCAGCGGGATCGGCGGCCAGAACAGACAGCGACGCTTCCAATGCCGGAACTTTTTCGTTCAACATCGCCAGCTTATCGGCTGCACCCGGTTTGGCAGGCTTCTCCGGCGAAGCGGGCTTGGCAGGTTCAGACTTGACGCAACCCTCCAGCGCAAACAACTCGCACATGAAGCCGGAGGCGGTCACTGCGGGCGTGGCATCCCTGGCGGCTTGCGCGGGTTCGCCTTCCAGCACCTTCTTGGCCGAGGCGATCACCGCCTTGGGATAGGTCATGTTGGGTGAAATCATCACCAGGCCGATGGCGGTCAACGAACCGACGACCATGCCGAGGATAATGCCGGTGGTATTGCACTTCTTCCAGTACAGCGTCAGGAACACGGCGGGCAAATTGCTTGAGGCCGCGACCGCAAAAGCCAGCGCAACCAGATGGGCCACGTTCTGCCCTTTAGCCAGAATACCGACCGTAATCGCGATCACACCGACGATGACGGAAGATACGCGAGCCGCGACCACTTGCTCTTTCGGGGTGGCTTTCTCGCCACGGATCACGCCGACGTAGATGTCGTGCGCCATCGCAGAAGCGGCTGCCAGCACCAGACCGGCGACTACCGCAACGATGGTGGCGAAAGCCACTGCTGCAACAAAGGCCAGGAAGAAATTACCCAGCAGCGAATTCTCGCCGCCGCCCAAAAATTGCGCAAGCAACGGGCCTGCCATATTGCCGCCTGCATCAACCGAGGCGATCTTGGCGGAACCCACCAGCATCGCAGCACCCGTGCCCAGAAACAGCGTCAGCACATAGAAGCCGCCGATAATGCCCATCGCCCAGATCACCGAAACGCGTGCAGCTTGTGCTGTCGGGACGGTAAAGAAGCGCATCAGAATGTGCGGCATGCCGGCCGTACCCAGCACCAGCGCCAGGCCCAGTGAAATCTGGTCAATCGGGTTCTTCAGGAACAGCCCCGGCTCCAGGAAACGCTGACCGAGCTCTTCCTTGGTCATGCCGACCGCAGAGTCACCCAGCAACTTGGCAACCTGAGCGACGACTTTCTCATCACCCACCACCGCCTGAAGATAACCGGGCAAACTGAAACCGTAAGGAGACCAGACCAGGAATACCAGAATCAGCGAAGCGACCACCAGCAGCACCGCCTTGGTGATTTGCACCCAGGTAGTCGCTTTCATGCCGCCGAACACCACGTAGGCCAGCATCAAAACACCCACGCCGATCACCGAAATTTCGTAGTCTATGCCGATCAATGTCTTAATCAGCACGCCCCCGCCGACCATTTGCGCGGTCAGGTAAAAGGTGGAAACCGTGATGGTGGAAAGCGCCGCAACCGTCTTGGTCTTCTTGGGATTGTTACGGAAAGCCAGAATATCGCCCATAGTGTATTTGCCGATATTGCGGCAAGGTTCGGCGATCACCAGCAACACGGTGATGTAAGCAACCAGCCAGCCCACCGAATACATGAAACCGTCGTAGCCGTAGAGCGAGATGAGTCCCGCGATACCGAGGAAGGACGCGGCGGACAGATAGTCTCCCGCAATCGCCCAGCCGTTCTGAATACCGGAAACCGAACGCCCTGCCGCGTAAAACTCGGAGGTCGTGTGTGTGGTACGCGCCGCCCAGAAGGTGATCGCCATGGTGATAGCGATAATCACGCCGAACACCGTGAAGGTCATCCACTTGAACTCGTCGGCAACCGCGCCCGTACCCGCGAAGGCCGCGCCGCTGCTGCACAAGGCCGCAACCGACAAAACACCCTTATTTAGCCTTGTCATACTTATGCTCCCCGTGTTTCGTTGATAATTTCCTGCGCCATCGCGTCAAACTCGGCGTTGGCCTTTCTGGAATACACGAAGGCAATCACCCATGCCACGACAAACTCGGACAAAGCGAACAACAGGCCAAAGTTGACCACGCCCCACACCTTGACTTTGAACAAGTCCTGGAAATACGCTGCGCCTATCGGCAAAAGGAAATAATAAACGGTAGAAAAAATCATCAGACCCCACAAGAAAACGGTTTTCTTGCGATGCAAAGCCTGGAATTTCGGGTTGGCGTCAATGGCCGCCCAATTAATATCTGGATTCGACATACTTCCTCCCTGAAAACTATCGACAAGCCAGGCACATATAGCCTGACCCACTCACGCTGCGGACAGAAGATTACGTGACGGGGGTTTATTATGCAATGCTTATGGAGCCCATAAAGCCCGTATGGATTTACGTTTCAGAAAACGTCCGCTCAACTTACGCCGTTCACCCAGCGCTGCGCTTTTTCCAGATCACGCAACTCAGAAAAATCGCTAATATTCTTCTTCCCCGCCTGCCCCATGCCGACCTGAAACAGTTGCGCCGTGACCAGCGCGTCGGCCAGCGCGTTGTGGCGCAACTCGTTGCGTATATCAAAATAGCTGGTCCAGTCATCCAGAGAACGGCAGCGCGCGGCGAGGGCCGGGTTAAGCGCGGGCATCACATAGGCCATGTCCGACCAGCGATGCTTGAAGGAAAAGTCCAGATACGACCGCATCGCGCGCTGGATCATGGTCTGATCGAAGGTGACGTGAAAAGCAATCAGCGGGTCACGGCGCAAGTATTCGAGAAAATCCAGCAGCGCATCGGCAGCCGGTACGCCTGCCGACTGTGCCGTGCCGCCAATGCCGTGCAGCAGGATGTTTTCCCTGGCGCTGACAACCGGCTGTTGCAGCACCACGTAAAAGCTGTCGCCCAGCGCGATCTTGCCGTTCACCACCGCCACCGCGCCGATGGAAATCAGGCGGTCTTCCATCAGATTCAGGCCGCTGGTTTCCACGTCCACCACCACGCAGCGCGCTTCGTTGAATGGCAGGGCAGAAGCCGCACGCGGCAAAGACTGCCAAGCCGCGAGGCGTTGCTGCTGCGCCAAGGTTAGCTGCGGCCTGTTGCCGAACCAGCGCGACAACCAGCTCAATATCACAGGTGATACTCCTGCGCGAGGCGCGCCTGCAGCTTGCGCGCCTGACGGAATGCCTCCTTCAGGATGCGCCTGTCCAGTTCGTGCAGGGTTTCGGGATCAATCAGGTTGTCCAGTTCTTCGTCGCTCAATCCTTGTTCCCGCCCCTCGTCGTGATGGCGCATGCGCAATACCTGAATAAACAAAAAGGCATCAATCCACGCCTCGACTTCGGACGGATGAATTTTCAGTCTTATTGCACTGGAACGCAGGCGCCCGATCGTGCTGGTCTGCGTCACGCCCGCCGCCAGGCCAAAAATGCGCGCCGCATCCACAAACGGAGTGATGCCATTGAGCTTGAGGTCCAGGGTATGCTCGCGGCCCACCACGAAATCGCGCACCACACCGAGCGGCGGGCGTATGCTCATCGCGTTTTCCGCCATCTGGTGCAGGAAACGGGTGTTGTCGCCGGCGACCCTCGCCAGCCACAGCCGCAATTCTCCGGCCAGCGCATGCGCGCCATACAGCGAGCGAAAATCAAAAAAGATCGAGGCATGCAGCAAGGCTTCCGGCGTGCCGTTGGCGATCCAGCCGGAAAATCTCCGTTTCCATTCTTCCAGCGACAGGCACCATTGCGGATTCGACGCCATCACATTGCCCCGGCACAACGGAAAACCGCACAGCACCAGCGTTTCGTTGATGCGGCGGGCGATCGGCAGCAATTGCCCGCGCACCCCGTCTGCCGTCATGCCTTCCGGCACGGTGAAAATCAGCGCGTTGTCCTGGTCGGTGTTCAAGGTCTGCTCATAACGCCCTTCCGAACCCAACGCCATCCAGCACAGTCGCCCGGCCAGCGCTGACGCACCGATACCGCTGGCAGCATATTCCAGCTCGACCACGCGCGCAGTCAGCAGGTCGTTGAAGGTGGAAATGAACTGCGTCAACTGCTCCGCCGCCACCCCCTGCGCCATCATGTTGTGCGCCATGCGGCGAATGTCCCTGGCTGATTGCTGCAACTCGTCAATGCACTGTGCGTGACGTATCGCCTGTCCGATCTGGCGCAAGCCTGCCCGTTGCAGTGCGAACAGGTCCTTTTCCGACACCATGCCGACCAGCTTCTCGTTTTCGACTACCAGCACATGGCGGAATCCCTGTTTGGCCATCTCCAGCGCCGCCTCATAGGCCAATGCCTGCGGCGGCAGCGAGGTCAGGTGCGTAGTCATGATGCCGATTACCGGTTGTTCGAGATCAATCTGCGGCATCGCAATCCGCGACAGCACATCATGCAGCGTCAGGATGCCCAGTGGCCGAGCTTCTTCGTCAACCGCCACCATGGAACCGATGCGCAACTGATGCATCCGCTCCAGCACCTCGCGCACCGGAGTTTGCGGCGCGCAAGTGACAGGCGCACGACGGATAATCGCGGACAACGGGCTGTTCAGCGATTGCAGCTCGGTGGAAGATTGCGTGTATTGCGCCTGTATCACCTGCTTGGAATGCTCCAGCAGATTGGCGATGCGGCGCGTGCAGAAATCCCGGAACGGCGCGCTCATTCCCAGCAAAGTATGAAAATCCGCCAACGGTAATTCGTAGCAAAACGTATCCTTGGCCGAACGATAGATGCTGGCAACCGGACGATGCGCCAGCAGCGCGCCCAGCGGAAAACACTCGCCCTCTGTCAGTTCCAGCCAGGTATCTGCCTCGCTGGCATGCGCGACATTCTGCTCGCCCTGCACCAGCCCCTGTTTGATGACCAGAAAACGCCCCGCCACCCCCTGCTCCGGCGAGACAATCACCTCATTCCGTGCGTAATAGCCCAACTGCATGCGCCCGATCATCCACAACAAATGCACAGGTTCCATCCGGTCAAACGGCGCATGGGCGGCAAAAAAAGATAGCTGGGAAGAATAGGTCGCGCTCAAGGGTTCACCTCGCTATAAGACGTCACATTATAGTCGCCTACCCGCGCCGGAATGCCGCTCGGCCAATTCACCAGAGAACTGCTGGCATCCCATTTTCTGGGACACACGGTTTGGCCGGAAAGAGCTGCGCTCTGCGCGCAGGCTACCGAGTTCACCCTATTTCACAGGCTTCCCGGTCTTCAGCACCGGGCTGAACGCGTAGAACGCCGAAAGCGCCCAGTTTTCGGCGATGCGTTGTCCGACTTCATCAAGCGTATTGAAATGAATTCCGTCACCGCCGCTGGCCGGGTAAGTCGTAAAACTCCGGCTGTCGAAAAGCAGGCAATACTGACCGACTGCCGCGCGCATGGCATCAAAAACACGACCGAGCTCCGGCTCGCTCTGGATGCGCGCCCGGGGTGGGCCGATCCAGATGCACTTGCTCCCCGAATTGACTATCGCCATCGCCATCTCGTGGGACGTTTTCTCCACCCATTCCGGCGAATGTCCATACATGTTTGCACCGAGCTCGACCACGGTGTAACGAGGCTGATGCGCCGCGAGCAAATTCGCAATCAGCGGCGTCTCTGCCTCCCAGCCGCGCTGCTCACGACCTTCGGTGTCCCTGAAAAAATAACCGCAGTTGGTTTTCCCTCCCAAAAACCAGGATTGCGGCGAACTTCCGCAGATGGCATAAGTAGCCACGCGAAACTTGCCTATGCCGCGCAACAAGGCATCCTGCTGTATTCCGAAACTTCCCACCGCATGGGAATCTCCGATAAAAAGAATCACGGGCGGGGCGCCCGCAGCCTTGAGATCGACACCAAAGGAGGCCCCTGCGGGAAGCGCGAGAGCAGTTACGCAAAGCGCCGCCCTGAAAGGCATGGCAAAAATACCACGGCAAATGATCAAAGCCCTGCCACTTTTTTGCAGCGTATCCCGAATAAAAAACCACATCTGCCTGCCCCTGAACAGTCAAAAATCACCCGGCCCGCCAACTGCCCTCGCGGCAAATGGCTGCCCGCCCTCGCTTAAATTCCCACACTGGATAAAAGAACCTCGGCCCCCGCGCACAGGTAAATCCCAATAGCCTGCGAGACTATCACACCCACGCCATGCCGATCATTGCAACACTCACCGTCAACAGTCCCAGTGCCAGATTGACCGCGACCAGCTTGCGTATCTTGCCCAGCAGTTCGCCCGCCGCCTTCCAGCCCTGATTGCTGACATGCAGGCTGAACGGTTTGTAGCAGGCGAAGAACACGTAGCCGTAGATCACCATCATCAGCAACCCCAGCGCCAGCATGGCGTGAACATGATAAGCCACGTAAGCCATGCCGCCGTACAAATAAATCAGATAAAAACCGCTGATCAACAGGACGCCGATGGCAAACCATACCCAGTTGAAGAAACGGCGGAATACCGAATCCCACAGGCGCAAACGTTGTGGCGGTTCAAGTATTTCCACAGCAGCGGGGCGCAGCACCATGTAGGCAAAAAACATGCCGCCCACCCAGATCAAAACAGACAGCAAATGAATAAGTTTAATCAGCATCATGATAATTTCCCAAAGTAGTTGAATAATAAATTGCATGCACAGCACTGCGCCCGGTCATGAACTGCATGACAACATCGAACAGCCCGGTTTGTTGATCGCCCAGTCCGGGCGTTTGGCCGTCAGACGGGAGGGAATGTCATCGTCATAAGGATGGCGGGCGGCTTCCATCAGCATGTTGATTAAAGACATATCCTCATTCATCGCGGCATCAATCGCCTGCTGGGCGAGATAGTTACGCAGGATAAAACGAGGGTTCACCCGGTTCATACGCTGCCGGCGCGCCTCGTCAGTATCGTTTTGCAGACCGAGGCGAGCAACATAACGCGCCAGCCATTCATTGAACAGCGCGCTGTGATTCTGATAAAGCGGGTCTTTGTAAAATGCGCTGTGCAACACCTCCAGCCTTGCTTCTTGGGGTTTAATGTCTGCCAGGGTTCGAAAAAATTCCGTCATATCAACCTCGGCACGCTGCATCAGAGCGAAAATGCTTTCGGTCAAATCAACGTCTTCATCCCTCCATTCCAGAAAACCGAATTTTGCGGCCAGCATGGCGGACAAACCCGTTTGCAGCGTAGCATCAAAATGAGCGAGTCCTTCATCGAGAAGAGCCCTGGCGGGGGCGACCGTAGCCAGCGCATCGGCAAGTCGTTGCAGATTCCAGCGCGCTACCGGGGGTTGCTGAGCCAGACTGTAGCGGCGCCACTCCGCATCCGTTGTATTGGGCGTCCAGCCCGGGTCAAAGTTATCTACCCAACCGTAGGGCCCATAATCCAGGGTCAGCCCGATGATGGACATATTGTCGGTATTCATCACGCCATGCACGAAACCGACGCGCAGCCACTCCACCACCAGCCGGGCCGTTCTCTCGCAAACCAGCTTGAACCAGATTGCGAAATAATCCGGTGTTTGCCTGTCGATCTGCGGGAAGTCACGAGCTATCGTAAAATCTATCAGGCGTTGCAGCAGCGCATGTTCGCCTCTCGCTGCCAGAATTTCGAAATGCCCGAAACGGGTGAAGCTGGGCGCGACTCTGCAAACGACGGCACCTGGCTCAAAAGCCGGGTTTCCATCGTAGAGCATGTCGCGCATGACCTGCTCGCCGCTTGTAATCAGGCTCAGCGCCCGTGTGCTGGGAATGCCAAGATGATGCATGGCTTCACTGCACAAAAATTCTCTGAGCGAAGACCGTAAGACAGCGCGACCATCCGCCCGGCGAGAGTACGGTGTCATTCCTGCGCCCTTGAGTTGCAATTCCCATCGTTCACCGTCACGGTTCAACACTTCGCCCAGCGCGATGGCTCGACCATCGCCCAATTGCCCGGCCCAGTTGCCGAACTGGTGTCCACCATAACAGGTAGCATAGGCCGTCATTCCAGGCAACAGGGCATTTCCTGAAAAGGCCGCCAGGAAAGCGTCCGAATGCACATCGTCATCGGACAGATTCAAGAGACGGGAGACGTCGCCTGAATAGGCCAGCAAGCTCGGGCGCCGAACCGGGGTTGGCTTGACGGCTGCCCAGCATACGCCCTGCGTTTGTCGGGATTGTTGTATGCCCGTCTCGTCGCCCGGCAATTCGGCGACAAAACGGTTATCAAAATTCAGCTGCATCACAAGGCTTTATCCATCCAGAGATTAAACGACGCCAAACACAAGGCGTGCATAATACCCGACAAATATAGTCTGGAAAACAATTACAAAAAACACCCCCTATCAGGCTGCTGAAAATTGTCCGACTTCTGTGAGAAAAAACAGTTTCAGCTCAGTTGTTGCCCGTGCTCCCGCGTCGCGTAGAACTGTACTTTCGGCCAGCGTTCCTGAGCCAGGCGCAGGTTCACGCCGGAGTCGGCAAGATAGGCGTAATTACCGTCCACGTCTTTCGCTAACCGGCTTTGATTGGCTTTGACGAACTCATTGAGATGAGCCGCATCCGGGCATGTCACCCAACGCGCGGTTTGTATTCCCGCGCGTTCGAATACTGCGTCCACGCCATATTCGGCTTTCAGACGGTGCTCGACCACCTCAAACTGCAACTGGCCGACCGCACCGATCAGCGGGTTGCTGGTATCCACCAGCGGTTCGAATACCTGTACCGCACCTTCTTCGCCCAGTTGGCGCAAGCCCTTTTGCAATTGCTTGGCCTTCATCGGGTCGCGCAGCCGCGCGCGGCTGAACAGCTCCGGCGCAAAGTAGGGAATGCCTTTGAAGGTGAGCGCCTCGCCCTCGGTCAGCACGTCACCGATCTGCAACTGGCCGTGGTTGTGAACCCCGATAATATCGCCCGCATAAGCCTCGTCCATGCGCGTGCGCTCATTGGCCATGAAAGTCACCGCGTTGGCCAGCTTCATTTCCTTGCCGGTGCGTCTGTGCTTGACCTTCATCCCTGAACTGTAACGCCCGGAGCAGACGCGCATAAAGGCGATGCGGTCACGGTGATTGGGATCCATATTGGCCTGAATCTTGAACACGAAGCCGGTGAAGGCAGGCTCGGTCGGTTGCACCATGCGCACGTCCGTGGCGCGCGGCAACGGCGCGGGCGCCCAATCCACCAGCGCGCGCAAAATTTCACGCACGCCGAAATTGTTCACGCCTGAACCGAAAAATACCGGGGTTTGCTGGCCTTTGAGAAACTCCTGCAAATCAAACGATGCGCCCGCACCCAGTATCAGCTCGGTCTCATCACGCATGGTCTGCATCTCGCTCGGACAAACCTTCGCGAGCTGTTCTATCTGCGAACCTTTCAGCGTTTCGACTTCCTGCCCCGCCTTTGCTTCACCCGGCGAGAAACGCAGCACTTCATCGTTCAACAAGTGATACACACCCTGAAAGCGTTTGCCCATACCGATAGGCCAGGTCACCGGCGCGCAGGCGATTTTCAAAACGGACTCGATTTCGTCCAGCACTTCCAGCGGTTCGCGCACTTCGCGATCCATTTTGTTGATGAAGGTGATGATGGGCGTGTTGCGCAATCGGCACACTTCCAGCAATTTGATGGTTTGTTCTTCCACACCCTTGGCCGCATCCACCACCATCACCGCCGCGTCCACAGCGGTCAGCACGCGATAGGTATCCTCGGAGAAGTCCTGGTGACCGGGCGTATCGAGCAGATTGATGACGCAATCGTCATAGGTGAACTGCATCACCGAACTGGCGACGGAAATACCGCGCTGCTTTTCGATTTCCAGCCAGTCGGAAGTCGCATGGCGGCCGCTCTTGCGCGCCTTCACCGTTCCTGCCATCTGGATCGCACCACCGAACAGCAACAGCTTTTCGGTCAGCGTGGTCTTGCCGGCATCCGGGTGAGAGATGATCGCAAAGGTGCGGCGGCGCTTGACTTCGCGCACGACACCCTCAGTGCTGACGGGTACGTCGCTGGTACGAATTTCTTCGGATGTCTGAATCATTTGTTTTTACACCACAATGCAAAAAGGCTCGCTAAGATTTAGCAAGCCTTGAATTCAATACTCTAAATCGAGCCGCAAGGCGGCCAAGGGTCGGCATTATACAGCGAAAATTGTCAGGAACTCTGGTATTAGTTCCGAGGAACAGCGACAAATCCGGCCTTGTCGAATCACTTTCACGCCTGTGTCAGCAATTCATCCAGTGCATCGGTAATACGATTACCTTCACTGGCAAGCGAGCCAACCTTGTCACCCAACTGATCCAGCCCGACAGAAACGATTTCCAGCGGATATGCGCATAAAAATCAAATGGCAATATACCGTTTCAAAACTTCAGCAAATCGGACTTATGGGAGGGGGGGCAATCCGAGTTCTTTAAGGAAATCATTGTGCTTCTCCTTGGCTGCGACGATTTTCTTTTCCAGTGTCACCAGCTCCCCGTGCACCGCGCCAAGCTCGATTTCTTCTTCCGCCATAGCCGTGCTGATGTAGCGCGAGATGTTCAGGTTGTAGCCTTCCTTCTCGATTCGCTCCATCGACACACGCATGGAATAGCGCTCCTCTTCGCGGCGATACTGGTAAGTGTCGATGATCTTGTCGATGTGTTCCCGCAGCAGACGGTTTTGCCGCTTGCCTTTCTCGAAGTGCTGGGCGGCGTTGATGAACAGCACGTCATCGGGCTTCTTGCATTTCTTCAACACCAAAATACACACCGGGATGCCGGTGGAGAAGAACAGATTGGCAGGCAGGCCGATCACCGTGTCGATATGGCCGTCTTTCAGCAGTTTGGTGCGGATGCGTTCTTCCGCGCCGCCACGGAAAAGCACGCCGTGGGGCAGGATGATGGCCATCACGCCGTCCTGCTTCAGGTAGTGGAAGCCGTGCAGCAAAAAGGCAAAGTCGGCGGCGGACTTGGGAGCCAAGCCGTAATTCTTGAAGCGCATGTCCTCGCCCTGCGCATCGGTCGGCTCCCAGCGGTAGCTGAACGGTGGATTGGCCACTACCGCGTCAAACTTCGGTATCTTGGCCGGGTTCATTTCGCGCAGCATGTCCCAGTCGTTGGTCAGCGTGTCGCCGTGGTAAATCTCGAACTCGGAATCCTTCACACCGTGCAGCAGCATGTTCATGCGCGCCAGGTTGTAGGTGGTGATGTTCTTCTCCTGCCCGACGATTTTACCGATGCCGTGCCGCCCCATGCGGTGGCGCACATTCAGCAGCAGCGAGCCGGAGCCGCAGGCAAAGTCGAACACACTTTCCAGTTGCTTGCGTTGGCCGGTGGCGGGCTCCTGACTGTCCAGCGTGACGATGCCCGACAAGATGCTGGAAATCTGTTGCGGCGTGTAAAACTCGCCCGCCTTCTTGCCGGAACCTGCCGCAAACTGGCCGATCAGGTATTCATAGGCATCGCCCAGCGTGTCTTTGTTGGTAGAGAACTTTTCCAGTCCCTCGGCAATCGCCTTGATTACCGTGCAGAGGGTGGCGTTTTGCGCGGTGTAGCCACGGCCCAGTTTTTCCGAATTCAGGTTGATCTCGGAAAACAATCCGCCGAAGGTGCTGGCGAAGGATTCGTTCTCGATGTAATCGAAGCCCTTTTGCAGGGTGTGCAGCAGTTCCCCGTCTTGCGTGCGCGCCATCTCGGCGATGCTGCTCCAAAGGAAAGCGGGCTGGATCACATAATGCGTCTTGCGGCGCATCTGCTTTTCAAATTCAGCCGTGTCGTCCGGGTTCTGCGCGTACCACACCGCCAGCGGCGTACGGCGATCATTGGTTTCCAGCTTTGGATAATCCGCCCCCAGCTCCTTTTGCGCCGCTGCCTCGTAGTTGTCCGACAGATAGCGCAGAAACAGGAAAGAGAGCATGTAATCGCGGAAGTCGTCCGCATTCATCGCACCGCGTAAGGTGTCGGCAATGCCCCACAGCGTGGTGCCCAGTTGTTTTTGGTCTTGTTCGGTCATGTGGTCGTTTCCTGTTCTTGCGTTTCTGGTGTCAGTTCTGAATTGAAGGGATAGAACTCCAGAAAGTCCGCCAGTATTTTTTCAAAGTGCGCCTTGTTCTCCGGCAGCATTTCCACTGGGTCATAAAACGAATAATTGCCGTGGCTCAGAATATTGACAAGCCTGCCGTAAAGGGTGTCGTCCGGGTCGTCGTCCTGCTGCTTGATGCAGACCGAGAACTTCTTGTGGCCGTGGAAGATGGATGACTTTTCCAGCAGGCTGCGCAAGGCGTTGAAGTGATGCGTGTAGATTGCGCCCGTTTCCTTTGCCCGCCAAATTTCCTGGAGCAGCGTCAAATGGTGAAAGAAAGGCGTGTCGCCGGTATATGAAAGTTGGTACTGGCCAGTCTTTCGGGTATGCGACAGGAAATGCGGCGCGAATTTCTTGCGGTCAATCTCCCGTAGTTCATTCCATAGCACGTTAAAGAAAAGCGTGTGGTGCGATGAAATAACTGTTTTGATGGCATGATCTTTTCGCTTCAAGAACTGCGCCAAATGATTGCCCACCGCAATGGCGTTGTGTTCGTCCAGCGACGTGATGGGGTCGTCGATGTAGACGTATTTCACCCATTGATAGGCTTCTGCACCATCCATAGCGAGCTGGACGATGGACAGAAAGAAGCACCAGATAAACAGATTCTCTTCGCCGCGCGACACCTTGATATTGTCAATGGTTTGCGTGGTTTCTTCTGTGTGAACCTCGCGCGAAAAGCGGATCGTCCATTCGCTGTAGTCAATGCTGAAATCAAAATCGGCATAGCGATGCAGGAAAGGCCGAATGCGGGTCTCCATCTCCAAGGTCTCCAGCCCTGCGAAAAAGCGGGAAGCGGCATTCATTTTCAGCACCCGCGCACTATCACCTTCCAGATCGTTATCCCAAGTGAAGAGGTCTTCGGTAAAAGCGTTGAAGTAGAGCGTATCGCGTGTCGCTTCCTCGCCGGCCCCTTGCTTGCCGAAGTCTTTGAACGCCATCGAGAGCCGCGTCTTCCCTGTGCCGTTATAGGCGTAGAGCAGAATGAATTTCTTATCGATCAGCTCTCTGCGCAGGTCTTGTGCCAATGCGGGCAGATTGGCAAAGTTTTGGGGGCCCGTCACGAGGCTGTCCCTTTGCGGTGCTTGATCCTGCTTTCCAGCGCCTTCAGTTCAGCCTCGTCCTGCGCATCTGCCACCCGCACCTCATCGGCTTTGCGGCGTTGGTCGTAGTCCAGAAACAGCGGGGCGATCTGCTGTTCCATGCGGGCGTGGCTAACCGATCCCGCACCCGCCAGCAAGGGGAAGCCGTTGGAGGCGATGATCTGCCCGACGCTCTCGCGCCAGAAGGCCATGCTGGTGATGGCTTGCCGTTTGGCACGTAACTCGGCGGTTTCCAGAAAGATGACCACCAAGCGGTTGAGGGTGTCGATTTCATCTTCGGTCAGGTAGTTTTTGGCCACCACGATATCTTGCTTGCGCACCCGCTCGCCCTTCCAGGCCAGCAAGCCAAAATGGGCATCGGTCGGGTTGGCGCGGGCGAGGATGATTTCGGCAGCGGTCTGTTGCGTTACCGCGTACAGCAACAGGTTTTGCACCGTGGCGAAAAACTGCTGGGTGGCCTGGTCGGTCTTGTCGTAATCGGCGGCTATGGCGAACAGGTCGCGCACTTTTTGATAGAAGCGTTTTTCCGAAGCGCGAATATCGCGGATGCGCGCCAGCATCTCGTCGAAATAGTCCGGGCGGCCATCGGGGTTCTTCAGCCGCTCGTCGTCCATGACGAAACCCTTGCGCAGATATTCCGCCAGCACCGTACTGGCCCAGCGGCGGAACTGCACCCCACGCGGCGAACGCACGCGGTAGCCCACGGCCAGAATAGCGTCCAGATTGTAGAGCTTGGTCCGGTACACCTTGCCGTCCACCGCAGTTGTCAAGGATTCCTTGACAACTGATTCCTCGTGCAACTCCCCGTCCTGAAACAGGTTTTTCAGGTGCAGCGAAATGTTCTGCTTGCTGGCGTTGAACAGTTCTGCCATCTCCAACTGCGTAAGCCAGACCGTGTCCAAATCGGCTCGCAGTTGCACTTGGGCTTGCCCGTCTTCGCTGGTGTAGAGGATGAGTTGTGTCATGCGGCCACCTCGTCCAGATTTTCTACACGCTGTGTAGAGAATCGCCTGATCTGGGCGGTATTCACCGCCGAACGCGCACTGCTTCTCACCTGTTCAAGGAGGTGTTTGATGTCTTCGTGACATGTGGTGAATGCGCTCATTGGGTTGCCTCGTCCAGAACGGGGAATAGCTGCTGCATCAGGCCTTTTTTATGGGTCTTGAGCGCGGCGAGTTTTTGGGTTTGGGCGGTGATGAGTTCGTCGAGGGAAACGAGGCAGTCGGCGATTTTTTGTTGTTCTGCATAAGTCTTCGGAACAGGAACCGTGAACTTTGAAAATTCCGTTTTGTTAATTATTGGCAGAGTTGAGTTCGCTTGAGTGGCCTTAATTAAATGAACAATACTGAGCAATGAGTAATAGACGAACTCATTGTCGTAGCATTTGTCGGGTATGAGAGTGTTGATCTGCTGATTGGTTATGCATGGCTTTACAGAAAGCGACATTTTTCCAATAGAGGCGATGCAAGTGAACATTGTTGAGTGCTTGGGCAGCACTTTTGTTTTTTTATTTCTGACAATGCTTCTTTGTGTTTTCCATTGATACTTTTCTTCAGAAATGTCCGTTGGAGTAACAAATTGAATATCTCCATTCCAAAGCGAATCATCGCTGGTACTAGGCGTCTTGCCAGTCACAATTTCACCAATTTGCCCTAAAGACTTCTCTTCCCACTCCCCCTCATCCCGAAACTCAGCGAAGCGCAATTTGGGCAGGGTTTTGCCTTCGGCGGGGAAGAGCTGTTGCATCAGCCCTTTTTTATGGGTCTTGAGCGTGACGAGTTTTTGCGCCTCCAGGGTGATCCGTTCGTCGAGGGAAGCGAGACAGTCGGCGATTTTTTGTTGTTCACCGCTTTTTCGGTCTGGGTAGGCAACTACCTTGGTCTTAAGGATAGAGAAGTGCCTCTTATATTCTTCCGTTACGACAGGCTGAAAGCAAAGAAACTGGTACAGAAAAGCGGTATCCGCGAGGTCACTTCCTTTAATTATCTTGATTCCATCGGCACCTTGCGCAAAGGATTGTCGGATCAACTTTAGTACGCAGGTGTGATCGCCAAAAACGATTAAAGGCTGACTCGCTTCGACGATGGCATCAGGGTCGTTTGTCCATCCGGCTATGACGCTCTGCCCTTGGTCAATGATTGGAAACGATCCCTCTGAGAGATAGTCCGATGTTTGAATTTTCTTGGGCGGCGTAACCGTTGAAATCAAATCCTCCAGCGGGGAGCTCTGCCACTCTCCCTCATCCCGAAATTCAGGGAAGCGCAGCTTGGGTATCAGTCCGCGTTTTTGCGCCTTATTGCTCATACGCGCCCAGCCCTGAAATCTCGCGCCCTTGGGCAAGTTTTTTGAGCAGCGGAATCAGCTCTTCCATCAGTGCCAGTTCGGCCTTGGTGCGTGCTTTCCAGCCGAGTGCCAGCGGGGCGAACAGGTCGCTGAGTTGGTCGCCATCAAACACCATGCGGCGCAGGATGGCGTCCACGAAGGTTTGCAGGGCGGCAGCATCCAGCGTGTGCCGGGCGGCGATGTCGGCCAAGGCCTTGGCGTGTTTGTCGGCCTTGAAACTTTCAAACCCGGCGCGGATGGCTTTTTCATCCAGCGCTTTGCCCGCTTGCAGCGTGCCGATGTATTCGGCGATGTCGTCGCGCTCGTCGATGAATTTGGCATCGGACTGGATCAGGCCGATGAGCTGTTCGCGGCTCATCTTCTGCTTGCCCGGCGTTTGGCTGGCGTAGCGGGTAATCAGCGCCATGATGTAGTCGTAGTCAATCACCGCGCTGGCAAACAGCACAAACTCGAAATCGAGTTGCTGCACTTCCGGCGGGGTGTTGTCGTCGTGTTTGTCCTGCATTGCTTTCAGGCGCTGGGCGGTTTCCAGGTAAGTGCCCCTGAAGCTCAGTAGCTGATCGCGCGGAAGGATGTCATCGATGCGGGCCTTTTGTGCGTTGTCCAAATCGGTGTACTGGTCGAGCTGCGTTTTGAGTCGCTGCACTTCCTTGAAGCGGTTGACGAATTCGATGCGCGCGGTATCGCCTTTCAGGTTGTAGACCTGCTCAGGCTCGCACAGCAGATTTTTTTGCTGCATGAAGCCCGCCATGCCAGAGACTGCCGCTTCGTACTTGCGCATGACTTCGGCGGCGGGCTCCACCAGCCAGATCTCCCGCGCCTGCTCGCCGGTCTTTTCGCCGGAAAACAGGCCGATGGCAGTATCCACCGCGTCTTGCTGCTGGCGGAAGTCGTGGATATTGCCGTAGGGCTTGGTGTCGTTGAGTACGCGGTTGGTGCGAGAAAACGCTTGAATCAGGCCGTGGTACCTGAGGTTTTTGTCCACATACAGGGTGTTGAGGTATTTGGAATCGAAGCCGGTGAGCAGCATGTCCACCACGAGGG
>CAYLOK010000002.1:82919-182928 GCA_964385275.1 uncultured Gallionella sp. | reverse complement strand
CGTGCCGCTCCTTGTCTTCGAATGCGGCGACCAGTTCCGTGTGCAACTTGCGCTCGGCACCAACGGTCTGTTCGTAATTTGTCAGCTGCGACTGTGCGTGCTTCTGCTGCTCATGCAATTCTTCTATTTCTCGCGT
Source organism: uncultured Gallionella sp. (assembly GCA_964385275.1). GTDB lineage: Bacteria > Pseudomonadota > Gammaproteobacteria > Burkholderiales > Gallionellaceae > Gallionella. The sequence continues at coordinate 182,792 of CAYLOK010000002.1, read as the reverse complement.
TAGCAGCTCAACGTGCCGCTCCTTGTCTTCGAATGCGGCGACCAGTTCCGTGTGCAACTTGCGCTCGGCACCAACGGTCTGTTCGTAATTTGTCAGCTGCGACTGTGCGTGCTTCTGCTGCTCATGCAATTCTTCAATTTCTCGCATTAGCAGTTCAACGTGCCGCACCTTGTCTTCGAACTCTTGTGCAAGCAGTGACAAATCAACGCCTATTTTTTCACGTTCCTTATTAACAAGAGCTATCTTTCGGATGCTGTCTTTTTGGAGCGGCGCAAACACATTTTCAAACGGCACCAACTGTGCGTGAATTGAGTCAACAAGCTCTTCAAGATTAGAGGCTCTCTCACAAAGCGCAACATAGAGCTCAACAGCAAGACGACCAACCCATCCGCCGACTTGTGGTCGCGCTGTTTTGTGCATATAGTGGCGAAGATTCGGATCAAGGAATTTCTCAATCATTGGCGCAACTTCATCCAACTCTTTTGGCCATGCCACATCAATGTCCTTAGCCAAACGTTTTACAGCAACCTTCCAATCCAGCATCAACTCGTCGAAGAATAAAATGGCACGCGGTACGTTTCTTGAATCACGAAGCGCAACAACCATATGCCGCAACCACAAATATATCGACTTATCTTCTGAAAATCCCTCGCGACGATGTAGAGATGCGGCCACTTCCAATGGGTGGCGAATCGGGATGATCACCTTCGGTTGAGCACCGCACGCCTCCACCGCTGGAATCCACAAACGCAAGAGCCGCCCGATGCGCGGATCCTTGAGAACAAACCAATGACTACGGGTAAAATCGCGATTAAGGAGCTCCTCTGCACGAGAGATGAATCCGCATAATAAATCCGGCTGGATTTTACTAAAGTCAATTGGCAATACATCATCCCAACAAGATCCCGCAGCCACCAAGAACTGCTCATTAATATCAACAATATCTTGCGACTCCCAATAGCCCGCAGCGTTATATTCAGAGTGCGCAGGCATCAGATGGGACGGTAATTCCGCACCCAACAAATTTATAATTTTCGTAACGGCCGACGTCCCACTCCGGTGCATGCCAACCACTAGCAATCCGACTCTATTACCACCCATTCTGATTTCACTATATTTTGAAAATCTATTTTGCATCACAATTACCAAGTGCATTTCATCGGTAAACGCCTCCCTTCAAGCATACGAGCTTGATGTGCGTTACAGCAGCTTTTCAACAGCGGAAAAAAGGCTCCACACTTCTCAGATATAAATGTATGGCCTATAAATAATCCATTCCTGCCAAATGAAACTTGCCGCTTTGCAGAATACGATCCAGCAAAGGAAGTGTCCGTTTTGTAACTTTTAACATTTACGCTATCAACTATAACCTGGCCACAATACGTGCGCTCACGGCAATCTGGTAGATGATCTGGGTCATTTCCTTCCAGAACTGCCTGGATTTCGAATCAACCTTCGGCAACACCAGAATCTCATCCCCCTGGCGTATCACAACATCCCCGCCCACGCCAAACAAGCCGCTCACGCCCGCAGCATCGTCATAGCTGCCGTCGCGATGCGCGATGATAATGCGCGAGACATCAGCGCTTTGGGTATACCCCCCTGCCCGGCGGATGTAATCATTCAGACCGAACGCATCGTCGAGGGCAATCGTATTGGGGAACATCACCTCACCGCTAACCAGCACCAAACCGTCCCTGGCCGGGATGCGCAAGACATCACCGTTTTCCAGCAACAAATCGTCGCGTTTGGCAGACTGTGCGATGAGCACTTGCCCGGAGGGTTCAATTTTTTTGGCGCGTTCCACCCATTGCAGCATCAGGTCAGCTTCGTCTTTGCGCAGGCGCGCTTCATCGCTGGTGCCGGAGCGCGCAGTAAGCACGGAGGCCTCAAGTCTCTGGAGCGAGGTCTGCAACATCTGTTTTTGCCGCTCTTTCACGCTCGACCGGAAAAGTTGCAGGCTGTCTGTATCAGACCGCTCGGAAAAATGGATTTTATTGATAATTTCCCCCAACCTGACACCATCCGGCAGTACATATTCCTGAATGCTGTCGTGCTCTCCTTCTACGCGCACGGTAATGGTGCCGTTCCGCTTATCGGCTGTGAATTCCAGTTCGTCGCCGTTTTGCAGGGATACCCGACCGGCATCGGACAGGGGATAGTATTCAGTGTTCCTGACCGTGCCGGTGTTGCGCACGATACGAACATGGGTGGCCTGAGCGCGGGGCTTGGCCATTTTGATCAGGTCGGCCACGGTACGGGTAGCGTCGTCGAATTCGAAACGCTTGGCATTCTCGGCAAGGCCGCTCACCTTGAGTGTATTTTGCCGCTGGGCGACAAAAACGACATCGCCGTCAGCCAACTGAATCAGCGGCATACGCCCTTCCAGCATAAAGTCATAAAGACTGACAGTGGCGCGAGTCTGCTCGCCGCGCTTGACCCGCACATTAAGGAATGAACCGCGCTCCGGGTCGATACCGCCAGCCTGATCGAGGTAATGCATCAGACTATCCATGCTGGTGCCCGTATAGAGGCCGGGGCGGTTGATGAAGCCGCTGACGAATACGCGCACTGGCTGAGCGGCCGCGAGACTGGCATAGCTGTTCACGTTGGCACGAAAAACCTTGCTCACAGCCGATTCCACCACGCGTTGAAGGTCCTGATTGCGAACACCCTGTACTTGAACAGGACCAACATGAGGAAGAAAGATATTTCCCTTGGGATCGACAGTCAGTTGCGCATCAAACTCAAAAGCTCCCCAGAAACGCACCTGGATATTATCGCCAACCGCAATGGCATAGTCAGGATTGAACTGGGTGGTTCCCTGATGCGCGAAGGCTCCGGTAAAAAGGTTGGCACCGAAAACATCGCTGTTTTGATTGGCTGCATAGTCAGCCGCCTGCGGCAGTCGAGCGTCTGCAACCGGGGATGGCGCTGCAACCGGGGCCGAGACTGGTTGCGCGGGCGCGACCGGCGGCTGTTTATTCAGTCCAAGATTAAGCTCCTGATCCATACCGAAGGGGCTTTCACTGACGGCAAGTGCAGAGCGTATGCCCGGCGCAATAACCAGAAACCCGGCAAGCGCCAATGAACCCAGACAGCTAAAGCGCTGTCGGCCCCGTAGCGCCACCTCGCGGTGAGTGACAGCCTTTTGCGGGAATTTACAAAATTGCAATAATGTCAGGAATGGCGGTCGTATCATGGGATCAATCCTTGTGGTCGCGGATAATGGCGGCGAGCAGATGCACGATACCGGCTAACAGCAGCGTGACTAAAATGAAAACGGTCATATTATACAATCGGCGTGGTTCGAGCGGATATTGCGGCTCAGTGGGCGTTTGCAGCATGGTCACTTTCTTTAAGGTGCGTGAAGCCTCGATCCGCCCCCTTTCCAATGCGGTCAGCGCAGTCTTGTAAACCTCCTGCTCAAACTCTGCAATCATTTGCAGGCGCTGGTATTCTTCCACCGTGCTGTTCAACTTCTTGCCGCCGGGTGAGACCAGTCGCGCCTGTTCCTGATCTATCTGTTGTTCCACCGCATCAATCTGCTGGTTGAGTTCGATAATATTGGCGCTATCGGATGTCAAAAAACCCAGCAAGGCTGAGCGGCGAGTTCGCAATTCGGACAGCTGCGCTTCCAGGCGGTTGACGATGGCGGCGAGGTTCTCCGCCGTACCTTGAGGAGAAACCAGACCCTTATTATTTTGATAGCTCAGTGCTGCCTGACGAGCCTGAATGGTACGCGCGCCCATGTCACTAACCTGTTTTTCAAGGAACGCCACCTGGTCTCGCGCAAGGCTGTGAGCCATAGAGTTCATGTGGCGTTCGCCTTCCTCCACCATCGTAACGGCGATCGCCTGAGCCATCTTAGGGTCGTAACCTTGGGTCTTGATGTTCAGGACACCTGCGTAATCGTCGAACTCAACGCTGACCCGCGTAAGGAAGTAACGGTGGAATTGCTCCAGCGGCGCATCTTCGAACCACATGCGCGAAAGAGGATCGTGGCGCCAGTCGCTGTAATGCGCTCGCAGATTCAGTTTGGCATCGAGTTTCTTCAGCATATCGACGGAAAGCAGATGATCGCGCAATAACAGCTGATCAGCATGATTGCCGCCGACACTACCGAGCAAACTGCCAAAGTCGGATGCCTGGCTGCTGGCAAGATCGGTTTTCTGAATAATGACGTGCGCTTCAGAGACATACCTGTCCGACGCGACCAGCCCCCAGTAAATGACCGCCAGCAATGAGACGGCGAGAGCCGCCCCGAAGGTACGACGTCGCAACAGCGCGGGCATCAACCAACCCTGCGCCCAGCCAGTAAATCTTGAAACCGCGATGGCGTATTTGCCTGGTAAAATCTGTTGCATCATTCGTCGTTCTCCACCTTGACGCACTGGCTATGCAAGTCGTAAAGGTCGATGTATTTATTGTGGGGTGCAGGGAAAAATTTGCTTAACATCGGCGTTACGTCCGGTTTGAGTTTATATTTGAGCTGGGCAAGCTGCCATATTCCGACCAATTGCATGCCAAGGGTTCGGGCCTCCTGAATAGTTCGGAGTCCCTCTTCGTGATCGACCAATTGAGGCTTGCCCATGCGGCCTTCTTCCAATGCAGCCAGTGCCGTCTGACGTTGCCTTATTTTTTCTATCTCCAAAGCGGTTTGCAGCTGATTGTCTGGCGTTTGTTGGGATATTAGATTCGCAACCTGGTGGTTTAACTGACTCTTCTTGTATTCTTTGAGTGCGTCATTGATATCATCGAACCAATAGGCTTGGCCTTCATTAAGCCAGATACCCGCAGTACAAAATTGCCTTAAAGTGCCTTCACCGTGCGAAACCATGATCAGACTGGCATGGTCAGCCAGCTTCTTGAAGGCTGATGCTGCTTTCGCCCTGAAAGCGGCATCGCCAGCCGCAGTCACTTCGTCCGAGATATATACATCAAAATCGAAAGCCAGCGAAAGACCGAACTGTAAGCGCGACTTCATTCCCGACGAGTAGGTTTTTACCGGCTCGTCAAAAGCAGAGCCCAACTCGGCAAACTCCTGAATATAGGCGATACGATCAGGAATATCGTCCTCGTGCCCGTGGATGCGACAGACAAACTTGGCATTTTGCCGACCCGTCAGCGCCCCCTGCAAACCACCTCCAAAACCCATCGGCCAGGAGACCCGACAGTGACGTTCAACACGCCCCCGGCTGGGAATATCAACCCCGCCGATCAATCGCAACAAGGTAGATTTACCCGCGCCGTTACTCCCAACTAGCCCGACATTAAGTTTGGGCGGAATAGTGAAGGAAACCCCCTGCAAGACCCATTTCCCCAGCCCATGGTCGGTCTGATAACGCTTGTAAACATCGTCAACGATAATCATTGCGTAACCAGCCTTGTTGCAAAACGGATGTGCAAGGCCAACCCGAAAAATATCAGCACCAGAGAAAAAATATAAAGATAAGTAATGCTAAGTTCGGGAACGGCATGGTAGTAAGGCGAAAATCCCAACCGTGCAGCATCTAGCCCATGCGCAACGGGATTGAGCAACAACCAGTCTCGATAAGGTTGCGGCACACTGGCGATGGGGATGAGAACACCGGAAGCAAAATACAGAGGGGTCATCACAAAACCGATAACTTTACCCAGTTCAGGTATCAACTCACCAGCTACCGAAGCCATCAATCCGAATCCCAGACCCAGCAGCCACAACCCGAAAAAAGCCTCCAGCACGAATAAAGGATCTTCCGGCACAACACCAATGCCAAATAAAATGGCGCCACCGAACAGAATGATGGCGACCAGTATGGTGAGAAATCCCTCCAAAGCAGCACGCACCAGGACGGTATCAACCGGCTTGACCTGCCGGTAGGTAAAAAGCCCCTGATTGGATCCCACGGCATTTTGAGCTTGCGTAGCGGTACGCCTGAACATTAAAAACGCAAGCATCCCAACCATCAGCCAGACAATAGTTTCGATCCCGCCCACCGTACGCATGCGAATAATGGTAAAAATAAACAGCAAAAACACAATCTGGATCAATGGATCCAGCAACAGCCACAACCATGCTGCACGGCCCGCCGACAAACGGCTGACCGCCTCACGCAAGAAAAGTGCTTTCCAGACGGAAAATGTAATACCGGTTGACGTACGCGCATTGCCCATCTACAACCCCATTAAATCGTTAAAACCATGACTTCTCTTGGGGTCAATAGAATTTCGCCCGTAACTCATTGATTTAAAAATTGAAGTTTTCAACATACCAATAATACACAGTGATCATTCACCCTGCGCCCCTACCCTGTTAAACCTGCGACACCCTGGTAACTGGCAGGCATCAGCACAGGAGAACGACACCGACGGGGATTCTAACCTATCTTGAGCGTCCGGTTATCGTCATTCTCAACCTTTTAACCCATCTCATTGACAGCAGAACGAGCGTTCTTTATAGTGCACAGCACATTCGTTCTGTATGGCATTATCATGACTGACTTCAATCCGAAAGACACCGAGTATCTGAGCAGGCTCCAGGACTACTACGCCGACTGGAAGAGCATTCCCTCCTACACCAGGCTGTGCGATGTTTTCGGCATCGCCTCCAAATCCTGGGTGAAAACCATCCTGACCCGTCTGGGCAAAGCCGGCTTCATCGAGCGCACCCCGGATGGTGCATGGATACCCACCCGGCAGTTTTTCGCCCGTCCGCTGGCCGAATCTTCGGTTCAGGCAGGCATGCCGGTTTCCGTGACGGAAACCCAAGGCGAGTTTTTCATCATCGACGAGATGTTGATAGACACGCCGTCCAAGACCACACTCATCACGGTAAAAGGTGATTCGATGATAGATGTCGGCATCCACGATGGCGATGTCGCCGTAGTGGAAAAACGCATGACCGCCAATATCGGCGACATCGTGGTCGCAATCGTGGACGACAACTTCACCCTAAAGACGCTGGACAGGGAAAATGGTGAGTTCATTCTGCGCCCCGCCAATCCGGCCTACCCTGTCATCCGTCCGCACGGCAAGTTGGAAATATTCGGCGTGCTGACCGGTTTGATTCGCAAGTACCGAAGGTAGTCACCATCCTGTTGGCGCACATTCAGAAATAACCGGCGAAACTACGCAACACCCAGCTGGTGGCGTAGTAAGCCACAGACTCGGATAGGTCGGCCAGGCTCGTTACACACGCACCAAACGAGCGCGAGACCATGACTTGCTGCTTGGTATGCCTGCTTCATCCAACTCGATGCAAGGTACGTTATTGAGTTCCTGCACGGTGCGTCCCAGCACAATGGAGAACTGGGAGCGAATACGGTCAAGATTGGCAGTGCGTAAATCTCTTAATGTGCTGCAAGAACTGGGCGGTTGGGAGAGTGCTGAGATGGTGAGGCGGCATGCTCACTTATCAACGGTGCATCTGGCGGACTATGTAAATCGTCGTCAGGCTTTAAGTGACGTTTCGGTGACAGTAAATAAAAAAGTATTAAACATTTCTGACTAACAATTTGATATTACATCAGAATATGGTGCGCCAGGAGCGATAAATCTGGGCAATGGGAGGTGCAAATTTCCGTTACTTAGGAAAAATATTCTGCGTCAATATCTCGCGCATGATGCAGAACGCGCACAACCAGCAGATGATCGTCACAAGGCATGTAAAAAATGATGTATCGCGTGCGGGTCGGAAAACTGCGTAGACCATCTGCCAACTCGGGACGTGCTCTACCCAGCTCTGGCTGGCTGCTCAAAATTGATACATCGGCTTGAATTACATCCAGCGACTCGTCCGCTGCCACGAGATTTTCTTCAGCGATATTGAGCCAAAGTTCCAACAAATCGGTTTCAGCCGATCTGGTAAAACGAATGACAGTCATCAGGCAGCAACCTTGCGCGTCTGCAAAATCTGCCGTCCCTGCCGCTTCAAACTTTCAAAATCAACTTCTCTTGTACGGTCATTTGTTACATCACTCAGGCCTTTGGCAATATCTTGCCGCAAGCTGTCAAGTTTAGAGGTTTTTACCTGTTCATAGGCTTCAAATAAACGTAATGCCTCGCGAATGACCTCACTTGCCGAGCCATACATACCAGACTCGACGCGCTGGCGAACACGGGATTCCAATTCTGCTGGTAAAGATACATTCATCGACATAGCAAACTCTCCAAAGACCAAAAGTTGAAGTATGGCAGTTTATGTCATAAATTGCCATAGCAAAAAATTACTCAGTTTCATCCTGCTGGTTGTCAATTAAAAAGGATCACTGTGTCAGATGATTTTCCTTACATGGAAAGGTAGAAACGAGAAATACGTATTTGTTTTTGAAGGTAAGCCGGCTGTACAGACGGCAACCAAAACGTGGCGCACTTCATGTACATCGGTTGGATTAAGAAATTTCCGCTGGCATGATTTGCGTCATACATGGGCAAGCTGGCATGCGCAGGACGGTACACCTCTTAATGTGCTGCAAGAACTGGGCGGTTGGGAGAGTGCTGAGATGGTGAGGCGGCATGCTCACTTATCAACGGTGCATCTGGCGGACTATGTAAATCGTCGTCAGGCTTTAAGTGACGTTTCGGTGACAGTAAATAAAAAAGGATTAAGCATTTCTGCCTAACCCTTTGATATCACATCAGAATATGGTGCGCCCGGAGCGATTCGAACGCCCGACCCCTTGGTTCGTAGTTCGCAGAGAAATATGTAACATATTGATTTAATTTGATTTATAACCAAACCCCACATCCCCTTCAACCACTGTATTTCAGTGTTCTTAACACCTCAACTCCTTCAAATCCCCTTCAGTTTTCCGAAGAAGGAGAAGCATTACATCGCTAGTAGCACCTGCTCAGCTACGGCACGTACCTCTTTTCGCCGACCATGTCCAGGGAATGGCATATCTTCAACTTCAACCAAACCGATTCGTTCCAACTCATCAATATCTCGCTTAACCGCACTGCGATCTCGATGCAATCGTTGCGACAAATCGGTGATTGAACCTGAACACGCCCTCACCTCACGAAACAGCACAAGCTTGGCAGTAGTAATCAATCGCGCCAGATCTTCAGGATCTTCAAAAGAAATAATGCGTTCACGAGCGATGTGTTTACCTTGATCTGCCAGCTTGGCGATTTCCTTGCCACGCTTGAAAAAATCGTCCGTGCTTGCTACTTGAATTGTAGTTTTCATTTCTTACTCCTAAATACCACCCAGTCAACTTGAAATCGGTCTTCAATATCTTCAAAGGTCGTAAAATCAATCGGCTCGACCACCCCCATAAAATGCCTGTGATGAAAGCCATGCGCATTATCGTACCCCACCACACGCCCGTTATCGCCTTGGAATACAGTCCGATTGATATATGCTAAATTGTAGCGAACAATCCTACCCTGCTCATCTTCCCAAACCTCACGACGCAAAACGCCATTCCCTTTTTTCAGGGATAATGACCATGAATCATCAGCAACTTTAATTTCAGACATGATTCATAATATCACTGCTGTTCTAAAATTGCATAGCAATTTATCCGTTCGAAAAATCCAAAACTAAACGATAAGGTGCCCGAAAAAATGTGGCGAGACTTGGCTTGCCGGATTGCGGACCGTCGCGATGGGTTGTTGCCGAGGCCGTTCGGTCAATCATACCGTTAACGGTGAAAGACAGGTAATCGGCCATAGCAGCCGGTGGCGTAAAGATGGACCTATGGCCGCTATGGGATACACAGCGACCATAGGCTCAGGGATGTCAAACAGCGTGCAATACTTTCCAGATTAGGGGTGGAAACAGCGTCCAATAGTTTCCACTTTTTTGGCTAGTTGAGGGCGATTTTTGCGCTGTTTAAAGCGGTAAGAATCGTTGCCAGTTTCAAGGATTTCGCAGTGATGGGTGATGCGGTCTAGCTGTTCCGGGAAAAAGCTGGGGCCCTTCAAAGTTCCTTCAAAAGAAAAATGGGCTAGATCACTTAAGATCTAACCCATTGATTTTACATCCGAATATGGTGCGCCCGGAGCGATTCGAACGCCCGACCCCTTGGTTCGTAGCCTACCATACAAAATCAACATTTATCCTTTAAAAACATCATGTTACGCAACGCGTTATGTACTACATTTTGATTAATTACGCCAACTTAACCCATTGATTTTATTGATTATCAGTTATTCCAATAGTACAGAATTTTCGCCCAACCTATTCAATTTCTCCAGGCACTTTTTCTTCCATATGCCATCGCAACAGAACAGAATTAGTCTCGTCCAATCATCGTGACAATCAAAATATTGCCCGATGATCAGCAGGTAATGCATATCCAGTTCGCAAACAAAAATTGACACTGCCATTGTTAATACATATAATTTATTCACAACTCTCCCCTATTGAAGTCGGCTTACCGATGCACAACTGGGGCGATGAAGCCGCCGTAAGGCGGCTTTGTCATTTTTACTATGGGATTCCATGACAACGCAACGTGCCATCGCCTACATTGACGGCTATAACCTGTACTACAGTCGTCTGCGCGGAACGGACTATAAGTGGCTGGACCTGGTTGCGCTTTTCCGTGATCAAATATTGAAACCACAACTGCCGGATATTCCTCTCGATGTCGTAAAGTTTTTCACTGCCCCTGCAATGGGTAAGTTTGCTTCTCACGGCACTGATTCAGTTACTGCGCAGAATGAATACCACCGCGCCCTAAAAGCCAAGTATCCCAACGAGATTCAGATCATTACCGGCTACCACACTGTGGAAGAAGCGAGGTTAATGACTTATCGCGAGCCGCCAGACAAAAATGATCGCCTTTCAGTTTGGCGTATCGAAGAGAAACAAACGGATGTGAACATCGCTCTTTCAATTTATCGCGATGTTGCACAAGGCAAAGCTAATATCGTGATTATCTGCTCAAATGATTCCGACCTTGTGCCAGCGGTTAAAGCTATTCAAGAAGATTTTCCAGAGTGCATCGTCGGAATCGTAGCACCACTATACGAGCCTGATACAAATCGCCATAGGCGCGGCAACACCGAACTGGAAAAACTAGCTAACTGGACTCGTCACCACATTCGTGATGATGAGCTAGCAAAATCTCAATTACCAGATGTTGTGCCAACAAAAAAGAAGGCTGCGAGAAAACCACAGCATTGGTATTCAAAACCGTAGTAGGCAAGTTTTTATCAAGGCGCGGAGGCGGCTCTGCCGATGCGAAGCCGAGGATGCCTTTAAAATTCGGGTTTTCAATCCCAGCGTGCGGGGATTGAAAAAACGACAGGCGGTCGCAAACTGCGTAGTGGAGTGGGTTGAATAGTACAAACGAAAAAATGGGCTAGCATATTTCTATGCTAACCCATTGATTTTACATCCGAATATGGTGCGCCCGGAGCGATTCGAACGCCCGACCCCTTGGTTCGTAGCCAAGTACTCTATCCATCTGAGCTACGGGCGCAAAGTAAAGCTAATACAGTGATAATTCTAACACATGTTACCTTGGCGGAGAAGGAGGGATTCGAACCCTCGATTCAGGTTATCCCCGAATGCTCCCTTAGCAGGGGAGTGCCTTCGACCACTCGGCCACCTCTCCGAAGGCCGCGCATATTAAGGCGATAGACTCTGCCTGTCAATTTATTTCTGCAATTTATGCATCTTCCTGATCGAGATCGAATGCCTTGTGCAAAACGCGCACGGCCAGCTCCAGATACTTCTCATCAATCACCACAGAAATTTTGATTTCTGAAGTGGAAATCATTTGAATATTGATTCCCTCTTCCGCCAGAGTGCGGAACATTTTGCTGGCAATCCCAACATGCGAGCGCATGCCAACGCCAACCACGGAGACCTTGGCTGCCTTATTGTCGCCAATCACTTTACGCGCGCCAATATGTGGCAAAACCTCATTGTTGAGTATATCCATCGTCTTGCTGAATTCGTTGCGATGTACGGTAAAGGAGAAGTCTGTCGTACCATCCACGCCGACATTCTGAATAATCATGTCTACGTCGATATTGGCGTCAGAAACCGGCCCCAGGATTTGATAGGCAATTCCGGGCTTGTCCGGCACACCCAATACATTAACTTTAGCTTCGTCACGATTAAACGCAATCCCGGAAATAATGGCTTGTTCCATTTTGTCTTCATCCTCAAAAGTAATCAGTGTGCCTTCGCCTTCTTCCTCAAAGCTGGACAGCACGCGCAGCTTGACTTTGTACTTGCCGGCAAACTCCACTGAACGAATTTGCAGCACTTTGGAACCCAGGCTGGCCATTTCCAGCATTTCCTCGAAAGTAATGCTCTTCAGACGACGCGCCTCGGGAACCACGCGCGGGTCAGTGGTATAAACGCCATCCACATCGGTATAAATCTGGCACTCGTCGGCCTTCAGCGCCGCAGCGATCGCAACGCCCGTGGTATCTGAACCGCCACGCCCCAACGTGGTGATATTGCCATCCTTGTCCGCCCCCTGAAAACCGGCCAGCACTACGACATAGTTGTTTTCAAGATCGGAATGAATGCTTTGCTCATCTATGCTGATAATCCGCGCTTTGGTAAACGCGCTGTCAGTCAATATCTTGGCCTGCCCGCCTGTGTAACTCTTCGCCTTCAGCCCTAATTCCTTGAGCGCCATCGCCAACAAGCCGATGGTGACTTGTTCGCCGGTGGAGATGATGGCATCAAGTTCGCGCGGATCAGGGGTTTCCTGGATTTCGCGGGCAAGCCCGATCAGGCGGTTGGTTTCACCGCTCATTGCTGAGAGCACCACCACCACCTGATGCCCCCCGGCCTTAAATTTCGCAACGCGTTTCGCCACATTCTTAATGCGTTCTGTGCTGCCGACAGATGTACCGCCGTACTTTTGTACTATGAGTGCCACGATATATATCCAACTTAAAAAGTGGCGCGATTCTAGCGCAACTGACTAAAAAAAACGAGGCCAGATTGAGAGTACGAATTGGGTGTGGTTAGCATTCGCGATTGATACCTGCCTGCACTTGAGGCATGATGCGCGCCAGAAGTTACCCCCAATGGGTATTGTAAATTTCCAAAAAACAAGAGAGCAGATATGGGCGCACAGTGGAAAGCCAGGCACAAAGAAATCGCAGCTAACGAAAAGGGTCGAATTTTCGGCAAGCTGTCCAAGGAAATCATGGTTGCGGCGCGTGCCGGCGCCGACCCGGACATGAATCCGCGTTTGCGCCTGGTGGTTGAGCAAGCCAAAAAAGCATCCATGCCCCGCGAAACACTGGAACGCGCCATCAAAAAGGGTGCAGGCCTGCTGGACGAAGGCATGACTCTGGAACGTCTTACCTACGAAGGTTTTGCGCCGCATAGAGTACCCATAATCGTCGAATGCCTGACGGACAACGCTAACCGCACTTACCCAAATATTCGCGTGTTATTTCGCAAGGGACAACTGGGCGCATCGGGTTCAGTTTCATGGGATTTCGACTATCTGGGGATGATAGAGGCGAGCCCCGATACCGCAGAGGCGGACGCAGAGCTTGCAGCCATTGAGGCTGGCGCACAGGATTTTGAAGTCGGCGATAACGGCACAACGCTATTTTTAACTGACTCAACCGATTTGGATGCGGTCTGCCGCGCGCTACCCGCGTACCGATTTACAGTGCGGTCTGCGCAATTAGGCTACCGGCCAAAAAACTCCGTGGTGCTGAACGATGCCGAGCGCGCAGAAGTTGAAGCGTTTCTGGAAGCAATTGATGCAGATGATGATGTGCAAAATATCTATGCAGGGCTGGCCGCTTAGCTCAGCAATTATTTTGAAGCCGGAATCAGTGCAAACAATATTCCAACCAACAACAATGACAGAACCGTTCCTACCACCACCATCAGGATTCTGGTTCGCCGATGTTCACGCAGGGTACGTTCATCCGCTTCTCTTCTGAGCCGGTCGGCCGTCTCAGCCCGTGCTTTTGCTTCGGCGACTTCCTTGTTGCGTGCGGCCCACTCTGCCGCCACACGCTGACGTTGCTCCCCGGCATCCGCTTCGGCCTTGCCGTCGAACCCGTCTCTTGCTGACAACAGCTGCATTTTCGCTTGTTTTTTGCGCTGCACCTCTTCTCTCAACTGGCGTTTAGCCTCCATTTTCATCCTGCGTTCGGCAGCGGTAGCAGCTTCCCTTTCGGAAACAACTTCTGCAAACTTTCTGGCACGTTCGGACATGGATGCCGATAGCTCTTTGGCGCGCCTTGCTTGTTCTTCGGCTTCTTTTTCACGTTTGGTCGCTTCGACTGCTCTGGCTTCTTCTGCCTCATTTTTTATCTCAGCCAGCTTGCGTACCCAAAGCGCCCTTTCCGCCGCCTCTCTATGCAACCTGGCTTCGGCCTCTGCCGACGCTTCACGCCTGATACGGGCTAGCTCTTCCGCCGCCCGGCTTTGCGCCGCAGCCTTTTCCAATGACTGGATACGCAATCGCGCCAACTCCGCGAAACCTCCCTTGGGGAATTTTTGTAAATAACGACTGAAGTCTGCCGGGTTTTTACTCGTGGTGACTTGCTGCCAGTACTCGATATCAGCCGCACGCCGCGACTCTGTCAAATTGGTACTGCTTGGCAGCTCAAGGGTTTCATCGGGAAGGAACGCCTTATAGGAACCGCTCTGCGTGACTTCCGCATCGCCTGCCGAATGACTCGACCCTGAGGATGCCTCAACGGCTATTTTTAGCGCTTTCAAAAATTCTGCCGCACTCTGAAAACGATCTTCAGGTCGCTTGGCCATCGCCTTGTGTACCACCGCGTCGAGTTGTTTACTCACATCGGGATTGAGTTGAGACGGCGGCATGATTTCTCGATGGACAGCCTGGTGCATGATGGTAATCACGCTGCCGACAAAGGGTCGTTCGCCAGTCAGAAACAAATACAGGATGACGCCGACCGCATAAATATCTGCACGATAATCCACCTCATGCCCCATGAATTGCTCCGGCGCCATATAGGTAGGGGTTCCCAGCACAACACCAACCTGGGTGTGGGCAGATGTATCAATCTTGGCAATGCCAAAATCCGCGATCTTGATCTGCGCATCAGCCGTAATCAGAATATTGGCCGGTTTTATGTCGCGATGCACAATGCCGTGCGCGTGCAAATAATCGAGCGCATCGAGAATCTGCATCACAATGAGTAAACCATCGTGTATTGATATGCGCTTCCCGTGTTCGAAGTATTCGGTCAATTCCTTGCCGCGAACAAGTTCCATCACGATGTAGGCCATCTCATCGTTCTCGCCGTACTCGTAAATGGAAACGATCTTGGGATGTGAAAGCCGGCCGGCCGCGCGCGCCTCCCGGCGAAAGCGGCCAAAGATGTCTTCCGCTTCATTCGCATGAATTGCCGACTTCAGTATTGTTTTGATGGCGACAGTGCGTTCAATCTGCGGATCAAACGCCTCATAAACGATACCCATCGCTCCCCGGCCCAACTCTCCGACGATCTTATACTTGCCCAACATTTCCATTGTCTTCATGTCATTCAATCAAAACTCACGATGCGCGGCAACAGGCAGTGTATTCAGGGTGTGTAATGTAGCTGGCGTAACGCGAATCCGCAATTGCTCCGCCCTGAAGTCGCTCAGACTACACTGCACGGACCGTAAAATCTGCAACAGAGGAAAATCGGCGTTGTTCTGAAGTAAAACTAACGGCTTAGCCAATATCAACATGTGTTTTTTGCGGGCCTGCTTTCAGATAACGGCAATTATCTGAAGTGGTTACTGTATTATTCACACCCTGTTAGAAAAATTCAGGTCGGCAGTCTGTCGTGTCCCGCCTTAATTCCAACAAGTACTTTTTCAGGTGTCTTAATGATCAACATTCTCGTCGTCGACGATCACGCCTTGATCCGCAAGGGGTTGAAGCAACTGCTCGAAGACAGCCCGGACCTGAAGGTCACGGGCGAAGCCGCGACCGGGGCACAGGCTGTAAGCATGGCGCGCACCCAGCATTTCGACTTGATATTATTGGACATCAACCTGCCGGACAAGCACGGCATTGAGATACTCAAACAATTCAAGTCTGAACAGGCCGACCTCAAAATCATCGTACTGAGCATGTATCCCGAAGATCAGTACGGTGTGCGCGCGCTCAAGGCAGGAGCCATGGGCTACATCAACAAACAGAGCGCATCGGATGTACTGATCAAGGCCATCCGTCAGGTCCTCAGCGGGAAAAAATACATCAGCGAAACGCTGGCGGAACAGCTTTTAAATAACCTGATCGGCGAATCACAGGAATTGATGCACCAAAGCCTGTCCAACCGGGAATATCAAACACTGTGTCTGATGGCATCGGGAAAATCCCTGAGTATCATTTCCGAAATCATGTCGCTCAGCCCCAAGACCGTGAGCGTCTATCGCAGCCGCATGCTGGCAAAGATGGGTTTTACCAACAATTCCGAGGCCATTCACTACGCCATCACACATCATCTGGTCGAGTCGCAGGATTAAAATGACACCCTTTATTGACGCTATTTACCGCATCACCGGCGTGAACATGAACGATAATTACCGCAGTCAAACGGCGCTGGGGAAATGGCCATGCCTGATTAAAATACCAGGCCCATCTCCCCTCGCCACAACCCTCTGGCGGAACTGTCGGCCATTCGACTAAGCCGTCAAAAGACGATGGCAAAGTCGCCGGTTGTCCCGCAAGCATACGAGGGGGAAACGAATCGCCGTACGAACTTCAAGTTAACCAACTTATTGAAGATTGACCCATGAACAACACCAATCCGTCAGAACTTGCGCGTGAAACACTGAAAATGTTGGCCCAACGCAGACTCCTGCCAACGCCGGATAATTACGCAAAAATTTACGCCGAAATCAGCGGCGCGCCCACGGCGGAAAATAACGGCGCTGAAAAAGTATTACGCAACATGGCCGAATATTTACTTCAGTCGGATAAATCCGCCTCCACCGGCATCGCAATAAAAAAAATGCTGAATGAGGAAAAATGGGAGCAATGTTTCAAGGAAATCGAGAAAGTTCTGCCCAGGACCATGCAGGAAAACACCGCAGTTCAATCCTGGTCTGTTTTAATCCGGGATATGCTGCGCCAACTCGACATCCCCCACAAAGGCTTGACCGTCTCACGAAAGAAAGAAGGTCTGGAAACAGTATTGGCGCGGTTCTCTGCCACCCCTGAAACCTTATTCGAAAAACTGGGAAACCTGGTTCGCTCCTGGTCCGAATCTCCCACCACGGCCAACCTCGTCGAAAACGCCCCTGCCCTGCCCGACACAGCCGCACCCGCCGCTACGCCGACGGCAGCGATGCCCGCCGCCGTCATCACCGCACCACTCGCCAATACGGATGCGAATGCGGCCGAAATGCTCAGCAAGCTTGCCGAATTACTGGCGCAAACACTGGAAAGCACCATCAGCGCCCAACCGGAATTGACGGATGAGGTCAACAAACTCAGCGCACAAGTGCGTGAAATCAAGACACATGATCAGGTTACATTACTGGCCAAGCAACTGCGGCATTTCTGGCTCAAGGTCGAATTGCGCGGCGGGGACAAGACCAAGATACAGGAAGGCCTGGTGCGTCTGTTGCGTCTGCTGGTTGAAAACGTCGGCGAAATGGTCGAGGACGAAGAGTGGCTGCACGGACAAATCAACACCTTGCACGAAATCATCGGCAACCCGATTGATAAACACATCATCGCAGATGCTGAACGCAGCCTGCGCGAAGCGATCATCAAACAAGGCCTGCTCAAGAAAAGCCTCACCGATGCCAAATTCACCCTCAAGAGCCTGATGTCCACCTTTATTGACCGCCTGGGCACCATCACGACCAGCACAGGTGACTATCACCACAAGATTGAGGGCTACAGCCAGAAAATCGCCCAGTCGAACAATCTCAATGAACTCAGCCACTTGCTCGATGACATCATGCAGGACACGCGCGTCATTCAAGCCAGCGCCTTGCGCTCTCACGAAGAATTGCTCGATTCGCGCAAACAGGTCGAGAGCGCGGAAGCAAAAATATCAATACTGGAAAAAGAACTGTCCGCAGTCAGCGAAATGGTGCATCAGGACCAATTGACCGGCGCATTGAACCGTCGCGGGCTTGATGCGGCGTTTGACCGCGAGAGCAAGCGCGTTGATCGCAGCCACGATCCGCTATGCATCGCGCTGCTCGATATTGACGACTTCAAACGCCTGAACGACACCATGGGACATCAGGTGGGTGATCAGGCCCTCGTCCATCTGTGCAACGTAATTAAGGAAGCGCTGCGCCCCTCGGACTCCGTCGCCCGCTACGGCGGTGAAGAATTTGTCATCATACTGCCCGACGTTGGCCTGGAAGAAGCCGCAAGCACGGTCGAACGCCTGCAACGCGAACTGACCAAACAATTCTTCCTGCATGAAAATGACCGCATACTGGTGACCTTCAGTGCCGGCGTGGCCCAACGCGCTGAGGAAGAGCCACAGGACGAGGTGATAGCGCGTGCCGACCGGGCAATGTATCAAGCCAAACGAACCGGAAAAAACCGCGTGGTGACAGCAAAATAATGCTGTGGCATCGGGCGTATTGCCATACTCCCCTACACACGTTTTATCCTGACTGATTGGCTATTTTGAAAAAAATCCTAAAGTATTTTCACCCCGCACCGATAACTGGACTAACGGCGGTTGATAAGCCAGCAGCAAATGGCAAACCAAAGTAAACGGCGATCAAGCCGACCTCTTATTCAGTTAAAGGAGAATTAAAATGCCCTCATTTATCAATACCAACATGGCGTCCCTGAACGCACAACGCAACCTGAATACCTCGCAAACAGCGCAAAGCGATGCGTTGCAGCGCTTGTCTTCCGGGATGCGCATTAACAGCGCCAAGGACGATGCAGCGGGACTGGCCATTTCCAGCCGTATGTCTTCGCAGATCGCCGGTTCCAATCAGGCCATCCGTAACGCCAATGACGGCATCTCTCTGGCACAAACCGCTGAAGGCGATTTGACCCAGATCAGCAACAACCTGCAACGTATGCGTGACCTGTCCGTTCAATCGGCCAACGCCACCAATTCCGCCTCTGACCGCGCCGCACTGAATGCCGAAGTGCAATCACTGGCCCAGGAAATCGACCGTGTCTCGCAAAGCTCCTCGTTCAACGGCGTCAAGTTGCTGGACGGTTCGTTCACCGCACAAAACTTCCAGGTCGGCGCTAATGCCACCGCCAACGACAGCGTCCAGATCGCCTCCATCGCCAGCGCCCGCATCTCACAACTGGGTGGAGTCGGCGCAACCACATCCGCGACTGTTACAGGAACCGCCGTCACAACCGCACTGGCTGCCGGTGATGTAACCCTGAACGGCTTTCAGGTCGGCGCTTCAAACGTGGGTGCATTGCCCGGCGATTCTGCCGCCAGCGCAAAACAAATCGCCGTCGCCATCAATGCCATTTCCGGTAGTTCCGGTGTCACTGCCACGGCCAATGCAACTAGCGTAGTTGGGGCAGCATCCACTGCATTTGCAGCAGTCGCCACTGGCGCGACGCTTACCGTCAATGGTATTCAAGTTGGCAACATTGCTGCTGGTGCCGATGCCATCGGTCAAGGTGC
This sequence comes from uncultured Gallionella sp., assembly GCA_964385275.1. Lineage (GTDB taxonomy): Bacteria > Pseudomonadota > Gammaproteobacteria > Burkholderiales > Gallionellaceae > Gallionella. Next base: position 163,253 of record CAYLOK010000002.1, on the reverse strand, counting down.
AAATACTGCGGCTGCAATCAACCTGGTTTCGAGCCAATCCGGTGTAACGGCAACAGCAAATGTAACCACCGGTGCCGTTACATTGTCCGCAGCCGATGGTCGTGATGTTGCTCTCGGAGCTGGATTTACGGCTGCAAATTCTGGATTGACTGGCGCTGCAACCACAAAAGGGACAGTTACACTCAATAGTAATAACGCAGCGGGCATCGTACTGAGCGGCGGCGCGGTAGCGAGTGGCGGGTTTACCGCAGCCACCACTGCGGCTACTACCGTATCGTCGGTCTCGTCCATCTCGGCCATCAACATCTCCACTGCGGCAGGCGCGACATCAGCCCTGTCTGCGATTGACGGTGCACTGGCTACGGTGAACACCTCACGCGCTTCACTGGGTGCGTATCAAAACCGTTTCGCTTCGGTGGTGTCCAGCCTGCAAACCACCTCGGAAAACCTGACTGCCTCACGCAGCCGGATTCAGGATACCGACTTTGCCGCAGAGACCGCTTCCCTGTCTCGTGCACAAATCCTGCAACAAGCCGGTACCGCGATGTTGGCACAGGCGAACCAGTTGCCTAGTCAGGTGATGACACTGTTGCGTTAAACTTAAAGCGACAACCTCCCGACCGGCATTTGCATAAAATACCGGTCGGGATTTTTCAGATTAGAGGAGAGGCAAAATGCTTATCCAGAATACCAGCTCCATGGTTCAAGCCGTAAGGTTGCCAGGTGACGCATCGGGATCAGCCACAAACAGTGCGCCTGTTGTCGGCACGCCTGTTGTCGCCCCGGACAGACAGCCGGAAAAACCGAGTGCGCCAGCCAAACCGGCAGAGAGCAAGCCCACTGATCCCCAGTTACAAAAATCACTGGATCACATCAATACGGTACTGCTCAAGTCCAATATCAATATTCAGTTCAATGTGGATGCCAGCAGCCAGAAAGCCGTGCTTAAACTGATCGACACCCAAACCGGCGAGATAATCCGCCAGTTTCCCACCGATGCGGCCTTGTCCATATCGCGTTCCATAGATCAATTTCAGCAAGGCTTATTGCTGAATCAAAAAGCATAGAGACATCATGGCAACCACTACAGGCGTTAGTTCGGCAGTCACCAGCGGCCTCGATGTCAATGCGCTGGTCAGCCAGTTGATGACGGTTGAGCAGCAGCCAATTGCCAAACTGGATAAACAGGAAGCCAGTTATCAGGCGAAACTTTCTGCCTTCGGCTCGATCAAGGGCGCCGTTGCCAGTTTTCAGAGCACGATGCGCGCCCTGAGCAATGCCAGCAGCTTCCAGACTGTGACCGCCACTTCCTCCGACAGCAGCATGGTTTCGGCTACCGCCCTGACCAGCGCCCTGCCGGGAAGTTATTCGCTTGAGGTAACCAGTCTGGCTCAGTCGCAGAAGCTGGTCGCCGCAGGTCAGAGCAGTGTGAGCACTGCCATCGGCACGGGGGCGACCACCACCCTGTCGTTTGATTTCGGCACCATCACCGGCGCCTTGACCAACGGCAAATATGACGCCGGTGCAACCTTTAACACCGCCGGGGGCGGGGTCAAGACAGTCACCCTGGACAGCAGCAACAACTCGCTGCAAGGCATGCGCGATGCAATCAATGCCGCCGGGATAGGCGTGACCGCCAGCATCATCAATGACGGCAGCGCATCGCCCTACCGTCTGGTGCTGAGTTCAAACAACATGGGCGCTGCCAACAGCCTGAAAATTTCTGCGGTCGGCGATGCCGCTGTGAGCGGCTTGCTGGCAAACGACCCGACTGCCGGGGCCGCGACCGGAGCGCTCGGTCAGAACCTGTCCGAATCCGTCACCGCGCATAATGCAGATTTGAAGGTAAACGGTATCGCCATCAGCAAGACTTCAAACACCGTGTCGGATGTTATTTCCGGTGTCACGCTCAACCTGAGCAAATTGACCACAACGCCGATCACATTGACCGTCGCTCAGGATACCGCTGCGGCCGGCAAAGCTGTAAATGATTTTGTAGCTGCCTACAACGAACTGAGCAAGACCCTGACGGATCTATCTTCCTATAATGCCGCCACCAAAAAGGGCGCCACTTTGCAGGGTGATGCCACGATACGCAACCTGCAAACCAAATTGCGCGACATATTGAACACCCCCGGTGCAGGAGCGTTGACCAGCCTGTCACAAATCGGTGTGACCTTCCAGCGTGATGGTTCACTGGCCGTCAACAGCAGCAAATTGAACTCCGCCGTGCAGAGCAATTTCAGCGATTTTGCGGGCCTGTTCGCCTCTACCGGCAAAGCTTCGGACAGTCTGGTGACATACAACTCGTTTGGTGCCAATACCAAACCGGGCAGCTATGCGGTGAGTGTTACGCAAATCGCCACCCAGGGCAACGAGACCGGAACCGCCGCGCCCAGCCTGACCATTGATGCCACAAACGACACGCTGGCGATGAACGTCAACGGGGTCAACGCCACGATTACGCTGACGTCAAAAACCTACGCCAGCGCGCTGGAACTGGCTGCCGAGGTGCAATCCAAAATCAACGGTGCAACGGCTTTATCGAGTGCGGGCATATCCGTTTCAGCCTCGCTCAATGCCGGAAAAATTTCTGTTACGTCGAACAGTTATGGCGCGCTATCCAGCGTGGTCGCCACCTCAGGCAATGGTCTGAACAATATTTTTGGCGCCGCAATTTCGACCGCAGGAGTGGATATAACCGGCACCATCAATGGCGTAAACGCAACCGGCAGCGGACAAACACTTACGGCAGCCGACAACGATGCGCTGGGCTTGTCCGTGCTGATTAACGGCGGTTCACTGGGCAGTCGCGGCACGGTCAGCTATACCCAGGGCTATGCCTACACACTGAACATTTTTTCCAGCACGGTGCTGGCCAGCGACGGCTCGCTTACTTCAAGCACCGATGAAATCAACAGTTCCATCAAGAGTCTGGCCGGTCGCCGCGCCACGATGCAACAGCGGCTGATCGGTATCGAGGCGCGTTACCGTGCACAATTTACCGCACTGGATCAAATGCTCGCCAGCATGAACACCACCAGCACTTTCCTGACCCAGCAACTCGCAAGCAAGCCATAACACGGGGAAAACATCATGAACGCAAAAGCCGCAATCAATGCATATAACAAGGTCGGCGTCGAATCGGGTGTCACGGCGGCTGATCCGCACAAGCTGATTTCCATGCTGTATCAGGGTGCGCTTTTGGCGATTGCCAACGCAAAAAACGGCATCTTGCGCAAAGACATTGCCGCAAAAGGCAAAGCCGTTTCCCATGCCATCCTGATCATAGACAGCGGCCTGAATGCCAGCCTGAACAAGGAAGTGGGCGGCCCGCTGGCGCTCAACCTGTCTGCTTTGTACGATTACATGAGCACGCGTCTGCTGCTCGCCAACATGAACAACGACATGGCAGCGCTGGACGAAGTGGCGCGCCTGCTGACGGACTTGAAAGAGGCCTGGGAAAGCATCCGCCAGCCTGCGGCATTGCCTGTCATTCCATCTGCACGACCTGCCCAGCCGGCTCAACTGGTTTACGCGAGAGGGTAGCCGTGAATAACCAACAGATCATCAGCAATTATGAATCGCTCTCCGCACTGACCGGTCAAATGCGTGTGGCGGCGACTGAAGGCGAGTGGGACAGACTGGTCGGTCTTGAACAGCAGTGCAGTCGCCAGGTCGATCACATGAAGTCGGCTGATACCGGCCCCTTGCTGGACGAAACAGCCCGGCAACATAAAATTCGACTCATCAGGAAAATTCTCGCTGACGATGCCGAGATACGCAATCGCACAACAACCTGGATGAGTCAACTGCAAGGTATCATGCAAAGCAATCGCCAGGAGCAACGCCTGAGCAAGACTTATGGGGCAATGTAGCGAAGGGAGAAGTGGGCGACATCATAATTTTAGGCTATGTCATCGTTACTGATTGGTGTTGCGTAACATAATGAATTTACGTGCTATTGCTAGGGTGGAAAAAGCGTAGCGTTTCCACCGAAAAACGATGGTTGGTGGTGGATACGCGCTAGCGCTTTATCTACCCTACCCGAAGCTCAACAATTAACAGTGACAGAGCTTAATTTTAAGGCCGGTTTATGCAACCCTCCAACCTGATCAACAGCCTGCAAACACTTCAGCGATCGGGAAAACCGATTATCGTGGCTGAAGCGCCTGCCAATCCGGTCAGCAAACTTGAACCCGGACAACGAATACAGGCAACCATACAAGAGCAGGTCAGCCCTGGGCTGTTCAGGGTGCAGGTCGCCGGGCAGTCGATGCAAATGCGTTTACCCGGCCAGCTCAAAAGCGGCAACGTGTTCGAATTGCAGGTTGTGTCCACCAATCCGAAGCTGACATTCAGCGTATTCGCCTCCACCAATCCGATTGCCACTCAGGAGCAAATCAGCTCGACTTCGCGCTTGCTGGCCAACCTGGCCGAACTGCCGTTAGCCAGAGTGCTCATCGAGTCCACATCGGGGGGCGCCGTGTGGCAGGCAACCGGCCTGCCCATAGACAGCAAACAACTCGCTGCTGCGCTGCGCGATGCCCTGGCCAATAGCGGCCTGTTTTACGAATCTCATCAGGCACAATGGGTGCGAGGCGAACGCAGCACCGCACAATTGCTGGTCGAGCCACAAAACCAGTTGCCCGATAAACAAGGCGACACCCAATCAGCAGACAGGCAGGAGGCCGTGCCACCCGCAGCACAACAGGGTAAAACGGCTGAGGAACCCGGATTGCCGATTGCCAAGGAGTTAGTCTCTCTGGTGCAGCAGCAACTACACACACTGGAAACGCATCAACTCACCTGGACAGGGCAAGTCTGGCCGGGACAACAGATGCAGTGGGAGATTCAGGGGCAACCTGAACGGGACACGCTGCTGCCTGACGAACGTCAGTGGAGCACCGAAATGGAACTCGCCCTGCCCAGGTTGGGTGATATTCATGCCAAACTGGTCTTTAGCCATGACGAGATTAAACTCACCTTGCAGGCAGCCGACGCTGATTCTGTCATGCTGTTCAATCGTCGGCTGCCCGCGCTGGGCAGGGCGCTGGCCGATGCGGGCATACACCTGACCGGCACGGTGGTTGAAAAATCATGACGCACCCCACCCCGTTAACCCGGCAAGTCGCCGTAGCACTGGCCTATGGACAAACGCAGGGCGCACCCAAAGTAGTAGCCAAAGGACGCGGCCTGATCGCTCAGGCCATCATCGAGCGCGCCAAGCTAAACGGGGTTTATGTGCACGAATCCGAAGACTTGGTAGGACTGTTGATGCAGGTAGAACTGGATCAGCAAATCCCGCCGCAACTTTATCTGGCCGTAGCCGAGCTGTTAGCCTGGCTATATCGTTTGGAACACGAAGAAGCCCCTGCTTTTCCACCGATAGCACAGCTTTAATTTTGTTATCATGCACAACAATTTTAGAAAGTGGTCGTAACAACATGGAAAGAAACATTCCGCTAAAAATCGAGATCCTGTCCAGCGGCAAGGATGACCAGTACTGCCTCACTTCGGCCAGGGAAATCGAATTTATTTTGCACAACATCGCCAAGAGTGGTTCACGCATCGCGTTGTATTACTCGGAAGCGAATGACTTTATCCTGACAACCCTGCTGGGCGTGGACGCATCCGGGCTGTGGTTGGGACAAAGCCAGAACCCGGTGGAAAACAACCAGATACTGGACAGCAAAAAACTGATCTTCGTCAGTTCACATTTCCAGGTTAAGGTACAGTTTGTTTCCGGCCATGCGCGTACGGCAACGTATCAAGGCCAACCCGCCTTTTTCCTGGCGCTGCCCGCCAGCATTCACCGTCTGCAACGACGCGAATACTACCGCCTGACAACACCCGTTTCAAACCCGTTGCTCTGCGTCATTCCCGATGAACAGGCTGCGGAACATAACCCGCGTGAGGTCACAATCATGGACATCAGCGGCGGCGGCGTCGGACTGACCTGCACAGAACAGGACACCGTGCTGGTTCCCGGTCACAGCTACGAAAACTGCAAGATTGACCTGCCGGAGGTGGGCGAACTTATCGGTACGATAGAGGTAAAAAACATGGTTGTGCTGTCCACCTCATCGGGCGAAACCGTGCGGCGTGCCGGATGTGAATTCAAGAATCTCGATGGCGGCTCCATCATCTTGCTGCAACGTTATGTCACCACCATGCAGCGCACAAGGGCAAAAGATTTGTAGCTCTCAGCCCGTCAAACCTGCATATTCATAATGTCGTTGTACGCCTGGACAAACTTGTTGCGTACCTGAACTGTGGCCTGAAAATTGATGCCGGCTTTTTGCATGGCAATCATGGTGTCGCTCAGGCTGACTTTATCGTCTCCCATCACGAAAGACTGTTGCAGTGCTTCGGATTTTTGCTGGGATTGCGCCACACCGTCCAGTGTCGACTTGAGCACGCTGGAAAAATCCACCTTCCCCGCCTGCATCGCCTGAGCCGGTTCACGCAATCCCGCCGCCGCAGCCGCCACACGCATCTGCGCCAACAATCCATCCACCGCTGATATGTTGCTCATTTTGATCTCCTCATTAGCTCGTAGCTGGCAGCACGTCGCCAAAGCAACAGCCATTCGCTACAAGCTACCGGCTACAAGCTGTTTTAGTAGACACACGATACTCAAACAAGCACACTCAACATCGGCGGAACAGGCATGGAATTTTCCCTTTATTCCTCCCTTCAGAACCCGATCAGATACAGATAATGAGTTCACTGCCCCGTGGCATTCAGGCGTAGCCCGTGACCATCATGACCGAACAAGTAAATAGCGCAACATCCGAAGGAAGCGCGACGAACCGCTTCGAGCAACTCAATTCTCAGCAAAAAATGGGGCTGGGCGTTGGTGTTGCCGCGCTGATCGCGCTGATTGCGGGTGCGTGGATGTGGGGACAAACCCCCGACTACCGCGTGCTATACAGCAATCTGTCTGACCGTGATGGCGGCGCCATCATCGAGTCGTTGCAACAACTGAATATCCCTTACAAATTCACCGAGGGCGGCGGATCACTGATGATTCCCGCCAATCAAGTTCACGAAGCACGCCTGAAACTGGCCACACAAGGCCTGCCCAAAGGCGGGACAGTGGGCTTCGAGCTGATGGAAAATCAGAAATTCGGCATCACGCAGTTTGCCGAACAGGTCAATTACCAACGCGCCCTAGAGGGCGAATTGGCGCGTTCAGTACAAAGTATCGGTTCCGTAGCGTCGGCACGGGTGCATCTAGCTATCCCCAAACCCAGCGTTTTCGTCAAGGAACAGCAGAAACCCAGCGCCTCGGTGGTACTTACCCTGCACGGCGGTCGATTGCTCGATGCCTCCCAAGTCACCGCAATTGTGCATTTGATTTCCAGCAGCGTGCCGGAAATGGCAGCCAAGAATGTCACCGTAGTGGATCAGGACGGCACGCTGCTGAGCGCCACTCAGGATGAAAACGGCCTGGGTCTGGATACCAAGCAGGTCAAATATGTGCAGCAGATCGAGCAAAACTACATCAAGCGTATCGAAGCCATCCTGACACCGCTGCTGGGAGCCGACAATGTCCGTGCGCAGGTGACGGCAAATATCGATTTTGCGCGTACCGAACAAACGGCGGAAATCTATAAACCCAACCAGAATCCGACTGAAAGCAGTGTCCGCAGCCAGCAAAATCTGGAAACCTTGAACGGCTCCGGGCTGAACGCGAGCGGTGTACCCGGCGCATTGAGCAATCAACCGCCCGCGCCTGCGACTGCGCCGATTGTCGCCGCACCCGGTGAAGTTGATGCGGCCAATAGCGCAAAACTGGATAATCTTCATAAGGAAAGCACCGTCAATTATGAAGTAGATCGCACCATCAGCCACACCGTGCTGCCCGTTGGCATGATCAAGCGTCTATCTGTGGCCGTGGTCGTCAACAACCGTAAAGTGACCGATCCAAAAGGAAAAATCAGTTTTGTACCGCTGAGCGATGCAGAAAAGATCCAGATAGATAACCTCGTTAAAGACGCTGTGGGCTTTGACCAGAATCGCGGCGATAGCTTGAACGTGCAAAACGCGGCATTCAATGACGAAAAAGAAGCAACGGAAGAATTGCCACTGTGGAAGCAGCCGGAAATGATTGAACTGGCGAAACAACTTGCCAAATATTTAATCATCGCCGCGATCATGCTGATTGTGGTGTTCGGCGTCATCAAACCAGCCTTCCGCCCTCTCCAGCCGCCCAAGCCGGAAGATGAAGAGGCTGCGGGCGAAGCCGGTGAGCATGAAGGCCTGGCCGGGGTGGACGGCGAAGCCGCAGCTACGGATGCGGAAGGCAAGATAACGGGCGTCGATGGCACGACAGGACAATACACGCCACCCGTTGCACCTTACGAACAAAATCTCAATATTGCGCGGCAAATCGCGCAACAAGATCCGAAAATTGTTGCAAGCGTAATCAGGGACTGGGTGAACGGCAATGAGTGATGGCGTGCAAAATAGTGCAATCTTCCTGATGACACTGGGCGAAAATGAGGCCGCCGAGGTGCTTAAATACCTGGGTCCCAAGGAAGTGCAGAAAATCAGTACGGCGATGGTCGCGCTGAATAATCTTACCCGAGATCAAATCTCCCAGGTATTCCACGACTTTCTGGTCGCCGCCGCAGAAAAAACCACCGTCGGGATGGACTCCAACGATTACATACGCAACATGCTCACCAAGGCGCTGGGCGATGACAAGGCGGCCGGTTTGCTGGACCGCATCATGCACAGCAGCGACACCAGCGGCATCGAGAGTTTAAAATGGATGGATCCGGGTGCGGTAGCCGAAATGATCGGCAACGAACACCCGCAAATCATTGCCACCATACTGGTGCATCTGGAACCGGATCAAGCGGCGGGCATCATGAAGATGCTCACCGAACGCACCCGCAATGATGTACTGCTGCGTATTTCCACGCTGGATGGCGTACAACCCGTCGCCTTGCGTGAACTTAACGATGTGCTGAGCAAACTCATGAGCGGGGGTGCCAAGGGCAAGAAAAATCTGAAAGGCGGCGTAACCACCGCCGCAGAAATCCTTAATTTCATGGGTGGCACGCTGGAAGCCGAGATGATGGATAAAGTGCGCAGCTTTGACCCTGACCTGGCACAAAAAATCGAAGACAAGATGTTTGTCTTTGAAAATGTTCTGGATGTTGACGACAGGGGCATCCAGATGATTTTGCGCGAAGTTCAATCCGAATCGCTGATCGTAGCGCTGAAGGGAGCCAGCGAAGAACTGCGCGAAAAGATTTTCAAAAATATGTCGTCACGCGCTGCCGAAATGATGCGCGAAGACCTCGAATCGAAAGGCCCCGTCAAACTCAGCGATGTCGAAGCCAATCAGAAGGAAATTCTGAAAATCGTCAAGCGCCTGTCCGATGAAGGCCAGATTGCCCTGGGCGGCAAGGGAGATGAGGATGCTTATGTCTGACGAAACTTCCGGGTTGTCCACTCCGTCACCCCGGAGCGGCGGCCAGGTGGCGGGGCAAAATCCGGCTATTCCAAAAGAACAGCTCACCGCATTCCAGCGCTGGGAGTTGGCCTCATTTGATCCCGTACCGGAATTCAAAAAAGCGCCCGTCGCAAGACCCTCTGTCGCCCTGATTACGGCTGCCGAAATGGAGGCGATCGAATTGGGAAAAATCAAGCAACAGGCTTATGACGAAGGCTATGCCGCCGGACATCAAGCGGGCTACGCCGCCGGAATGCAGCAGGCGCAACATGAAACAACTCAACTGCAAACGCTGCTGCAAAATCTGCAAATTGCCCTCACCCAGATTGATGAGCAGCTAGCTCAGTCCTTGCTTGATTTATCGCTGGAAATTGCGCACAAGATGGTCATTGAAGCGTTGCAGATCAAACCAGAAATCATCCTGAAGATCGTCAGTACCGCCATCAGCGGTTTGCCTCACTTTAACCAGAACGCGCATTTGATCCTGCACCCAGAAGATGCGGAACGGGTACGTAAGCAGATGGGAGAACAACTGACGCAGGCCGGATGGAAAATTTTTACCGACGCGCAAATCGAGATCGGCGGATGCCGTGTAGAAACGGCTCACAGCAATGTTGACGCGACCAATCAGGCGCGTTGGCAACATGCCGTAGAATCTATCGGACAAAATAAATCATGGCTGATGACCTAGAGCTGACGCTGAGGACAGAAGCGAGCCACGATTCCGAATCCCGAATCCCGAGCGCAGCTTCAGCTGCGGGCGCCGCACGGCCCGCCGGATGTAATCCTGCATCCTCCAACACCCATAGCCTGCGCTGGCAGGAATTCCTCGCGGAAGGCCGCGAATATGTGGCTGACTGCGACACAATGCCGCCAAGCGGCCACTTGACCAAGGTGACCGGCTTGATTATGGAGGCCGTCGGTTTGCAAATGCCGGTGGGCAGTACTTGCGCAATTCGCTTGCCAAATACGACAGTCGAGGCGGAAGTAGTCGGGTTTTCAGGTGAGAAGCTGTTTTTGATGCCGGAAAATGATGTGTACGGCCTGGTTCCGGGCGCGCGCGTCGTGCCGATTGAACCCGTGCATGTACTGACACTATCGGGAAAACGCAAACCGCTGCGCCGCCGTTTGTCCGATCACGCCAAGCATCTTCCGGTAGGCAATATGTTGCTCGGTCGCGTGCTGGATGGTGCGGGCAAACCGCTCGATCAACTCGGCCCCTTGCTGGAAACCGCTTCCGCCCCGCTGCAAAGCCGCCCTTTCAACCCGCTGGAACGCGCCTCGATAGATACCCCGCTGGATGTGGGCGTGCGCGCCATCAACAGCCTGCTTTCAGTAGGACGAGGCCAGCGTATGGGACTGTTCGCCGGCAGCGGCGTGGGCAAGAGCGTATTGCTCGGCATGATGGCGCGCTATACCAGCGCGGATGTCACCGTCGTCGGCCTGATCGGTGAACGGGGGCGCGAAGTAAAGGAATTTATCAATGATATCCTCGGCAAAGAGGGGCTGGCGCGCTCAGTGGTGGTTGCCACCCCCGCCGACACCTCGCCGTTGATGCGCCTGCAGGGTACGGCGTACGCCACTACCATTGCCGAATATTTCCGCGACCAGGGTAAACATGTGTTGTTGATCATGGACTCACTGACCCGCTATGCGATGGCGCAGCGTGAAATCGCCCTGGCCGTAGGCGAACCCCCCGTCACCAAAGGCTATCCGCCTTCCGTGTTCGCGAAACTGCCGCAAATGGTGGAACGCGCCGGCAACGGGCTGGTAGGCAGCGGCTCAATCACCGCTTTTTATACGGTTCTGACCGAAGGCGACGACCAGCAGGACCCGATTGCCGACAGCGCCCGCGCCATTCTGGACGGACACATCGTGCTGTCGCGCCGCCTGGTCGAGCAGGGGCACTACCCCGCGATTGATATCGAAGCTTCGATCAGCCGCGTCATGTCGCATCTGGCCACGCCTGAACATGCCTCACTGGTACAGCGCTTCAAGCAGTTGTACGCGCACTTCCAGCGTAACCGCGATTTAATCAGCGTCGGCGCTTATATCAACGGTAGCGACCCGCTGTTGGATGAAGCCATCCGGCTCTACCCAAGGATGGAACAGTTTTTGAAGCAAGGCATGAATCAGCGCGAAACATACACGGACAGCATCGCGCAACTCGCGGCCTTGTTTGAACCCGAATACTAACAATCATGACTAAACCATTCCACTTGCAACCTTTGTTGAATCTGGCGCAGATTAAGAATGAATCGGCCACCCGCAGGCTCGGGCAACTCAACAAGCAGCAGCACGATGCGCAAACCCAGCTCGAAACCTTGCAGCAATACCGCAAGGACTATCAGGCACGCTTGCAGGCATCCAGCCAAAACACGATGGATCCGGCCATATTGCGCAACTTCCAGGAATTCATCAATAAACTTGATTTCGCCATCGCACAGCAACTTAAAGCAGTCGAAAAGAGCAAGTTATCGACGCAAATGGGCAGAGGTGAATTTGCCGGTACGCAACGCAAACTGAAATCATTCGACACCTTGCAACAGCGCCACCTTGACAATGAACACAAGATTGAGGCAAAACAGGAACAAAAGGCAATGGACGAACACACTGGCAGGTCTTCAGCTTACAAACGGCTCAATACGGAAGAACAGAACAAGTAAACGGTTCCATAAATGAGTGGGGCGCAACGCTGTTTGTCGCTCAAAACACACCAGAATAGCTGCCAATACCGGAGAAAACCATGTTAAATCAACTAAATATAATCACCATTCCGCAATCGTCCGCACAGGGTTCGGGAACACGCAGCGAGGTTTCCGCCATCGCTGCCAGGAGCGACGGCACAAGCCGGCCGGAAGAATACGCTACGGATCCATTCAGTGCCTTATTGGCGCGACAAATGGGAGAAAATGTGGCGGCTGAAAATTTCCCGGCCACCGTCAACCTCCCCGAGATTAAAACAATAACAGCCACTGCCGACGGAGAAAATGAACAGGACAAAACACTGGCCGCCCTCCCCGATCAGGCTTCCAATCCACTGCTCGCCATATTGTTTGCAAATCAAGAGTTAAAGGTTGCTGTCGCCAATGAATCCGGCAGCAAACTGGTAATTGCCAATGAGCATGGCAGCAAGGTCGCCGTCGCCAATGAATCCGGCAGCAAACTGGTAATTTCCAATGAGCCTGACAGCAAGGTCGCCGTCGCCAATGAGCCGAGCGGCAACATCAGCGCGGCACTCAGATCGGCGCCCGCCCCGCAAACGCCCCTCCAACAACTTGGCACAGTCCCGTCACGCGAAAAACTTGACCCGCCCGTCACTGTTTCAGCCAAAACGGATGCGGTCATTTCCGGGCAGCCTGGATTGCACAGCGAACCGCTCAAGACAGCTGAATTTTCCAGTGCGCCGCCGGTCGCCGCGCCTGTGCCTCAGATTCAGGCTCAAGCCAATACCCTGCTCACACCCGGCCTGAAGCAAACCCAGACAACAGCCAACGCCATCACTGCACCGTTAGGCAGCAACGCATGGCCGGAAGAATTCTCGCAAAAAGTCAGCTGGGTCAGCACGCAAAAAAATCAGGTGGCGGAACTGCATTTGAATCCGCCTGATTTGGGGCCTATCAACATCGTGCTGAAGATTTCGGATAATCAGGCCACAGCCTTGTTCACCTCACCCCACAGCGCGGTTCGTGATGCCATTGAAAACGCCATGCCTAAACTTCGCGAAAGCCTGGCCGAAAACGGTATCATGCTGGGCAATGCCACGGTCAGCGATCAGACGCCGCGTGATAACAGTAGCGCCCATTTCATGAATCAACGCGCCCATACCCGTACAACGCCAGACAACACTACCCCGGCAGAGTCCGCACTGGCAAGCTTGCCGCTAATGGCGGCACGCCAACATAAGGGCATGGTTGACACCTTTGCTTGAAAAATTCCATATAAAGGTTAATTTAGCGGGGGAAACCAGCGTTATTTGTGCCATCATTCGCCTCGTTTAATTTCATAATTCAATCCTCGATAAGGAATCATAAAATGTCAAAACCAGCAAAACCAGCCGCGACCGGTGATCAACCGCCCAAAAGCAAAAAAATGCTCATCATCATTATCGCCGTGGTCGTGCTATTGGCCGGTGGCGCTGCCGCCTTTTTTCTGATGAAACCGGCCCATCCGCCAAAACAGGAGCAGACCGCAGAAAGTGAAGGAGCAACGGCTGACGAGCATGGTGGTGATGAAGAAGAGGAAGAGGGATCACATGAGAAGGTTCCACCCAAATTTATTGAGATAGGCACCTTTACCGCCAATCTGATTCATGAGGAAGGCGACCGCTACCTGCAAGTCGCCATCACGCTCAAACTTAGCAAACCGGAACTGGAAGAAAAGATCAAGGCAAGTAATCCTGAAATACTGCATAGAATCAATATGTTACTTCAGAGCAAGCGCCCCTCCGAACTCTCTACCGTAGAAGGCAAGGAAAAGCTTGCAAGCGACATCAAGGCACAAGTCGAATTTGTGATGGGTCTGCGTAAAACCGCCCCTGCCATTCATACGACACAGCAGGAGGGCGAAGCACCCGTTGCGCATGCAGAACCGGCGGAAACACACAGTAAGAAGGGGATAGCAGAAGTGCTGTTTACCTCATTCATTATTCAATAGAAAAATGAGCGAATTTCTCTCACAAGACGAAGTTGACTCCCTGCTCAAGGGAGTGCACGGCGAAACGGATGATGTCAAAGATCATCCTGAAGCCGATGCCGGAGAGGTTCGCCCATACAATCTTGCTTCACAGGAACGCATCGTGCGTGGGCGCATGCCCACCATGGAAATCATCAACGAACGTTTTGCCCGTTTGTTCCGCATCGGATTGTTCAACTTTATTCGTCGTACCCCGGAAATTTCGGTTGGCCCGGTACGCGTATTGAAATTTGGCGAATTCGTGCGTAATCTGGCTGTCCCCACCAATCTGAACATTGTTCAGGCCAAGCCGTTACGCGGCAATGGGCTGTTCATCTTCGACCCGAATCTGGTCTTTCTGGCGGTGGACAACATGTTTGGCGGCGACGGTCGTTTTCACACCCGCGTGGAAGGTCGTGAGTTCACCCAGACTGAACAACGCATCATTCAAAAAATGTTGGCGGTAGCATTTGAAGCCTACAGCCAATCATGGGAATCCGTCCACCCGCTCGAATTTGAATTTGTGCGTTCCGAAATGAATCCGCAGTTTGCCAACATTGCTACGCCCAACGAGGTGGTCATCGTCACCACTTTCGACATCGAACTGGCCGGCAATGGCGGTGCATTCCATATTTGCATGCCTTACTCGATGCTGGAACCGGTCAAGGACTTGCTTTACAGCACCATGCAGGGTGAGCACATGGCGGTGGATAAGCGCTGGTTGCAACTGCTTTCCAAACAAGTGCAATGCGCCGACATCGAGCTGCTCGCCACACTGGGCTCAGCCAACATCACGCTGGAAAAAGTGTTAAAAATGCGCAACGGCGACGTTATCCCGCTGGAAGTGGATGAGAACATCACGGCATCCGTGGATGGTGTACCGATAATGGAATGCAAATATGGCGTGTTCAACAACCAATACGCACTCAGAATAATAAAGATGCTTACGACCAACGAAGGAGAAAGTCATGTCGGATGAAGCCATTACCGCCGATGATTGGGGTGCAGCCATGGCAGAACAAGCCACCACGGATGCATCCGCAGGTACCGATGACTGGGCTGCGGCAATGGCCGAACAAGACGCTGCACCCGGCCAGCCATCCGCTGTCGGCAAAGCCCACGTGTTCGAAAAATTTGGCGCGCCTGGCGGAGCCACCACACAAAATGATCTGGACATGATTCTGGACATCCCGGTGCAACTGACCGTTGAACTGGGGCGCACCAAAATGCCGATCAAGAATTTGCTGCAATTAGCACAGGGTTCGGTGGTCGAACTGGCCGGCATGGCCGGTGAACCGCTGGATGTGATGATTAACGGCTTCCTGATTGCACAGGGCGAAGTCGTGGTGGTCAACGACAAGCTCGGCATACGCCTGACCGATGTTATTACACCATCCGAACGTCTGCGCCGCCTGAACCGCTGACATGCTCACCTTTTTCCGCGCGCTCGCAGCACTCATAACGCTGTTCGGCTCGTCCGCAGCGCTGGCTCTGGAAGGCGCGCGCCCTGCCTACACCCCGCCTCCCGCTGCGGTCAGTTCAGGGAGTGTGGTGCAAGTCATCGGCAGCTTGCTGCTGGTTCTGCTCGCTATCGTGGCCGTAGCCTGGCTGCTCAAGCGGATGAATCTCGCGCAACAGGGAACGGGGAATTTACTCAAAGTGATCGGCAGCGTGGCGGTCGGTCAAAGGGAACGTGTAGTACTGGTCGAGGTCAAGGATACCTGGCTGCTGGTCGGTGTAGGCCCCGGCCAGATACGCACTTTGCACACCATGGCAAAGGCCGAAGACTGGCAGCCCGATTCCACACACACGGCGACTTCCGATAACAAATTCGCCCGGCTGCTGTCCGCCATGCTTAAACATCGTCCA
This sequence comes from uncultured Gallionella sp., assembly GCA_964385275.1. Taxonomy (GTDB): domain Bacteria; phylum Pseudomonadota; class Gammaproteobacteria; order Burkholderiales; family Gallionellaceae; genus Gallionella. The sequence goes on along the minus strand of CAYLOK010000002.1, from coordinate 147,238 downwards.
TCCGACGAAAAACGCGATGCCTCGTAACCTGCTGATTTTTCTGGCTCTCGCCCTGCTCGGCTTCAGCCAAGGCGCGTGGGCCGAAATCGCCGTTCCTGCCATTACCAGCAAAGCTGCGGCGGGCGGCGGGCAGACTTACAGCCTGAGCCTGCAAACCCTGCTGATACTCACCTCCCTGAGTTTCCTGCCCGCCATTTTGCTGATGATGACTGCCTTCACCCGCATCGTCATCGTGCTGAGTCTGCTGCGCTCCGCGCTCGGCACCCCGGCTTCCCCCCCGAACCAGGTGCTGATCGGTCTATCCCTGTTTCTGACGTTTTTCGTCATGTCACCCGTGTTCGACAAAATTTACACCGAGGCTTATTTGCCTTACAGCGAGAGCAAACTCGATTTACAACAAGCCGTTGAAAAGGGCGTTGTACCGCTTAAAGCCTTCATGTTGCGCCAGACCCGCGAGGCCGATCTCGCCCTGTTCGTCAAAATCTCAAATAGCGATGCGCTGCAAAGCGCCGATGATGTACCACTACGCCTGCTGGTTCCCGCCTATGTGACCAGCGAACTGAAAACGGCTTTTCAAATTGGCTTTGTGGTGTTTATCCCGTTTCTTATCATAGATATGGTAGTCGCCAGCGTGCTGATGTCCATGGGTATGATGATGGTGTCCCCCGCCATCATCTCGCTGCCCTTCAAGATCATGCTGTTCGTGCTGGCCGATGGCTGGAACCTGCTGATCGGCTCACTCGCGCAAAGTTTTTACACTTAACCTTAATAAACAATAAGTTACAATGACACCCGAATCGGTCGTAACCCTAGGACAGCAGGCCATCGAAATGACCCTGATGATCTCGGCCCCGCTCCTGATCAGCGCGCTGATTATCGGTCTGCTGGTGAGCATTTTTCAGGCCGCCACTCAAATCAACGAACAGACGCTGTCGTTCATTCCCAAACTGGTGGGAATTTTTATCATGTTGATTTTCGCCGGCCCGTGGATGGTAAACATGATGGTGGATTTCATCCGGCGCCTGTACGGCAATATCCCCTGGATGGTAGGGTAAATAACCGTGAAAAGTGAAAGGTGAAAAGTGAAAAAATCACCACACATCTATTCAAGGGCGGATTCATGATTACCGTCACCAGCGCGCAACTGGAGGTCTGGCTGGCCACACTGATGTTTCCGCTGGCACGCCTGCTCGCCCTCATCTCCAGCTCGCCGATACTCGGCAACAAACAAGTACCCAAGCGCGTCAAGATCGGACTCGCCGTGCTGCTGGCAATCCTTATCGCACCGACGCTGGCTCCCATGCCGGCCGTGTCGATAGGTTCGCCGCAAGGCTTGTTGATCATTATTCAGCAAATCATCATCGGCACCGCAATGGGTTTCAGCATGCGCCTGATTTTTACTGCGGTGGAAATGGCCGGCGAATTTGCCGGGCTGCAAATGGGATTGGGTTTTGCCAGCTTCTATGACCCGCAAAACTCCTCCTACTCACCTATCGTCGCACAGTGGATGGGTGTCATCGCCTCGCTCGCCTTTCTCGCGATGGACGGACATTTGATGATACTGTCAGCCGTGGCGGAAAGCTTCCATACCCTGCCGGTCGGCAACATGATGGCTACCCCTGGTTTTTACGCGGTTGCCAACTGGGGAGCGAGTATCTTTGCCAACGGGCTGCAAATCTGCCTGCCGATACTGGGCGCTTTGCTGATCACCAACCTGGCGCTGGGCATCCTGACCCGCGCCGCCCAGCAACTCAACCTGTTTGCGATAGGATTCCCGATTACCCTGACGGTAGGCTTCTTCGTACTGAGTTTTACCGTGCCCTACCTTGTTCCCATTATGGACAGACTCACTCAGGAAGGGCTGTCCACTGCACTCAAACTGATGAAGCTGCCGTAACGGGCGGGGGAGAATGGCGGGCAGATGAAACCTGCCCGCCCTGCGACTGCCGCTCCGAACTATTAGCGCCGACTGTTCACCTTGTCCGGCAGGGTAATGTTCAATTCCAGAACATCATATTGATCGTGTTTTTCCAATTGAACCTTGAATGAATCACGGTCCACGTGAATGTATTTTGCAATCACCGCCATTAACTCCTCTTGCAGGGCAGGCAGATAGTCCGGCGTGGCCGTCCCCCTTCCCGCCCGTTCATGGGCAAGAATGATTTGCAGGCGTTCCTTGGCAACGACAGCGGTTTTCTTTTCGTTGCCACGCAGGTAGTCAATCAGACCAGCAATCATGGACATCTCAGTTGCCTCCCAGCAGTCGTTTGAAAAATCCTGCCTTTTCGGCAATAAAGCGCATCGGCAAATCCTCTCCCATGAAGCGTCCCACCACATCCCGGTAAGCATCCGCCACATCGCTTTTCTCCAGATGGATAGCGGGCGTTCCCGAGTTTGAGGCCTGCAAAACGGATTCGGACTCAGGAATCACACCGAGCAGCGGAATGCGCAGAATTTCCTGAATATCGACGACCGACAACATCGCACCCGAATTCACGCGTTTCGGATCGTAACGGGTAACCAGCAAGTGTTCCTTGACCGGCTCGATCCCCTCCACTGCGCGTTTGGATTTGGCAGCGAGTATGCCCAGAATACGATCCGAATCGCGCACTGAAGAAACTTCGGGATTAGTGACTACCAGAGCCTCATCGGCAAAATACATCGCCATGAAAGCCCCCGACTCGATACCTGCCGGAGAGTCGCAAACGATGAAATCGAAACTTTGCTTGAGCTCCTCCAGAATACGGCCGACACCTTCGAGACTCAGCGCATCTTTATCGCGCGTCTGTGAGGCGGGCAGGATGTAAAGATTGTCGCAGTTCTTGTCCTTGATGAGCGCCTGCTTGAGCGACACCTCACCATTGATGACATTGATGATGTCATAGACCACACGCCGCTCGCAGCCCATGATGAGATCGAGATTGCGCAAGCCCACATCGAAGTCGATAACCACGGTTTTATTGCCGCGCAGGGCCAGACCGCTTGAGAAGCTGGCGCTGGTGGTCGTTTTGCCCACGCCGCCCTTCCCTGAGGTAATTACAATAACTTTAGCCACGTTTCATTTCCTGAACAATTGATAACAGCCGCGCATTTTACCCGTAATGAGCCTATGCAAATACTTTTCGCTAGTAATTCAGTGGCTGAATAAGTAAGCGTGAACCCTCAAGATGCACCTGAGCCGGTTTGCCGCGCACATTTTCCGGAATACCTTCCTCGAACAACTTGAAACATCCGGCAATCGAGAGCAATTCCGCCTCCATGCCATGCACGAAAATACGCGCCGTTTCGTTGCCGTGCGCGCCCGCGATAGCCTTGCCGCGCATCGGCGCATAGACGTGAATGTCCCCGTCCGCGATCAATTCCGCGCCCGCATTGACAATGGCAAGCACCACCAGATTGGCGCCTTCGGCGTAGATGCGCTGACCGGTGCGAACCGGTTTGTCGATGACCATCGTCGGCTTGGCAAGCGGCTGTATTTCAGCTGCAACCCGAGTCAATTCCGGCTCAATATCCGGCTCAATATCCGCAAAGCCCGGCAGCTCAGGCTGTTCACGCAAGGCCACGGTGTGGCTCTCAATGACGGGAGGGTCAACGTCTCTTTTCGATGTGACCCTGGCTTCCGGGAACAATCCCAGGCCGGCCTGCACGGCGGCCGCGCGTTGCCCGGAGGAACCGCCGACGACACCGGCCGCACACATGCCGTGTTCCAGCATGAACGATGCCAACTCGGCATAATCCAGTCTCCCGTCGGACTCCGCAATCGCAGAGAGCTCCAGAGCGATCGGTGTACTGGCAAAAAAATCCGGGGTTTGACTCAGGCGAAGCGCCAGCTGTTTTTTCAGCTGATCCATGTCAATCGTACTAATGTGCAGCTGCAACACGGAAAGATTGCCGGTTTTGATTTTAAATGCGGGTTCTTCTATCGACATATTTGTTAATACTTCGGAAATAGTAAACCGGGTCGAGCAAGCTTGCTGCCAACCTGCCTGAAAAGAGGTCGGCAGTTTAACCCAGAAACCGACATTCAATGGATCGAAGTGTGCGAACAAGCCCTGTTTCCGGCTCCAACCCTAATGATTACCGATATTCAGCCGTTAACTGCATGAGCAACCCCTTATAGCGCAGTGCTCGCCGGTTTTTGAAAATATAATGGCAAACTTGAATGAAACTGCTTTGCCCGGACAACAAACAGAATTGAGTCGTCAGATGGACAACACCAAACAAGCAAAAGTCTCGCCGGAAATTTGCAACCTGGCTTTCGAGTACGCTGCCGATCCGATTTTCGTCCTGGATATAGAAGGCAAATTCATCGAGGTCAATCAGGCCGCCTGCGACCATACCGGATATAGCCGTGAGCAACTGTTGCAGATGAGTCCCAGGGACATCGACGACCCTGATTCCCAGGCAAAAATTGCCGGGCGTTTTGCGCAATTAAAAAGGGATCGCCAGGCCACCTTCGAGGCGGTGCACATCCACCGCAGCGGCCGTCGCATCCCGGTCGAAATGCACATCCGCCTGATCGAACGGGAAGGAAAAATGTTCACGCTGAACATTTGCCGGGACATTTCCGAGCGCAGACAAAAAGAAATCGAGTATCAATCCATCGTGCAGACCAGCATAGACGGATTCTGGATCGCAAGCCCGCAGGATGCCCGTTTTCTGGACGTAAATGAAGCTTACTGTCGCATGATTGGCTACTCACGCGATGAACTGCTGTCCATGCATATTTTCGATGTAGAGGCCATCGAGTCACCCGAGGAAACGGCTGCGCATATCAGAAACATCATGGAGGCCGGGCACGATTCCTTCGAGACCCGGCATCGCCACAAGGATGGCCATCTGATCCAGATCGAGGCGCGCGTCAGTTATTCCGAGATACGCGGCGGTGTGTTTTTCGTGTTTGTGCGGGATATTTCGGATCGCAAACACCACGAGGAAGAATTAACGCTTGCCGCATCCGTATTCAATGCCAGCAGCGCTTCCATCGTCATCACCGATGCAGATAACCGTATCGTCAGCGTGAACCCCGCCTTCACCACCATTACCGGCTATGAACCGCACGAGGTAATTGGCCGCACCCCGAACATTCTGAGTTCCGGGAAACAGTCAAAAACCTTCTACCGTGAAATGTGGCAAAGCCTGGAACGCGACAAACACTGGCACGGCGAATTGTGGAACCGGCGCAAGGATGGCCAGCTCTATGCCGAACAGCTGACCATCAATGTGATCGTCAACAAGGACGGCAGCGTGCATCGTCATGTCGCCATTTTCTCCGACATCACCGAAAAGAAGCAGGCAGAGGATCTGATGTGGCGACAGGCCAATTACGATACGATCACCAACTTGCCGAACCGTCGCCTGTTCCTCGACCGTCTGGATCAGGAGATTAAGAAAAGCAGGCGCTCCACGCTTTTTCTGGCGCTGTTGTTCATTGATCTGGATCGCTTCAAGGAAGTCAACGACACTCACGGCCATGACATCGGCGATCAGTTGCTGATCGAAGCCGCACGACGGCTCAATTCCTGCGTGCGCAGCACCGATACCGTGGCACGCCTAGGCGGAGACGAATTCACCGTAATCCTTGCCGAACTCACTGAAACGAGCAAAATAGAAATGGTCGCCGGCAACATCCTTGACGCGCTGGAGCAACCCTTTCTCATCAACGAAGTCAGTCTGCAAATTTCCGGCAGTATCGGTATCGCCCTGTATCCGAGGGATGCAACCGACATCGGCGATCTGATCACCAAGGCCGATATTGCCATGTATGCGGCCAAACGGCAGGGAAGAAATTGTTGCAGCTTCTACGCCGGAGACCTGGGGGAACTGACCGTACAGGCGAAATAATTGCCTTTCCCGGAAAAACTCCGAAAAAGGCCATGCTCCGCGCGAAACAGGTTTTCAGGACAGGCCGGGACTTCACCCGGTTAAAGGTCGGTCAATCCGTCGCCGCAACCAACATCATATGTAGTTGAACAAGGAAAGTTCGGTCACTTTGGCAAAGGACTTTTGTGCTGCCTGCAAGGTCGTCTGCTGTTGAGTCAGATCGCTGATGGCCTTGTTGTAATCCGTATCCTGCAACTGGGACAAGCTTTGCTTAAACTGCAAGCCCAAGTCCTCTCCCGTCACCTGCAAAACATCTATTTCATTGAGACGCAAACCCAATGTGGCGCGAGTATTCAAAACATTATTCAGCGCATTATCCAGATTATTGAGGCCCGACTTCAGCCCGTTGGTCAGATTGGCGCCCACCACCGGAGTCTTCAGCGTCGTGATCAAATCAGAAATAGTCTTGAAAACACTCTCGTTCGTGCTGGGCGCAATAGCGAAGCTATCTCCGTCGGCAGGCGCACCCTGAATATCGAAGCGCATGCCATCGAAGGCGATAGCCTGTCCGCTCACAAAGGGCTGTGCCGTCATGCCCGCAACCGGCAATCCGGTCGTGGTATTGGTCACACTATAATTCGTCACACCGGCAACCACGCTAAAAGCAACGCTGTAATTGCTTCCCGTCAACAAAGCCGGGTTGACTACCGCGCCCGCACTGATCGTCCCGCTGCCGACATTGCCGGCCGTTGCCTGCGTGATAAACGTGCCGTTGCCGTTTTTGATGCGCATAAACACATCCGCCCCGCTGTCACTTACTGCCATTTGCCGCGTCGCGCTGACTTGCGCCAAACGCTGCCCGTCATCGCCGAAATAGCTCATCCCGGCGGGAGTATCGACAAAAGGCTGTGTCTTGGACTGAAATCCGGAAAACAAATAGTTGCCGACACCGTCCGTGTTATTCGCCAAACCGATCAATTCCTGCAATCGCCCGCCCAAGTCTGTCGCCAGGGTGCTGCGGTCGCTATTGTTGAGCGAACCGTTCCCGGCATACACAGTGGCGGTTCTGACATCCTGCAGCAACCGGGTCACACTCTGCAGGGTGCTCTCTGTCAGCGACAGCGTATGGCGTGCGGCATCGCGGCTTGCCGCCTGCTGGTTATTGATGGCATCCGATTGCGTAATATCCAGCGCACGGGTGGCCGCTACCGGATCAGTAGCGGCAGTCAACAACCGTTTACCGCTGGCAATCTGTTGCTGGGTCTGTAACAGTCGTGCCTGCTGTTGACCCAGCGCGGCTACATTGTTGTCAAAAAGGGTATTGGAACTGATACGCATCTCGCACCTACCTTCCTAATGACAACAAAGAATCAAACATGGTGTTGGCAATTTGCATCGCCTTGGCCGCCGCCTGGTAGGCCTTCTGGTACTGCATCAGATTTGCGGCTTCTTCGTCAAGATTAACCCCGGAAACGGACTGTTGGGCACTGACGGTCTGAGTCACCATGGCATCCTGTGCCAGGCTCGTTACCGACAACTCACTAGTCTTTGCGCCTACCGAGCCGACCAACTGGCTATACGCTCCCTGGAAACTGGTCGTGCCATTAGCCAACAGATTCAGTTTTTGCAGCCCGGCCATCAACAAGACATTGCGATTGTCGCCGGTTGCATTGGTGTTGGGTGCAACATTGAACGTATCGCCTGCAACAGGCGTCCCGGTAATTTTTGCCGTCCAGCCGTTATAGCTGATGTCTTGCCCCGACGTATAAGGCTGGTCTCCGACAAGCGCCGGCACGGCTCCGGTCACGGTGTAGGTCGTCGGACTGGTAAAAGTAATGCTCAGCGGCGACTGTAAATTCGCGTTGATCGGTAGCGCATTCACCGAACCCGCGCTGATTTTTGCCGTACCGATATTGCTCAGGGCCGCACTGGTACGCATCGGCGCAGCCGTAGCCAGTCTGGTCGGATCCGTTGTCATCACGGCAATATCTCTTGCCGCATTGGCCGTCGGGCGCACCAGAAAACTATCCCCCGCATTCATCGCGCCGGAAACCAGCCCCACGGTGAAGCCATCCACTGTGGGCGCAGGCAGCAGCGTCGCCCCCAGGTTGGTCACTGTATTATCCGACAACCGCGTCATCGAGTAATTTACGCCGTCAAACCTGACTTGATAGTCGCTGGTCGTCAATGCCGAAACACTGGCAATCGTGGCAGAAAGCGTGGCCGTACCGGTATTGTTTGCGCCTTTATCCACGCGCGGCGCGGCGGCATTTAACAGGCTCCCGCCCAGTACGCCATTCAGGTCCTGCCCGGATTGATTCTGCTGGTTAATGCTGGCGGCAAAAGCCAATGCCACTCGCCCCAGTGCGTTGCGCGCCGGTTCCAGGCTTTGATCGCGAAAGTTCAGGTGTGCGCCCAAATTTCCGCCTTGCAGACTGTTTTGCTGCATCGTTACGGTCTTGCCATTATTCAGATAAGCGACATCCACTTTGGAGGGGTCGCTGGGGTTTTGCACCACTTGCAACGACATGGCCTGCTCATCGATCACCAATGCCTGACCGTTGCCGATAAACACACTCATCGAACCATCGCCCTGTTGCTGCACAGAAACTTTCATCTCTTTATTCAACAGATTAACCAATTGATCGCGCTGGTCCAGCAAATCGTTGGGCAACTGCCCCTGGCCTGCTGCAACCGCGCGTTTAATGCTGCCGTTCAGGGCGGAAATCTGCGTTGCATAGGTATTCACCGTTTGCACGCTGCTGGCAATTTGCCCGGTCAAACTATTGGAAATATCGGTCAGACGCTGGTCGATCGCCTGAAAACGATTTACGGCAAATTGCGCCGTGCTCAGGACAGTTTGACGTGCAGGAACGGATTCAGGGCTGTTGGCCAACCCATTCATCGCATCGAAAAAACTCTGAATCGCGGGCGACACACCGGCGGCAGGATCGGCAACCAAACTGTCTATCTGCTTCATGGAGGTGAGATACGTGCTCAGGTAACTGGCCTGGCTTTGCTCCTGCCGCACCTGAGTCGTCAAGAACTGATCGTAGGTTCGTATAATGCCGCTGACGTTAACGCCCTGGCCGACAAATCCCGCGCCGCTCGCCTGGGCGGGGCGCGATGACACCACCATTTGCTGCCGGGTATATCCGGGGGTGCTGGCATTGGCAATATTGTGCTGGGTCGTAGCCAGACCATACTGCGCTGCATTCATCCCGCTCAATGATGCACTATATATATTGCTTCCCATGATCTTTCCTTTGTCAGCCCACCGACACGCTTACCCAGTTTATCGGCACACCTCTGAAATTCTTTAGAGATATTAGCCCACAATATTCATCTGCTTCATCACGCTCACCAATTTCTCGGCGTATTTCGGGTCGGTTGCATAACCGGATTTTTGTAGCGCTTGCGCCATCCCGGATGGATTGCCTGCTTGCTGCAACACATTCGCGTAACGCGGATTACTGCTCAGCATGTCGGCATAATCCTTGAAAGCTTCGGTATAGGAGGAATAAGCGCGAAACTTTTCGACTTGTTTGTGAGCCACGCCATTCGTATATTCGGTGGTCATCACCTCCGCCACTTTACCATGCCAACCGGCATTGGCCTTGATGCCAAACAGGTTGAAGCTGTTACTGCCGTCCGCCATATGAATTTCGCGCTTGCCCCAGCCGCTTTCCAGCGCGGCCTGCCCCAACATCAACTGTGGCGGAACCCCGCTCGCCTGGCTGGCCTGCATGGCGTGCGGCAGCATCCTGTTCACAAAGTCTTGCTGGGTTGTTGCATTAAAGGCAGAAGGCACAGAAGCAGGATTCAGGATTCTGGATTCAGGTTTCAGAACTGAGGACTGGGGAATAAGTGCTGATGCCGCGAGGGCATTCCCACGAAACAACGGAGCTAAAGCTCCTGTTTCTGAGTGAAGGGCTGGTGGCTGCGTTTGCCCGGCATGACCCAGTTGTTTGACCATCATATCGGCCAGGCCGATGCCTCGGTTGGACATGCTCTGCGCCAATTGCTGGTCCAGCATCCCGGTAAATAACCTGGTTTGATCGCTGTCCATCATGCCGTCCTGCGGCGTAGCTTCACGCATGCTTTTCAGCATCATGTTCATAAACACCGACTCGAATTGCTGCGCGGCTGCCTTGAGCGCCTGATCCGGCGATTGCCTGGCCTGCGCGCGCAACTGCCCGAGCGACTGGGTGTCGATCGCCAGGCTGGCCGCCGTATTCAGCGAATTTGTCATCGTATTCGGCGCGCCAACCATTTAGATGACCTCCAATTCGGCATGCAACGCCCCGGAGGACTTCATCGCCTGCAAAATCGCCAGCAGATCCTGCGGAGTCGCGCCGATCGCATTCAACGCTTTGACCACGTCGCTCAATAACACGCCTTTTGACAACTGCACCAGGCCGCCCTTGTCGCTCTTGACGTCTATCGTGGTTTTGTCGGTTTTTACAGTCTCTCCTTCGGAAAAGGCATTGGGCTGACTCACCGTGCTATCGGTATTGATAACCACCGTCAAATTGCCGTGCGCCACAGCACACGCATCCAGAGAAACAGCCTGATTCATCACGATTGAACCGGTACGCGCATTGATAATCACCTTGGACACCCCTTGCGCCGGATTGATTTCCAAATTCTCGACTCGGGAAATGAAGGCGACCAGTCCGACTCCTTGCGGCGCGCGAACTTCAATCACCCGCCCGTTTTGCGCCACCGCAATGTCAGGAGCAATTTGTCCGTTGATCGCATCGACAACACGAGTAGCTGTCGTGAAATCATTGTCATTGAGTTCCAGATGAATGAATTCCCCCTGCCCCAGAACGGTCGGCACGGAGCGCTCCACGGTAGCCCCGGCCGGCACGCGCCCGACGCTTAAATGATTGACCTGCACCGAAGCCCCGCCCGAAGACGCGCCAACCCCGCCGACCAGCACATTGCCCTGTGCCATCGCATATACCTGACCATCGGCGCCCTTCAAAGGGGTCATCAACAACGTCCCGCCGCGCAGACTCTTGGCATTCCCCATCGAAGAAGCCGTAACATCTATGGTCTGGCCGGGCTTGGAAAAGGGGCGCAATGTAGCTGTCACCATCACCGCAGCGACATTTTTGAGTTGCAGACTGGTGCCCTGCGGCAGATTGACGCCCATTTGCGACAACATGCTGATTATGCTCTGCACGGTAAAGGGGGTTTGCGTAGTCTGATCGCCACTGCCGTCCAGGCCCACCACCAGGCCGTAACCCAGCAACTGGTTATCACGCACGCCCTGAATACTGGCCACATCCTTGATGCGGTCGGCGGAAGCCGAAAGCGGCAACAACAAGAGCAGCACTGCAATAATTAGCTTCATCTCTTTAACCTCTTTTATCAGTCCTTCGCTCAAAACAACGAGCGCAAAGCGCGACTATGTTTTTAGGCGAATACCCTTCATTCAGCAGCAGGCACTTTCATTCAGCAACAGCAGCCTTGGCTGCCTTGTTGCGTGGGATAAACAGAATCTTGGCACTGTATTATCGTGCTTAGATAATGTTTAGTTGTTTCATCCAGACCCCTGCGGTTTTAGTGCCGTGGTTGCGAGGGATAAACAGAATCTTGGCACATGTATTATCGTGCTTAGATATTGTTTAGTTGTTTCATCAATGCCCCGGCGGCATTGCTGTCTCAGCCCTGTTTAGAACGGCAACACCGACAGGAAGAACCGCCCCAGGAATCCCAGTGTCTTTGCATCGTTCGCAATCTCATTCATCTCACCGGCATTTTTGTATTCGAGGTGCGCATCGGCAACCTGAGTAGACTGTACGGTATTCAGATTGGATATGCTAATCGGATTGACCACACCGGAAAACCGTATAAATTCGTCGCTTTGATTCAAGGCTACTCGTTTTTCACCGCTCACCAGCAAATTACCATTGGCCAACACCTCAATCACGGTCACGGCTATCGTTCCCGTCATATCCTCACTCGCCGCGCCCGCACCGGAATTCGATGACTTGTTGCTGTTGTTACTGTTAATCGAGAAGGCCTTCAACAACAGCGTGGACAATGGCCCCTCGGTCACCCCGGGCGTGACGGCAGCAATGCTGTTCGCACTGGTTGTGCCGCTGCTGGTAGTGCGGTTGCCGGTGGTTTTTTCCACTATATTGATGGTCAGAATGTCGCCCACATTACGCGCACGCCTGTCCTCGAACAGCGGGCGCTCATTAATTCCGGCATGGTAAATGGCCCCGTCTGCCGGCGCCACGACATTTTTGCTCACCGGCTTCGCCGTCATCGGCTGATGTATGCTGGTCGGCGGCGTAGCAGTGCAACCCGCCAGCCACAGAAAAAAGATCGCAGACAAATAACGCCAGCCGATTGCAGTATTTTCCTCGCTCTTCACTTTCTGCTCCTTAAAATAAACATTACATCTGCGACAATTTTTGCAACATCTGATCCGAAGTTGTAATTGATTTGGAATTGATCTCATAAGCGCGTTGCGTCTGTATCATATTGACCATCTCTTCCACCACGTTCACATTGGACGTTTCCACATAACTCTGCGTCAACAAACCACTGCCGTTTGTTCCCGGCACACTGGTGCTTGGCGTGCCGGAGGAAGCGGTTTCCTGATAAAGATTTTCGCCCATACTTTGCAAACCCGACGGGTTGATGAAGCTCGCCAGTTGCAGGCTGCCAACCTGAACGGGGGCGGTCACGCCCGGCTGAGTCACCGAAACCACGCCGTCCCGGGCAATCGTCACCGCGATGGTGTTGGCAGGCAGGGTAATGGCAGGCTGAATGGGGAAACCGCTCGCCGTCACCAATTGTCCCTGGCTATCCCGCTGAAACGATCCATCGCGCGTATATCCGGTCGATCCGTCCGGCATTGACACCTGAAAAAATCCGCCGCCCTGAATCGCCACATCCAGCGGATTGCCGGTTTGCTGCAAGTTACCCTGGGTATGTATCCGTTCAGCGGCCACCGGACGCACGCCGGTACCTATCTGCAAACCGGATGGTATCTGGGTTTGCTGCGAGGACTGCGCACCGGGTTGACGTATCGTCTGATACAGCAAATCTTCAAACACCGCACGCGAACGCTTGAAACCATTGGTGCTTACGTTGGCCAGATTATTGGCTATCACATCCATCTGGGTTTGCTGCGCATCCAGACCGGTTTTGGAAATCCACAAGGAACGTATCATGTTCTTACCCCTTAAATTAAGTGAAAGGTGAAAGGTGATGATTTGTTTCACATTTCACTGATTCATCTTCACATGTCACAGCGTCTCAATTAGCCCGCAATACTCATTATCGAACTGGCTTGTTTTGCGTTGTTATCCGCGCTTTGCAACATTTTCATCTGCATATCGAATTTGCGCGCCAGTGAAATCATGTTTACCAACATTTCTACCGTACTCACATTACTGCCTTCCAGATTGCCGGGAACAACTTCCGTTTTGGCATCCGCAGCGGCGGCTGAACCATCCTTCAGACGGAACAAGCCATCCCCGCCGCGTTCCAGTTTCAAGGCGTCGGGATTAACCAGCTTCAAACGTCCCACCACAGTGACCGAGCTTGCCTGAGGCCCATCAGGAACGGCTGAAATCGTGCCGTCCTTGGCGAAGCTGATTTGAACATTGGGCGGGATCGTAATGGGTCCCGATTCACCCAGCACATTCTGCCCGGTGCGTGTCTGCAACACACCATTCGAACTGATTTGCAGACTGCCATTACGGGTGTACGCCTCTTTACCGTCCGAAGCTTGCACGGCAAGCCAGCCCGTCCCGTTTACCGCCACATCCAGCGCACGCCCGGTAGGCTGGAAGGCGGCCGGGGTAAAATCCGAACCCGCCGTTGAATCCACCACGAAAGTTCGGGTTGGCAGGCCCTCGCCAACCAGAGGAACGGCGCGAAATGTATTCAAAGTCGCGCGAAATCCCGGCGTATTGGTATTGGCCAGGTTCTCCGATACCGCCGCCTGCTGTTGCAGCACATGAGAGGCGCCGGTCATCGCGGTATAAATCAGCTTATCCATGGCATACTCCTGACCACCAGCTACTGGCTATTGGTTTTATCTCAGACTCACGATGGTTTGCAGAAGCGCGTCCTGCGTCTTGATGGTCTGTGCGTTGGCCTGATAAACACGCTGTGCGGTAATCATGTTCACCAGTTCAGCGGTCAGGTCCACGTTGGAGTCTTCGGTCGCAGAAGACTGCAACAACCCCAGGCTGCTTGATCCCGGGGTTCCCACCAACGGACCTCCCGATCCGGCGGTTTCCACCCACTCATTATTGCCAACAGGTTGCAAGCCTTGCGGGTTGGTGAAATTAGCCAACAGCACTTGCCCCATCGCACGCGACTGCCCATTGGAATAGTGCCCCAGAATAGTGCCATCCGTACCCGTGCTGATAGAACTCAGCAGACCGGAAGTGTAGCCATCCTGCGTCAGCGTATTGACCCCGAAATTGCCGCCGTATTGCGTCGTCCCGGCAGTCGGTGAACCGAAATCAAACGTGAGCGTCTGGGTAGTAGACACCGTAGTGGAAGTCGGGAACAACGGTGCGGAAGATACTTTGCCGACGGGTGTGCTAATGGGTGTTGTTGAAGCCAGTTTACCCAGTGCATCAAAGGTAAGGGTCGCAAGTTCAGGGGTGGCGGCACCCGCCACGGCGACACCATCTACCGTTAAAAAAGTCTTCCAGTTGGCCGATGGTGCATCGGTGGTAATTGGCCCGCCGGTTGGCGCAACAGCCAAAGCTGCAAAAGTCACCGTATTCGTCGCAGGATCTATACCGGTAATGGTCGCGGTCTGCGCAGGCGCCGGAAGAGCGAAGGTGATCTTGTTGCCAACTGCCAAACCTGTAACAGAGTTGATGGTCGCCGAGGTCGTAGTGGCGGATACAAAAGTGGGGGGCGTAATGGGCTGCCGCTGGAAATACATAGTTCCCACATGACTGCCGCCCAAACTATCGTAAACCGTCAGTGAAGACGAATTATTGTAGGAGGTTGGATCGGTTGAATTAAAAACAGAAGTCAACGGCACGGCAGAACGTGAATCCAGATTAGCCCCGACCACCGCGTTGGAAGTCATACTGGGTTTCAGGCTGGACGCATTGATTTGTAGCGGCACAGGCGCTGCCGCAACGATAACCCCTGCGGCATTCGGCAAATAACCAGATACTTTATGCCCTTGATTATTAACCAGAAATCCATTTTTATCCACCTGAAACTGGCCGTTACGGCTATACAAAACATTGCCGTTCGCATCCAGCATGCGGAAAAATCCCTGCCCGCTGATGGCCGTATCCAGGGGATTGTTGGTATTGGTAATATTCCCCTGCGTAAACTGCTGCGAGATGCCGGCGATTTTGGTTCCTGTGCCGATTTGATTCGCGCCCGCCCCCGACAGTGAAACGGCAAACATATCGGCGAATTGCGCCTGCGATTGCTTGAAACCGACGGTACTGGCATTCGCAACGTTATTTCCTATGGTATCAAGATGCCGGGATGCAGCAAACAAGCCGCTCAAACCTTGTTGAAAACTCATGATCTTCTCCTGACTTTAAAAAAATTGTTTAACATCCCAAAGGGCTATGTTTTCCAAATCCCCAATATTCAGGAGCACACCCCGAGGGCCTTGAGTCACGCTGCTTACCAGGCCGAATTGCAAGGTGGTCGCAGCCACATTGTTACTACCCTGGGTCGCATTGACGGAAAAAGTATAATGCCCCTCCGGCAGATCAGCTCCCTTACTATCCTTGCCATCCCATTGCCATTTGGTGATACCGGCCGGTTTCGCGCCCAGATCAACTCTGCGCACCAATTCGCCCGCCTTGTTGTAAATCGACACCACGGTGTTATCCGCAGGCTGAGATAATTCAAAACCGCCCAGGCCGGTGTTTTTAACCAAATCCACACCACTGCCTGCCACCAAAACGCCATGCCCTATCATGGCAGTAGCCTGCAAAGCCTGATTTGAATACATGCTGGCACTCAATGCCTGCAGCGTGACATTCAACTTGTCTATACCGCTCACCGTGCTGATCTGCGCCATTTGTGAAGTCATTTGCGCGTTATCCATCGGATTGAGCGGATCCTGATTCTTCAACTGCGTAACCAGCAAGGTCATAAAACGATCCTGCGTTTCGTTCGTTGATGCTGCGTTGCTGCTCGCATTCATGGAAGCAAACAGTGCATTGGCATTGGTAGTAGCTTGCGCGGCGTTAATCATGATTTTTCCTTTTAGTCGGGATTCAGGATTCAGTTCATTACTGACCGATAGTCAGCGTCTTCAGCAACAAGGTCTTCGAGGTATTGAGCACGTCCACGTTATTCTGGTAGGCGCGAGAAGCCGAAATCATGTTCACCATCTCATCCACCACGTTCACGTTGGGCATGGACACATACCCCTTGGCATCGGCCATCGGGTGTTTGGGGTCATAAATCATCTTCATCGGCGAGGTATCTTCGGCCACGCGAACCACCTTCACGCCCTGCACCTCCGCGCCGCCCATGGGGGTGGCGGAAAAAACCACTTGCTTGGCGCGATAGGGCTGCCCGTCCGCACTGGTCGCGCTATCGGCATTCGCCAGGTTGCTGGCAACCACATTCAGCCGTTGCGATTGCGCCGCCATCCCGGAACCGGCCACATTAAAGATATTAAACAGAGACATTTCGCCCTCCTTCACCAAGTTTTAGTATCAGGCTTGCAAGGCCGTCAACATGTCTTTCAATTTATCGCTGGTGAATTTCACGCTGGCCTCGTAGCGCAATGCGTTGTCGGCAAACTGCGCGCGCTCCACGTCCATATCCACCGTATTTCCATCGGCGCTCGGCTGCACCGGCCTGCGAAACAGCACGGGCGCGCCCATCACCGAGCCGCCGCTGCCGCCCTCCAGATGCATCGGTGAACTCTGCGCGACAGGCAATTTTGCATGTGATCCGGAAACCGCATTTTGCAAGGCACTGGCAAAATCAATGTCACGCGCTTTATAGTTAGGCGTATCGGCATTGGCGATATTCGAAGCCAGCAGTTCCTGGCGCGCGCCGCGCAAACTCAGTGCGGTTTGATGAAAACGCAACGATTCGTCCAGTTTATTGATCATGACGCCCTCCTGTTCACTGACTACCATTCACTTGAGAGGCATACTACGTTGCGCTGCAAAATTGTTATCTGCCGATTAACGGCAACTTTCCCCCTCAATTCCGGGCTATTCAACGCTTCCCTAAATAGCCCGCGACAAGCACAATGGCGCCCATGAGAAATTTCTTGTTGATAGCCTGCCTGTTTCTGCACTCTGCCGCCGCAACAGCCGCCGCACAGCAGGATCATGCCGTGCTGAAAAAAACAGCAGAAGCCTTTGTACAACAACAGACCGCCGAACTGCCCGGCAAGGTTGCCTATACCGTGGGTGAGATTGATCGCCGTATTGCGTTGCGCGCATGCGGTCAAATCGAAGCCTTTCTGCCGTCCGGCAGTCAACTGATAGGCCGCGTTTCCATTGGTGTGCGTTGCGTTGAGGCGAACGGCTGGAGCATTTTCATCCCGGTACAAATCAGGATCAGCCGCGACTTGATAATCAGTGCGCGGCCACTGACGATGTGGCAAGTCATGCGCGAAGAAGATATTGCCCGCCAGACCACCGAAATCACACAAGCGGACGGAATAACGGATGAAAAGCAGGTTATCGGGAAAGTGCTTCTCTATAGCCTGGCAGCGGGTTCTGTTTTGCGCGAAAACATGCTGCGCGCGCCTTATAGCGTCAAACAGGGACAATCCGTGCAACTGTCCGTTCAAGGCCAGGGTTTCAGCATCAGCAGCAGCGGCGTTGCACTGAACAATGCCGCCAAAGGCGAACCCGTCCAGATTCGCACATCCACCGGTCGCGTGATCAGCGGCGTTGCCGGCACGGAAGGCATAGTAATAATCAGCCCCTAATCACTGTCCGCGCTTGTCAATCACTGAGCCGACCAGCCAGCCACGCCGTCTTGTTTAACGCGGCCAAAGCCTCATCAACGACCCCGTCTATGCCTTTTTTCCCGTTGGCATCACTGATCATCCGTGCGCTGACGCACAGACGCAATGCGCTCACGGGAATACCGTCGCGCGCGCCGCATGCAACCGGCTGACCCAGCTGGCAACGTAGTGATCCTGTTCCATTACCGGCATCCGTCGAGCTATCCTCCGGCAACTGACGATAAATTCGCAGCGTTTCTTCACGGCTGAGCGGGATACGCCCGGCAGCCGTTGAGCGGAAAAGCAAAAACGGAAAAATGCTCTGGAGATGATCCCAGCCTTGGGACTCCAACAACGGATGTCGGTCCGGCGTCGGAACACCCAACGGCTCGAAGCGCGGATCATTCATCAGGCGCTGCTGCACAGCCAGCGCAAAGGATTGCAGGAAACGGATAACCACGGGTTGCGGTACAGCGCGAAACCGGCGCAATTCGGCCAGAGCCGCCTCCCAGCGCAACAACAAACCAAAATTGGCAGCACCGGAATCCTCGTCCGTCCGCACCTTCAGTCGTTGCGCAACGCTCGCCGGAAACAGCAACGCGGCAGAAAACGACGGGCCGGTGAAGAATTTTGACCCGGTCAGCGCGACCATAAAACCCCGTTGCAGATAGACGCGCAAGGTCGGCGCCGCGATACGGAACTGGCAAGCATCCACCAGAACATCGACATGTCCGGGATGACGATGATGCAACGCTGCGACGCAGGCCGCACTGGGCGCGACCAATCCCGTCTTGGACTGATCCACCATGACCAACAGCACGCGCACGCCCAGCCTTACCGCTTCGTTCACCAGTGCGGTCACATCCGTATCTACATCGTTTGACGGGCGCGGCATGCCATCGGCAAGCCGTAGCGGCACAGCGCTCACTTCAATACTGGCCTCCAGACCGGGGGGGCTTGCGGCGGAATGCGCCCCCCTCAGGGCCGCCGGCACGCCGCTGCCCGTTTCGCCTTCTTCCACCATCACCACCCTGAGCGGCCTGTGCTCTGCACTCTCAACATAGCGGGCAACATAACGGGCGGCGATCGCATGCACATGGGTGCCCGATGTGGCAAACACCAGTTCGACCCCAAGGTCAGACACTTCGCCTGCGTGCAGCAATTCCCGTCGAATGCGTTGCATCTCGCGGACATGGATAGTTGCCAGCGTATCCGCGCCCGCCTCCTGCAGCATTCGTTCGCGCAACCGGTCTGCCGCAGCATATCCCGCATTTGACACAACCGATGCCGTGGAAGAGCCCAATGCCAGCAACGCCGGATCGGGGAACGGCCGGCAACCGTATTGGTTCAGGCCGCTATGCGGATCGAGTGCAATGCGCGCATCACCGCCGGAGACCAGCAGTTGCGCTGTAGTCGGCAAGTCCGGCGTGCTGACGACTCGCGGCGCGAGTTTCATATCGGACGACCGCGCGCCGCACGAACCAGCATCCCGGAAAACGCATTGAACACACGGCGCATCTGCGGCTGTTTGTAGGGAAAAACATCAGCCGGATCAATCGCATGAACAATCATGCAGCTGTCCACTTCAAAAATCAGCAACTTGCCATCACGGGTTTCAGCGCAATCAATACCGAGGTAATCCAGCCCGACCCGCTCGTTGATCGCCCGGAAAGCCTCTGCATGCCGAACGGCAAAACCCGCATCGAAACCGGCCATGAACTGCGCTTCCTCATCCCGCTTATCGGCGCTTTCCGCCATACCCGCATTCAGATAATGAATCATCCAGTGCCCGGATATACCCATATGGCAAACAAACGGGCGACCTTCAATCAGCACAATCCGGTATTTGCGGAACTGACCGTCCGCCCCGCGATAATCGACAAAACGTGAAACATAAAACTCCTCGTTCGCCATGCCGGACAAATAACTCGCAACCGCAACCGTGTCCGCCAGTTTTTCCAGCCCCCTCCCCGCATGGGAATCAACGGGACGCACGATCACCGGGAAACCGCCGTCATCGAGCACTGCGGTAATCGCCAGTTCGCCACAACCGATCTGTTCCAGCGCTTGCCTGCCGATTCTCGCTGTAACCGGCATATCCAGCCCCGGCGCGGACTTCAGCAGGGCGCAATTATGGTCGCGTGACAACAAGGCAATACGCGCAGGATCGTTGAGCACGGGATGAGGCCAGGACGCGATGGCCGTTTGAATTTTTTTGAGCAGCGGGATATTTTGTTCCGATTCGGCAATCGCGACAAACAGTACATCGTGTTCGGGCAAGTTGTCCGGCAAGCCCAGATTATCCGACACATACACGATGTCGAGCGCGACATCGGCATCTTCCAGCAGCAATTCGATGGGCGAGTTAGCCATCAAATCCCCCGGCCCCATAATAGCCAGCAGCCTGATGCTTGCTGTGTTTCTGTCAATCGAACCACGGCCCGTCGGCGGCGAATAAATCTGCTTTATCGCCAATGCCTGTGACTGAATATTCAGGGCCAGTTCACGCTCTCCCCTGAGTTGCAAAACGGTGGATAAATCCATCAGGGCGTTGGCATTCACCGCGCGCGGATCAGCCCCGGCACTTGCGATCAATTGCGTTCCCAGCGGCCCTAAATCAACACCTGAAACAGCCATGCGCATCAGACTGGCCAAGCCGAACAACGACCGTGGCCCATTTACATCTACCATCATTTTTCATTCCCAACTGGTATTAAAAATTGTCCGCGAAAAACGAGGATCATAACTTCCGCTCGATGGCGGCCCCGAATTCCAGCGTCGCCTCTATCAGCGCGTCAATGTCGCAGGCTTTGGTACGATGATTGACGATGGCCGCGCGTATCGCGAGTTGCCCATTAATCGTCGTGGTTGAAGGCGCTGCGATACCCGATTCCTGAAGCGCCACCACAATGTCCGCGTTTACCCGGTCTGCCTTTGCGCTGCGATAACGAAAACACACGATATTCAAGGCAACGGGCGCCAGCAGTTCCAGCCTTTTCTCCGCCTCGACACGTTGCCGCAAATAGCGGGCCAGCGCACAAGTATTGGAAATAACCTGCCCCAGTTTTTCCGAACCATACACTTGCAGCGTAAACCAGGTTTTAAGCGCCCGAAATCCCCGCGACAAATCCGGGCCGAAGTCGCAAGGCCAAGGCGAACCCGCTGCCATGCCGCGTGTCTCACGTTGCAAATAGGCTGCGGGAGACGCAAAAGTGCTGTGATGCAGCTCCCCGTCGCGCACCAGCACGAACCCCGCATCGTAAGGCACCTGTCCCCACTTGTGAAAATCAAAGGCAATGGAATCAGCACGCTCGATGCCCTGCAACAGCGGCGCAATATCTGCGGCCAGTCGGCCAAGCGCGCCATAGGCGCCGTCCACATGAAACCAGGCGCCTTCACGCTGCGCAATATCGGCTATCGCAGCCAGCGGATCAATCGCGCCGACATCCACCGTACCCGCCGTTGCGGCGATGAAAAACGGCATCATGCCCGCAGCCTTGTCCGCCTCGATCGCGCGCTCAAGCGCGGCAAGGTCCATCTGATATTGCGCATTCACCGGAATCTTGCGCAGTGCCGCCGTGCCGATGCCCGCCATATCCATCGCCTGTGCCAGACTGACATGAGCGCTGACCGAGGTATAAGCGGTCAAACAATGCCCGGCGGAAAGTCCTTCTTCGCGCACAGCCCTGCCCAGAACGGCGGTGCGTGCAACCAGCACACTGATCATATTCGCCATGGAAGTGCCGGTGACAAACAGCCCGCTGGCCGTTTCCGGAAAGGCGAACAGCTCACGCACCCAGCGCAGCAGCTGGCGCTCGACTTCAACGGGAATCTGCTCGCGCCCGCCCAGATTGGCGTTCAACCCGGCTGCCAGCATTTCTGCCAACATCCCGACCGGCGTCCCCC
Organism: uncultured Gallionella sp.; assembly: GCA_964385275.1. GTDB lineage: Bacteria > Pseudomonadota > Gammaproteobacteria > Burkholderiales > Gallionellaceae > Gallionella. Next base: position 125,559 of record CAYLOK010000002.1, on the reverse strand, counting down.
CGCCATGAACCCAACCCATGAAACCGGGATGCGCATTACCGATAGCGTAGGGCAGCACATTCTGCATAAAGCTCGCATGCGCCGCCCCGAGATCGCCGGGCTGTGCGGGCAATGGCTGCTGAAACACCCCGCGCACCTCTGCGGGAATCGGTTGCCAGACTGGGCGTTCACGCAAAAATTCAATATAATCAAGCATATCGTCCAGCATGCGATGACCTTGAAGCCGAAAGTCCTGCCAATCCGCCGGATCAAGTGTTTCTTCAGATGTTTTTAACATGCTTGTCTCTCCATGAGTCCTGAAGTCTGCACCCATTTGCCTGAGATGCAAACATACCGTTTTTTCATCCGTTGGTTTGGCAGAACAGTGGGCAAAATTACCGCTTATTCGTCAACTCCACAGATTTTTTTGTTAATGTAGCGGTACTTTCACAAAAAATGTTAGATTGCCCTAAAGTTTTCCAGATTCTTTCCGATATGGAAGGCAACCACCCAAATTTTAATATCGTCAGTTTGAAAGGATAACCGTGAAAATCGACAAGACAAGCAAACCGCTGCCCGCCGGCCTGATAAGCGAAGGCCCGCGCACCGGCAATGCAAAAACCAGCCCTGCGCCGCAACAATCCAGCACCAACGTATCGCTCGGCTCTACTGCGGCACAGTTAAATAAAATGGAGGCCAGCATGGCGAGTTCGCCAGTCGTGGACGCAAACAAAGTAGCTGAAATCAAACAGGCCATCAGCGATGGACGCTTTCAGGTTAATTCGGGCCTGGTAGCCGATCAGCTGATTAGAAGCGTGCAGGATCTGATCAGCAGCAGGGCATAGACTTGACTCATTCCTCCAGCCCGCAATTACTGACCGCCCTGGCAGACGAACTGGCAGCAGTGCGCGGCTTTGCCGAACTTTTAAGGCAGGAGCAGAGGCTGTTGACGGAGAACGGCACCGAGCAATTGCTGATACTCGCCGAACAAAAGTCGGCGCACGCCGTACGGCTCAATGAAATTGCCGAAGTCCGTCGCCGCCTGTTGCAGGAATCTCTTCCTGCACTCGATGGCTCCGCCATCCAGGCGTGGTTTGAAGCCAACAGCACAAAGGGTTTAGCCCTCTGGCAGGAAATACGTCTCCTGGCTGAACAGGCTCAGCAACTCAATCACGTCAATGGCGAATTGATCCAGATGAAACTGCGCCACAATCAACAATCACTTGCCGCACTCGGCAATGCCGTAAACAAAGCCAATCTGTACGGCCCGGACGGGCAAACCAGCTTCGCGCCCGGCGGCGGCAGATCACTCGGCAGCGTCTGATTTTATGGCGTCTGGCCTGCTACAGGCTGATTCAGCACATTCTCAGACTGGCTCAAACGATCAAATTCAGGGGATAAAATCGTAATCGAAACGCGACGATTTTTGGCGCGATGCTCCGCTGTATCATTGGCCACAACAGGATGATTCGCCGCCATACCGACCGCTGCCAGACGTTTCTCGGGCACGCCATACATAACGAGCATCCTGACCACATTGCTGGCACGCCCGGCAGACAGCTCCCAGTTTGAAGGGAATTGCGCATTTTTGATCGGTATATCATCCGTGTGACCTTCCACCTCGACGGGCTGATTTTCCTTGCCCAGCACCAGCGCAACCTGTTGCAGAGTGGCCTGCGCGCCGACCTGCAAATTCTCCTCACCTTCCTTGAACAGCGTACTGGCACTGATATCAACCACCACGCCGCGTTTGGTTTGATAAATACCGACCTGGCCCTGAGCAATCAGCGGCGCCATGGCCTGACGCAAACTGTCATGAACTTCCTTCATTTGCTCCTGTACCTTGCGCTGCTGTTCCACCGAACGCGCGGTGCGTTTATCGACCAGAACCTTGAGCATCTGCTCCTGTTGGTTGGGCACAACAGTGGTCGGAGCGGAATCCGGCTGCCGGGCAAATGCAATACTCAACGAATCGCTAAAAGTTTTATATTTGCCTTCATTGACCGAAGAAATTGAATACATCACCACAAAAAAGGCAAACAACAGAGTGACAAAATCGGCATAGGATATCAGCCAGCGATCGTGATTATCATGCTCGGCGCGTTTCCGTCGGCGTGCCATGACTAGACCAGATAACTTTCCAGCTTGAGTTCGATCAAGCGCGGATTGTTGCCATTGGCAATCGCACACAAACCGTCCACAAGCATGTCACGCATATGCGTATGTTGCATGATGATCGCTTTTAATTTGTTCGCCACCGGCAGAAACAATAAGTTTGCAAAAGCCACGCCATAGATGGTCGCGACAAATGCAACCGCAATCCCGCCGCCCAGCTTGCCGGGTTCGGAAAGGTTTTGCATGACGTGCATCAAACCGAGCACGGCGCCGATAATTCCGATGGTTGGCGAATATCCGGCCGCCGCCTCCCATACACGCGCAGACTGCCAGCGCAGCTGTTCCCAGGAATGAATCTCAATTTCGAGCACTTCGCGAATTTCTTCTGCGCTATGCCCATCCACCAGCAACTGCGCCCCTTTTTTCAAAAAGGGGTCGGTTACGCCGGGAATACGCGCTTCCAGCGCCAATATGCCTTCCCTGCGGGTTAAGGTGCTCCATTCTATCAATTGCCTGATCGAATCACGCCCCGCCAATTTCGGCGTAACAAACGCCCAATAGCCCATTTTGGCGGCCGTAAAGAAAACCTTACTCGAACTTTGCACCATCACAGCGCCCAGCGTGCCGCCAAATACAATCAGAAATGCCGCACCCTGAAACAAAATGCCGAGATCGCCGCCCTCCAGAATCTGTCCGGTCATTATGCCAACCAATCCGACCAGAAAACCGAGTAGCGTAAGCTTGTCCATCAGTAACCTTTCAGCGAACTGCGCAAGCGTGCCACTGCCTGGCTATGCAGCTGCGAAATACGGGATTCACTGACGCCGAACACCTCACCCACCTCGCGCAAATTCATCTCCTGCTCGTAAATCATGCCCATCAACATACGCTCGCGTTCCGGTAAATTCTCGATCGCCCGCATTAATTCAGCCTTGAAACGCTCATCCTGCAACACGGCCAGCGGATCACCGTCATTGCTGAACTCGAATCGCTCGAAGAAGTCGTCATGGTCCTCATCCTGGAAATCTTCGTAATACACCAGTTGAGCGCCGCGCGCTTCCTGCAACATCTGCTGGTATTCGACCAGCGTAGTGTCCAGTTCTTTGGCTATTTCGGTTTCGTTCGGCGCTCTGCCCAATTTCTGTTGCAAGCGGCTGACCGCCTGTTCAATCCGCCGCATATCGCGGCGCAGGCTGCGCGGCAGCCAGTCCGCACTGCGCAATTCGTCCAGCATGGCGCCTCGGATGCGTTGTGTGGCGTAAGTCTCAAATTGAGCGCCGTGAATTTCATCGTATCGGCTTGCCGCATCCAGCAAGCCCATCATACCGGCCTGAATGATGTCATCTATTTGCACGCTATACGGCAATCGGCTCATCATTTGATGCGCAATCCGCTTCACCAGCGGTGCATAATCCCGCAAACACTGATTTTTATCCTGCAATCCGGAAGCGTTATACATAATTTATGTCGTGAGTCACTGGACGTTAGTTGTTAGTCTGCTGCTGGTTTAACTGGCCACTAATGGCTAGCAACTGTGTGTTGGCGCGCCAACTGCCTGATCAGGTTTTTCATCATCTGCGAAATTCCGCCTTCCATTTCGTCCTGCTGCATCGTCGTCTGCAACACCCTTTGCGATAGCGCAGTGTAGGATTTCGCAGAATTTGCCGCCGGGAAGGCCTCCACTACCGACCTGCCCAACTGCGTCGCACGTTTAAGTCTGTCATCAAACGGGATACAACCCAAATAATCGAGGCGTGCAGCCAGATTACACCTCGCAACTTTTTCCATATTGCCGAACACCAGCCTGGCCACTTGCTCATTTTCCGCTTTATTCACCACGATCTCGAACCGCATGCGCGCATTCTCCAGCGCCAGGCGTTTAATCAGTGAATAACTCTCGGTAATCCCGCTTGCGGTCGCCTCCATCACCACCAGCAACCTGACACCCGAAGCCAGACTCGATGAGACGGCAGCTTGTCCGGCCAACATCGCGGCGTCCACCAACATCACATCCACACCACCGCTCGCCTCGGACAGGGCATTTTCCAGACACTGCTGCTCAGCCGTATTCAACTTTTCCAGCGCACGCATCGCACGCGCGGTAGGCAATACGGCGTATCCCTTGCCGCGCAAAACCGCATCTTCAAGCCGACATTTCCCCTGTGCGACATCCAGCAAATCATACCGCGCAAACAAACCCAGATTCTCCGTCAAATTATTCGGCGCGGGATTTTCGTCCAACACTAACACATCACGGCCTGCCCCGGACAGCGCAGCGGCCAGATTGAGTGTCGCGCTGGTACGCCCTACACCCTGTTTACCCGCCACCAGGGTAATAACCTGCGTTTGATTACGCACCAGCAACCGGCGCAACCCTTCGGCCTGATCGTCTATCCCCAGCCGTTGCGGCGCAATTTTCACGACGGCATCATCAGAGCGCATACGACACCTCACCAGCCGACAGCTCCGTTGCAGCGGCCATCATCATCGGAAACTCAAGTTCTCCCAACGTGAACGGTGTTTTTTCTTCCGCTGGTTTAAACGCACGATGCAACAGGACGTCGATATTAACAGGATGCAAGTCTTCCGGCACGCGCTGTCCGTTTGCCATGAAATACATCACCAGACGGTGGCGCACCACGACATCCAGCAGCGCGCCAAGATTAGCCGCCTCATCCAGTTTAGTGGCAATGCAACCGATCACTTTATTGCTGTAATACATGCGCACCACATCTTCCAGCGTATCGCCGCCGCTGGTGGAATTCAATACCAGCAAACGCTGCACACCAGTCGCATCAAACATTTCGCTCTGCTCGGAGACGCGCTCGTCACGCTGCCCCATCCCCACGGTATCAATCAGCACCAAATGCTTGTGGCGCAATGCGGAAAGCGTCAGGCGCAAATCGTCGGCACCCTTCACCGCATGCACCGCCACACCGAGTATTTTGCCGTAAATCTTGAGTTGTTCATACGCGCCAATCCGGTAGCTATCAGTGGTCAGCAACGCCACCTTATCCGCACCGTAACGCACCACGGCGCGCGCCGCCAGCTTGGCGGTGGTGGTGGTTTTGCCCACGCCGGTCGGGCCGATCAGCGCATACACACCGCCTTTTGCAACGATGTCATCCGCCTCGCCCGCGACACGCAAATTGCGTTTAAGCACCTGCTTGATCCAGGACTCCCCCTTCTCATTGCCCTCAGGCATCTTGTTCAATAACTGGCGTGCCAGCAGTGTGCTGAAACCGGCATTCAGCATGCGGCGCAACAATCCGGCGCGCTGTGGGTCACGCTGCTGGACATTATTCCATGACAATGTCTCGATCTGTTTCTGCAACATACTGTGCATGGATTTAATCTCGCCGAGAATGGAAGCTTCTGCCGCTGATGCGCCGGATGCCGGAACACTCGCCGCAGCGGCTGCCACGGGCTCCGGCTCCCTGACTGTCGGCTTCTGCCCCCGTTCGACCGAACCAGAGAGTTGCAACATCTCATCATTCGCCATCGCGACGATTTCCACGCCCTGCTCTGTCTTGCGATTCGACAAAATAACGGCTTCTTCGCCCAACTCGCTGCGAATTTCTCTTAGCGCCTCACGTGCTGTCTGGGCGATGAATTTTCTGATTTTCATGCTGTTCCTCCTACCAGGGCTGTCACCCGGATGGTTTTAAAGTCCGGTACTTCATCGTGCGAAATAACTCTTAAATTCGGTACGGAACGCTTCAGGAAGCGCGCCAGTAAATCGCGCAATTGCGCCGGGACCAGCATCACCGTCGGCAAGCCCATTTGCTCCTGCTTCTGCACCGCTACACGCGATTCACGCAGCACAGCATCCGCCAGTCCCGGCTCAATGCCGATACCGTTCTGACTGGCCTGCATGGCCTGCATCAGAATATGTTCCAGTTCTTTATCCATACCGATCACCTGTAATTCCTGCTCGGCCGGATAAAACTGCTGAACAATGGCGGGGCCCAGCGCAACACGCACCAGAGCGGTCAACTGGTAAACATCCTGACTGCGCGATGCGTTGTCTGCCAGTGTTTCAACGATGGTACGCATATCACGGATATGCATACCTTCATCCAGCAGGTTTTGCAGCACTTTCTGCACCGTACCCAGCGGCAATGTCTTCGGCACCAGATCTTCCACCAGCTTGGGCGCACTCTTGCCGAGATGATCGAGCAGCTGCTGCACCTCCTGCCGTCCCAGCAATTCAGCCGAACGGGTACCAATCAAATTACTCAGATGCGTCGCTACCACCGTACCGGGATCGACCACGGTATAGCCCATAATCTGCGCCTGTTCGCGTAACGCGGCATCAATCCATACGGCAGGCAGGCCAAAGGCCGGATCACGGGTGGGCGTACCGACCAGCTCGCCCGTCACACTACCCGGATTGATAGCCAGAAATTGATGGGTGTAAGCCTCGCCACTACCCACTTCCACCCCTTTGAGGGTGATGCGATAACCATTCGGACGCAAATCGAGGTTGTCACGTATGTGGACAGAAGGCGGCAAAAAACCGATATCCTGCGTAAATTTCTTGCGTATCCCCTTGATTCTACGTAATAAATCACCGTCTTGCGCCTTGTCAACCAGCGTAATCAGGCGATAGCCCACTTCCAGCCCCAGCACATCTACCTGCGCAACATCTTCCCAACTTGCATCAGATGGCTCGGTAATGACCGGCGTCTCGGCAACACCGACCAGTTCCTGCGCTGCCGCTTTTTCCGTTTTCTGCGACAAGTGATAAGCAAGCCAGACCATTCCGGCCGCCAACAGCAAAAACGAAAAATGGGGCATGCCCGGAATCAGGCCCATCATGCCGATAATCGCGGCGGTCAGCATGATGATCTGCGGCTGTCTGAACAACTGCCCTATCATTTGCTCACCAATATTTTCATCCGTGGCCACACGGCTCACGACCACACCGGCAGCCGTCGAAATGACCAGCGCCGGAATCTGTGCCACCAAACCATCACCAATCGCCAGCAAGGTATAAACCTTGGCGGCCGAAGCAATATCCATATCATGTTGCAGCACACCCACAATCAGGCCGCCGATCAGATTAATAAACAGAATAATGATGCCGGCGACCGCATCGCCGCGCACAAATTTGCTCGCACCATCCATCGCACCGTAGAAATCCGCCTCCTGGGAAATTTCGGCACGCCGTTTGCGTGCCACGTCTTCGCCGATCAGCCCTGCATTCAGGTCGGCATCAATCGCCATTTGCTTGCCCGGCATCGCATCCAGCGTAAAACGTGCGCCCACCTCGGCGATACGCCCTGCACCCTTGGTGATAACCATAAAGTTGATGACCACCAGAATCGCGAATACCACGATACCCACAGCGTAATTTCCGCCCACCAGAAAATGGCCGAACGATTCGATCACCTTACCCGCCGCATCCGGCCCGGTATGACCTTCCAGCAGAACCACGCGGGTAGAGGCCACATTGAGCGACAAACGCAGCAACGTGGTCATCAGCAAAATCGTCGGGAAGGACAGGAAATCCAACGCCTTGGTGGTATTCATACTGATCAGCAACACCATCACGGCAATCGCAATGTTAAAGGTGAAAAGCACGTCCAGCAGGATCGGCGGCAATGGCAACACCATCATTGCCAGGATCATCACAATCAATATCGGACCGGCCAAACCGCGCATACTCGCGCTGTTTTTCAAAAATCCAAGTATCGGCTTCATGTTCATGATGTCACTCCTGACGCGGGATCGAGCTCTGCCGGAACGGGTAACTCAGCCGGTTGTTTTGGACGTTCGCCGCCTTGCGTTTGATAGCGTTTCAATTGATAAACATAGGCCAGCACTTCGGCTACAGCGGTGTACAAGGCTTCAGGGATGGACTCGCCGATTTCGGTATGCTTGTGCAGCGCACGGGCAAGCGGCGGCGCTTCAAGAATCGGCACATTGTTTTCCACAGCGATTTCGCGTATGCGCTGCGCGATCAGATGCGAACCCTTGGCCACCACGGTCGGTGCGCGCATGCCCTTGTCACTGTACTTCAACGCCACGGAATAATGGGTCGGGTTAGTCACCACCACATCGGCAGTCGGAATCGCAGCCATCATGCGGCGGCGTGCGGCTTCGCGCTGCATGCTGCGAATTCGGCCCTTGACCATCGGATCGCCCTCGGTTTCCTTGGACTCCTTGCGCACTTCTTCCTTGGTCATCTTGAGTTTCTTGTTGTGATCGTAAAGCTGGAACGGCACATCTACCGCCACGATAAGCAACATCGCGCCGACAATCGCCATGAAGCTGCCGCCGACCAGATAGCCCATTTGCGGGATCGCGTTGCCAACGGAAAGCGTAGCCAGCTCCAGCACGTCATCCCGGTTGTGCCAAATTACCCAGGTTGCGACCCAACCTACCACGATCGCTTTAGCTATGGCCTTGGTCAATTCCACCAGCGATTGCGCAGAAAACATGCGCCCGATACCGGAAATGGGATTCATGCGCGAAAATTTCGGCATCAGCGAATCGGTACTGAACAGCCAGCCGTTCAACAATAACGGCGAAAAGAAGGCCGCCAGCAACAACATCAGCAGCACAGGCGCAAAGGTAATCAGCATATCCAGAGAAAGATCGTACAGACGCGGAATAATCAATTCCGGCTTGAAAACCAGATCCCGACTGATCGTCAGGCCATCGTGCAACATCGTCACCATATGATGGGTGAGCGACGCACCCATAAACCACAGTGTGCCTCCGCCTACCAGCAACACGGAAAACGTGGACAATTCACGCGAGCGGGCGACCTGACCTTTTTCCTTTGCCTGGTCAAGTTTCCGCTGTGAGGGTTGTTCCGTTTTTTCTAGGTCGCTGTCTTCTGCCATGATGAACTCCGCTGGTTAGGCCGATTATCAGCGAAACAGCAAAGTTCAATCAGGTGAATAACGAGGGAATTAACTGGCTTTTCAATACGTTCAAAACGGGACATAAAGTAAATGCGCAACCGGCATTGCGCCTATGTCGCAGAAATTTACACTTACGCCCGCTTTGCCTGACTTCATCCTGAAAGCCGGGAATGAAAAATATTTGAGGTTTGCCGCGATTTTCATCGGCCCGTTGCACAACGTTTTCCCTGTTAGGGCGACAGGGAATCGACGTAAGCGACCACTTCCGAACCGTTCCCGTAGTACTGCAACGCGTTGCACATACTGGTCAACAAAGCCACGCCACGCCCATGCCGCAACCGGTTTTGCCTGAGGTTAGCTGACAGACTTGATGCAAAATCAAACCCTTCACCACTGTCCTTGAGAAGGATTTTCAGGCAACTGCAAGGCGCACAACCCAGTTTTTCCAGATGCATCACAATCTGACCATTTTCCAGTTCGGCCAGACGCGCTTCACGCTCCGCGAAATACAGCTCCATACCCTCAGGCTGGTTTTTCAGTGCCGAATCCAGTTTAAGCACGCCGTGATCCAGCGCATTATTGAACAATTCAGAGAGCACCAAAAAGAGCTTGCCATCGGTTTTTCCACCTTCTATCTGCCCGGCAATATTGAGCAGAAAAGGCACCACATCCAGACGTTTGAGCTGCTGCGCCGTCAACGTCAGTGAAAATTCCCACAACGGTTCCCCCGCCCTGCCGTAGCCGCATCGTCCCGGCTCAATTGCCAGGCTTTTTTGCAGAATGATTGCTTCATCTTCCTGATAGGTATCCGACTCGGGAGGCGGACAGTCCACCACAATCAGCGCAATGTCATCCTCTGGCGGGATGTCATGCAGTTCGCCCTTAACCGTTTCGACCACCCTGTCGAAAAAGTTATCCGCCAAAGATTGCTGCGCCTTCAACAACAAACCGTCATGTCCGAGATTCAGACCGTCTTCTATCCTGATCTCGGTCACCCCATCCGAGCACATCAGCAATTGCCCCGGCTGTCCGCCCAGGGTGTAATACTCCAGTCCGGCATCAAATTCACCCGGCGTGACCACGCCGAGCGGCAAATGTTTTGACCTGAAGCGATGTACGATATTCGTACCGTCAGGACTGAGCAACAACACCGGAGGACAGCCGCCGTTCCATACCTGTATCATTCCGGTTTTGCTGTTCAGCGACAACATCGAGGCAGCGACAAATCGCGGCAGCGGCAAATACTCGCGCACCCGCCGGTTGATCTCGCGCACGATGGCGGGAATATCAAATCCCTTGGCCGTCATCTGATAAAACGGCTGGGTAATCGGAATCACCGCCAACGCAGCCGTCAGTCCATGGCCGGCGCTGTCCGCCAACAGCACGTGCAAGCTGTTGTCCGGCTTGCGCGCCACCGCAATCAGGTCGCCGCTGAAATTTTCAGCCGGCTTGTAAAGGAAGCGCACCAGCGTGTCATTGATTTTATCCATCGCGGTGAATTGCTTGATAAATTCACGCGCCGTATCTTCCTCATCCTCGATGCGATGCCGATAATCCGACAAGCGCTGGTTCTGTTGCAGCAACTGTTCAGACATGACCAAACGTTCCTGAAACATCTGGATTTTTACCTGCAGGATTTCGTAGTTGACCGGCTTGAACAGATAGTCGTCCCCGCCTGCCCGCAACCCCTCAACCACATCCTGATTGCTGGTATTTGCAGAAATAAACAAAATCGGAATCCATCTGTCAAAACGGCTGCGCATCTGCCGCACGACGTCGAAGCCGCTGATATTCGGCATCGCCACATCCATCAGCACCAGATCAGGCATGCTCTGCTCGCACAAAGCCAACGCCTCTGTTCCATCCACAGCCAAAACCACTTGATGCCCCATTTTATGGAGCATCGCTGACAGCAGCTGGCGGTTGGCAGTTGAGTCATCCACCACCAGTACATTCAGGTGATCGGCATGACGTGCAGTCGTTTTGCTTGCCATCTTGCTCACTATAGAATCGTAAAGAGTTTGCCGAAGTTGGCAATATCAAGAATTTGCGCCACTGTTGAAGTCGGTTTGCTCAACACAACCGTCTTGCCCGCTGCCAGCGCGCGTTCACGCAATAACATCAACATGCCGAGCGCCGAACTGTCGAGATACTCCACCCCGGCGAGATCAATTTCCAGCCGTTTAACCTCCGCCTTTTGCAACAACGGTTCATAAGTCGCCTTGATCACACGGTGTTCGTTAAAATCAAAACGTCCTGCCAGCTTGATGACCGCTCCGTCACCTGAATTCGAAGTACTGATCTGCATAGCCATAAATTTTCTCCTGTTGAATCCTGATTAACCGACACCCAATTCCTGTCCGCAACATGATGTTAAAACCTATAGACGGTTTCTCGTCCCGCCGCTCATCACCCGCGCCAGCACACACTGCGCCATTTCCTGGATCGGCACAGATTCATGCGCGGCGCCGATTTCAACCGCCGCGCGCGGCATACCGTACACCACGCAAGTCGCCTCGTCCTGGGCAAAGTTGTACGCACCCGCCTGGCGCATCTCCAGCATGCCCACCGCACCGTCCCGGCCCATGCCGGTCAGCATGACCCCGATGGCATTGGCCCCTACGCACTGTGCGGCAGAGCGAAACAGCACCTCCACCGAAGGACGGTGATGATTCACGGGCGCTGACTGATTCAGTTCGATGACGTAATTGGAACCGCTGCGCTTGACCAGCATATGCGAGTGTCCGGGTGCAATATACACATGCCCCGGCAACACGCGTTCATTATGAACCCCCTCAGTCACCGTCATCTTGCTCAGGCTGTTCAGCCTGTCGGCAAATGACTTGGTAAAGGCTTCCGGCATATGCTGTGCAACCAGCACTGCAGGCGCATCCGCCGGCATGGGAATCAGAAACGCCTTCAGCGCTTCAGTACCGCCGGTCGAAGAACCCACAATAATCAACTTCTCGGTACTGGATATACGGTTCCCCAGTTTCGGCAATGTCGATGCCGCTGTCGCACCCCGCACTTTCAGCCGCGCCCGCGACGCAATGCGGATTTTATCGGCAATCTCGTCGGCGTACGCCTGCATGCCTTCCGCGACGCCCAGCCTGGGCTTGGCAAGAAAATCTACCGCCCCGAGTTCCAGCGCACGCAGGGCCGCTTCAGAACCGCGCTCGGTTAACGTGGAAATCATCAACACCGGCATCGGGCGCAAGCGCATCAGTTTTTCCAGGAAGGTCAGACCGTCCATCTCGGGCATTTCCACGTCGAGCGTCAGAACGTCAGGGTTAAATGTCTTGATCATTTCACGCGCCTGCAAGGGATTTGAGGCTGCCCCCACGGCCTCCATATCCGGCTGGCTATTCACAACTTCCTTGAGGATGCTGCGTATCAATGCCGAATCGTCAATAATCAGCACTTTGATTTTCCTGCTTACCTCATTCTGCATCAATACACACCTCTGGCTTGTCGCATTTTTAGAACAGTTCCACATCGCCCTGCATATCGGATGAGCGGATGCGCGCGACGTATCGCTGTTCGCGCTCAATAATGGTGTCGTTGTGTACGCTGCGCAATTTTTTCACCAGCGTCCGTCCGGTGGCCGGGAAGTAATACACCTTGCGCGGATAGATATCCAGCAAGTCTTGTGCCGCGAGACTGATTTTTTCCGTTTTCAAATAATTCAGTACGAACTCGGCATTGCGCTCACCGACATTCGCCACGGTAAATCCTCTGAGCACATTACCCCCGCCGAACACCTTGGCTTCCAGATTGGCGCGCCGCGCCCCGGATTTCAGCATCTGATTGATCATCAACTCCATCGCATACGTCCCATAACGCCCTGCCAGTCCTACCGGATTGCCGTTATCACTTTTATTGTCGGGCAACATGAAGTGGTTCATTCCGCCAATGCCCGTCTGCCTGTCGCGGATGCATGCCGCCACACAGGAACCCAACACCGTCACCAGCACCATATTGCGCCCGGTCACGTAATACTCGCCGGGCAATATTTTCACCGCATCAACATTAAAGGTTCGGTCAAAATATTTATTCGGCGAGACAATTTCTTCAAAGTCATGGTCTGACATGAGCGATGCCCGTTATGGTTTTTCTGCTTTGCTTTGCGCGTGTTTCATCTGCGCCGAAAGCTCGTACACTGTTTTTCCGCGCAACTTGAAACAGGCTTCAGCGTGGTAAAAGTTTTCCGAATGTCCCGCATATAGCAGCCCCTCCGCACGCAGCATTGGCGCCATTTTTTTCAGTATCGCCAACTGGGTGTCTTTATCGAAATAAATCATCACATTGCGACAGAAAATCACATCCACCCTGTCGCGTATCGGCCAGCTCACATCCAGCAAATTAAGCTTGCGAAAGGTAATCATGTTCTGCAATTCCGGGCGCACTTTAACAAACCCTTCCTGCGCGCCCGTTCCCTTGAAGAAGAAGCGTTTAATCAACGCATCGTCCAGCTTCTCGACCCGATCCATTGCATAGACCCCACGGCGAGCGGTATCCAGCACATTGGTATCCAGATCGGTAGCAATAATTTTTACCGGCGGCGTAAAACTGTTGAACGCATCCACTGCGGTCATGGCGATCGAATAAGGCTCTTCACCCGTTGAGCTGGCGGAACACCAAATCACGATGGGGTGAGCATTGCCTATTTTCTTAAGCTGTTCGGCCAACAAGGGAAAATGATGATGCTCGCGAAAAAACGAGGTCAGGTTGGTAGTCAGCGAATTGGCAAATGCCTCCCATTCCTGCTCGTCATTTTTCTCCAGTAATTTCAAATATTCGCTAAAGGTACGGATGCCGGTCGCCCGCAAACGGCGCGACAGACGGCTATAGACCAGCTCATGCTTGCTTGCATTGAGCGAAATACCGGCGTGATCGTAAATCAGCTTGCAGACACGCTGAAAATCCTGCGCAGTAAAATGAAACTCACGCAAGGATGGATCTTTCATGTTGGACATATAATTCTCGGAATAGATGAAAAAATGAGGCGAGGGAAGGGAGAAGGGTAAAAACCTCAGCTCTTCAAACCCTTCTCCCTTGAGCACCAACGGTGCATCCCTTCCCCCCTTCCTTTTCTTAGAACTCTTGCCAATCCCCATCATCCGAATCGGGCAGTTTGACCGGTCGCGCCCTGTTGCCCGGTACGGCTTTTTGGGTATTTTGCGCAAGTAAGTTACGGCCCGCCGGCGCCGCTTTGCCGCGTTTCGGCGCAGACAACGACATCGCCGAACCCTCGCCCGACAGTTTGAAAGTGCTCATCAAGACTGCCAAATCCTGAGCCTGCTCTTCCAGCGACTCAGCGGCGGCGGCAGCCTGCTCGACCAGAGCAGCGTTTTGCTGCGTCACATCATCCATTTGCGTGATGGCCGTATTGACCTGCTCGATCCCCTGGCTTTGCTCGGTCGAGGCAGCGGTAATTTCAGCCATGATGTCAGTCACCCGTTTAACCGAATTGACCACTTCATTCATGGTCTTGCCGGCCTCGTCCACCAAACGTGTTCCCGCGCCCACTTTCTCGACCGAATCGCTGATTAACTCCTTGATTTCCTTGGCCGCTGCCGCACTGCGCTGTGCGAGGTTGCGCACCTCTGAAGCCACCACGGCAAAGCCGCGCCCCTGTTCACCGGCACGCGCGGCTTCCACAGCTGCATTCAGTGCAAGAATATTGGTCTGGAAGGCAATCCCGTCGATCACGCTGATGATGTCAACGATCTTCTTCGAACTTTCGCTGATCGACGACATCGTGCCCACCACCTGCCCTACCACCGCGCCGCCCTTCACGGCGATGTCGGAGGCGCTCAGTGCAAGCTGGTTCGCCTGCCTTGCGTTCTCGGCATTCTGTTTCACCGTTGAGGTCAGCTCTTCCATGCTGGCAGCGGTTTCTTCCAGACTGGAGGCCTGCTCTTCGGTGCGCGACGACAAGTCGGTGTTACCGCTGGCAATTTCCTTGGAGGCAGTGCTGATGGTGTCAGCCGCTTCCTTGATACGCTGCACGGTTTCGGTCAGGCGCTCCACCGTCAGGTTGGCATTGTCCTTGATCTCGCCAAACGCCCCCTGATAGTCAGCTTCAATTCTTTCGGAGAAATCGCCTTGCGCGATCCGCTCCAGCGCATTCACCGTTTCGTGTATCACGCCATCGGCCGCTTCCACCAGGCCGTTGATGCCCTGCCCCAGACTCAGGAAAAACCCCTCCTTGCCGGTTAAATCGAGACGCCTGCTCAAGTCGCCGTTGGCTGCGGCATCCACCAATTCCGCCACTTCTTTTTCGACGGCCACTTCGGATGTGCGATCCACCCATTCCGCTACCGCGCCCAGACGCTCCCCTTTATCGTTGATGACAGGATTGGCGGTGACCACCAGACTGCGACCGCCTATCACCATGCTGGCGCTATAGGAGGTTTGCAAACGTGCCAGCATACCGGCCTGATGTGACGGATTCTTGTGGAAGGCGTCGATGTTGGTGCCGACCAGCCCGGACGCGTTAAAGCCCGGCAACTGTTTGCGTATATCGGCTTCCGCCGCACTCAGCACCTTGACCACCGCCTTGTTCACATAAATGATGTTGCGTTCGTTGTCGGCGATCATGCAGCCGGTGCTGACGTTATCCAGCGCGATCTTGATGCGCAGGTTTTCATCCGACATGCGCCTGCTCTCCGCCATATCGAAGCCCATCCGGGTGGACAATGCCCGATAAGCCAGAAACACGGCATTGATTTCATCGTGGCGCGCATTCGAATCCTGGCGCTGATTGGACTCTCCATGCGCGGCGTGTTCGATCTGCATCGCGACATGCCGGATGCGAGGAACGACGGCGCGGAACAACATCACGCCCAACAACGCGACCGCCGCCAGTCCGGCGAAGAACAGCAGCAACATAAAATTGCCGGTGGAGTGATAGTCTTCCTCCGCCTTAACGACATCTTTCTTCATCGAATTATGCTGATGATCAATGATCTCAGTCGCACGTCCGTTGGCGGTATTGAACAAGGGGCCGACCGATTTGACCATCAACACGTTGGCCTCGGCAAACTTGCCCTCACGCAGCAAGGCGACGTCAGGCTTGATGCCTTCCGTCACGAAAGCGCTGCGTTCTTTGGAAAATGCATCGGCCAGCTCCGTTCCCCTGGCACTGTGCTTGACCGAGGTATAGTCTTTCCAGATCGCGCTGATTTCATCAGCATTGCCGGTTATCGCATCCAGATGTCTGGTAATCGGATGGTCGTGCAGGCGGCTTTCCGGCAGACGCGGATCGTGCATCGCCGCCAGTTGCAGCTGGCGCATGTTCTCGCGCATCAGCGCGTCAATTCGCGAAATCTGACTGGCCGACTTCACCTTATGACTAACGACATATTCAAACTTCTCGTTGGCAAGTTGCAGCTGATATATCCCGTAAGCGCCCACCACCGCGAGCAACATGGCCACCAGAACATTGTTGAGTACAATCTGCTGCTTGATGGAGATATTTTTCAGCTTGTGCAACAGCCCCTTCAACCCTGCATTGGGATTCTTGCCCGCCTTTAGCATCGCATAGAGCGATTCCGCCCCGGCGATCTGTTGTTGCGTCGGCTTGCGGCGCACCGAGACATAACCTGTCACCTGACCGGCCTCGCGTATCGGCGTCACGTTTGCATCCACCCAGTAATAATCGCCGTTTTTGCAGCGATTCTTGACAATGCCGTTCCAGCTCGTACCACCCTTTATCGTCTTCCACAAATCGGCGAACGCTTCCACCGGCATATCGGGATGGCGCACGATGTTGTGCGACTGCCCGACCAGCTCAGCCTCGGTAAAGCCGCTGATCTCGATAAAGTCTTTGTTGACGTAGGTAACGACCCCCTTCAGATCGGTCTTGGTGACGATCATCGAGCCATCCTGCATCTGTCTTTCGTTGCTGGTAACCGGTGTATTAATGCGCATGTGTTTCTCCTCGATTGACGCTATTCGTTAATGTCTTATATTTAAAAGTAGCTTATGCCGACACTTCATCCACTAACGCCATCTCGCTGCCCAGCATCAGCTTTTCGATGTCCACCAGAATCAACATGCGTTCGTCCACCGTGCCCAGGCCCATGATGTAGCGCGTATCCAGCGCGGCGGACAATGCCGGCGCAGCCCTTATCTGTTCGGGCTGCAACGTCAACACATCGGAAACGCTGTCCACCACAATACCCACCACGCGGGTACCGAGATTGAGAATAATCACTACCGTAAACGGGTCGTATGTCACATTGGACAAGTTGAACTTGATGCGCAAATCCACGATAGGCACGATGATGCCGCGCAAGTTGATTACGCCCTTGATGAATTCCGGCATATTGGCGATGCTGGTCACGGCGTCATAACCGCGTATCTCCTGCACCTTGAGAATATCAATGCCGTACTCTTCACAACCCAGTATAAAGGTCAGGAATTCGTTGTTGGACACCCCGGAGGCTCCGCTGCCATTTCCAATTGCCATATTTCCCCTCACCCAAGCCGCGAAATGGCCTGATCTTATTCGACAGTTACTACTCTAACGGCACAATATAAGTTTTCTTTAGGGGAACAGACGAAAAAAAATCCGCCTATTCGCGGATTTGGCAAAAGCGCACGGCGCCGGAACAGATATGTCTTCTGCACACAAGCTGTCCGCGCCCTGCACCATCACGCAGCCAGCCTGTTTTGCCGTGCCGGAGCCATGCACAATACCGCGACATCCAGTATCAATGCCACCTTGCCGTCACCCATGATGGTCGCGCCGGAAATGCCCGGCAGCTTGCGAAAATTGGCTTCCATACTCTTGATGACCACTTGATGCTGGCCTATCAATTCATCGACCAGCAACGCAATCTTCTTGCCATCCGCCTCGACGATAACCACGATGCGCGACTCGATTTCCGTATTACGCGGCAAACGGAACAACTCATGCAATGCCACGACAGGCAGGTACTCACCGCGCACATGCACCAGGCGTCCTTTACCGCTGATGGTGCGCGCATCGCCATCCGCCATTTGCAGCGATTCAATAATATAGGCCAGCGGAATGATATAAGTCTGCTCCCCGACGGCGACCGACAGCCCATCCAGTATCGCCAGTGTCAGGGGCAGTCGGATAACGATGCGCGAACCCATCCCCTCCACCGACTCAATATCAACCCGCCCCCCCATCGCGGCGATGTTGCGTTTGACCACATCCATGCCGACCCCGCGACCGGAAACATCGCTGACCACCTCAGCGGTCGAGAAACCCGCCTCGAAAATCAGCATCCATACTTCCTGATCGGTAATATCATCGCGCACGGACATACCTCGTTCCCGCGCCTTGGCAAGGATTCTGCTGCGGCTTAACCCGCCGCCATCATCCGACACCTCGATGACGATGCTGCCGCCCTGATGAGAAGCTTTCAGCGTGATCGTACCCTTTTCCGGTTTGCCTGCAGCCAGGCGTTTTTCAGGCGATTCGATGCCATGATCCAGGCTGTTACGTACCAGATGCGTGAGCGGGTCGGCGATTTTTTCGATCAGACCTTTATCCAGCTCCGTGCCTTCACCCAGCGTTTTTAACTCGACTTGTTTGCCCAGCTTGGCTGCAAGATCGCGCACCACGCGCGGGAAACGGCTGAATACAAAGGAAATCGGCAACATGCGCACCGACATGATGACTTCCTGCAAATCCCGCGTATTGCGCGCCAGTTGATGCAACCCTGCTTGCAGTTTCTCGGAAAGCGCGCCTTCTATGCCCGTTGCAGATTGCGCCAGCATGGCCTGAGTGATGACCAGTTCGCCGACCAGATTGATCAGATGATCCACTTTTTCCACATTAACGCGTATGGAAGTTTCCGCCACAGGCGCCTTGTCGCTGCTGCGCCGGTTGGGCACCACCTCGACCTCGGGCTTCTGTTCCACCGGCGTTGGATCCACCAGTGCAATTTTCTTGAAAAAACCATAACCTTGCTGCGCTTCCTGCTGGGTCTGCTGCGGCGTACCCGGAAACTGCGTCGGTTCATCAGCAAACATGCCGTAACCCGAATCCACCGGCTTCACTTCCTCAATCAGTGCCGCATCAGCGACCACGACAGGTTCATCGTCAAAGAATCCATAACCCTGGTCAGCCGCCGGGTCAGGAACGACGGGTTCATCGTCAAAAAAGCCATAACTTTCATCTGTCGATGTGCTGGATGTAGAAACATCATCAAAGAATCCGTAATCGGATTCTTCTGTTTCAGCCTGACTTGGGACGGGCGTTACAGTTGCAGCGGGGGCATGTTCGGACGACCCGCCGGTCAGCCGCGCCAATTTCTCGCACACCGTCTTAACCTCGGCCTGAGCCACCTCGCCTTCGCCCCGGTGTGCATCGAGTTGCATGCGTATTACATCACCTGCTTCAAGAAACACATTAACCATTTCATCAGTCAGCAGCATCTCCTGTTTGCGCAAACGATCCAGCAGGTTCTCCAGGATATGTGTCACTTCAGTCATATCGTTAAAGCCGAAGGTGCCACTGCCGCCTTTTATTGAATGTGCCGAACGGAAAATTGCATTCAACTCATCCACGCTGGGCTTGTCCACATCCAAACCCAACAATAACGACTCCATGGTCGCCAGATGCTCCGCCGCTTCTTCGAAGAAGACCTGATAAAACTGGGTAATATCAATGCTCACGGGATTCTTTCAGAATTTAGCCGATGACTTTCTTGACTACTTCAAGCAGCTTCTGCGGATCGAATGGCTTGACTATCCAGCCGGTAGCCCCCGCCGCCTTGCCCTGCATTTTCATCGCATCTCCCGATTCAGTGGTCAGCATCAGAATCGGCACACTGCGATAGGCGGGCATGCCACGCAACGATTTAATCAAAGTCAGCCCATCCATGCGCGGCATATTCTGATCAGTCAACACCAGATCAACGGTTTTTTGTTTCGCCTTGTCCAGTCCATCCTGACCATCCACAGCTTCAATCACGTTATAACCGGCGCTCTTCAAGGTAAAGGAAACCATCTGCCGGATAGATCCTGAATCATCCACACTAAGAACCGTTTTTGCCATTTTCAATCTCCAAAAGTATTAAATGTGCAGCTTTCAACCCGCATCTTGCAGCCTGCTAAAACAATTCAATATCGCTGCTCTCCATCTTGTCCTGGCGCACCGGATTCCGCGCGCTGACTTGTTCGGCGTGAGCAAAACTTTCGGCAATTTCCCGACCGACCTGCTCAACTTCACCCACTGAAAGTCGCCCGCCGCCCTGTTCACGCTTGGCCATATCCTCTATACGCTGCCAGGCATCCTGCATGGTGTCCAGACGCAGACGGGAATGACCCAGCAATTGGCCCACAATATCCTGAAACTGCAACGAGGTAACAGCAGCCCCAACCACCTGGTTTACTTTACCCGATATTTCGTCTTGCTTCACGATAACGTCGGCCATCTTCTGGTTGGCTTTCTGAACATGCAACAGGGTATTGTCCAGCCTGGCTTTGGATTCCAGCGCGAACTGCATATCCGTCGAAGCCATCTTGCTGATAAAACCTTCCGTTTCTCCGATGGCTTCATGTACCTGTCTGATATTGGTGCGAATTTGATTACTGAAATGTGCCGCCCGCGCAGACAGTTTGCGCACTTCATCCGCGACCACGGCAAAGCCGCGCCCGGATTCTCCGGCGCGCGCCGCTTCGATGGCCGCATTCAGTGCGAGCAAATTGGTCTGTTTGGAAATGGCATCAATCTCGCCCAACACCTCCAGTATCCCTTTAACCTGATCGCTGACGGCTTCCATCTTTTCAATCAGTTCAACACCGGCCATGCTGTTGTTAACGATACTGCCCACCAGCATTCTTAATGTTTCGGACGTTTCATTCAACTGGGATGTCAATATCGGAGCCTGGCCCTTGTCCGACTTTGACATGACTTCGTTTCCGACATCGCGCTGCTCTTCAATCAGTTGATGCATCCCGGAAAAACTGACCATCAACTTATCAATGGCATCGCCGAGCAATTGTTGCACCTGTGCCAAATCGGCATTCGCCCCGTTGAAGTGCGAGGAGAATTGCGCATGCGTTTTGAGCAGCAAGCCATCCACCGCATTGTCGCTGGCGGCACTTTGCTCGATTATCGGCTCCCCCTGCCGTTTGCGCAGGGACACCAGCAACACCGCTGCCAGCGTAATCGTGCCGTTTAATACCAACGTCCAAACCCCGGACCCCACGCCACCCGCCATCCAGTGCAACAGCACGGCGGCGAAAATAACACCGATTATTACTGGCATATCAAACTCCCTTTAGCCGTTTTTCGGGGCATTGCTAGTTCGGCGAATGACACAACAAACTGCTGTCACCTTCACCCGCCACTGCAATCCGCTCCAACCCGGAGAGCACGTCCATGCTCGCTGCTTCCAATTTTCTAACCAAATCCATGCCGCGTAAAGCATCGCCGGAACGAAACGCCGCCACGGCTTCCCGTCCATGCTGGTGGAATGCCTGATGCGGATTGGAAATCGCCGTGTAGCCGTCCAGCTTTGCGTAGCAATCCCGTCCTTCACCCTCAAAGTACCACTTACCCAAGCGACAGCCGGTATGCGAGGAAAAACTGTCAGCGGTGCGTTCGGAAATCCCCATGAACACTTTGTATATTTCGAATTTGTAGAGTATATGGTCTATCTTGGCGACTTCGACAAAACTGCGCAGCGCCGCCGCCGAGATGGTGCCCTCCATCTGATGCGACAAATCCAGTACGTGCTTCATGCTGTTCATCACATTGCTCACATCGTGACTGAATTGATGAGACTTTTCCGCCAACCCTTCCATCTGGACTTTGGTTTGCTCGGTTTCGCCCTGAATTGCCGTCACGATATTCGAGATTTCGCTGGTCGCTTTAGCCGTGCGCTCGGCCAGTTTGCGAACTTCATCCGCCACCACCGCAAAGCCGCGTCCCTGTTCACCGGCACGCGCCGCCTCAATCGCCGCATTCAGCGCCAGCAAGTTGGTCTGATCGGCAATTTCCTTGATCAGTTGCACGATGCTGCCAATCTGCGCGGCACGCAATGTCAGACTCTGCACGTTTTGCGAGGATTTCCGCGTGTCGCCCGACATCAATTCCAGCGTTTCGGCAATCTGTACCACCGCTTCGCGATTACCCGCCGAGACACTGGCGGCCTCGATGGCATGTTGCTTCTCGCCGCGCAATGCCTCTGCCGCTGCGACCTGCGACCCCTGCAAGGCAATAAATGATTCGCCGAAACCTTGCATGTTGCTGTAAATCTGCCTGGAAATCTCGGCAGCCAATTGCGCCGCCTGCATTCCGTCACGCAATACGTCCCGTTCACTTTCGACTTTACGCAACGCCTCGCGCAAATCAGCGGCTTCCCGTTCGGACTGCGCGAGCCTGTCCAGCGCGACTTGGTGTTCCTGTCTTAGCTTGCCACAAAACATAATGCTCTCCTTGTTTGGGAATACGGCAGGGCGGGCTGCGCTCACCCTGCCGATACACTACTCCCTTGCTAATTTCCGCGCTTTTTAGTTCCCGCGCACATCGCTAAGCAGTTCTTTTATATCAAGAATCAGTACGATATCGCCTTCGCTGGACATCGTCACGCCGGCCACGCCCTTGGGTCTGAAGGTATCCAGCGACTTGATTACCACATCGTCATGTCCGGCAAATCCGTCTGCCGACAAGATAAAGCTGTTGTTGCCGAACTGCATCAGCACACCCACTTCCGGAGCTTTATCGCTCGCCTCCCAACCGATCAACTGTGCCAATGGCAGCACCGGCAAGACTTCACCGCGTACCACCATGGTCGCCCTGCCGGAAACCTGATGCAATTGCCCCTGCGAGACGGAAAGGATTTCGCGCACCATGGATAACGGCACGGCAAAAGATTGTTCGCCGAGACGCAAAATCAGCACAGGCAGAATTGCCAGCGTAAGCGGCAGAGAAATCGCAAACACGCTGCCCTTGCCAGGCTCTGATTGAATGCTGATCGTACCGTTGAGCTTTTGAATATTGGTCTTGACCACGTCCATGCCGACGCCACGCCCCGACACGCTGGAGATTTCATCCTTGGTTGAGAATCCCGGCAGAAAAACCAGTTCCAGACACTGATTTTCGTCCAGTGTATTCGCCATCTCGCTGGTCAGCAAACCCTTCTCAATGGCCTTGTTGCGTATCACTTCAGGCTGCATGCCGCGACCATCATCAATGATAGTAATCACGATGTGATCGCCTTCCTGACGCGCACTCAGTTCCACCAGACTTTTTTCCGGTTTGCCGGCAGCAATCCGCTGCTCGATGGTCTCCACGCCGTGATCGACCGCATTGCGCACCAAATGCACCAACGGATCATTCAGATCTTCGATCATGGTCTTGTCCATTTCGGTCTCTTCACCGATCAACACCAGCTCGACATCCTTACCCAGCGAGCGCGCCAGGTCGCGCGCCAGGCGGGGATATTTCTTGAACAATCTGCCTATCGGCTGCATGCGCGTCTTCATCACCGCATTCTGCAAATTCACCACCAGCATGTCCAACTGTGTAACCGACTGATCCAGCTCACGCAGCGTATCCGTATCGTTGCGCCCCTGCAGGATATTGGAACGCAAATGAGTAAGACGGTTCTTGGTCAGACCGATTTCACCGGAAAGATTGAGTACCTGATCCAGCCTGCTGGTCTCCACGCGGATGGTGGATTCCTTGGCTTCCTTTATCGGTACATCGCCATCGCGACGGCCTATCGTCGCACCCGGCACATCATTACTGCGACGACCAAACGCCTTTTTGGTGGACTCTTCCTCCGAAATAGCCTCAGCAATTTTTTCAGGATCGCGGATTACACCCACCTTCTCGACGATATCCGTACCCGTCAGCGCGTTGTACAGCGCCTCCCAATCCACATCAGAGGACTGGGGACTGAGGACTGAGGACTGAGGTGCAGCGGTTTTACTCAGTCCTTTTGCCTCAGTCCGCAGTACAGCCTTCCCGTTCAGCGCCATTTTCAAATCCTCAAGCATCTGCACCGGCGCAGCATGCGGTTGCTGAGTCTGCTGCAATGCGTCGAACATTCTGCGCACCTCGCTGGTCGCGGCAAAAATCACATCCATCAACTCGGCATTCAGAGTCAGTTCACGGTTACGCAGCTTATCGAACAGGTTTTCGGTCAGGTGGCACAACGTCACCAGTTCAGCAGCGTTGAGGAAACCGGCGCCTCCTTTGATGGTATGGAAACCACGAAAAATATCATTGAGCAAATGACTATCATCAGGATATTTTTCCAGATCCATCAACTTGCTATCCACATCGGACAACATCTCACCCGCCTCGAGCAAAAAGTCGCTTAACAGCTCTTCCATGCCAACAAAATCGTTCATTCTTTTCTCCTGGTCAGTGAAGGGTAAAGAGAGAAGAGGGAAGGAAAAAACCTTCGTGCGGCGACAACCCTTCTCCCTTCGCTCTTAACTCGTTCCTCAATCCTCAATCCTCAATCCTGCCTAGAACCCTAAACTTTCCAGCAAATCATCCACTTGATCCTGATTGGTCACTACATTGCTTTGCCTGCCCGGATTGATGACAGGGCCGTTCAGCAATCCGCTATCGAATTCATGCCTGACCGACGGCGGCGCGTTTTCCAGCAACAGTGACAGCAACTGCTGCTCCATCTTCTGTGTCACATCAATAATTTTCTTGATGACCTGTCCGGTCAAATCCTGAAAATCCTGCGCCATCATGATTTCCAGTAAATACGCGTTGGTTGCCTTGGTTTGCTTGGGCACGATTTCAAGAAAAGCCTGCGTTTGCATCACCAGCGTCTTGAATTTATCGACATTCAATTGCTTGTCAAACAGCAGCTTCCACTGCCCGGCCAGGCGGTCCGCCTCCACCTCCATATTCTCTACCAGCGGCTGCGCAGCTTCCGTCGCGTTCAACACCCGCTCTGCGGCTTGCTGCGTCAGCGTTGCCACATAATTTAAACGCTCGCGCGCATCGGGAATGGATGAGGCTGCCTTCTCGACTTCCTTGTTCAATCCAAGCTCGCGCAACGCATCGTGCAAGGTTCGCGTCATCTGGCCCAGTTGATTGATGACCCGTTCCGAATTCACTTCATTGCCGCAAAGAACGCGATTGGTTGAGGACGGAACTGGCGACTGCTCATCAACATTCGCCGCGACGATGCTGTCGAAGAGCGCTTCAAGATCGTCGCAATCCTGGATTGCCATATTGGTAGCCATGTCAGTTCTCACTTATTCATGTTTTGGAATATTTTTTTCAGTTTCTCGTCCAGCGTAGCCGCAGTGAAAGGCTTGACCACATAACCGGAAGCACCTGCCTGCGCTGCCTCGATAATATTCTCGCGCTTCGCCTCCGCCGTCACCATCAACACGGGCAGATGCTTGAGCCTGGCATCCGCCCGAATCGCCCGAAGCAGCTCAATACCCGTCATGTTCGGCATATTCCAGTCCGACACGACAAAATCAAACGCGTCCGAGTGCAACTTTTTCAATGCCTCAACGCCATCTTCGGCTTCCTGCACATTGACGAAACCCAACTCCTTGAGAAGATTGCGCACGATGCGCCGCATCGTGGAAAAATCATCAACCACCAAAAATCGTGTACTTTCTATTCCCATGACAATCTCCTAATAATCCAGATAAGGGTGCGCGCCTTTTGCGCTCAAGAGGGAAGGGATCGCACCGTTGGTGCTCAAGGGTTTGCCCCTTTCCCCTTCTCCCTTTCCCCTTTTCGTTTCTAAGTCAACAACGGCCTGAGCGTTGACGACAAAATCATCGAATCAAATTTCGGCACGTAATAATCCACCCCCACCCGTCGGCCCATCGCACGATTCGCTTCCGAGGACAGCGACGAATGCATCACCACCGGAATGCCGTCAAAACGTCGGTCCTTTTTAATATGGTTGGTCAGCACATAGCCATCCATTTCCGGCATTTCCGCATCGGTCAAAATCACCTGAATCTTGTCGTGCAATATGGCTCCCGTATGTTGCGCAGAATCGGCCAGCGCCTTGAGCCTTTCCCACGCTTCATGGCCGTTGGCGGACTGAATGTGCTTGACGCCCATTTTATCCAGCACCTCGGCAATTTTCCTGCGCGCCACCATGGAATCGTCGGCAAAGAAAATACACAGATCGTGTTCAGACTCCACTCGCTCGACATTCCCGACCATCGCTTCGCCAAACGCGTTGGCCAATATCTGTTCGACATCCAGAATGGAAATCAACGATCCGTCCGGCAACTCGGTAATCGCCGTAATAAGCGCGCTTTTATCCGACAGCATCCCTTCTGTGGCACGCACTTTATCCCAATCCACGCGGATGATACGGTCCACACTGTGCACCAGAAAACCCAGAATATGGCTGTTGTATTCCGCCACCATCATGGTCTGATGTTTTTCATCCGGGTGGATGCCCATGAAACTGGCCATATTGAGTACGGGCATGACATGGCCGCGCAACGACACAATGCCCTCCACGCCGCCGGGCATATTCGGCGTGCGCGTGATCTTCCCGGCCGGACAAACTTCCTTGACCTTGAATACATTGATGCCGAATTTTTCATCACTGCCCAAACTGAACAGCAGGATTTCCATTTTGTTGGAACCCGCCAGATTGGTACGCGCATCAACGTGTTCCAGCAAACTGTCATCAGCGCCGCTCAGTATGTCATCCGAATAAGTCATTTCTTTCTCCTAGTTTGGAGTGCGCAGACACGTCTGCGCTTTGCAACAGCGGCGACACGTCGCCGCACTCCATATCAAGCCAGCAACCTTGCCAATGTCTGAGACAGTTTTTTCGGTTCAAATTTTGGCACATACTCATCCACACCGACCGATTTTCCGAGCTGCTGATTCGAAGAACTGCTCAATGACGAGTGCATTATCACGGGGATTCCGTTAAAGCGTTTGTCGGCCTTGATCTGGCGCGTCAGCATATAACCATCCATCTCAGGCATTTCCACATCGGTCAAAATGACCTGCAACAGATTCTTGAGCGGGATATTGGCCGATTCAGCGTAATCGGCCATTTTGGCCAATTCGACCCAGGCCTGACGTCCGTTGATGGCGGAAACATGCTTGACCTGCATCGCATCCAGCGTTTTGGCTATCTGATTCCTCGCGACCGAAGAATCATCGGCAAAGAATACCGTGCGATTCTCCTTTCCAAGCGGCTGCACACTCTTGAATATCAATTCATCGCTGTCAAACTGACCGGTGTCGGCCAGCACTTTCTCAACATCCAGCAACATTACCAGTCGCTTATCCTTCAATTCGGTGATCGCGGTAACCATACCGCCCATCTCGGCCATCAGCATTGCGGGAGGCACACGCATCGCCGACCAGTCCAGACGCAAAATATTATCCACGGACTTGACCAGAAAACCCTGCGTGTGACCGTTATACTCGGTGACGATCATGATCTCCGGCTTGCAATCGGTAGCCATGCCCACGTACTTGGCCAAATCAATTACCGGAACCAGCGCGCCGCGCAAACTGACCATCCCTTCGACCGATGACGGCATCTCCGGCGCACGCGTAATGGCTGGAATATGCATCACCTCGCGCACCTTGAACACATTGATGCCGAAGGTTTCCTCACGATTGGTGCGCATATCCCGCCCCAGGGAGAACATCAGGATTTCCAGCTTGTTCGTTCCCGCAAGCTTGGTTCGGGCGTCAATACTTTTTAACAGGTCAGACATTTCTTGCTCCTTGTAAAGGAAGAGGAAAGAGGGAAGGGAGAAGGGGAAAACCTTTGCACTGTGGCTACCCTTATCACTTATCCCTTATCCCTTATCCGCTTAAACCCTGAACCGGCTCACTGCACCCTGCAACTCCCTGGCCAAATGCTCCAAACGCACGATGTCCTGCGTGTTCGATTCAACCGCAGCATGATTTTCCTCCGACATTTGCGCGATTTTCTCGATATTGCGCGCGATTTCGTTGCTGGCCAGACTTTGCTCGACCACCGATGCCGCAATGTCGCGCACGCCGTGACTGGATTGCAAGACCGCCTCACCCGCTTCAGTCAGCACGCCAGAAACTCGTTCAACTTGCTCCTGAGTGGTTTGCAAGGAACGCAAGCCTTGTTGCACCGTTGCTTCCACTTCACCTGATTTTTGGTTCAACGAATTAGTGACCCGATCAATCTCGTTGGCCGATTTCGCAGATTTCTCCGCCAGCTTGCGCACCTCGTCCGCCACCACCGCAAAACCGCGCCCCTGTTCACCGGCGCGCGCCGCCTCAATAGCCGCATTCAATGCCAGCAGATTGGTCTGATCGGCAATATCCTTGACTTGCTGGGTCATGCCGGCAATCGCACGGGTGCTTTCGACAAACTCTTTGACCGAGCCGGCGATCTGATTAACCGCCTGCTGCACGCGCTGAATCTCGCCGATCATGGCCGTTACATCCTGATTGCCCTGCCGGGTTTGCTGCAAACTTTTTTCCGCCAGTTTGCGCACATCATCGGTATTCGCCGAGACCTGACCAATGCTCACCGTAATCTCTTCAACCGCCGCCGCCGTAGAGGCTGCCGCCTCGCTTTGCAATTGCGAGCCTTGCGCTATTTGCAACGAACTCGCTGACAATTGCGCCGCCGTGCCGGACACCGTATCGGCATTCGTCAGCATGGTTCTGATGATGCCCGCAAAACCGTCGATCAAGCCGTTGAACGCGGTGGCGGCCTGGCCGATTTCGTCCTGCCCATATATCTTGGCGCGTGCGCTCAGATCACCGTCTCCCGCCATTTTCACCATCACGCCGCGCAATTCGCCCACCGATGCATTGACACCGCGAATGATGGAAAGCCCAAGCCCCACGCCTAATAACACGCCAATTACAATAAGCGCAATCGTGACGGTGCGAACGGTTGCAAATTCAGCCTCGCCCTCCCCGTATAACTTCTTGGCTTCCCGCGCTTGCAGTTCGATCAGCGCTTCCAGCGTGTCCCGTAAAGGCTGAGACAAAGGACGAACACTGGTGATCTGAATTCTTTTCAGTTCTTCGAGATTGCCTGCCTGCATGGCTGCCACAGCAGGCTTGATGCCTTCTTCGACGAAACGTCCGCGCTGTTCGGCAAATTTTCGGGCCAACGCCTTCTCATCGTCGTACATGAAGGTCGCCATGTATTCATCCCAATTTTTATCGATATTGGCTTTGTTTGCCTTGATCTTGTCGGCCTGCTCCTGCATCTTCTCCGGCTGAATGATCCCGGTCGCAATCGCAATGCGATTGTTGAGTATGCCTGAACGCACCACATCCAGTTGCACCAGCGGCAATGCACGATCGTTGTAAACCATACGCAGGGAATTGTTCTGATGACTGGTTGCATACAGCCCCACCCCGCCGATCACCATCGTCAGTATCAGCAGCGAGACCAGTAAAATCATCAACCTTGTACTAATTTTCATGTCGTTCAACATTTTAATATCCCCTCAAAACCTTGTGCCTTGATCGTAAATAGCAAGTGGAACGGCTGAATCCTGAACTCAATTACACCTTAAACCGCCCTATCGTTTTACCCAGTTCTTGCGAGATTTGCTCCATCTGCCGGATTTCATCCACCGTGCGTTGCACGACTTGATTGCTCTTGTTTGCCATGCTGGCGATGCGTTCGACGTTGCGGGCGATTTCCTGGCTGGCGTCCCGCTGCTGATTGATCGAACCGACGATTTCCTCCAGACCGCGATTCACACCGTCCACCGAGGCATTGGCCGCACTCAGCACGTTGGCCACCTCGGAGATATGCGCCTGGCTGCTTTGCAATGCGCCGATGCCGCGCTGTATGGTCTTTTCAACTTGCCCTGACTGCTTGCCTATGGTTTGCGTCACCTCGTCAATCTGGGAGGCGGAAAGCGCCGATTTCTCCGCCAGCTTGCGCACCTCATCCGCCACCACCGCAAAACCGCGCCCCTGTTCACCGGCGCGCGCGGCTTCAATCGCCGCATTCAGCGCCAGCAGGTTGGTCTGCTCGGCAATGTCGCGCACTTGCTGTGTCATATTGGTGATGCTCTGGGTATTTTTGACGAAATCGCTCACCGAACTGGCGATTTCATTGACGGCATGCTCCACCCGCTGCAATTCCTGCATCATGTCTTGCAGACGATCCTGGCCCTGATGCGCCCGCTCGGCGCTTTCGCTCGAAAGGTTGGCGACTTGCCCGGCACTTTCGGCAACACGGTTGATGCTGATGCTTACCTGGCTCACAGCCTCCGAGGTGGTTGCCGCCGCATCATTTTGCTGCTGAGCGCCCTGAGCAATTTCCCCGGCATTCCCGGCCAGACGATGCGCAGCACTGGTGACTTGCCCCGCATGTCCGTCAACCTGACTGACGATGACCTGAAAACTTTGCGCGAGATCATTGAAAGCCTGGGCGGTTTGTCCGATTTCATCGCGACTGCGCACCGTGACACGCTTGGATAAATCGCCACTACCTTGCATGGCCTGCATGGCTTGTTGCAATTCGCGCGCGGGGCGGGTCATAAAACTGATCAGCCAGCCGATCACAAAATACAGAAACACTTGCACGACTATCTGCGCGACCCACATCGCATAATTCGCATTGCGCATCACGGTAAATTCATCCGACAAATCCAGCGTAATGCTGGCCGCGCCGTTCACCGTACCTTCAGCCACGGCATGACACATCAGACAGTTAGTGCCGCGAAAATCTTTTTTGGCAATAAAAGGCACGACCACACGCAGCGATTGTTTATCACCTCCCGCTGACAAGCGGGTTTGCACCTGCGCACTTTGCAGTGCGGCGCGGTCCATTTCATCGACAGGCTGTTCGGTGGGCAAACCCTGGCCGTATTGATCCTGCACCGGCTTGTTGCGTA
Source organism: uncultured Gallionella sp. (assembly GCA_964385275.1). Taxonomy (GTDB): domain Bacteria; phylum Pseudomonadota; class Gammaproteobacteria; order Burkholderiales; family Gallionellaceae; genus Gallionella. The sequence goes on along the minus strand of CAYLOK010000002.1, from coordinate 94,759 downwards.
TCACGCGCAATTCATTGACCTTATCCGAGGCGCCCATTTTGGTGACATACAGGGCGCGCTGTTCGGCATCATTGATAATGCCGTTGATCATCAGCATGTTCAGGCCATTCAATACCCCGTCGGCAGAAATCAGCGCTTTTTGCTGCGCCTCGTACAACACATTCTCTTCAAACTTGTCCAGGGCCGTGCGCTGCGCCGATATCAGCACTACCAATAAAATCAGCTGAATGGGAAATTGCAACTTGTTCTTTAGCGTGAGACTGTTCCACCAATTGCTCATTTTTTATTCTCCTGACAGAACCGCGCACGAATTAATACAACTTGAGTACTGTAACGGCAAAAAATGAAATTTCTTTAGGGGAACAGCCAAGAGAAAAGCGGTCAATTCGCTGGATTGAATTTTGGAGTGCGGCGGCACGACGCCGCCTGTTCAAACCGCGCAGACGAGTCTGCGCACTCCGTTAATGCGCGGGGGGCGAGTCGGGAAGCGTGGGCAAGGCCTGCACCCCCTCATTGATGGCCTCATTGATGTCCTGCTCGTCACCCCCGGCATCCACGCCGACGGTGCCGCCGTCATGAGAAGCGGCCTCTTCTGCTTTTTTATTCATTACAATCAAGCTGATGCGACGATTAACCGGACTCATGGCATCTTCTTTGTTAAACAACACAGCAGAAGACAAACCCACCACCCGCACGATTTTTTCATCTGCCATCCCACCCAGTATCAATTCCCGGCGCGAGGCATTGGCCCGGTCTGCGGACAACTCCCAGTTGCTATAGCCCCTGTTTCCACCGCCATAGAGCGCCGCATCGGTGTGGCCGGAGATGCTTACCTTATTGGGAACATCATTCAAGGTCTGGCCGATTGCGTGCAAAATTTCCCGTGTATAAGGCTCAAGTTGCGCGCTACCGCTGCGGAACATCGGACGATTTTTTTCATCAACGATTTGAATGCGCAAACCTTCGCTGGTGATGTCGAGCAGAATTTGACTCTTGAATTGCTTCAGCTTGGCGCTGCTTTCGATGGACTTCTCGATATTGGATTTTAATTCCTTGAGCTTTTCCAGCTCCTTTTCCCGCTCTGCGCGCAGAAACTCCTGCTGGGCAGCCTTCATATTGATGATTTTTTTCTCGGCAGGCAACTCGCCGGACTTCACCTGGCCTTCGCTGCGCGTCAAATCCTGCCCGCCGCCCTTGATGATGCTGGAGCTGTCGCCACTTCCCGAACCGCCCGACAAAGCCACCTTGAGCGGCGTTTTGAAATACTCGGAAATCCCCTTCAAATCACCCTTGGCGGTCGAGCCCAACAGCCACATCAACAGGAAGAACGCCATCATCGCCGTCACAAAGTCGGCATAGGCGATTTTCCACGCACCGCCGTGATGACCCGCCGCCACCTTCTTGATGCGCTTTATTACGATGGGTCTTTTGTTTTTATCTTCAGCCATGTTTTTGAGTCGTAGTCATGTATCGTAAATCGCTGCTGGCTAGAGACTAATAACTAGCGACTAGCAACTGCTTTTAGCGTTTTTGCTTGACGTGCTCTTCCAGCTCGGCAAAGCCCGGGCGTTCAGTCGAACCCAGCGCCTTACGGCCGAACTCAACCGCCATCGCGGGTGCATAGCCGTTAAGATTAGCCAGCAGCGTAATCTTGATAGTCTGGAACATCTTGCCCCCCTCTTCGGCCTTCTGCTCAAGCAAACCGGCCAATGGCCCGACGAACCCGTAGGCCAGCAAAATCCCGAGGAAAGTGCCCACCAGCGCATGTGCGATCAACATACCCAATTCCGCAGGCGGCAAACTGACCGACTCCATGGTATGCACCACCCCCATCACCGCAGCGACAATACCAAAGGCCGGCAGGCCGTCCGCCAGCTTGGCAATGACATGTGAAGAGATCATCGCTTCATGGTGATGCGTCTCAAGCTCGACGTCCATCAGGTTTTCAATTTCCATGGCATTGAGATTACCACTGACCATGATGCGCAAATAATCGGTAATGAATTCAACAACATGGTGATCTGACAGAATCTTGGGATACTTGGAAAAAATCGGACTTTCTTCAGGCTTTTCAACATCGCCTTCAATAGACATCAGCCCTTCCTTACGGACTTTAGTCAGCAACTCGTACAGCAGCGCCATCAGTTCCATGTAAGCGTCTTTGGAATATTTTGGGCCTTTCAGGATACTAGGCACGTCTTTAAAGGTTGCCTTCATGACCCCCATGCTGTTGCCGACAAAAAACGCACCCAACGCCCCGCCACCTATCATCAACAATTCAAGCGGTTGCCACAATGCCCCCAGGTGTCCGCCGGCCATGGCAAACCCGCCGAACACTGACCCCATTACTATTACATAGCCTACGATTACTAACATGCAAGCGCTCCTCGATTATATTTCTGCCGACGCATTTTAAAACAAATCAGCATGCGAATGATGCCTGATTGTACCCAGCGGCCATTAATTTGTTTAACGGCATATCGAATCAAATATTTAGGGGGTGCAACATATCTATTTATTTCGCAGCAAAACAAGCCCGCCCCGGGTCTGGCGCAGAACCCGGTGCAAGGCAATCGAGAAAATCGGGAAAGCCTGCTCAGCCGGCTTGCGTGGTAAACGACACGTCTTCGTGAGCCAGCCGGGCTTTGAGATTGGTTTTCCCGGCGCGCGCAGGCGGATGACAGATGCCGCACACATAGTTGGCGTGCAGCTCGTTGGTATGAGTGACAAATTGCCCGCCGCATTCCCGGCAAGTCACCATCTGCATCATTCTTGCATTGAAAAAGCGCACCAGAAACCAGGCACGGGTAATGCTCAATACCGCCTCGCCACCCTCCAGGCTCAGCACCTGATCAAGATATAAGCGATACGCGGTAATCAACGCTTGCACGCCCTCAATGCCGGCGTTTTTGATCAAAAACTGATGTATTCCCATGAACAGGGATGAATGGATATTGGGTTGCCAACTGATAAACCAGTCGGTCGAATAGGGCAACATTCCCTTGGAAGGCGATTCGCCCTTGACTTCCTTGTATAACTTGAGCAAACGTTCACGACTGAGCGTTGTTTCCTCTTGCAGCACTTGCAGGCGCGCGCCCATTTCAATTAATTCAATGGCTATTTTGACTTGCTGCGTCTCGCCCAGTACAGTTTTGATTGTCACGTCAGCCTCCTGGCTATGCCATCTCTGCGACAGGCTGTGACGACATCAGAATAGCCGCGTGGGCTTGCGACATCATGCGGCTTTTGCTGTAGTCGGTGACCATATTAAGCAAGATATTTTCGTCAAAGCGGAAGCCGCACAGCAACATATTGGAACTCGCCATTTTGATGATTTGCGCAGGAGTCAAACCACCAATCAAATCGACCAGATCCTGACTGAGACCCAGACGAAAAATCGCAGCCGGTTTATCCTGCTTGATCATTTGCTGAGCCAGCATCAGATAAGTCAGGTTAATGTCGCGAATACCTTCTTGTAATTGTATGGTGTTCATAGTAACTCCCTTGTATGCGTGTCCGGAGCGCTGTCCTTGCAATTTGAAAAATTGTTGGCAACGCCTTGAAACTAACCGTCCAAATTCGACAGTCGCATTTTGCGTGAACAGCAAGGGGAATAAAATCAGAAGCAGGATGATTTTATTGTAAGGGAGCGTGATCGGTTGATGTAGGAAGATTGCCTACAAAAGCAAATCCCCCCGACTCGCAACGCGAGCCGGGGGTCTAATGCCGAGTGTTGTTTGCGAGGGGTCAAACGAACACTCTTGTCTAGTTATCGGCCGCATCCCGGAAAACTTTAGGCTTTTTTTAATATTTTTTTTCTTTATTAAACAATAATTTAAAAAGTTTATCGAAAATATTCAAAAAATATTTGATTGCACCCGGCTTTTTTGCCGCGTGCAATCACTGATCCGGGCAACCGGGCAACTCGTCCGTATTCACTGTGACAGACAGGAAACCTGCCATTGCAGCCCAATGACATCCAAATGGATTCCGATGATAGCGCGCGCAGAAAAACAAAAGGAGTCAGGCGATTAACCTGACTCCTTGTTTTATATGGTAGGCACGAGTGGACTCGAACCACCGACCCCTTGGATGTCGACCAAGTGCTCTAACCAACTGAGCTACGCGCCTTTTGAAGAGCGCGCATTGTAGCTGAAACCTCGCCCGGCTTCAAACATTATTGCACCGCAAAAATTTCGACACCTCAATAGCCGGCACGGGGCGGCTGAACCAATAACCTTGATACTCCTCGCACTGCAAGGATTTGATGAAATCCAGCTGCTCTTGCGTTTCCACCCCTTCCGCCGTCACCCGCATATCCAGTGCGTGCGCCAATACTGCCGTGGCGCTGACGATGCTCGCGTCATCGGGATCAATAACAATGTCGCGCACAAAGGACTGGTCTATTTTCAGCCTGTCCAAAGGCAAAGTTTTCAGGCTGCTCAGCGATGAATAGCCGGTACCGAAATCATCCAGCGCCAGACTGATACCGGCGTCGTGCAGTTGCACTATTGCCGCCACACCCGACTCACCCATGTCCATCAGCATGCTTTCGGTGATTTCCAGCTCCAGATAACGCGCATCCAGACCCGCATCACGCAAGATCGCCATGACACGCGCCGGGAAATTGCCCTGTTTGAGTTGGCGCACAGAAAGGTTGACGGCAATCGGCACGATGTCAAATCCCTGCGCCTGCCACAGACGCGCCTGCAAACAGGTTTGACGCAGCACCCAATCACCTATTTCGTTAATCAGGCCGCTCTCTTCCGCAACGGGAATGAATAACGCAGGGGAAATAAAGCCCATTTCAGGATGCTGCCAGCGCAACAGGGCTTCCATACCGACCATTTCGCCGCTCGCCACATTGACCTTGGGCTGGTAATAAACCATCAATTGTTGCTGTGCAATGGCCACCCGCAAACCCGTTTCCAGCCTGAGCCGTTCCACAGCCTTGATATTCATTTCCGCTGCATAGAACTGGAAGTTGTTGCGTCCATTGTCCTTGGCGCGATACATCGCCAAATCGGCATTGCGCAACAGCTCGACCGTGGTTTTGCCATCATCGGGAAAGATGCCTATGCCGATACTGGGCGTGATGGAAAGCTGATACTCATCCAGCGTGAATTTTTCTTGCAGCGTCTCGATCATCTTTTCCGCAATGAAAATCACTTCGTCCGCCGAATTAAATTCAGTCAACACCGCCACAAATTCATCCCCCCCCTGGCGGGCAATGGTGTCGCTCCGGCGCAAGCAGGCCTTTAGCCGCACGGCAACCCGCTTGAGCAAGGCATCGCCGACATCATGCCCCAAAGAATCATTGATATTTTTGAAGTGATCCAGATCAATGAACATCACCGCCACTTTACCCAGATGTCGCTGAGCGGACGAAAGCGCCTGTTCAATTCGATCATTCAGTAAATAGCGATTGGGCAAGCCGGTCAGCACATCGTAATTGGCCAGATAGTTGATGCGCTCCTCTTCCTGTTTGCGTTCGGTAATATCGAGATACACGGCAACATAATGAGTAATTCGCGACTGTTCATCGCGCAGCACGCTGATAGTCACCCATTCGGGGAATACATTGCCATTCTTGCGCTTGTTCCAAAGCTCCCCACGCCACAAATCGTGCGTATTAAGCGCTTGCCAGAACGTCTCGTAGAATTCTTTGGTGTGCCTGCCGGATGACAATATTTTCGGCTTTTTACCCAGCACCTCATCGGGCTGATAACCGGTGATATCCGTGAAAGCCTGATTTACCATCACGATGCGCTGCGCAGCATCGGTAATCATGATGGCTTCGGTATTGTTTTCAAATACCTTGGCGGACAGGCGCAAACCTTGCTCCGCCAGTTTGCGCTGCATGATTTCACGGGTCAGATTCTGCACCATATCGTGAATCGCCGTGGAGAGGTGCGCCACCTCGCCATCGCCCTGCCGGATCGGCACATCATAAACAAGCTCGCCGGCGGCTATCCTGTCGGCGGCAAGGCTGATACGGGAGATCGGGCGGGCGATGCGCCCCGCCATCAACCAGCCCAACCAGACGAACAGCAGGCCCAGCGCTCCGCCCGCCAGCACGATATGCCGCTGCAAGTTGCGCGCCGGCGCAAATGCCACACCCGCCTCCTGACGAACCAGACTCACCCAGCCCAGCCCCGGATACTCGCGGTAGCCGGAAGACTTGGCGAAACCGACCAGATAAGTTTTTCCGTCACTCCACTTGACCAGTTGATAGCCGCTGCTATTTGGGTTGTCGCTGATAGCCTGCATAGTCTCAGGCGACAGCTCCGCCAGTTTGCTCTGCGGCTGGGCCGGGCCGGACAACACCAGCCCGCCTTTGCTCACCAGAAAAATATCCTTGCCGGGCGTCTTCTTGCTATCGAGCACCTCGTCCGCCCAGCGCCAGTAGATATGACCGCACAATACGCCCAGCAGCACGCCGTCACGATCTTTGAGCGGAGCGGCCACATCGACCAGATAGAAGGATTCTCCGCTGGGGTTGGGCAACAGCTTGGACAACAACAGCGCATCATGTACATCACCGATGTAATAACCCTCACGCCCCTTGGTGCACCAGGGGCGTTTGCTCAGGTCTTTTCCTTCGAGATAATGCCCCGTGCCGACCATGCCCCTGCCTTGCGCATCGCAAATACCGATCCACGCGTAGGCATTAAAGGTGGCTTGCAGCCGCTCCAGGACTTCGCGCTTATGCGCCAGCGAGACTAGCGGATCGCGTATCTCATCGAGAATAGCCGCATTCTGAATCTCGCGACTGCGCTCGAACATGCCGCGATCCAACACATCCAGTGCATTTTTCGCACGCAGCGCAAACGCCTCACCCTCGGTTTGCTCGATTTGACTCCTGCTGATATCTGCCGCATAAAAGCCTATCGCCACGGAGAGCAGCATGACCGTGGCAGCCGTCGCAAGACTGATTTGCGCACGCAGACTGTGTCTGGGATGAAGTTTTTTGAGCCAGTTATTCATATATTTGGCAAACCGGATGACCAAAAAATCGGAACAATTCCAAATAATGACAACAGGTCAGGCGACATACAAAAATCAATAGCCGCTCGAAGCCAGATTGTCAAAACGCGTGTATTCGCCCCTGAAGGCCAGCGCCACCGTACCAATCGGGCCGTTACGCTGTTTGCCGATAATAATTTCAGCCTTACCCTTGTCTGCCGAGTCGGAGTTGTAAACTTCGTCGCGATAGATAAACAATATCAAGTCGGCATCCTGTTCGATTGCGCCCGATTCGCGCAAGTCGGACATCACAGGGCGTTTGTTGGGGCGTTGTTCCAACGAACGGTTGAGCTGCGACAGCGCCATCACCGGGCACTGCAATTCCTTTGCCAGACTCTTCAAGCCTCGCGAAATTTCCGAGATTTCCGTGGCGCGGTTTTCGCTGGCCTTACCCGCATTTGAACTCATCAGCTGCAAATAATCCACCACGATCAGCCCCAGCTTGCCATGCGTGCGATGCAGGCGGCGCGCCCGTGCGCGCAAATCCAGCGATGACAAGGCTGCCGATTCGTCGATAAACATCGGTGCATCGTTAAGTTTACCCAGCGCATGAGTCAGCCGCCCCCAGTCGTCGTCCTGCAACTTGCCCGAGCGCAAATCATGCTGATTGAGCTTGCCCACCGACCCCAGCATACGCATCGCCAGCTGCGCCGCGCCCATTTCCATACTGAAAATGGCCACCGGCAGTTTGCTGTCCAGCGCAATATTTTCCGCGATATTGATCGAGAAGGCGGTCTTGCCCATACTCGGGCGACCCGCCACGATCACCAGATCACCGGCCTGCAAACCGGATGTCATTTTATCCAGATCGGCAAAACCGGTCGGCGTACCCGTCACATCGCTGGCGTTGTCGCGCCCGTACAGCGTCTCGATACGCTCGACCACTTGCGTGAGCAACGGCGGCATGGACATAAAACCCTGCTTACCTTTCGAGCCCGCCTCGGCAATCTCGAAAACCTTGCCCTCGGCCTCATCCAGCAATTGCGCGGCGTCGCGTCCTGTCGGGTTGTAGGCACTCGCGGCGATTTCCGTCCCAACTTCCACCAGTTTGCGCATGATGGAACGCTCGCGCACGATCTCGCCATAACGACGGATATTGGCAGCGGACGGCACGTTCTGCACCAGACTGCCCAGATAAGCCAGACCACCGGCCTTGTCCAGTTCATCGCTGTTTTCCAGCGCCTCCGCCACGGTAATCACGTCCACCGGCTTGGCCTGTTCACTCATACGCACGATGTGGCGATAAATCAGACGATGTTCGCGACGATAAAAATCATCCTCAGTAATCAGATCGGCGATTTTATCCAGCGCACTGAATTCCAGCATCAAGCCACCCAACACCGACTGTTCGGCTTCTACAGAATGGGGGGGCAGTTTGATCTGATCGACTTGAGCGTCTGAATTTGAAAAATTTTGCATGGTTTAAACAGATCAATGACAAATTTACAAGCCGCATTTTACCTTGCGACAGATAAAAAACAGAAAAATAAAAAAGGACTGTTTCCAGTCCTTTTTTGTGTTGCGTGCAGCCTGTGAAGCTTAGTGTTCGCCGAGTACCGAAACAGTGATATCCACTGCAACGTCGGAATGCAACGCAATGCTGACTGCATGATCGCCCACTGTTTTGAGGTGACCATCGGTAATGCGCACTTGCGCCTTTTCTACCGCAAAACCCTGTTCAGTCAATGCTGCTGCAATATCTGCATTGGTCACGGAGCCGAACAGCTTGCCATCCACACCGGCTTTTTGCGAAATCTGTACCGTCAAACCGGCCAGTTTCTCGCCGCGTGCCTGCGCATCGGCCAGCTTCGCTCTGTCAGACGCTTCGATTTCTGCGCGACGCGCTTCAAACTCGGCCATATTGGCTGTCGTGGCACGTTTCGCTTTTCCCTGTGGAATCAAGAAGTTACGCGCGTAACCATTCTTAACGTTAACCACATCACCCAATTGACCCACATTGGCCACTTTTTCCATCAAAATTATTTGCATGTCCGATACTCCTAGTGCAAATCAGTATAGGGCAGCAGAGCCAGGAAACGCGCGCGCTTCACGGCTGTGCTCAATTGACGCTGGTAGCGTGTCTTGGTGCCAGTGATGCGAGCTGGAATCAGCTTGCCATTTTCAGAGATGAATTCCTTGAGGATATTCACATCCTTGTAATCTACTTCCGCAATCTTCTCGACTGTAAAGCGGCAGAACTTGCGACGCTTGAACAGATTGTTACGAGAAAAACGCTTCTTTTTATCATCGGTACTTTTGCCTGATGGACGAGCCATGATATTCCCTTCAACAAATATTGATATGCAGTTGCCGCACGAATTAAGCGCTGCGACGGTTACACGACCAGATTTAAGCTTCTACGCTTTCTTCTTTAGCCTGAACAACCTCTTCGCTCAGCACTGAACGGGATTTTTCTTCCTTCATCATTGCCGATGGAACGGTGACAGCAGCCTTGGTCTTGACGGTCAGATGACGCAATACTGCATCATTGAAGCGGAACGCGTGTTCCAGCTCGTCCAGTGTTTCCTGATTGCATTCGATATTCATCAGCACGTAATGTGCCTTGTGAATTTTCTGGATAGCGTAGGCCAACTGACGGCGACCCCAATCTTCCAGGCGATGGATTTGACCATCTTTGGAAGTAACTAATGTGCGATAACGCTCGATCATTGCAGGCACTTGCTCGCTTTGATCGGGATGCACGATAAACACGATTTCGTAATGTCGCATTACATCTCCTTGTGGTTATAAAAGCCCCCCGCCATGCGAGACGGTGGAGCAAGGCTGTCAGACCGACCATCGGCCCGACAGGGGCGCGGATTATATCGGAACAGATAAATTCGTCAAGAGAAATTCAGGAAATTCAAGCAGATGGGGGAAAACGGCAGGCAGCTTGTGGTCAGTAGCAAGAAGGTCGGCAGATTGTATGGCATGGGGTTTGAAACACGGCTTCAGGCGATGGACGAGGTGACCGACTGGCTGACATATTACAATTGCAAAATGCTGCACTCGACGCTGTGCTACGGCAGCCCAATGCAGCTTGAGAAAAACTGGTTTGCAGCACGGCTGAAGAAGGCCGCATAATGACAACGCTGAGATGTACGAGTTACAAGGGCAAGGTCAGTTCAACAATCATATGAAAAAACGCACTTCAGAAAAGAGTTAAAAATGGACTCAATATTGATTACCGTCTTCGTGATTGCTTATGCAGCAATCGCTTTTGAACACCCCCTGAAAATCAACAAAAGTGTTCCGGCCTTAATTGGTGCCGGACTTCTGTGGACTATCTACGCCTTATACATTGGGCATGTGGGTGAACAGCTAAATGAGACTCTTTCTGCGACAGCGCAGATTGTCTTTTTCCTGATGGGCGCAATGACGATAGTTGAGGTTGTCGATGCTCACGATGGCTTTGATGTCATCACAGACAAAATCAAAACCACCAAGATGTCCACTTTGTTGTGGTTAATTGGCTTCGTAACATTCTTCCTAAGCGCTGTGCTGGACAACCTCACAACAACTATCGTAATGATGGCGGTCAGTCGAAAGCTGTTAGGTCAAAGAGAAGATCGCTTATTTTTTGCTGGAATCATTATCATCTCCGCCAATGCCGGCGGGGCGTGGTCACCTATAGGCGACGTGACAACCACCATGCTTTGGATTGGCGGGCAAGTCACCGCGCTAGCAATTATCAAAGGGGTTTTTATTCCCTCCCTGATCAACATGATGGTGCCTCTATTAGTTGTCAGTTACATGTTTCGCGGCAAGGCAGTCGTCACCCCGGAAAAAATTGAGGCCAATCACCACAAATATAAAACGACTCAATTCGAGCGAAATTTTATGTTCTACGCCGGCATTGGGCTTCTGTGCCTGGTTCCGGTGTTCAAGACATTGACTCATTTGCCACCGTTCATGGGAATTCTGTTTGCTCTAGGAATTTTGTGGCTGGTTGGCGATTTGATTCATCGACACAAGGTAGAAGAGGACAAAGAATATCTAACGCTTGGGGCGGCACTACAACGAATTGATATGTCTTCTTTAGTATTCTTCATTGGAATACTGCTCGCCGTGGCGACACTCGAACATAGCCACATTCTCACGTCGCTGGCTCAATGGCTTGATAAAACGGTAGGGAGCCAAGCGCTTATCGTGTCTATTTTTGGCCTTGCTAGCGCCGTTGTAGACAACGTTCCGCTTGTAGCGGCCTCAATGGGAATGTATTCAATTGCCGACTATCCGGCAGATTCGTTCCTTTGGGAGTTTTTAGCTTATGCCGCAGGCACGGGCGGCTCGATCTTGATTATCGGATCAGCCGCCGGAGTCGCCGCAATGGGAATAGAAAAAATCGAATTCTTTTGGTACGTGAAGAAAATAAGTCCTCTTGCCTTGATCGGATATATTGCGGGTGCGATCACCTACATCCTGATGGCTTAATTACAAGGTCGATCGCAAAAAAGTCACGCCACCGCTTGATGCTCGCTAATCGACATTCCCCGACGTTAAAGCTGGGGAAGCGACCAGACATCGCAAAGGCGCATTGCTTAACTCTCGGATTCATTGGTATTTGGTGCCCGGGACCGGAATCGAACCGGTACAGCCTTTTCAAGCCGACGGATTTTAAGTCCGTTGTGTCTACCAATTTCACCACCCGGGCGGATGTTTGGAGGTGCGTCCCAGAGTCGAACTGGGCTAACCGGATTTGCAATCCGGGGCATAACCGATTTGCTAACGCACCGTGCTTCAAAACACGCTTTGAAATAAATAAGGGAAAGCATGATGCTTTCCCTCGAATGTGGAGCGGGAAAAGAGGTTCG
>CAYLOK010000002.1:70202-82819 GCA_964385275.1 uncultured Gallionella sp. | reverse complement strand
AACTCTCGACCTATACCTTGGCAAGGTATCGCTCTACCAGCTGAGCTATTCCCGCATTGGAGCATCGCAAAACACTTGAAACTAAACTCCGGTGAAACTGGAGCGGGAAAAGAGGTTCGAACTCTCGACCTATACCTTGGCAAGGTATCGCTCTACCAGCTGAGCTATTCCCGCTTTGCGAGGCGCGAATTATAGGCACTTCAGGATTTCTGTCAACTTTTTTGTTTGCAAACTAGAAGTTGAATAGACGGGCAAAGTTCTCGCTGGTGCGCAAACCCACTTCCTCCACGCTGATAGCGCGCAACAAGGCGATTTCTTCGGCCACATGTTTCACATACGCCGGTTGATTGAGCTTGCCGCGATAGGGTACGGGAGCAAGGTACGGCGCATCGGTTTCGATCAGCATGCGTTCCAGCGGCACGCGCTGCGCGACTTCCTTGATCTGTTTAGCATTCTTGAAGGTGACAATGCCTGAAAAGGAAATATAAAAGCCCATCTCCAGCGCGGCTTCCGCCACCTCCCAGCTTTCGGTGAAGCAGTGCATCACCCCGCCCGCCGCTGACGCGCCTTCTTCCGCCATGATGCGCAGCGTGTCTTCGGCTGCGGAACGGGTATGGATAATCAGCGGCTTGCCGCATACCCGCGCGGCGCGGATGTGATTGCGAAAGCGTTCGCGCTGCCAGTCCAGATCACCGCTCAGACGGTAGTAATCCAGGCCGGTTTCGCCTATCGCGATGATTTTCGGATGCTGCGCCAGCGCGACCAGTTGTGCTACGGTCGGCTCTTCCACCTCTTCATAATCGGGATGCACGCCCACCGACGCGTAGATGTTCGGATACTGCTCGGCAAGGGACAGCACCTGCGGAAAATCGGCCAGGTTGACCGAAACGCACAACGCAGCAGAAACATCGTTTTGCTGCATTTTCGCCAATACATCGGTAATATTTTCCGACAATTCGTGGAAGTTGATGTGGCAATGGGAATCTATGAATGACATGGTTTTGTAAGCTGACAATAGGTAAACAAAAGCGATTCAAGGAACAGCTTGGGGTTGAGCGTATGTTGCGATTCGCGTTTCGCCGTTTGCAGATAGCTTTGCAGGCGCGCCAGATTCAACGGGTCGAGCGGCACGACCAATTTTTGAATAACTTCCGTTTCAGCCGGATGATAGCGCAGCCTCCCGGTCAGCTTCATCGAAATCAGGTCATGGCACCATTGCTGCAACCACTGCACGACCTGCACCTGCTCGGTCTTCTGCAATGCCTCGGCCAGCGCAAACACGTCCAGCGTCGCGGGTTGCCTGACACCACGCAGCAACTTATCGCGCGCTTCCGTACCGTTCTCTGCCGCACCCAGCTGAGCCTGCAAGGGCGAAAACCCGGCAGCAGCCAGGGCATCGGCGGGATTTTTCACCCCCTGCCCCGCCAGCCAGCGAGTGGCAGTTGCCGCATCCGGCGCGGACACGCCAAAGGCCAGACAGCGACTTAACAAGGTGGGCAACAATTGCTGTGGCTTGTGTGTCACCAGAATGAACATCAGACCCGCCGGGGGCTCTTCGAGACTCTTCAGCAACGCATTGGCGGCATTGGCGTTCATCGCTTCAGCCGGATGAATGACAACCACCCGCCGACCGCCCTGATGCGCGCTCATGCCCAGAAAATCGGCCAGCCCGCGAATCTGATCCACGGAAATCTGACGACTGGGCTTTTTGCCTGCTTCGACTTCCTCCGTCTCGGATTCGGGTTGCACAAAACGAAAATCAGGATGCGTGCCCTGAAGAAACCAGTGGCATGATGGGCACACACCACAGGCAAAGCCATTGCCCGACGGATCCCGGCACAGCAGGGCGCGGGCGAAATTCAGCGCCAAACTCAGCTTGCCTATGCCCTTCTGCCCCTGAAACAACAAGCCCTGCGAGGCGCGTTCGCGCAGGGCTTGCAAACGCGTCCAATCGTCTTGCTGCCACGGATAAATATCATTCATAATCAGATAGTTGCAATTATTCCCGCCAACTGCCGCTGCACAGCGTCCAGCGACTGCGCCGCGTCGATCACGATATAGCGCTGGGGATTTTCTGCGACACGCCGATGATACCCGGCGCGCACCCGTTCGAAAAACTCGCCCTGCTCCTGCTCGAAGCGATCCAGCGAGACATTGTTCGCCAACCGTTGCCGCGCCACCCCTATCGGCACATCAAAAAATAGCGTCATATCCGGCTGCAAATCGGGATGCACCCATTGCTCAAGCTGACGCAACTTCTCCCAGTCCATGCCACGACCGCCGCCCTGATAGGCGAAACTGGCATCCGAAAAACGGTCCGAAATCACCCATTTTCCCGCCACCAGCGCAGGCTTGATGACCTGTTCGACATGTTCAAGGCGCGCCGCGAACATCAACAGCGCTTCCGTGCCTATGCTCATGGGCTGGTTCAGCAGCATCTCGCGCAATTGCTCGCCCAATGGCGTGCCGCCCGGCTCGCGGGTCACAATCACCTCCGCATCGCGCTGCCGCAAGGCATCGGCAAACCACGCCAGATGCGTGCTCTTGCCCGCCCCGTCCACACCTTCAAAAGTAATAAATTTAGTCATAAAAAACGGTTTCTAGTTGTTAATAACGGCTAGTTGAAACAGCTTAAACGTCACTTTTTTAGAGTGGAGCGACTCAAAAACCGAACGACTGCTTACGAGACAAACCGGCCCCAGCCATTTTCAAGTACCTTTATTAACGGTTTGCCCGACTGCATCACATCTTCACTACCTGGACGGTCATTGAAATTTGCGCATGTGCCATTCAAAAAAGCTCGGAATGTGTACCCGTACTGGTGAAGATGATAGTGCCATCAGGCCTTAGTTCGTAAATCAGCAAAAAATCTCCACCAATATGGCATTCCCGAAAACCCGACCACTCACCAGACAATTCATGATCAAGGTATTCAGGGGGAAGCGGCTCGTCATTGGCAATCAGCAACATCATCGCTACTTTCAAGCGATTCATGTCGTAACGCCCTGAGTGACTCAGGCGCTCCCAGTCTTTGATGAACTGTCGGGTTTTGTCGCTACTTCGCGGCAGCTTTGCGCGTTTCGACTTTGCTGTTTTTTTCAAGGTCATCAAAGAGCGCTTCCGCTGAATCAAATCTGGCTGTTTTCATTGCTCTCGCCTCCAGCATTGCCGCTCGCGTTGTGGCATTGGGAACTTTTACTTCGAATGGCAAGCCTTGCTGAACTACAACCTGGCGTAAAAAAAGGCGGATTGCATCGCTAAGATTCAGGCCGCATGAAGCCAGCACCTCAATAGCGCGATCTTTGATTTCCGGCTCGATACGCGAACGGACATCGGTAGTTTTAAGCGTCGCCAACATGATAATTCTCCAGTATTCGTGGCTGCAATGTAGCTACATCTACAATCAATGTCAATACTTACATAACCGGCGCGACAGCTCATAACAAATCTGCCATGTTTTTGTCACCACCGGCTATTTCTGGTATTGATTCACCGCCCGGTTATGTTCGGTCAGGTTGCTGGAGAATTTCGAACTGCCGTCGCCACGCGCGACGAAATATAAGGCATCCGTCTTGGCGGGATGTAGCACGGCATTGAGCGCACCCAGTCCCGGCATGGCGATTGGTGTGGGCGGCAGGCCGCCACGGGTATAGGTGTTATACGGTGTGTCGCCAGTCAAATCGCGGCGGCGCAGATTGCCGTCAAACTGCTCACCCAGGCCGTAAATCACAGTCGGGTCGGTTTGCAGCATCATGCGGATGCGCAAGCGGTTGACGAACACACCCGCGATCATCGGGCGGTCGCCGGGTGTGCCGGTTTCCTTTTCCACGATGGAAGCCAGAATCAGCGCCTGGTAAGGCGTTGCCAGCGGCAAATCAGGGCTGCGCGCCTGCCAGGCATCGTCCAGGCGCTGCTGCATCATCCGGTAGGCGCGTCTGAGCAATTCGACATCGCTGCTGCCGGCGGCGACCGAATACGTTTCCGGGAAAAACAAGCCTTCAGGATGCGTCTCGAATGCGCCGATGCGTTGCAGGATTTCGCCGTCGGACAGACCGGGGGTGTCATGCCGCAGATTCGGCGTGGCGTCGAGCGCGTTGCGCAACTGTCTGAAATTCCAGCCTTCGATGATCGTCACCCGGCTGGTGCTGACATTGCCCTGGGTAATCATCCCCAGCAGCTCGATGCCGGAAACCGCGTGATCGAGCTGATACACACCCGCCTTGATCTGGCCTGCCCGCCCCGTCAGACGGGCAAACAGCACAAATAATCGGGGAGATGCCAGCAGATCGTCTTTTTCGAACTGGCGCGCGACTGCGGTCAGACTGCTGCCGTGATTCAGCACAAACTCGAAAGGCACAGCAGGCGGAGACATCGGTTTGAACAGAGAATACGCCACAACACTACACGCAATAATAATAAATAAAATCAATAGTTTACGCAACATTATCCCACCTCACTATCCAGCGCCGCGCGTATCCGTTGCGCATGGTGAAAATCAGTCCGGCGCGTCTTGCCAAACTGCGACACCGGCCACAGACCAAACACACTATTAGTCAAAAATAATTCATCGGCGTCATGCATCTCTTCCAGCCCGACATCGCGCACTTCAACCGGCAAACCGGTGCTTGCAGCATAGGCGAGTACGCGATCGCGCTGTAAACCGGCCACCCCGCAGCGCGACAAATCCGGCGTAATCAAGCGACCTTTCGAAAACAAAAATACATTGCTGCGCGTCCCTTCGATGACCAGTCCGTTCATATCCAGCAACAGCCCTTCGTCCGCACCGGCACACTCCGCCGCTGCCAGTACATTTTCCAGCCGGTTCAGATGTTTAATTCCGGCCAGGCGAGGCTGATGAGCCAGGCGCAATTCGCATAAGCCCAGCATCACCCCCTGCAAGGCATGATTTGCCGGATAGTCAGGCATGGGGAAGACATCCCAGATATGGCTCGGCGCGGCGTGAGGTAAAGGGGCATAGCCACGGCCGGACAAACCCCGCGTGACGATAATCTTGAAAACAGCGTCGGGATGATCGGCCAGCAAACCGGCCAACTCAACAGACAGCCGGGCAAAGTCCGGGCAGTCTATGCCCAGTGCGGCGCAATCGTGTTGGAGTTTTTGATAATGCAACGGCCAGTGAAGAGCCTGTCCGTCGGCGACGCGCAGGGTGCGAAACACCCCGTCGCCATAGAGCAAACCGCGATCACGGATGCTGATCAAATTGCCTGGTGAGCCGTTGATCAGCATAAAGAATAAACCATAAAAAACCGTTTATCCGCAGATTAAACAGATTAACGCTGATTAAAGAGCTTAAAACAGAACACCCGTTCAACCAATGACATGGTAGAAAATCTGTGTGAATCTGCGTAATCTGCGGACTCAAACATCGTCAGACTTTGCTGAACACCAGCGTGCCGTTGGTTCCGCCAAAACCAAAATTATTGTTCATCGACACGTTGATTTTCATGTCGCGCGCGACATTGGCGCAATAATCCAGGTCGCACTCCGGGTCCTGCTCGAAGATATTGATGGTCGGCGGTGAAATCTGATGATGGATAGCCAACACCGAGAAGATCGACTCGATGCCGCCCGCGCCGCCCAGCAAATGACCAGTCATGGACTTGGTCGAATTCACCACCAGACGGCTGGCATGATCGCCAAACGCCAGTTTGATCGCCTCGGTCTCGTTCTTGTCGCCCAGCGGCGTCGAGGTGCCGTGCGCGTTGACGTACTGCACTGCATCAGGATTCAATCCGGCATTCTTCAACGCGTTCAGCATGCTGCGCTTCGGGCCGTCGCTGTTCGGAGAAGTGATGTGGTAAGCATCGCCGCTCATGCCATAACCGGTCACTTCGGCATAAATCTTCGCGCCGCGCGCTTTCGCGTGTTCATACTCTTCCAGCACCAGCGCGCCTGCACCTTCGCCGATAATAAAGCCATCCCTATCCTTGTCCCACGGACGGCAGGCGGTAGCCGGATCATCGTTGCGCGTACTGAGTGCGCGCGCTGCCGCGAAGCCGCCCACAGCCAGCGGGCCGATAGTCGCTTCGGAACCGCCCGCAATCATCACATCCGCATCGCCGTATTCAATCATGCGTGCCGACTCACCGATACAATGCGTACCGGTGGTACAAGCGGAAACCATCGCCAGATTCGGGCCTTTCAATCCGTACATCACGGACAGATTGCCGGAAATCATGTTGATGATGGTGCCGGGAATAAAGAAAGGTGAAATTTTGCGCGGGCCGCTCGCCAGGTAATCGTTGTGCGTATCCTCAATCATCGGCAAACCGCCGATGCCTGAACCGATATTCACACCGATGCGTTCCGCATTCTGCTCCGTAACCTCCAGACCAGAATCCACAAACGCCTCCATCCCCGCCACCAGGCCGAAATGAATAAACCTTCCCATACGGCGCGCATCTTTGGCCGGCAGGTATTGCGTGACATCAAAACCGCTGACTTCACCCGCAATCTGACTGGCAAACTGACTCGCATCGAAATGCGATATTTTGACGATTCCCGACTTGCCTTCGACAATATTTTTCCAGGCAGTGGAAATCCCGATACCGACCGGGGAGACGATCCCCAGCCCGGTTACAACGACTCTACGTTTAGACAAATTAGCTCCGCCAACCATGAAGGAAACTGAAACGAATTACTTCGGATGCGCCAGGACGTAGTCGATGGCTTGCTGCACGGTAGTGATATTTTCTGCGTCTTCGTCAGGGATTTCGCATTCAAACTCTTCTTCCAGCGCCATTACCAGTTCAACGGTATCGAGGGAATCGGCACCCAAATCGTTCACGAATGAAGACTCATTCTTCACTTCGGATTCATTCACGCCCAGCTGTTCGGATACGATCTTTTTTACGCGTTGTTCAATAGACATTTTATGACTCCACCCTGTTGTAAGTTAATAAACGGAAAGGATTGTATCAAAGTTGCCGGAAATTCCCAACAACATCCGCACGATGCCAAATACTTTCAATTATTCATCATGTTATTCACCCCTGAGAATACGCATCGGCGACATGTCGCTCAGTCTGCGCGTGTTTAACCATCCGGCCAGCATCACCAGAGCCACTCCGCCCAGCACCCCGACCAGCCAAACCAGACTATTTAACCGGTAGGGAATCTCCAGCACATAGCGCGCCAGCACCCAGCCCAGCAGCGCGGCGCTCGCCGCCGCAAACAGGCCGCTGAGCAGGCCCAGCACGGCGAATTCGCTCAGGTGCAGGCGGCGCAGATAAGCGCTGTCGGCTCCCAGCGTGCGCAAAATCGCGGCTTCATGAACGCGCTCGTCCTGCGTGGCCAACAATGCCGCATAAAGCACCACCACCCCGCTCAACAAGGTAAACAGAAACACCACGCTGACCGTTTGTGAAACCTGCTCAATCATGTTGCGCACTTGCGCAATGGCCGCACCGGTATCAATTACCAGCAGATTGGGGAATTCCCGCACCAGTTCATCGCTGGCCCTCACCTTGTCCTGCGGCAAGTAAAAACTGGAGAGATAGCTGGCCGGGTAATCCTGCAACAGGCGTGGCGTTCCGATGACAAAGAAGTTCACCCGCATCGAATCCCACTGAACTTTACGCAAACTGGTGACGCGCGCGGAAAATCGGCTGCCTGCCACATCGTAAGTCAACTCGTCGCCAAGCCGGATACCCAGCGTTTTGGCGATACCTTCTTCCACCGACAACTGCCCTGACCCCTCCCCATCCATCCCCTTGTCATAGGAGGGCGACCACCATCGCCCCTGTACCAGCGTGTTCCACTCCGGCATCCTGTCTGCGTAGGAAAGATTGAATTCCCGCTCCACCAGGCCCTGCGCCCTGGGTTCCGGGTAACTTGCGCCGCTGATGACGCGTCCGTTGATCGCAACCAGACGGCCTTTCACCATCGGCAACAAACGGGGCTGCGGCAATTCGTGTTCCGTAAAAAAATCCGGCACGGCCTGCTGCTGATCGGGCTGAATGTTCACCACGAAGCGGTTCGGCGTATCCGCCGGCAGCTTGCCCTGCCAGCTTTGCAGCAGATCACCGCGTACCAGCGTCAGCAACAACAGGGCCATGCCGCCCAGACTGAGCGCGACCACCTGCACCGCTACACTGCGGCCATGCCGCGCGAGATTATTGAGCGCCTGCCGCCAGTGAGCGCCAACAGGCATGATAAAGATGACACACTTCATCATGAAACCCGCCAAGCCATGCAGCAGCAGCCACGCCAGGCCGCCTGTCACCAGCAGACCGGCCAGCAGGCCGCCCAGTACGGTCAAACCCAGTTTCAGCGAACCTGCCTGCCAGAGAAACAGCATCGCCAGCACCCCTGTCGCCACGCCATAAATCAGCCAGCTGCTGGCCGCCGGCGAACCCATTTCACGACGCAACACACGCAGCGGCGACACGCGGCGCAATTGCAGCAACGGCAGAAAAGCAAAGCCGATCAACAGCGCGAATCCGCTGGCTCCCGCGCGGAGCAAGGGCAACAGGCCGGGTTGCGGCAGACTCGCCTCGCGCATGGCTGCGATGCTCTCGATCAGGATGGCCTGCGTGACATAACCCAACAGCGAGCCGACCAGCACCGCCAGCCAGCCCATCAATAGAAACTGATACAGGAACAGCCGCAACACCTGCCCCTGTTGCGCGCCCATGCAGCGCATCACCGCACACCCATCCAGATGGCGCGCCACATAGCGCCGCGCCGTCAGCGCCATCGCCACCCCGGCGAGAATCGCAGCCGTGAGTGCCGCAAGGCCCAGAAAGTGTTCCGCGCGCTCCAGCGCAGTGCGGATTTCAGGACGCGCGTCCCGCACATCCTCCATCCTTTCGTGGCCGGAAAGTTTCTGCTGCAACGCCGCACGCAATGCCGATACTTGCGCCGCATTCCCGGCGATCATCAGGCGGTAAGAAATACGGCTGCCTTCCTGAAGCAAACCTGTTGCCGCCAGATCGGCCTCATTCATCAACACGCGCGGCGCAAAACTGGCAAAGCCGATGGATTGATCCACGTCTTTCACGATACGCGCGGCCACCCTGAAGCGCTGCATCCCGATAGCCAGCTGATCGCCGACACGCACATCGAGACGGCGCATCAGGCGATCGTCCGCCCAGACCGTGCCGCGTTCCACTACTCCTTCCCCCATTGAGGGTGCTGGTTGAAGTGGTGGTGAATGCGTTGAACGCACCCGCCCTCCATTACCGTCGTCGATTTCGATCTTGCCGCGCAGCGGATAGCCCGCCTCCACCGCCTGAATTTCGGCGAGCAACACCTGTTCGCGATACGCCACCATACTGGGAAAAGTGCGACTCTGAACCACGCGCAAGCCGCGCGCCTCGGCTATTTCCCGGTAGTAAGGCGGCAACACCCGTGTCGAAGTGATGCGCAAATCCGCGCCCAGCAAGCTGGTCGCCTGCTGCGCCAACGCCTGCCGCACCCGGTCGGCGAACAGTCCCACGGTAGCGAGACTACCCACCGCCAGCACCAGCGCCAGCAGCAACACGCGCCACTCCCCCGCCCGCCAGTCGCGGCGCAAGAGGTTGAAGGATAGGAGGATAAGACTCATCTTCTATTCATTTCGTACGGGCAAGGGAAGGTTCAGAAAACAACTTAAAATCAGCGCCACAATTTTATTTTTTACAAAAAATCAAATAATTACGCAAAACCGTATCCTACCCCTTGCTTCCGCTATTTCCCTAAGGAAGCGCTGATTAAATCGTCTTTGCGATAACCAGCGACTTGCCAGCTTGTTGGCTTAGTCGATTGGCTAGTGGTTTCATCAGGAGCCGCCTTTAGCCGCGAGGATCGTAGAGCCGTGGCGGGACGTGGCAATCCGGAATTCGTTTTATATCAACATACTGGATTGCCACGCTTCGCTCGCAATGACAGCTTGGGTGAATAAATCAGCATCTCCCTAATCCCCGAACGGGTTATAGAGAGGCACGTTGAAGCGCTCAAAATCACGCACATTTCGAGTGACGACCGTAAGCTTATTCACCATGGCAGTGGCTGCAATCATGGCATCCTCATAAACCGTATCCGATTGCCGGTGCATCAGCTTCGCCCAGATGCGAAAAGTCGTCGCATCCATAGGCAAAACATTGTAGGTAACGGCGACCTGATCGGCCCATGCCTCAATTTCTGCCGCCTTGGCGGCATCCTGCTCACGCGTCATTTCAATGCCGACCTGTATCTCACCCAGCGTGACCGCACTGAGATAAAGATCGGCATCGGTAACCGCCTCAATCCACGCAACCACCGCCCCGTGAGGGCGAAGCTTGCGCAATTCCGAAACAATATTGGTATCAATCAGGTACATATCGCACCTTACAGCGTGATTGCGGGACGACGCTGAGCAGACCCACGCGGCGGTAATTCAAAATCAGCGCGCGCAAAATCAGCAAGCAATAAAGATTTAAGAGAGGGACGCGCAGCGTTGCTCAACCGCCTCCATTCAGCAATGGGGATAAGAACCGCCGTTTCCGCACCGCGCCGCGTGACCAATTGCGGCCCCTCGTTGACACAGGCATCCAGCAACTCACTGAAACGTGATTTCGCATCTTGTACAGGCCAGGCGTTCATGGTGTCACCTCATTAAACTAGTCAGGTAACTAGTCTATTGCAATTTAAAAGGGGAAGCAACGACCGTGAAACGACTGCAGAACAACTTGTCACCGGCCTTCAGGGCGAGGTAGCGTGTGTTCCGGCCTCAAAAACCGAATCGAAATCTGGATGACAGCAAACCGTGGCCTGTCCCCAAATCTCTTGGCCTGCAAATCTCTCTCCAAATCTCTCTACACTACTACTTTCCCTCTATTTCACCTTATCACACCATCCGCCCACCCGCGAGGCGCAATTGTTTGCCGCAACGCCGTGAAAGCAGTTCATCGTGCGTCACCAGTATCAGGGTCGTTTGTTGCAACCTGTTCAGCTCAAACATCAGGTTGATTACTTGCATACCTGTCGCCGCATCGAGGTTGCCTGTCGGCTCGTCTGCAAACAGAATTTTTGGCTGACTGACGAAGGCGCGCGCCAGCGCGACGCGCTGTTGTTCGCCGCCTGAGAGGTGTTTGGGCAGATGGTGAGCGCGGGCGGAGAGCCCGACCTGTCGCAGCGATAGCTCGGCGCGTTGCCGCGCATCGGACGCACCGCGCAGTTCCAGCGGCAACATGACGTTTTCCAGCGCGGTGAGCGCGGGCAGCAACTGGAATGACTGAAATACAAAACCCGCCAGTTCGCCGCGCAAGCGGGCACGCCCGTCTTCATCGAGCGCAAACAGGTCTGCGCCATTCAACAGTACGCTGCCGCTGCTCGGCACATCCAGTCCGGCCAACAGACCCAGCAGGGTGGACTTTCCCGAACCGGATGCGCCGACTATGGCCAGACTCTCGCCCGCAGCAACCGTGAAACTTACTTCCTGCAAAATGGTCAGGGGCAACTCGCCGCTTAACACTTGCTTACTCAGGTTCACCGCACGCACAATCGCTGTCATGAAAAATACCGCACGTTTGAAAAATTTGGATTTCGTCATCCCCGCGAAGGCGGAAAGCCAGTTTAATCAGAACACTGGATTCCGGGTCGAGCCCGGAATGACGGCTTTAATACTCATATTGCTATTTGCCTCGCTCTGGCTGCCCGGAATTGCCCGCGCCGCACCCGCCGCAAAAAACATTCTGCTATTCGGCGACAGTCTATCAGCAGGATACGGCATCGACACGAACGATAGCTGGCCCAGCCTGTTACAGCGTGAACTTGAACGCGGTCGTTACCCGTTCAGGATCGTGAATGCCAGCATCAGCGGCGAAACCACACTGGGCGGGCGGCAACGTCTCGCCAGGCTGCTGGAACAGCATCGTCCGGCCATCGTGATCGTGGAACTCGGCGCAAACGACGGTTTACGCGGTTTCAGCAGCACCGACATTGAAAGAAATCTGAACGATATTCTGGCGCAAATCAGCCGAAGCCGCGCCAAAGTCCTGCTGGTCGGCATGAAGCTTCCGCCGAATTACGGCGAAACCTACATCACGCAATTTCAAAATATTTTCCCCCGCCTGGCGGCGAAACACCGCACCCGTCTGCTGCCCTTCCTGCTGGAGGGTGTGAGCGCCGAACAGTTTCAGGCCGACTATCTGCACCCCGCCGCCGCTACACAACCGCAAATCATGCGCAACGTGATGCAGTCCCTCACACCGCTGCTGCGCTGAGCCCGCGAGCAACGGTCATGGTATGATGCGCGCCTTATTTATAGTGCATTTGATATTCAGGGTGTGTAATGAAAAGCAGTGAAATCCGCCAGCAGTTCCTAGATTATTTTGCCTCCAAAGGCCATACCGTTGTCGCTTCCAGTTCGCTGGTACCGCACGAAGACCCGACGCTGTTGTTCACCAACGCGGGCATGAACCAGTTCAAGGACGTGTTCCTGGGTTTCGACAAGCGCACTTATAGCCGCGCGACCTCATCGCAAAAATGCGTGCGCGCAGGCGGCAAGCACAACGATCTGGAAAACGTCGGCTATACCGCGCGCCATCACACCTTCTTCGAGATGCTGGGCAATTTCAGCTTCGGCGATTATTTCAAGCGTGACGCAATTGCCTACGCCTGGGAGTTGCTGACCG
>CAYLOK010000002.1:44667-70192 GCA_964385275.1 uncultured Gallionella sp. | reverse complement strand
TTCAAGCTACCCAAAGACAGGCTTTATGTCACCGTATATGCTGAGGACGACGAGGCCTACGACATCTGGACCAAAGAGGTAGGCGTACCTGCCGAACGCGTAATCCGCATCGGCGACAACAAGGGCGCGCGCTACGCGTCGGATAATTTCTGGATGATGGGCGATACCGGCCCCTGCGGCCCCTGCACCGAAATATTCTACGACCACGGCGAACATATTGCGGGCGGTTTGCCCGGCACGCCAGAGGAAGACGGCGACCGTTACATCGAAATCTGGAATAACGTGTTCATGCAGTTCAACCGCGACGAGGCGGGCGTGATGCATCCCTTGCCCAAGCCCTCGGTGGATACCGGCATGGGCCTGGAGCGCATCTCGGCAGTGTTGCAACATGTCCACGCCAACTACGAAATTGATTTATTTCAGGCATTGATTGCGGCGGCGGCGCGCGAGACAAACTGTGCCGATCTGGATTCGCCATCGCTCAAAGTGCTGGCCGACCATATCCGCGCCTGTTCCTTTTTGATCGCCGACGGCGTGATTCCCGGCAACGAAGGGCGCGGCTACGTGCTGCGCCGCATCATCCGCCGCGCCATTCGCCACGGCTACAAGCTGGGTGCGCGCGACGCGTTCTTCTACAGGATGGTGCCTGATCTGGTCGAACAGATGGGAGTGGCCTACCCCGAACTGGTCGCCGAACAGGTACGCGTAAAAGGCATACTCAAGCTGGAAGAAGAGCGTTTCTTCGCCACGATTGAAAATGGCATGGCGATACTGGAAGCCGAGATGGCCGCCATGCAAACGGCAGGCAATCCGGTTTTCAACGGCGAAACGGCGTTCAAGCTGCACGACACTTTCGGTTTTCCGCTTGATCTGACTGCTGACATCTGCCGCGAGCAGGGCGTAACGGTTGACGTAGCGGCTTTCGACAAGGCGATGGCGAACCAGAAGCAAATGGCGCGCACATCCGGAAAATTCAAGATGGCGGCGAATCTGGAATACACCGGCCCGGCGACCGCCTTCCACGGTTATGACACGCTGGAACACAAGGGCAACGTGCTGGCGCTGTACAAGGACGGCGCATCGGTCAACGAACTGAACGAGGGCGACACCGGCGTGGTGGTGCTGGACGATACCCCTTTCTATGCCGAATCCGGCGGTCAGGCGGGTGACTCCGGCGAATTGCGCAGCACGCACGGCATCTTCGTGGTGGAAGACACGCAAAAGATACAGGCGGCGGTGTTCGGCCATCACGGCACGATCACCACCGGCAAACTGACGATAGGCAACGGCGTGACTGCACGCGTCAATATGGCGGCGCGCCGTGCAACCGAACGCAACCATTCCGTTACGCACCTGATGCACAAGGCGTTACGGGAAGTGCTGGGGGCGCATGTGCAGCAAAAGGGTTCGCAGGTTGACCCCGACAAGACGCGCTTCGACTTTGTGCACAGCCAGCCGATGACCGACGGCGAAATCCGCCGCGTGGAAACCCTCGTCAATGCCGAAATTCTGGGCAACGCCGCAACTCAGTCGCGCGTGATGGCGATAGCTGATGCGCAGCAGACCGGCGCGATGATGCTGTTCGGCGAGAAATACGGCGACGAAGTGCGCGTGCTGAACATCGGTTCGTCCATCGAATTGTGCGGCGGCACGCACGTTGCGCGCACCGGCGACATCGGCCTGTTCAAGATTACGGCGGAGTCCGGTGTGGCGGCTGGCGTGCGGCGCGTCGAAGGAGTGACGGGCGAAGGCGCGCTGAACTTGATCCAACAGCAGCAGGACCAGTTGCAGCAAGTGGCCGATGCGGTCAAGGCACAACCCCACGAAGTTGCGGCGCGTGTATTGCAACTACTTGATAATATTAAAAATTCTGAAAAAGAGCTGGCAAGGCTGAAATCCAAACTGGCCGCTGCGCAAGGCGACGACTTGCTCACTCAGGCGCAGGAAATCAACGGCATCAAGGTATTGGCAGCCTTGCTGGAAGGCGCGGATACGGCGGTGCTGCGCGAAACGCTGGACAAGCTGAAGGACAAGCTCAAATCTGCGGTGATTCTGCTGGCTTCGGTCAACGACGGCAAAGTGAGTCTGATCGCGGGCGTGACGGCGGATGCGACGGGTAAAGTCAAAGCAGGCGAACTGGTCAACTTCGTCGCCCAGCAAGTCGGCGGCAAAGGCGGGGGGAGGCCGGACATGGCGCAAGCAGGCGGCACGCAACCGGAGAATCTGGCAAATGCACTTACTTCAGTAACGTCGTGGGTTCAGGGCAAGCTCTAGTTCACTGAGCCCGGCCTTGCTGGCTGCTCCCGCGAACGGCTGGCGAAGCGATGCTTCACCAGTAACGTGTCGCAGCCGCACCGGACATGGCGCAAACAGGCGGCACGCAACCGGAGCACTTGGCAGCGGCGCTGGCCTCAGTGACGGAATGGGTGCAGGCGAAACTATAGGCTTTGGAGTGCGCGGGCATGACCGCGCAATTGGCGGCGTCATGCCGCCGCACTCCTAATCAAAACGGCAGTTGCAGATGCGGCGCGGCCTTTGTGAATATCCGGCGGAAGTCGTTCTGGATGCGTTGCAGAGCGGCTTCGCTATCTGCTTCGAAACGCATCATGATTGCCGGCGTGGTATTGGACGGGCGCGCCAAGCCGAAGCCGTCGGCGTATTCCACGCGCAAGCCATCCAGCGTGATGACCTCAAGCGCACCGGTAAAGTCAGCCGTCTCTTTCAACTGCGCCAGCAGCGCATGATTTTCGTTTTCCCTTGTGTGAACGTGCAGTTCGGGCGTACAGAAAGAATCCGGCAAAGCATTCAGCGCAGCGCCCGGATCGACTACTTTGCTCAATATTTCCAGCAGGCGTGCGCCGCCATACAGTCCGTCGTCGAAACCATACCAGCGTTCTACAAAGAACAGATGGCCGGTCATCTCGCCCGCCAGCAGTGCGCCGGTCTCCTTCATCTTGGCCTTGATCAGCGAATGGCCAGTCTTCCAGATGGTCGGTTTGCCGCCGTGTTGTCGTATCCAGCCGAACAGATTGCGGGTGGATTTGATGTCGAAGATAATTTCAGCGCCCGGGTTGCGGCTCAACAAATCGGCAGCGAACAGCATTAACTGGCGGTCGGGGTAGATGATTTTGCCCTCCCTGGTGACCACGCCCAGCCGGTCGCCGTCACCGTCAAAAGCCAGTCCCAGTTCGCTGCCGTTGTCGCGCAAGGCGGCAATCAGGTCTTGCAAATTTTTCGGGTCGGACGGGTCGGGATGATGGTTGGGAAAATTGCCGTCCACCTCGCAGTACATTTCATGCACGGTGCAGCCCAGCCGACGGTACAGTTCGGCGACATAGGCGCCCGCCACGCCGTTACCGCAATCCACCGTGACGGTCATCGGGCGATCCAGCCTGACGTCGGAAACAATGCGCGCGATATAGGCGGCGCTGATGTCCTGCTGCGTGTAGCTGCCGCAGCCGAAAATAAAATCGCCCTGTTCGACGCGCACGCGCAGTGCCTGTATCGCATCGCCGTACAGCGTCTCGCCCCCCAGCACGACCTTCAGTCCGTTGTATTCCGGCGGATTGTGGCTGCCGGTGATCATCACCGCGCTGCGGGTGTTCAGCTCAAAAGCGGCGAAATACGCCATCGGCGTCGCCACACAACCGATGTCAATCACGTCTGTGCCGCTCTTCAGGATGCCACGCGCCAGCGCTGCGATCAGCTTGGGGCCGGACAAGCGGCCATCCCTGCCTATCGCAATCGCACGCTGTCCGCGCGCCGCCGCTTCCGAACCGATGGCATGACCGATGGCCTCCACCACTTCGGCGGTCAACGTCTTGCCCACGATGCCGCGTATGTCGTAAGCCTTGAAGATGGATTTGGGTATGTTTTGCATCTGGACTATGCAATGACTTGCTGAACCTTTTCCCACACCACGTCCGGGGTGAGGTGGTTCATGCAGTTGAAATGCCCCAGCGGACATTCGCGCTTGAAACAGGGGCTGCACTGTATGTCGAGTTTGACGACACAGGCTTGTGCGGACAGCGGCGGCGTAAATTGCGGACTGCTGGAACCGAACAGCGCCAACATCGGGCGGTCGAGTGCGGCGGCCAGATGCATCAGGCCGGAGTCGTTGCTGATAACCAGTTGCGCACAGGATAGCAGCGCGATGGCATCGGCAAGATCGGTGCTGCCGCACAGATTGCGCGCGGTCTGGTTACCCAGGGCGACGATTTTTTCCGAGACTTCGCGGTCTTTGGCGGAGCCGATCAGCCAGACTGCATAGCCGCGCTCATGCAGGCGCTGTGCGGTTTCAGCGAAGTAGGCGATCGGCCAGCGTTTGGCAGGGCCGTATTCGGCGCCCGGACAGAACACAGCGACGGGTCGCTCCGGCGAAAGGCCGAGCTTACTCAGCGTGGCATCGCGCTGAGCCGTTGAAACAATAAGCTTGGGGTTGGCCAGCGGGCGCGGAATTTTTCCGTCAGGCGTTTCGGCCAGCTGGGCGAAGCGTTCCACCATCAGCGGCAGCACGGTCTTGTCGAGTTTTCGCGCATCGTTGAGCAGGCCGTAGCGCATCTCGCCGACAAAACCGGTGCGCAGCGGGATGTTGGCGAAAAACGGCACCAGTGCCGATTTCAGCGAATTGGGCAGAACGATGGCCTGATCGTATTGCGCTGCGCGCAGTTGTACGCCCAGTCGATGACGGCCCTTGAAATCAAACGCGCCGTGCGGAAAAGGATTGACGATGGCCAAATTGATTTCCGGCATCGCGCCCAGCAAACCGACCGTCCAGGACGGCGCAAGCACGTCGATCAGACTATCGGGATGGCGCTGTTTGAGCCGCATCAGCATCGGCTGCATCAGCATGCAATCGCCCACCCAGCTGGGAGCGATGACGAGTATTTTTTGCATACCGATTAAATTCCCGAAACCGGTTGCGCGTTTATCGAGTCGCGCAGCCGGTTTTTAGTGATGTCCCCTGGGCAATTCGCCTTTGAACTTGTACTGCGTTCCGCAATACGGGCAATGCGCCTCGCCGTCGTGGTTCAGCGCCAACGCCACTTTCGGATGAGCGTTCCACAAACTCATGGAAGGCATCGGGCAGGTCAGCGGCAGATCATGCGCAGTGATTTCAACGTAACGGTGGGTGATAGTACTCACGATGCCTCTCCTTAGACGTAATTCAACCAGTCGGTGTGCAGCGGATGCTTGCCTGCGACGCAATCGAAAAATGCCTGTTGCAGCAGAGTCGTGACCGGGCCGCGTGAGCCTGCGCCTATGGTGCGCTGGTCGAGTTCGCGGATAGGCGTGACTTCTGCGGCAGTACCGGTAAAAAATGCTTCTTCGGCGCAATAAATTTCGTCGCGGGTGATGCGCTTTTCGATCACTTCGATACCCATTTCCTTGGCCAGCGTGATGATGGAATCGCGCGTAATGCCTTCCAGACACGAAGTCAGGTCGGGCGTGTACAGCTTGCCTTTCTTGACGATGAAAATGTTTTCACCGGCGCCTTCAGCCACGTAACCGTCCACATCCAGCAACAGCGCTTCGTCATAGCCATCATTGGCGACTTCATGGTGCGCCAGGATGGAATTGGCGTAAGTCGTCACCGACTTGGCGCGACACATGTTCACGTTCACATGATGGCGGGTGAAGCTGGAGGTCTTGACGCGAATGCCTTTTTGCATGCCCTCATCGCCCAGATACGCGCCCCACGGCCAGGCGGCGATAGCCACATGAGTGGACAACGTTGTCGCAGCAATACCCATCGCTTCGGAACCGTAAAAACAGATCGGGCGGATATAGCAGGATTCCAGTTTATTGACGCGCACCACTTCGCGATGCGCTTCGATGATGGTTTCCTTGTCATAGGGCATCTTCATCTGAAAGATGTGCGCCGAATTGAACAGGCGGTCGGTGTGCTCCTGCAAACGGAAAATCGCCGTGCCTTCCGCCGCCTTGTAGGCGCGCAGCCCTTCAAATACGCCCATTCCATAATGCAGCGTGTGGGTCAGCACATGGGTAGTGGCATCGCGCCAAGGTACAAGTTTACCGTCGTACCAGATAAAACCGTCGCGGTCAGACATGGACATATTCGAATTCCTTTGATGGGTTCAATTGCAAAGGACGGATTCTAGCAGCCTGTCGGACTTTTTGCAGCGTCAGGCTGCGTGTTTGTAGGCGGGTTTATGAAGCAAAAGCACGAACTAGTTATGCGCAGGATGCGCTCAAGCGCCTGCCGCCGACCGCAGCCGCCGGACTACCGGCCTGATCGCCGCATGTTCAGTCAATCCCGCGCGTACCTCCCGGGATCGCGTGCCTTGAAAATCATCGCGCTGAAAAAAATACACCGCGCCCATACGTCCGTATTATTATGCGCATTCCATCACACAAGGAGAACGATCATGGCCAAGGGTCAACAACGCAAAAACAAGGAAGTGAAAAAACCAAAGAAGGAAACGCCACCCGTCAAGTAACTTGATCCTGGCGACTACTTGCCGTCCAGAGGCGGACGTCGGCGAGCAGCATAAGCTGACGGTCGGCGGTATCCTTCAACCCCGAACACCGTCACGGGTACCGCGTCCGCCCTTATCTGATCGAGTTATAAAACCAGCATTTCGGGAGATTGCACTGTGGCCGGCAAATCAGGAACAATGCAAAGAGCGCTCAAGCATGTACGCGTATAACCCCTTCAGTCTGTGCGCATCATGACACGCCTGCAGCTTAGCCGGCTACTGCCGTGGCTGGTACTGGCAATCGGACTTGCTGTGACTTACTTTTTACAGCATGCCTCTTTTAATGGCGCGCGCCAGATTCAGCAGGAAAGTTTCGAATACCAGACACACGAAATCGTGCTGCGCATCGAGCAGCGACTGGCTACCTATGCACTGATTCTGCACGGTCTGAATGGCCTGTACATCTCGTCCAAAAGTGTTGAGCGGGATGAATTTCATCACTATGCGGACAACTTGCATCTGGCGGAGCACTATCCCGGCATTCAGGGTGTCGGTTTCTCGCTGGTGATCCCGCAGCAGGAAAAGGCCGGGCATATCGAAGCTATCCGCAAGGAAGGCTTCCCCGATTACGCACTGCGCCCGGTGGGCGAGCGCGACCTCTACACCTCCATCATCTACCTGGAACCTTTCGGCGGCAGCAATCTGCGCGCCTTCGGCTATGACATGTATTCGGAGCCGGTGCGTCGTGCGGCGATGGAACAGGCGCGCGATCTGAACAAAGCGGTAATGTCGGGCAAAGTCACTCTGGTACAGGAAGCCGACCAGAAAACACAGGTCGGCTTTCTCATCTACCTGCCGGTGTACCGCAACGGCAACCCGCATGAAACGCTGAACGAACGCCGCGCCAATATCATCGGCTGGGTCTATGCGCCGTTTCGCATGAATGACCTGATGCAAGGCATACTCGGCGCACGAGTCAGACATATTGACTACGAGATTTTTGATGGCAAAAACACGACACCGGAAACGTTGATGTACGACGACGACCATCACTCCCTGCATCAGGACCAATCTTTGTACCATGTCATCCGGCACATCCAGATTGCCGGGCATACCTGGACGATCAGGCTGCGTTCGCTGTCCGACTTTGAAGCGCACATTGACACCGGACGAATCGCAATCATACGAGTGACCGGTATTTTGATGAGCGGACTGCTTGCCCTGCTGGTTTGGCAACTGGTCGGCGGCAGGATACGCGCGCTTGAACTGGCAAGGAACATGACGCGGGAATTACGCGAAAGTGAAGCGTCACTCAGAGAAGC
The DNA here is from genome assembly GCA_964385275.1 of uncultured Gallionella sp. GTDB lineage: Bacteria > Pseudomonadota > Gammaproteobacteria > Burkholderiales > Gallionellaceae > Gallionella. Next base: position 62,430 of record CAYLOK010000002.1, on the reverse strand, counting down.
ACAGTCCGTTGCGAGCCTCGGCAGTTATGTTCTGGATATCCGCAGCGGGTTGTGGGAAAGCTCGGATGAACTCGATCATTTGTTCGGAATAGATGAATCATACCCACACACAGTGGGAGGATGGGAGAATCTGATTCATCCCGACGACCGGGAAATGATGAGCCATTACCTGAGGAGCGAGGTCTTAGGCCAGCACAAGGCATTTGACAAGGAATACCGCATCATCCGTCAAAACGATCAGGCAGTATGCTGGGTGCATGGATTAGGCAAGCTGAAATTCGATGATAGCGGGAATATCCTGTCAATCTACGGCACGATTCAGGACATCTCTGAAAACAAAAAGACTGCGGAACGCATCGAGAACCTGGCTCATTTCGATCAGCTCACCGGCCTGCCCAATCGCAGCCGATTGATCGGTCGCGTCGAATACACCCTCGGTCTGGCGCAACGCAGCGGCGAACCGCTGGCGGTACTGTTCCTCGATCTCGATCATTTCAAGAATATCAACGACACCCTGGGGCATACCACCGGTGATCTGTTGTTGATGGAAACAGCAAAGCGGCTAAAGCAGACTTTGCGCGAAGTAGACACCGTGTCGCGTATGGGCGGTGATGAATTCATTCTTATCCTGCCCGGTACCGATGCAAATGGAGCGGCAAAGGTGGCCTCCAGGCTGATCGAAGTCGTTTCCCTGCCCTGGAAATTCGAACAGCACGAGTTGACCATCACCCTCTCGATAGGCATCGCCATCTATCCGAATGACGGTGAAGATTTTGAAACGCTGTCGAAAAATGCGGATGCCGCCATGTATCGCGTCAAACAAAGCGGTCGCAACGCCTTCTGTTTGTTTACGCCGCAGATGCAGGCGCATTCGGCCCGCATGTTGCAATTGAACAATGCCCTGCGCCACGCACTGGCGCGCAATGAATTTCAACTGCATTATCAGCCGCAAATAGCCATACAAGACGGTCGTATCGTCGGTGCAGAGGCCTTGCTGCGCTGGACACATCCAGAGCTGGGCGTGATTTCGCCCGCCGAATTCATCCCGGTCGCCGAGGACAGCGGCCAGATCATCCAGATCGGCGAATGGGTATTGCACACGGCGGCCCGGCAATTGAAAGACTGGATGGATAGCGGGCTTCCGCCCATGGTGATGGCGGTAAACATGTCATCAATGCAATTTCACCAGCCCAATATTATCGACGTAGTCACACGCATCCTCGATGAAGTGCAGTTGCCGCACGAATATCTGGAACTGGAATTAACCGAAGCGGTCGCCATGAGTGACCCTCAGGCAGTAATCGCGGTGATGAACGATCTGTACGAACGCGGCATCCGCATGTCCATCGACGATTTCGGCACAGGCTATTCTTCCCTGAGTTACCTGAAAAAATTCAGGGTGTACAAACTGAAGATAGATCAGTCCTTCGTCCGCGACATCACCGACGACCCCGATGACAAGGCCATCGTCGCCGCCATCATCAACATGGCCGACAGCCTCGGCATACTCACCATTGCCGAAGGGGTGGAAACCGCAGGACAACTGGATTTTCTGCGTTTGCAAGGTTGCGACGAGGTGCAGGGCTACTACTTCAGCAAACCGCTGCCGGCAGAACAGTTTGAGGCGTTTGCAAAAACAACCCCTGAAAAAATGTAACTCATCCCGGCTTGTTCGGCGCGCTGCCCCCGCACAGACAAAGCGCAGAAAGAAAAGGTTAACAATATGAATTCATTAAGAAAACGCATCATATTTCCCCTGCTTATGGCGGGACTGATTCTTTTCGGTATCGGCAGCTATTTTGTCGGCAATCTGGAAGCCCGACAGAAGCTGGATGCAGTCGTGCAGGAAGCCGAGGCCATGCAGAACCATTTGCAATCGGTGCTGGATACCAAGGCCGAAGTAATGGAGACCAGCCTGCGTTTTATCGCACAGGACAAACAGCTGCTCTCCGCCCTCCAGTCCGGGGACCGCAAAGCCCTGCTGGCGCTGAGCGCTCCCATATATAAACGCCTGCATCAGCAATACAACGTCACGCATTTCTATTTTCACGATGCGCAGCGCATCAATCTGCTGCGCACCCACAAACCGGAAAAATACGGCGACGTGATCAATCGCCACACCGCACTGGGCGCCGAGAAAAGCGCCGCCCTGTTTTCGGGAATAGAACTCGGGCCACTGGGCACCTTCACGCTGCGTTCCGTGCTGCCCGTTGTCCATGACGGAAAGCTGCTCGGCTATATCGAACTGGGACAGGAAATTGACGAACTCATTCGAGATACCCGCAGCATGTTCCATGTTGAACTCTTCATGCTCGTGGGCAAGCAGTATCTGGTGCAGAGCGAATGGGAAGCGGGCATGCGCATGCTCGGACGGCCATTCGACTGGAATACGCTGTCCGCCGCAGTGCTGGTATCACAGAGCTTGCAGGATGTGCCTATCGAGGCGCTTAACCGGGTCAACGCAGTCCATTCAGGCACGAACATTCAAATTCAGCGGGACATTGATTTTCAGGGACATCGCTACTGGGCAGGCATTATCCCCGTAAGCGATGCGGGCGGGCATCAGGTTGCCACGCTGGTCATGCTGCGCGACATGACCCATCTCTTTGAACACTCAAAAGAAGATTTCACTTTATTTACCGTTATTTATGCCGTCATGGGACTGGGCATCCTTGCCCTTCTCCATCTGATTCTGGGCCGGATTGAACAGGAACTGACGCGTTCCCGGCAACAGCTCATTGAGGAGAGCCAGACTCGCGAGGAAATGCAGACCCGGTTTATCCGGCAGTTACAGGATGAGCAATCGAAACTGCGCGACAGCGAGGAGAAATTCGAAAAGATAAGCACCTCGGCTCAGGATGCGATCATCTGCATGGATAACGAGGGCAACATCTCCTTGTGGAACCAGGCCGCCGAAACAATTTTTGGTTACGCGCACGAGGAAGCGCTGGGGAAAAACCTGCACCAACTGATTGTGCCGGAGCGTTTTCGCGCAGCCCATCTCAAAGCCTTCCCTACATTCAGGGAAACGGGTCAGGGCGCGGCGCTGGGCAAGACGCTTGAACTTACCGCGCTCCACAAGGATGGCACGGAATTCCCCGTCGAAGTTGCGCTTTCCGCCTGCCTTATCGCGGGAAAATGGAATGGCATCGCCGTGCTGCGGGATATTTCGGAACGCAAAAAGGCCCAGTTGGAAATCGAACAGTCGCTGCACATCCAGCGCGTGCTGGATTCGATACTGAATATCTCGCTCCCTCCTCTGACGCTGAAAGAGGTGTTATTCAAGGCGCTCGATGTTGTGCTCTCCATCCCGGCTTTTTCGTTGCTGAACAAGGGGTCCATTTTTCTGGTCGTCAAAGGTGAGCAAACACTGGAAATGGTGGCGCAACGCAATCTGCCGGATTCCCTGCTGCAATCATGCGCCATGCTGCCGTTTGGCCGTTGCCTGTGCGGCAAAGCCGCAGCCAGCCGCGAAATTATTTTTTTCAGCCACCTTAACGAGCAGCACGAAATCAGCTATGACGGCATCCAGCCGCATGGTCATTACTGCATCCCCATCCTGTCGGGAGGCCAGTTGCTGGGCGTACTCAATGCCTATATTGCAGCAGGCCATGTCAGCGATGAGAATGAGAAAAATTTCCTCAAAACCGTCACCGACACTCTGGCTGTCGTCATCGAACGCAAGCTGACCGAAGAAAAACTTCAGCGACTGGCACATAACGATCCACTGACCGGCTTGCCCAACCGCGCGCTGTTCCATGACAGGCTGGAACAGGGGCTGGCGATGGCGCAGCGCCATCAACAGAAATTGGCGGTGCTATTCCTTGACCTTGATCATTTCAAGGAAGTAAACGACGCACTCGGCCACGACATGGGCGATCTGCTGCTCAGGGAAACAGCCAACCGCCTGCTTTCCTGCGTGCGCAAAACGGACACGGTGGCCCGCATGGGCGGAGATGAATTCACCATTATTCTTACCGAGATAAAAACGCCTGAAAGTGCGGAACATGTCGCACAAGGCATCCTCAAGGCGCTGCTGCTACCGTTTGAATTGAATGGAACACACTGCAACGTTGGTTGCAGCATCGGCATTGCCCTTTATCCTGCGCACGGCAGAGACAGCGAAACCCTGCTCAAGCATGCGGATACGGCGATGTATCAGGCTAAAATAAAACGCAACACCTACCGCCACTTTGGCGACGAGTTTTAAATCCGAATCCGTTGTCCAGAGAAAAACCGGATTCCGGCGTATAAGACAGGCGAATAGTCTGGTTTTCAGGCACGCCTCTTTGCTACACTTCCAACCGATAACATCATATTAAGGAAAGACGTAATGACCGAATCCACCGAAAACTCCGTTGCACCGTCGATTGCCAGCCGACCGGATCTGGACTGGAGCCAGGTGCGTGAAACCATCCTGATGCTGAATCTGTCCATGGCGCAAATCGAATTGGCGCTGAATGATTCCTCAAGCTCGGTAGGCGACCTGACCGATTCCTTCACATCCATTTCGGGCGCATTGAACGCCATACGCGAAGTGGCGCACCGCCTGCCGGATACGCCGGAAGTGGCCGCAGCCAAGACCGAGATCGGCAATCTGGGCACCGAAGTCGGCGACAAGGTCGGACAGGCCATTATCGCATTCCAGTTTTATGACCGGCTTTCCCAGCGCCTGTCGCAAGTGTGCCGCAACCTGGATGATCTGGGCGGACTGGTCAATGATCCCGTCCGCCTGTACAACCCGTACGCATGGGTCGCTTTGCAGCAGAAAATTCGCTCCAAATATGTGACGGAAGATGACAAGCACATGTTCGATACGCTGATGGAAACGCGCGATGTGCAAAAGGCGCTTGTCGAATTCATGAAACGCAAACGCGAACAGCAGCCGGACGGAGACATCGAACTGTTCTGAAAAAAGCGCCGCCGTCTTTTCAAATCACGCGTGCGCTTATTTCACGACCACTCTAAAGAAAATCCGATTCATGCCGATAAACCTCAAGCCGTTTGTTTATTCAACCGTCCGAATAAAGCGGCCCAGCCATATGCCCGGCTGACGCCTGAAACACGCAATTCCGGCCGTGCGGCGGCAAGCCGGCTGGCTTTACTCCCTGAGGCAGAGATCAAAATGAAAACATGGTGGGATACACTTTCGATTCGGAGCAAGTTGCAACTTCCGATCCAGTTGCTGCTGCTGGTCGTCATGCTTCTGGTACAGAGTTTCGCGCTCAACAGGTTTGAAGAACATGTGATTACCGGCGCAAAACATAATGCGATGGTGACAGCCGACGGGGTGCTGAACGGGCTGAACATGCTGATGATTAACGGCATCATCAGCGATGCTGAACAACGCGCCTTGTATGTCGAAAAAATGGGTGCGTCCGAAAAGCTGACTGAACTGCGCGTGTTCCGCAACAAGCATATCAACGACCAGTATGGTCCCGGACAACCTTCCGAACAGGCAAAGGATGAACTGGATCACGCGATGCTGGAAACCTCACGGATGCAAGTCAAACAGTTGCAGCATGAAGGCCGCCACGAATTACGCGTGGTTCTGCCTTTCATTGCCCAGTCCGATTTTCGCGGGACAAACTGCCTGACCTGCCACAATGTGCCGGAAGGAACAGTGACCGGCGGCGCCAGCGTCACGCTGGATTTGACCGACGAATACGAGCTGATTGCAACCGTCAACTACTGGGTATGGATGTTGCAGGCAGCCTTGCAAATTCTGCTGTATTTCCTGATCGGCAAGCTGATTTACCGTGTCACCGCGCCGGTTCTGCATTCGGCGGATGTCGCCAATCACATCGCCGCAGGCGACCTTTCCTCGACCATTACGGTCAGTGGAAACGATGAGGTTGCACAGCAACTCAAGGCGATGCAGGCAATGCAAACCAGCCTGCGCAATCTCGTGAGCGAGATAAAAACCATCGTGCAGGCGGCAGTAAACGGCGATTTCAGCATCAAGGTGGATATGCGCGGCAAGGTGGGCTACAACAGGGAACTGTCCGAACTGCTCAACCAGATGACCGAAACCGTCGATGCCGCATTCAAGGATACCGTTCGCGTCACTCAGGCGATCTCCCGGGGCGACCTGAACCAGAAAATCACACGTGACTATTCCGGCGCTTACAATGAGGTAAAAATCAGCGTAAACACCACAGCCGACTCGCTGACCAGCCTCGTGGCCGAGATCAAGAACATCGTCGAAGCCGTTGCCGTGCGCGGCAATTTCAGCGTCATGATGAGTCTGGACGGCAAGGCGGGCTATGCGAAAGAACTGTCCGAACTGCTCAACCAGCTCTCCAATGTTACCGAGGCAGGCCTGAACGATGTGCTGCGTGTAGCCAACGTGCTGGCAAAAGGCGATCTGACCCAGAGCATCAGCAAGGACTATCCCGGCACCTTTGGTGAAATGAAGGCCGGCGTGAACGACACCGTCACCAACCTGAAGGAATTGGTGGGACAAATCAAGGAAGCCACAGACACCATCCACACCGCAGCCAAAGAAATCTCTGCGGGCAACTCCGATCTCTCGCATCGCACCGAGGAGCAAGCCGTCAACCTTGAAAAGACCGCTGCCAGCATGGACAAACTGACGTCCACCGTAAAGCTGAACGCCGAAAACGCGCACCAGGCGAACCAGCTTGCCGTCGGCGCCTCGCGCATCGCCGTTCAGGGTGGCAGTGTGGTCAACGAGGTGGTGCATACCATGTCCTCCATCAGCGAGAGTTCGAAAAAAATCTCGGACATCATCAGCATCATTGATGGCATCGCCTTTCAAACCAACATCCTCGCCCTCAACGCGGCCGTGGAAGCGGCACGCGCCGGCGAGCAGGGTCGCGGTTTTGCCGTGGTCGCGTCTGAAGTGCGCAACCTCGCGCATCGCAGCGCCGGAGCCGCCAAAGAGATCAAGGCATTGATTAACGACTCGGTCGAAAAAGTCTTGGTCGGAACCAATCTGGTGGACAAGGCTGGCAAGACGATGGGAGAAGTCGTGGATGCCGTCAAGCGCGTCACCGACATCATGAGCGAAATTACAGCGGCATCGACCGAACAAAGCCGGGGTATCGAACAGGTAAACCAGGCTATCGCACAAATGGACGAGGTGACGCAGCAAAATGCCGCGCTGGTCGAACAGGCGGCGGCAGCGGCTGAATCAATGGAAGAACAGGCGCAGAATCTTGCCTCTGCGGTGGCCGCCTTCAAAGTAAAAGAGACCGGCGCCCTTCGCGCACCGGCTTCCATTTCGGCGAAACACCGTCCTGCCCCCGGCAAGCACTAAGGCAGCCTCCTCCGATGCGCATCTCCCATCTTCGCCAACGTCTGCGCGACCTCGCTGCCAAGCCGTGCCACGAAGATCGGCTGCTGCGCGGCTGGTCGCAGGTTTGCTCTTACGACACGCCGCGCAGTCCCGCAGAAAACTTCTTTCCGCTTGCACTGCGCAATGCGTTGCCCGCCATCGAGGCGGAGTTGCATGGACTGGCGAGACTAAACGGCGAATATCCCGCCGGTGAAAATGTCGCGCGGCTGTTGGTGGAACTGCGTGACGGCCAAATGGTGGAGAGCGTGCTGCTGCCGCGTGGCGGCTTATGCGTCTCGACGCAGGTAGGTTGTGCCGTGGGGTGCGTGTTCTGCATGAGCGGGCGCAACGGGCTGATTCGTCAGCTCGGCAGTGCCGAGATTGTCGCCCAGGTGGTACTGGCGCGCCGACGCCGCACGGTGAGCAAGGTGGTGTTCATGGGCATGGGCGAACCGGCACACAACCTCGACAACGTATTGGAAGCCATAGAACTGCTGGGCACACAGGGCAATATCGGCCACAAAAGTCTGGTGCTGTCCACGGTTGGCGATCTGCGCGTGTTCGAGCGCCTGCCGATGGAAAATGTAAAGCCCGCACTCGCCCTGTCCCTGCACACCACCGATGCGCTACTTCGCGCGAAATTACTGCCGCAAGCCCCAGCCATCCCTATTGAAGACCTCGTTGAATACGCCGAGACCTATGCACGCGCCACCGGCTATCCAGTGCAATATCAATGGACTTTGATAGCAGGCATCAATGACAGTGATGCCGAAGTAGAACGAATTGCGCAATTACTTACCGGAAAATACGCCGTGATGAACTTTATTCCGTTCAACGAAGTCGATGGTCTGGCCTATCACCGCCCCGCCGCCGAACGGACGGCAGCAATGGTGCAGGCCCTGCATGCTCACGGCATCCTCGCCAAAATACGCGATTCGGCAGGTCAAGAGATCGAAGGCGCGTGCGGACAGTTACGCGCCAGAGCGATCAAGAACCAATAACTCAAACTACAAAAGCACTGCTAGTGGATTATCAGGACTATCACTGAGAGGTAAACAATGGCAACTATGCACAACCCGCCCCACCCCGGAGAAATACTGCGCGAATGGCTGGGCGACATGAGCGTAACCGATGCAGCGCAACGCCTCGGTGTTGCGCGAGCCACGCTCTCGCGCGTATTGAACGGCTCTTCCGGCATATCGGCAGACATGGCCTTACGCCTGCAAGCCGCGCTGGGCACCAGCCCGGAAATGTGGATGGGACTACAGGACGACTATGAACTGTGGCTTGCCACCCAGACCAAACGGCCACGCATCCAGCCATTCCCGCTGGCGGCGTGAAACCGTGGTCTGGCTTCGGTTATTCCCCAAGCGTTGTGGCGCGAGCTTTAAGATCGTTTAGTCCTGCGCCACGCGGGTGTTGTACAATCTCAGCACAGTGAATCAGTATCAAAGGAAGCTCACCCATGTTGGCTCTTGAAACAACAGCATCCATTGACGGTCATCGTCTTGTCATACAGGACGGGGCATTGCCCGCACATGTCGAACGCGCACGAGTCATCGTAATGTGGGAATCGTCCAAGCCAGCCGGTCGCCGCTCGCCCCCCCTAATGCTCGCGGGCATGGGCGAAGAAAAAGGCGACATCCTCAACGGCCCGACGGAAAGCGACTGGGACGCATTGTCCTAATGCTCATCCTCGACACACACGCGCTTTACTGGTGGGTCAATCGCACCCCAGACAAGCTGAAACAACAACAAATAGATGCCATCGAGACAGCTGAATCTCTGGCCGTCTCGGCAATGACCTGCTGGGAAATGGCGTGGCTCGTCAAACACGGACGGATTGCCCTCAAGCTACCGATCTCTGACTGGCTCAATCAGATCGAAGAGAGCGGCATCGCAATTATTCCAGTGACGAGATCAATCGCCGAGCGCGCTGCGTCGCTGCCCGAACACCACAAAGACCCAGCAGACCGAATCATCATTGCCACCGCAATCGAATACAATGCGCAACTGCTTAGCGTTGACGGACGTTTTCCAGACTATCAGGAGTTGGCTGGACTGCTGGTGCGGAGTTAAAACCGTGATCTGTCCCCAATGCTGTCCATACCGGGCGAAAGCATCTCTTTACGACTACAATCTCGACAAAATCACCCCTACAGGAATAAAACGCAACCATGGCGCAATCCATTGAACCCAACATCGCCGAGTTAGCGAACGGCTGGCTCAAAAAATACAAACTTGATTACAAGCTGGAGCAAGAAAAGCTCAATGCCGAAATCGACAAAGCCCTTGAAGATTACTACTCTAAAAACGGCGGCGTGGGTGGCAATCGCCCCGATACAAAACTGCTATTGCAAGACAAAGCCCTGAATCATTACCCCATCCTGATTGAATACAAAGGCTATCAAGACAGGCTCGTTAAACTGGATAGCAAGGGGCAAGTGGATAATCGCAGTAAAAACGCCCCTAATTTCAAAAACATCAATAGCTATGCCGTCAATGGCGCGGTGCATTATGCCAACGCGCTACTGCACCACACCAGCTACACCGATATTATTGCCATCGGCATGACGGGCTATAAAGATGAAAGCGGCGAAATTCAGCATGAAATTGGCGTTTATTTTGTTTCAAAATCCAACTTTGGAGCGGGGCAAAAAGTCGGTGCGTTTTCAGATTTTTCGTTTCTGAAAAAAGAAAACTTTGACGAGTTTGTCGTCAAAGTCAAAGCCTTGAGCCTCACGCCAGACGAAATCGAACAGCTCAAAGCGCAACGCGAAAAAGAGATTGACCTAAGCCTAGTTAAACTCAACAACGACATTTACCAAAACGAAAAAGGCTTAGGCGAAAATGACCGTGTTTATTTAGTTGCCGCCGCCATTATCGCCACGCTTGGCATACCTGGAAAAGTTGCCCCACTTGAAAAATCAGACCTCAAATCATCCACCGAAAAAGGCAACACCGACGGCGACATTCTCATCCGCAAAATCAAAGCTTTTTTGGATGAAAAAGACCTGCCCGAAGAGAAAAAAGCACTGATCGAAAGAACACTGCAAAACACCCTCACCACCGACAATATCAACAAAGTAGAAAACGGCGAAAGCCAGCTCAAACGAGTGTTTGTGAAGATCGTAGATGACTTAGGGATTTATTACAAAATCGGACTCACCACCGATTTTACTGGCAAGCTCTTTAACGAAATGTACGGCTGGCTGGGCTTTACACAAGATAAGCTCAACGATGTTGTGCTCACGCCCTCTTATGTGGCCACGCTTTTGGTCAAACTCGCCCGCGTCAATAAGGATTCGTATGTTTGGGATTTTGCCACGGGTTCAGCGGGGCTATTGGTGGCCGCCATGAACGAAATGCTGGTAGATGCCAAAAAGACCATCACCTCACCTGACGCACTGCGGCAAAAAGAAATCAACATTAAAGCCGAACAATTGCTGGGGCTAGAATTGCTTTCCAGCGTCTATATGCTTGCCATTCTCAACATGATTTTAATGGGCGACGGCAGCTCCAACATCCTCAACAAAGACTCACTCAGCGATTTCGAAGGCAATTATGGTTTTGGCAACACCAACGGCAAATTTCCCGCCGATGCCTTTGTACTTAACCCACCATATTCCGCCAATGGTAACGGCATGAACTTTGTCGAAAAGGCCCTTGGCATGATGCACAAAGGCTACGCCGCCATCATCATTCAAAATTCCGCAGGCAGTGGCAAAGCCCGTGATTACAACAAAAGGATTTTGCAAAAGCACACCCTGATTGCCAGCATCAAAATGCCGATTGATTTATTCATCGGCAAATCCAGCGTGCAAACCAATGTGTATGTGTTCAAAGTGGGCGAAAAACACCACCCCGATGAAACAGTGAAATTTATTGATTTTTCTGAAGACGGCTACACACGCACCAACCGCAAAAAAGCCAGCAACAACCTCAAAGACACCAACCAAGCGCGCCAACGCTACGAAGAACTGGTGAGCTTGGTGCGCTTTGGCAAAAGCAAGCTGAAAATTTTCACTGAAAAAGAATACTACGAAGGCCGAATAGACCCGCAGAACGGCGCAGACTGGAATCAATCTGCGCCGATAGACACCAAACCCACCCTTGCCGACTTCAAAAAAACCGTGAGCGATTATTTGGCTTGGGAAGTGAGTAACCTGCTTAAAAAGCAACAGAATGAGGGGGATGCGTTGGGAAAGTAATATCCCCACTCGACGAAAAACTGCAAAGTGTTGAGTGGGGCGAGTTTAGGATTGATGAATTGTTTGGGATAAGTCGTGGAGACATTTCAAATCAAAAGGAGCTTATTAGTGATCCTGCGGGCATTTGTTTCATTGCTCAAAATGATAACAACAATGGGTTTGTTGATACGGTTAAACCAGAAGGCTATAAACAATTTAATGGAAATTCGTTAGTTGTTGGAAGGCAAACTGGTGTCGTTTATTACCAAGAGAAAAACTTTGTAACAACTGATGGTGTATTGGTTCTGTCTGCTAAAGATGATTTTATAAAAAGCAAAAATATTGGTTTAGTTTGTCGCAGTGCTTTAAGTAAAAAAATGTTTTCATTTGGTTACAACAATACAGTTTCCTCAGCGAAGCTAAATAAGATCAGCATCCACCTCCCCATCCAAAACGGCAAGATGGATTTTGCCTTCATGGAAAGTTTTATAGCGGAGCTAGAGGCGGAGCGTCTAGCGGTGCTAGAGGCGCATCTGCTGGCGACAGGCTTGAAAGATACTACCCTCACCACCGAAGAAGAAAACGCGCTGAAGGCGTTTAAAAGCGTGGCATGGGGAAGTTTCAATCTTGAAAAATTATTCGGGAAATCTACCCGTGGCAAACGGCTAAAAAGTGATGACAGAGTCGCAGGAAACTTGCCATTTGTAACGGCTGGTGAAACTGACGAAGGCATTTCTGATTTTATTAGCAATGAGGTAACCATTTTTTCAGAAAACACCACAACCATTGATATGTTTGGTTCTGCGAAATATCGAAATTACCAGTATGGTGGCGATGATCATATTGCAGTTGTGCATACCGAAAGTTTGCCAAAGTTTGCATCTATTTTCGTAACAGCCGCAATTCACAAATCATCACATACAGGCAAGTTTGATTATGGAAGGAACTTTTACGCGAAAGATGCGGATGAATTGAACATTCACCTCCCCATCAAATATCACCAACCTGATTACGCCCTCATGGAAACCTTGATTACGGCGATTCAAAAACTCGTCATCAAAGACGTGGTGTTATACGCAGACAGAAAAATCGCCGCCACCCAAAGCGTGATTGCCAGTTAAACGATCTAAAAAAAGAGCTAGAAGGGGCAGTTCCCCCCCAGCCAGAGTGATATGGGGTCAGCATCAAAAGGTCACAACGGGGTCAAGGTCTTGCATTAAGTCACAACGGGGTCTTGCATTAACGCATCCTCAAATAACAGTCCGCAGCATCGCAACGGGGTCACTAAACAAAGGGGACGGAGTCGAAATTTTTTTGAAGTTGGCCGTAATATTTGAAAGAAAATCGACTCCGCACCTTTTACCTCTTCCCCACATAACCACTAACCCCCATGTCCACCCTAATCCCCACCCTCGGGCGCCGCCCGCTTCGATGCGCGCGGCGAGTTGCGTCTCGCCGAACGGCTGAAGGATTGCCTCGAAGACAACGCCTGGGTGTGGCACAACATTCCGGTCGGGCCGTTCGGCGGGCATCCAGATTTCGTGACCTTGCATCCGCAGCAAGGCGACGAAGTGCGCATAGTTGAGTTCGCAGGCGTGCTAGTGCAAGACGGACATGTAACTTTTCTGTTGTCAGGACGCTGTACGGACGTTATGATTGCGTCAGTCGTGTTAATGATAGAGAGAAGGTTGTTATGTCCACGTTGAGTATTTCCAAAACTGAGCGGATTGATGTTCGCGCCAGTACGCCCGTCAAGCAATTGCTCCAGGAAGCGGCGCGTTCCTGCCACAAGAATGTCAGTGAGTTTCTGCTCGATGCCGGGATTAATGCGGCAAACCAGGCGCTGGCGGATCGTCGCCACTTTAATCTGGATGCCGAGCAGTGGGATCAATTCCAGTTGGCGCTTGATCGTCCCGTGCAAGAAAAGCCACGGTTGCAAGGCTTGCTGTCCAAGCCGGGGATATTGGGTTGAGCGATACTGAGTTTAGTCAGATAGCCAAACTCCGTGCATCTGACTTGGTTGATGCATTCGATTGCGGGAATACGGCATTGAATCAATTTCTGCAACGTTTTGCCTGGCTTAATCAGAAAGCGAACAGCGCACAAACCTATGTGTGCTGTGTCGGCGGCGCGGTGGCAGGCTTCTATAGTTTGTCTGTCGGCAGTGTTGATGTCGAGTCTGCGCCAGCGCGAATATTGAAGGGATTGGCACGTCACCCTGTGCCAGTCATGATTTTGGCCAGATTGGCGGTGGATCAAACTTATCAGCGCAAAGGGTTGGGGCAGGCGTTGCTCAGGGATGCGTTGCTACGCACAGCGCAAGCTGCTGACATTGCGGGAGTTCGTGCGCTGTTGGTTCACGCTAAAGACGATGTGGCACGTCAGTGGTACGAGTCATGGGAGTTTGAGTCGAGTCCCACCGATGCCTTTCATTTGTTTTTGATGCTCAAAGATTTGAAATCACTGCTCGGAACAAAACAGGCTACCGATTAGCCCGCGTAGGGCGGAACGCTTGCGGTTCCGCCGAATAGGTTTGATCGTGGCGGAACGCCCCACTGGGGCTTCCGCCCTACCCGTTGGCAACACACATCAACAGGGTACACATCAATGAGAACTGACGGAGAACTGACGGGGTATCGAAGGCGCCTGCGGCCAGTTACGCGCCAGAGCCACCCCACAAGTGGCGTAAAAAAGCCCGGCAAGCCGGGCTTTCTCTTTCAAGTAATTTCTTACTCAAACTTCATCACGCCGCCTTTGCAATCCACCTTGATGGTGTCTTTCGCGGCGTAGCGGCCTTCCAGTATCAACTTGGCCAGCGGGTTTTCCAGTTGCGACTGGATCGCGCGTTTCAGCGGCCTTGCACCATATACCGGGTCGAAACCGGCGGTAGCGATCTCGTCCAAACCCGCCTCACTGACTTCCAGTTTCATTTCCATCGCGGCCAGGCGTTTTTCCAGATACTGCAACTGGATGCGCGCGATGGACTTGATGTTTTTCTCATCCAGCGCATGGAACACCACTACCTCATCAATGCGGTTGATGAACTCAGGGCGGAAATAGGTTTTCACTTCGCCCATCACCGCCAGCTTGATGACCTGATAATCGTCGCCGGACATCTGCTGGATCATCTGGCTGCCCAGGTTGGAAGTCATCACGATCACGGTGTTCTTGAAGTCCACCGTGCGCCCCTGGCCGTCGGTCATGCGCCCGTCGTCCAGCGCTTGCAGCAGCACGTTGAACACGTCGGGATGTGCCTTTTCCACCTCGTCGAGCAGAATCACCGAATAGGGTTTGCGCCGCACCGCTTCGGTCAGTCCGCCGCCTTCTTCATAACCAACATAGCCGGGCGGCGCACCAATCAGACGCGCAACAGAATGTTTCTCCATGTACTCGGACATATCTATGCGGATCAGATGATCTTCCGAGTCGAACATGAAGCCTGCCAGCGCCTTGCAAAGCTCGGTCTTGCCCACACCGGTCGGCCCCAAAAACAGGAACGAGCCGTACGGGCGGTTCGGGTCGGACAGGCCGGAACGCGAACGACGAATGGCATCCGATACCAGTCGCACCGCCTCGTCCTGCCCGACCACGCGATCGTGCAATTTATCCTCCATTTTCAACAATTTATCACGCTCTCCCGTCATCATCTTGGAGACCGGAATACCGGTGGCGCGACTGACCACTTCGGCGATTTCTTCGGCGCCGACCTGAGTGCGCAGCAACTTATTTTTAGTCGCACCGCCTTCGGCCTCGCGTTGCGCCGCCTCTTTCAGCCGGGCTTCCATCTGCGGCAACTTGCCATATTGCAACTCGGCCACCTTATCCAGTCGGCCTTCGCGTTGCAGGCGCACAATCTCGGCGCGCACCTGCTCCATCTCTTCCTTGAGGTTAGCCGTACCTTGCGCTGCACCTTTTTCCGCCTTCCAGATTTCTTCCAGATCGGCGTATTCGCGCGACAACTTAGCAATCTCGGTTTCGATCAACTCAAAGCGTTTCTTCGAGGCTTCGTCTTTTTCCTTCTTCACCGCTTCGCGTTCGATCTTGAGTTGAATCAGGCGACGTTCCAGCTTGTCCATCACCTCCGGCTTGGAGTCTATTTCCATACGGACGCGCGCCGCCGCCTCGTCTATCAGGTCTATCGCCTTGTCCGGCAGGAAGCGGTCGGTGATGTAGCGGTTGGACAACTCCGCCGCCGCGATGATGGCCGGGTCGGTGATGTCCACGCCGTGATGCAGCTCGTAGCGTTCCTGTAACCCGCGCAGGATGGCGATGGTAGATTCCACCGAAGGCTCGCCCACCAGCACTTTCTGGAAGCGGCGCTCCAGCGCGGCATCTTTTTCGACATACTTGCGGTATTCGTCCAGCGTGGTCGCACCGATGCAATGCAGCTCGCCGCGCGCCAGCGCGGGTTTCAACATATTGCCTGCATCCATCGCGCCTTCCGCCTTGCCCGCACCGACCATAGTGTGCAATTCATCAATAAAAACAATGGTCTGTCCTTCATCCTGCGCCAGTTCCTTGAGCACGTTTTTCAGGCGCTCCTCGAATTCGCCGCGATATTTCGCACCGGCCAGCAACGCCGCCATATCCAGGCTCAACACCTTCTTGCCCTTGAGCGATTCCGGCACTTCGCCGTTGACGATGCGCTGCGCCAAGCCTTCGACGATAGCGGTTTTGCCCACGCCCGGTTCGCCGATCAGCACCGGATTGTTTTTGGTGCGGCGCTGCAACACCTGAATGGCGCGGCGGATTTCGTCGTCGCGACCGATCACCGGATCGAGCTTGCCCAGCCTTGCGCGTTCGGTCAGATCTATGGTGAATTTCTTCAACGATTCGCGCTGGCCTTCGGCTTCCTGCGAGCCCACCGATTCACCGCCGCGCACCGCGTTAATCGCGGTTTCCAGCGGCTGACGTGTCACTCCATGCTGTTTCAGCAAGCGTCCTGTCTCGCCCTTATCACCCGTGGCCGCCAGCAAAAACATCTCGCTGGCGATAAACTGATCGCCGCGTTTCTGCGCCTCCTTATCGGTCAGGTTGAACAGATTGGACAAATCGCGTCCGACCTGCACTTCTCCGCCATGCCCCTCTACTTTAGGCAAACGTTTCACCGCATCGGTCAGCGCGATTTTCAATGCGTTGACATTACCCCCCGCGCGCGCCAGCAGCGAACCCGCCCCGCTGTCCGCATCATTTAACATCGCCAGCAGCAAATGCTGCGGCTCGATGAACTGGGAATCAGAACCGACGGCCAGACTCTGGGCATCGGTCAAGGCTTGTTGCAACTTGGTAGTGAATTTGTCGAAACGCATGATGCACTCCTCGGATTAACTTTCGTATGAGACGCAAATGGGGAAGCTCTGAATAATTTCAAGTAGTCTCGGCTTCCCTTATACTACTCCACCTTGACCGCCCTACACCGAGACCCGACGTGACCACTCCCGATCTTGACTATTTTATTCAACTCAATGCCATCCATTCACTGACCGAAGACATTGCCAGCGGGGATCTGACCGCACAATTATTACCGGAAACGGCAATTGCCCGCGCACAGGTCATCACCCGGCAGACCGGCGTATTGTGCGGCGCCGCGTGGTTTGACGGATGCTTCCAGACACTTGATCCCGACTGCAAAATTGACTGGCATGCAAAAGACGGCGACGCAATCACGCCCGGACAAACGCTGTGCGAAATTTCAGGAAACGCACGCGCCATGCTGACCGCCGAGCGCAGCGCGCTGAATTTGCTGCAAACCCTGTCCGGCACTGCCACCGCCACCCGCCGCCATGTGGATGCGGTGGCAGGTTTGCCGGTGAAAATAATGGATACGCGCAAGACCCTGCCGGGGCTGCGCCATGCGCAGAAATATGCCGTGCGGATAGGCGGCGGGCACAATCAACGTGTCGGACTGTTTGACGGCATCCTCATCAAGGAAAACCATATCGCGGCGGCGGGCAGTATCACCGCCGTACTGGATGCGGCATTCAAGCTTGCTCCGCCGGGTGTCGGCGTGCAGATCGAAGTGGAAAACTGGATGCAACTGGACGAAGCGCTGACTGCCGGAGCAAAATTGATCCTGCTCGACAACTTCGATATTGATGCGCTGTGTTCCGCCGTGAAACACACCGCCGGACGTGCCGAACTGGAAGCCTCCGGCGGCATCACGCTGAAAGGCCTGCGCGAAGTCGCCGAAACCGGCGTGGACAGAATCTCGATAGGCGCGCTGACCAAGGATGTCGAAGCGCTGGATCTGTCGATGCGGTTTGTCTAACAGGG
>CAYLOK010000002.1:0-44567 GCA_964385275.1 uncultured Gallionella sp. | reverse complement strand
TTGAGGGTTGAGGGTTGAGGGTTGAGGGTTGAGGGTTGAGGGTTGAGGGTTGAGGGTTGAGGATTGAGGATTGAGGATTGACAACATTTTGTTTTAAGGAGAGTGCCATGTCTGAATCACTGCATATCGTCTGCCCGCATTGCGACGGGGTAAACCGCGTTCCTGCCGTAAAACTGGGCGAACACCCCGTCTGCGGCAAATGCAAACAACGGCTGTTCGACGCGCATCCGCTGGAACTGAATACGGGCAATTTCAATCTGCACATCGCGCGCAATGACATCCCGGTGCTGGTGGATTTCTGGGCGCCCTGGTGCGGCCCGTGCAAGATGATGACACCGGCTTTTATTCAAGCCGCAGCACAACTGGAACCGGCCATGCGCCTCGCCAAACTGGACACCGAACAGGCGCAGCAACTGGCGGCGCAATACAACATCCGCAGCATCCCCACCCTCGCGCTGTTCAAAAATGGCCGCGAGGTAGCGCGTCAGGCGGGCGCAATGGAGGTCGGCGACATCGTAAAATGGGCGAGATCGAAAGCCTGACTATGCGTATCATATTGATTATATTGATATTTATATCAGGCTGCGCCGATCCGTACCGCGCTGTTTACGAGGGGGTCAGAAACCGTGACGAAGCGGTACGCAGCCCCAGCGAGCGAGCCGTCAAACCGATCCCCAGCTACGAGGAATACCAAAAAGAACGTGGACGCGTGAATCAGCCGGACTGAACCTGATTCTTGCGCGTAAAGCGTCGAGAGAACCACTGTACCGCATCATCCACATAGCTAAACAGCACCGGTATCACCAGCAGACTGAGCAGCGTCGAGGTGATTAGTCCGCCGATTACCACGATGGCCATCGGCGAGCGGAAACTGCCGTCGCTCGCCCCCCATTCCAGCGCCACCGGCATCATGCCCGCGCCCATTGCCAGCGTGGTCATCACAATCGGCCTTACCCGTTTACGGCAGGCATCGAGCAGCGCCTCATGGCGTCCCATGCCGCGCTCGCGGCGCGAGACGATGGCGTATTCCACCAGCAAAATGGAATTTTTGGTGGCAATGCCCATCAGCATCACGATACCGATCATGGACGGCATGGACATGGCGGTGCGCGTCAAAAACAGCGCCAGAAACGCGCCGGGAATGGACAGCACCAGCGCGCCCAGAATGGTGGCTGGCTGGGTGAAATCCTTGAACAGCAACACCAGCACGATGTAAATGCACAACACGCCGGTGAACATCGCCAGGCCAAAGCTGGCAAACAACTCCTTCATCGCCTCGGCATCACCGATCGGCGCCACTTCCACCCCCTCCGGCATGTGAACGATGGACGGCAAGGCCTTGACCGCTGCGTCCACTTTGCCCAGCGGCTGTCCCGCCAGTTCGATCTCGAAGGTGATATTGCGCTGACGGTCATAGCGGTCTATCTGGGTTGGCCCGCTTTGCCAACTCACATCGGCAATATTGCCCAGCATCACCGGCCCGTGCGTACCGGGTACGACCAGACGAGAGAGTTGCGCCAGATCCTGCCGCGCGTCGTCGCGCAGTTTCACCACGACAGGCAATTGACGCTCAGGCAGATTAAGCTTGGACAACTGTTGCTCGTAATCGCCATTGGTCGCCACACGCAAGGTTTCGGCAATGCTGCTGGAGGTCACGCCCAGATCAGCAGCACGGGCAAAATCCGGCCGGACCACGATTTCGGGACGCAACACGCTGGAGTTGGATACCACGTTGCCGATACCCGCGATGGTGCGTAGTTCCTGGCCAACCTTGAGCGCCTGCCGGTTCAGCGATTCGCTGTTCTCACTGGTCAGCACCAACTGGTATTTATCCGCCGATGAACCCATGCCCACCTTGACGCGCACCCCCGGCAGCGCCGTCATCGCCTCGCGCAATTCGGCCTCGATGACCTGTTTAACGGGGCGTTCTGCGCGCGGCTTGAGCTGCACGGAAATCGTCGCCTTGCGCGCTTCCGGCACACCCGTAGGCTCAAACGCATTACCGCCGGACGAGCCGCCACCGATGGCGGTATAAACCAGCGTTACATTGGGATTTTGCATGGCGATTACGCGCGCCTGCTCCGCCAAAGCCAGCGTTTGCTGGAACTGACTGCCCGGCGGCAAGGTCAGCGTGATCTGAGTCTGCGACTGATTGTCCTTGGGCTGGAACGCCTTTTCCAGCGTGCCTGCCAAGCCAAACGAACCGAAGAAAAAAATCGCAGTGAACAGCAGCGTGGTTTTACGATGTTGCAAACACCAGGTCGCCCAATTGAGATAAACACCTATCCACGCCGGTTGCGGATGGGCGGTGCGGGGTCGCAACAAATAGGCCGACATCATCGGTGTCAACATACGTGCCACCAGCAGCGAAAACAGCACCGCCACCGCCGCCGTCCAACCGAACTGCACGAAGAACTTGCCCGCGATGCCGTCCATAAACGCCGTAGGCAGGAACACCGCCACCAGCGTAAAAGTGGTGGCAATCACCGCCATACCGATTTCGTCCGCCGCCTCCATCGCTGCCTGATAGGGCGACTTGCCCATTTCCAGATGGCGCATAATATTCTCAATTTCGACGATGGCATCGTCCACCAGCACCCCGACCACCAGCGACAACGCCAGCAGCGTCACTACATTGAGGGTAAAACCGAACAGATGCATCAGCGCAAAAGTCGGAATCACCGCCAGCGGCAATGCAGTGGCGGCGATTACGGTGGCGCGCGCGTTGCGCAGGAAGAAGATCACCACGATCACCGCCAGCAGCGAACCTTCAAAGATCAGCAGCATCGAGCCTTTGAAGGTCTCATCCACCGCATCGACCGTATTGAAGACGCGATCTATTGCGACCTCTTTATTATTTTCTTTAATTTTATCAAGTACTTGCGAGACACCTTTAGCCACTTCGACATCACTTGCACCCAGGGAGCGCAAAATCTCGAAGCCGACCACCGGCAAGCCGTTGTGCAGTGCTGCGGTGCGCCGCTCGGCAATCGCATCACTAACCGTCGCCACCTGATCCAGCCGCACGCGCCGTCCATCTTTCAAGCCGATTTCCATCTGTCCCAGTTGCTCGGCAGACTTCACCGTCGCCACCGTGCGCACGGCCTGTTCCATGCCGCCCAGCTCCGCGCGTCCGCCCGGTGCTTCCTGCTGTATCTGACGCAATTGCGTGGAAATCTCCGCCGCAGTGAGATTAAGCGCCAGCAACTTGACCGGATCTATCTCGACGCGAATCTGGCGCGTCACGCCGCCCACCCGATTGACCATCCCCACGCCTTTGACACCCAGCAACTGCTTGCTGATGTTGTTATCCACATACCATGACAGTGCCTCTTCACTCATGTTCGGCACGGCGATGGTGTAGATCAAAATAGGCTTGCTGGCCATCTCCACCTTGTTGATCACAGGATCGAGCATTTCGCGCGGCAGGTCGCTACGGATACGCGACATGGCAGAACGCACATCTTCCAGTGCGGCATGAGAGTCGCGCTCCAGGCGGAACTCGGCGGAGACCACCGCGTTACCTTCCTTGACCTGCGCATACAGGTGTTTCAAGCCCTGCGCGCTGGCCAGCGCGTTTTCAATCTTGCGCGCCACTTCGACTTCCATCTGATCGGGCGAAGCGCCGGGCATGGACGCTGTGACCGTAATCATCGGCAAATCAATGTCGGGAAACATCTGGATCTTCATGTCTTTGAAAGCCATGAAACCCAGAAAAGTCAGCATCGCAAAAGCGAGCAACGCCGGAATCGGATTGCGAATAGCCCAGGCGGAAACGTTCATTTAGACTGAACCTCATGGAGATTCGCGATTACCCGTACCGAATCGCCTTCCACCAGAAAAGCACCGCCCGTTTCGACCACCTGCACGCCAGACTCCAGGCCGCCTGTCACCTCGATCTGCTCGCCGAAACGTCGCCCCACGCTGATTTTGCGTTCCTTTACGCGCATATCCGCTCCGACCACGAACACGAAAGCCGCGCCATCACGCAACATCACCGCAGATTGCGGCAACACCGATACCGGCTTGGCCTGATCGCCCAACTGAAAACTGCCGCGTGCGAACATGCCGGCAATCATTCCCGGGGTTTTCGGCAGCTCAACCATTACCTGACCGTAGCGTGTCTGTGGGTTGATGGCGGGAGAAATGGCGCTGACCACGCCTTGCACTACCTTGCCCTGTGCGGACATCAGCTCGACCTTCATGCCCTTGTGCATCAGCCCCAGTTCATCCGCTGTCAGATCGGCATGCCATTCCAGTTTGCCCTGACGGATCAAGCGAAACAACTCGCTGGACGGTTGCGTAATCGAGCCGACCGTGGCGTTACGCGCCGAAATGATGCCGTCGTCCGGTGCGGTGATATTTTGTTGCGACAGGCGCAGTGCGCTGTTTTGATGACGGGCACGCTGGGCTTCCAGACGCGCCTTGGCGGTTTTCTCGCTGGTCAGCGCCTGATCCAACTGCTGG
Organism: uncultured Gallionella sp.; assembly: GCA_964385275.1. Classification (GTDB taxonomy): domain Bacteria; phylum Pseudomonadota; class Gammaproteobacteria; order Burkholderiales; family Gallionellaceae; genus Gallionella. The sequence goes on along the minus strand of CAYLOK010000002.1, from coordinate 40,100 downwards.
CCGCTGACAAAACCCGACTCGGCCAGTTTGCGCATCCTTGCCGCATTGGCACTGCTATCGGCCAACAGCGCTTCACTTTCGTGCAGACTCGCCTGCGCCTCAGCTTCGGAAGCCTGCATCGTATCGACAGCCAAACTCGCCAGTACCTGACCTTTCCTGACGTGGTCGCCGACATTCACCCGCACCGCCATGATGCGCACCCCCGTCACTTCCGCGCCGATGATCGCTTCCTGCCATGCCACCACGCTGCCATTGGCGGTGAGATTCTGCATCCATCGGGCAGGTTTCAGCGTAGCGGTCGTCACCGTCAAGGCTGCCTTACCCGTAACAGGCACAACCATGGGCTTTGCTGTCGGGGCGCTGCGCCAGAACATCACAGCGGCCAACACGACCAGCCCGGCTACGATCAATTTCAGCTTATTTGACACCATGCAATAAATCACCAATAACTGTTATAAATCAATAAGTTACTAAACTTTACGCGCCACCAGATCAATCAGCGCCGACATACCGCAATGACCCGCGCCTTCGCAAATTTCGCTATCGTGTTCGGCCAGATGCAGAATCTCCATATCGGCAAACGCCTCGCGCAACAGCGTTTCGGTATAAAGGTTTTCGGCCTGCGAAGGCCCGCCGGTACGATATTCCAGCTGGCGCGGCGTATAACCCTGCAACATGAGCTGCCCACCGGGTTTGAGACAACGTTTCAGATTGGCAAACTGTTGCTCGCGTGCGACAGGATCGGCGAACTGGATAAAGATGGCCGCAACCACATCGAAGCATTCAACCGGCCAGTGCCATTGCGCAAGATCAACCTGTTCGACCTGCATAGTCACCCCTCGCCGCGCGGCCAGCGCGCGGGCCTTGGCAACCGCCACGCCGGAACCATCCACCGACAACACCTGCAAACCCTGTTCCGCCAGCCACACCCCGTTGCGCCCCTCGCCGTCGGCCACGGCAAGGCAAGTCATACCCGGTTTAAGGCGCGCGCGTTGCGACAGCAAAAATGCGTTCGGCTCGGTGCCAAAATGGTATTCATCGCCCTTGTAACGCTCGTCCCACACGCTCATGGCCGCACGCCCATCACCTCGCCCATGCGCACCGGCAGCGCGGGGGACCATTGCGGATTAAATTGCAGCGTGTCCTTTTGAAACAGCATCACTACCGTAGAGCCCAACAGAAAGCGTCCCATCTCGTCGCCTTTCTTCAAATGGATTTGCTGGTCATCGTAGCGCCACTCGCGCACCGCGCCGGTGCGCGGCGGATTGACCACGCCATGCCAGACCGTCGCCATACTGCCGACGATAGTGGCGCCGACCAGCGTCAATACAAACGGGCCGTGTGCCGTATCGAACACGCACACCACGCGTTCATTGCGTGCAAACAGGCCAGGCACGCCGCGCGCCGTCACCGGATTGACCGAAAACAACTCGCCGGGAACATAGATCATGCGGGTAAGCCGACCGTCGCAGGGCATGTGGATGCGGTGATAATCCTTCGGACTCAGATAAATGGTGGCAAAACTGCCATCCTGAAACTGCGCGGCAAGCCCGACATCCCCCCCGACCAGTGCAGTGGTCGAATAAGTGTGACCTTTGGCCTGAAACAGCTGGTCGGCATCTATCCGACCGAACTGGCTGATCGCGCCATCCACCGGGCAGACGAAATCGGCTTCAGCCAGCGGACGCGCATCGGGCTTCAACGCGCGGGTGAAAAAATCGTTGAAAGTGGCGTAACTGCGTATATCGGGATTGGCCGCTTCTGTCATGTTGACGTTGTAACGGCCGATAAACCATTCGATCAGCGCAGGAGTCCACCCGCCCTGCGCCCCGGCGACCTTTCCGGCAAATTCGGTAAGTATCTGTTTTGGAAGAAGATATTGAAAAATGACTGCGAGACGATCGAACACGGCGGCCTGACTGATAATTTTAGGAAGAGGCGCATTATACCTAACGAGGCAGTAGCTAATCACCCGTTCGCACCCCCATCCCAACCTTCCCCCTTGCAAGAGGGAAGGAGCAAATGTATCGCTATGCGAGCTTCATGTTATATGCCCCGCATCAGCCACCACCACGCCGTGAGCGTGAAAAAGGAAATAATCAGCCCCACTGCCACCATCAGGTTGGCCAGCGGCGGATCGAGGTCGTGTTCGGCTGCCACAATCGCGGCGGTAATCATCGGCGGCATCGCCGCCTCGAACAAAGTGACCTGTATCGCCTGACCATGCGCGCCCAGCAGCGGCACATACAGCAAAAAAATCGCCAGCGGCGCCAGAATCAGCTTGAAACCCAAGCCCAGCGCCAGATTGCGCCTATGTTCGGCGATATGCCCCAGACGCAATTGCAGACCGACTGACAGCAAGGCCAGTGGTGCCAGCGTATCGCCCAGACGTTTGAGCAATACCGTGAACCACTCGGCGTATTCGACCGGAATCAGCAACAGTGCGACCAGTAAGGAAATAAACGGTGGAAACAGCGCGATGCGCTTGAAAATTTCACCCGCAGTCGGGCGGCCGGAAGAATAAATGCCCGCGACGGTGATGCCCAGTATCGACAGCGCAAAGAACGACCCCAGCTGATCGGCGATAATCGCGGTGGTCAGCACCTCCTGCCCGTAAAACGCCTCGACCATAGGCAAACCGAAGAACGAGGTATTGCCCAGGCCGCCGACCAGAATCAGCGCCCCGACAGTGGCGCGCGGCAGCTTCATCCAGCGACCCGCCAGCCAGAAAAACCCTGCCGACAGCCCGAACACCAGCCAGGCCATCAGTCCGGTCAGCAAAATATCACCGGACAGCTTCAGTTGGTGGATATACAGCAACGACAGGGCCGGCAGCGAGACATGGATGATAAAACTGTTCAACGTCGCCGGCGCGTTGTCCGGCATGCGCCGAAAATGCCGCAGCAACATCCCGGCGATAAAACAGAGGATAAGCAGAAGAAGATTGTTCATGCTAGCCCGTCATTCTCGCGAAAGCGGGAATCCAGTTGATTAAAAATACCCGCGTAGCGGGACATATTGATGTGTTTTTGTCCGCTACGCGGAAACGATTAAATTGTCTGGATTCCCGCTTTCGCGAGAATGACAGCAAGACATGCAAAGATGATCAAACTATTTCTGCCCACAAATCACGCCACTCCGGATTGGCGGCTTCTATCAGTTCAATTTTCCAGGCTCGATTCCACTTTTTGAGCTGTTTTTCGCGGGCTATTGCCGCCAACATGTCATCGCTTTGCTCAAAGTAAACCAGTAGATGAACGCCATATTTTTTGGTAAATCCTTCGACCAGATCACTCTTATGCTGCCAAACACGCCCGACCAAATCACTACTCACACCAACATAAAGTGTGCCATTCCGCTGACTGGCAAGGATGTAAACACAAGGCTGCATAACCTTTCAGAACCCGTTTGTCCCGCTACGCGGGGGACACTCAACCAACTGGATTCCCGCTTTCGCGGGAATGACGACTATTGCTAGATATTCGCCGAGATAAACGCTTTCAGTGTTGTAACATCTGCGTCCATGATTTCAACGCGCTGCGGCAGGTCTTCGATGCCTTCCAGTGCGGCAGGCCGTTCGGGTTTGCGGCCCAGCGCCTCGACGATGGTTTCCTCGAATTTGGCGGGCAATGCAGTTTCCAGACAAATCAGCGGCAGGCCGGGACGGCGTTGCTCCAGACCGACTTTCAGGCCGTCTGCGGTATGCGGATCTACCATCACGCCGTATTCTTCCCACAACTCGCGGATGGTCTTGAGACGATTTTCATGCGAACTCTTGCCGGAAACAAAATCGAATTTCGGCAAATCATGCCAGTAATCCGTACCCTTAATATCAAATGCGCCGCCTGCATCCACGCGACTCCAGAATTCGCGCACTTTCGCGCCGTCGCGCCCGACCAGATCATAGACAAAGCGCTCGAAGTTGGACGCTTTGGAAATATCCATCGACGGGCTGCTGGTCTGATAGGTGTGATCCGTGCCGCGCGGACGGTAGGCGCCGGTACGGAAAAACTCGTCCAGCACATCGTTTTCGTTGGTCGCCAGTATCAGCTGGCCGATCGGCAAGCCCATCATGCGCGCGATGTGTCCGGCGCAAATATTGCCGAAGTTGCCGGACGGCACCGAGAATGCGACCTGCTCGTCGTTGGACTTCGTCGCGGCGAAGTAGCCCTTGAAGTAATACACGATCTGCGCCGACACGCGCCCCCAGTTGATGGAATTGACCGTGCCGATCTTGTGCGCGGCCTTGTAGGCATGATCGTTGGACACCGCTTTGACCATATCCTGCGCATCGTCGAACATGCCGTTGATGGCGATGTTGTGGATATTTTCGTCTTGCAGCGAATACATCTGCGCGCGCTGGAAAGCCGACATTTTGCCATTCGGCGAGAGCATAAATACGCGAATACCGCGCTTGCCGCGCATCGCATATTCGGCGGCAGAACCGGTGTCACCGGAAGTCGCACCGAGAATATTCAGTTCGGCATGTTGCTTGTCCAGCGCATATTCGAACAGATTTCCCAGCAACTGCATCGCCATATCCTTGAATGCCAGCGTCGGGCCGTTGGACAATTCCAGAAGATGCACGCCCGGCGTCAAGGTGCGCAGCGGCGTAATCTGGCTGAAATCCGAATCCGCACGGCCTTTGTTGTACACCTCCGCCGTGTAAGTCTTGGCGATGATGGCGCGCAAATCGTCAGCCGGAATGTCGGTGGCGAACTTGGACAACACCGCGAACGCCAGATCGGCATAGGACAGGCTGCGCCAGGCATCCAGTTCTGCACGAGTGACTTGCGGGTATTCTTCCGGCAGATACAGCCCGCCGTCCGGCGCCAGTCCGCCCAGCAGAATTTCGGTAAACGTCTTGGCGGGTGCATTGCCGCGTGTGGAAATGTATTTCATTGATTTCTCTCGTAGCCGTCATTCCCGCGCAGGCGGGAATCCAGCGAAAAATATAATCCGGCATAGCCGACAACTGAGGTTTCGTCCCGCTACGCGGGGCATTACGTTTCAATTCAGCACCTGCCAATTAACGCAATTTATTAACAGCACACTGAATTATTTTTTAGCACGACTGCTCGGCGGCATATTTCAAGCCCTGGAGAGTATGCGGCAAACTTTTTTGTATCTGTGAGCCAATAAGCCGACCAAACAATGGTGAAAGTAACCCTTCGAATACTACGCGATGGACTGCTTTAGTTCCCCCGGTATGACTTGAAAGCTCATGCTCAAAACGCATAACACACAAAGGCAATTTGCTTTCAACAGTGAATGAATGATTTGCAACCACCTCTTTTAAAGCGATTTTCGCCTTTGGACCATTTGATGGATGAAGCACACCAATTGCCCCGGAAACAAATTGTCCATCAATAGAGGAAGCCTTTACGTCAGGATCCCAAGAAGACCAATTCTTTACATCTATGTAAAGGGAAAAAACTTTTTCAGCAGGTGCTGCAATTACGACTTGCTCTTCAAACTGCATGACGTTCCCTTTGCGATAAAGCCAAAATTAATGATTGATTCCCGCTTTCGCGAGAATGACAGTTTTTCAAATATCCTCAACTAAGAACAGCAAGACTGTAGATGTTATCGAATGCGCCTTATGAGCAGAACCTGAAAGAATAAAAATTCCTGAACCTTCTGGGTAGCGCACGATACGTCCCTGAAAATCAATTTCAAGCTCACCTTGAACCACGAATCCGATATGTCCTTTCTCGCACCACGACGGATCAACGAAGTCCGACGTAAACTCAAGCAAACGAACCTGTTTCGTTCCATGTTGAAAGAGCTTGAATCTCGCGCCATCACCAAAGCTTTCCCATTCCAGAGAATCAAACAAAATCAAATTCTGTTCCACGCTATTTGCCCAGTTCTTCCATGCGCAGTTTGGTGACGTTGCCGGTCACTACGCCCAATGCTTCGATTTTTACAATCGCGGCGTTGATGTATTTTTCACGGGTTTGATGGGTCAGCAAAATCAAATCGGCTTCCGTTTCGCCGTCCGCCGGTTCTTTCTGAATCACAGCATCAATGGAAATCTGCTCGTCAGCCAGGATGCGGGTGATGTCAGCCAGCACGCCGGTTTTGTCGGCAACGCGCAGACGCAGGTAGTAACTGGTGACCACTTCGCTCATCGGCAGAATCGGCAAATCGACCATCGCATCCGGCTGGAACGCCAGATGCGGCACGCGATTCTCAGGGTCGGCGGTGTGCATGCGCGTGATATCGACCAGATCGGCGATCACTGCGCTGGCAGTCGGTTCAGCGCCTGCGCCCTTACCGTAATACAGCGTCGCGCCGACCGCATCGGCCTGCACCAGCACGGCGTTCATCGCCCCTTCTACATTGGCAATCAAGCGCTTGGCGGGTATCAGCGTAGGATGCACGCGCAACTCGACGCCTTCAGGCGTGCGTCGGGTGATGCCCAGCAACTTGATGCGATAGCCCAGTTGTTCGGCATATTTGATGTCCACCGCATCCAGCTTGGCGATGCCTTCGATGTAGGCTTTGTCGAACTGCATCGGAATACCGAACGCTAAGGACGCCAGGATGGTGATCTTGTGCGCTGCGTCCACGCCTTCGATGTCGAAAGTCGGATCCGCTTCGGCATAACCCAGACGCTGCGCTTCCTTCAGCACCGTGTCGAAGGGGAGTCCCTTATCGCGCATTTCGGACAGAATGAAGTTGGTGGTGCCGTTGATAATGCCGGCGATCCATTCGATGCGGTTCGCCGTCAAGCCTTCGCGCACCGCCTTGATGATGGGAATCCCGCCCGCCACCGCAGCCTCGAAACCGACCATTACGCCCTTGTCCTGCGCCGCCTTGAATATCTCGTTGCCGTGGGTGGCCAGCAGCGCCTTGTTGGCGGTAACCACATGCTTGCCGTTATTGATGGCCTGCATCACCAGTTGTTTCGCCACGCCGTAGCCGCCGATCAACTCGATCACGATATCGACTTCAGGATCGGCCACCACCGAGAATGCGTCATCAGTCAGACGACACGCGCCGCCAGTGACCTGTTTTGCCAGTTCCAGATTTTTGTCCGCCACCACCACAATGCGGATCGGACGTCCGGCGCGCCGGGTGATTTCTTCCGCGTTGCGCTGCAATACTGCAAACGTGCCGCCACCGACCGTGCCGATACCGAGAAGTCCTACGTTGATTGGTTTCATGTGTAACCTTGTGTAGGGGCGTATGGCAATACGCCCAATTTTTGTCATATCAAAGGGCATATTGCCATACGCCCCTACGATTATTTCCCGTGCCGCTTGCGGTAATGTTCCAAAAAGCGCGCGATGCGCCCGAATGCCTCGGTCAGATCATCGACGGTCGGCAAAAACACCAGACGCAAATGATCGGGTTGTTTCCAGTTGAAGCCACTGCCCTGCACTACCAGCACTTTTTCGGTTTCCAGCAATTCCAGTATGAACTGCTGGTCGTTCTCAATCGGATAAACCGCAGGATCGAGGCGCGGGAACAGATACAGACCGGCTTTCGGCTTGACGCAGCTGACGCCGGGAATTTCGGTAAGCAGTTTATAAGCCAGATCGCGCTGCTTGCACAGGCGGCCGGTGGGCGCCACCAGATCGTGGATGCTCTGATAACCGCCCAGCGCGGTCTGAATCGCAAACTGCCCCGGCACATTCGAACACAAGCGCATCGAAGCCAGAATAGTCAGCCCGTTGATATAGTCCTGCGCGTGTTTCTTCTCGCCGGACACCACCATCCAGCCGGAACGATAACCGCAGGCGCGGTAGTTTTTCGACAGTCCGTTCAGCGTGACAAACAGAATATCGTCGGCCAGCGAGGCAATCGAGGTGTGCGTCGCGCCGTCGTACAGCATCTTGTCGTAGATCTCGTCGGCGAAAATGATCAGATGGTGTTCACGCGCAATCTGGATAATCTCTTTGAGAATATCGTCCGAATACAGCGCGCCGGTCGGATTGTTCGGGTTGATGATAACAACGGCGCGCGTGCGCTCATTGATCTTGCTGCGCATGTCGGCCAGATCCGGCATCCATTCATTGGCTTCGTCGCACAAGTAATGGCGCGGCGTGCCGCCCGCCAGCGTGACCGCCGCCGTCCACAAAGGATAGTCGGGCGCAGGCACCAGCACCTCATCGCCCGTATTCAGCAGCCCCTGCATCGCCATCACGATCAGCTCGGACGCGCCGTTGCCGATGTAAATATCTTCCAGCCCCACGCCCGCGATTTTTTTCGCCTGGCAGTAATGCATGATTGCCTTGCGCGCGGCGAACATGCCTTTGGAATCGGAATAGCCGGATGAATTGGGCAGGTTCAAAATCACGTCCTGCTGGATTTCCTCAGGCGCTTCAAAACCGAACGGCGCCAGATTGCCGATGTTCAGCTTGATGATGCGCTGCCCTTCCTCTTCCATCTGCTTGGCGCGTTCCATGACCGGCCCGCGAATGTCGTAACACACGTTGGCCAGCTTGTCGGATTTTAAAATTGGTTTCACAGTTAAAATTTAGTATTGATTAAATTATGGCAAGCGGGCGATTTTACCTGTGCCATCCACAGTCAGCAAATTTGTACAGCATAAAAACAAAAGATAATCCGCAGATTACACAGATTCATGCAGATTTTTTGCTCAATCCCTCCCTTTTTCCGGCACAAAGCCGAGCCAGTGGTTTGACGCAACGCGAGCCTAGCCTCTACACTCTGCGTCAACTCCTGCAACCCGAATGCGAGATCATCGTGAAATTACATCTGGCCAATCTCGGCGACACCCAACTTTTCACCGGCTACGCGGCCGATCACGTCATGGTCAATCGCGTGCGCTTTGATACCAGCATCGTCGTTATGGCGGAAGAAGTCCGCACCGACTGGGCTGTCACCGGTTTCGACGCCCTGAGCGAAGTCGGCTTCGAATATTTTCTGGCAATCAAACCGGAAGTGCTGTTGCTGGGCACCGGCGCACGGCAACACTTCCCGCACCCGCGCCTGTATCGCGCGCTGACCAATGCGGGCATAGGCGTGGAATGTATGGACACCCCCGCCGCATGCCGCACCTACAACATTCTGGTGGAAGAAGACCGCAAAGTCGTCGCCGCGATATTGCTTTAATTACGGCAAGTGGTAAGTGGAGAGTGGAAAAATTCACTCTCTACTTCCTACTCACCACTTACTCAGGGAAAAACCATGAGCTCCTCTCTCAACAGCGTTATCCGCCAAGCCGAAAGTGCCATTCTGGGCAAGCCGCAGCAAATCCGTTTTGCGCTGGCCTGCCTCTTGGCGCGCGGTCATTTGCTGATTGAGGATTTGCCGGGTGTCGGCAAAACCACGCTGGCTCAGGTGCTGGCGCACACACTGGGGTTGCAATTCCAGCGTATCCAGTTCACCAGCGACCTGCTGCCCGCCGACATACTCGGCGTGTCTGTCTATGAACGCGACAGTAGCCAGTTCAAATTTCACCCCGGCCCGATTTTTGCGCAAATGCTGCTCGCCGATGAGGTGAACCGCGCCACACCCAAAGCGCAAAGCGCCTTGCTGGAGGCGATGGAGGAACATCAGGTGACCATCGAAGGCGTGACGCGACCGCTGCCTGCGCCGTTCTTCGTCATCGCCACGCAAAACCCGTCCCATCAGGTCGGCACTTTTCCGCTGCCGGAATCGCAGCTCGACCGTTTTCTGATGCGCATCCAGATGGGTTATCCCGACGCAGAGGCGGAACGTGGACTGCTGTCCGGCGTGGACAGGCGCGAAATCATCGCCACACTCACGCCGCAAATGGATGCCGCAGAACTGCTGTCCCTGCAAAAGCAAGCCCGGCAGGTATTCGTCTCGCCTGCGCTGCTCGACTACGTGCAAGCCATCTTGCGCCACACCCGCGAATCGGCGCGCTATACCCACGGCCTCAGCCCTCGCGCCGGGCTCGCCCTGCTGTCCGCCGCACGCGCGTGGGCATTGCTGGATGGACGTGCGGCGGTAACGCCCGAAGATGTGCAGACCGTCCTGCCCGGCGTAGTCAGCCACCGTCTGCAAGTCATAGGCGAACAGCCGCGCCATATGGCGCAGGAACTCATCGAAGCGGTCGCAATTCCCTAGCGAGCATGGCAATCAGATTTCTATAAAGATGATGACAATTGCCATACACGCCCCCTCACCTGTGCATGGTTGTTGCCGACTTGTCGGCTTTACAACCACGGCCTACCCCTTGCGGGTGCAATCCTCTGATGAAACTACTAGCCATCTGACTAACCCAGCCCAAGACGCTGGGCAAGTCGCTGGTTATCCCGCAAGCGGGCGAGGATGCGAACGAACCGCAACGCGGAATTCACGCTAACCACCGTGCTCGACGCACTTAAACAACGCTTCCGCACCTGGCTGTTTCGCCCGAAGATCGAACACGGCACGGTCATCCTCACCCAGCGCCGCATCTTCATCCTGCCCACAAGGCAGGGATTGGGACTGGCGCTGCTGCTGGTTCTGATGCTGTTGGGCGACATCAATTACAACCTGAGCCTGGGCTATGTGCTGACTTTCCTGCTGTCCATGATGGCGGTGATGTCCATGCTGCACGCCTTTCGCAATCTGGCGCATCTGGAGATACGCGCAGGCCGGACGGAAGCGGTATTCAGCGGCGAAACCGCGCATTTCCCGCTGTATTTCAACAGCAAATTGCCGCGTTACCAGCTTTGCCTGCGCGACGGCAAGGGTACCGTCGTCAGTTTTGACGTACCCGCAGGGCAAAACAGCGAAGTCGCCTTCCCGTTGACCACAAGCCGGCGCGGCTGGCTGCAAACGGGGCGTTTGGCGCTGTACACCGAATTCCCGCTCGGCCTGTTTCACGCCTGGGCCTACCTGCATTTCGACACGCGTTGTCTGGTTTATCCCAAACCGCTCGCCGTAGCGCCGCTGCCGCCGGGAAACGCGCCGGACGGCGCCGGCAAACGCACTATCGCGGGAGATGATGACTTTGCCGGGCTGCGCGGTTATGTGGCGGGCGACGCACTGCCGCACATCGCATGGAAAGCCTATGCGGGCGGGCGCGGATTGCAGGTAAAACAGTTTTCAACTCCGCTAGGGGAAGAGCTCTGGCTGAACATCGCAGATGCGCCGGAAACCGGCCTCGAAGGCAAGCTCTCGCGCATGACGCGCTGGGTGCTGGATGCCGAGACACAGGGGCTGCGCTACGGCCTGACCCTGCCGGATGGCGGCCTGCCCGCAGACAATGGCACAGAGCATCGCGACGAGTGCCTGCGCCGGATTGCACTGTTCGAAGGTGGCGACACGTCGCCACACTCCAGATGAAAACAGCCCTCCTCTACGGTCTGCTGCTGTCCATATTGATGGTGATCGCGCCTCACGCCGTCCATCTGCCGCTGTGGGTCAGCGCCTTGTGCGCGGCCCTGCTGGTGTGGCGCGGCTATCTCGCCTGGAGCGTCAACCCCTTGCCGAAACGCTGGCTGCTATTGACGATCACCCTCGCCTCGCTGGGCGGTATCGCCATCGACTTCCACACCCTGTTCGGACGTGAGGTCGGCGTCACGCTGCTGATACTGTTAGCCTGCCTCAAATTGATGGAACTCAGGGCAAGTCGCGATGCGATGGCGCTGATTTATCTTTGCTGTTTCATCCTCATCACCAGCTTCTTCTACTCGCAAAGCCTGACGACCTTCCTGTACATGCTGGCCAGCTTGTTTGTCATCACGGTTGTCTGGGTGCATCTGCATGCGCCGGGCAGTGCGTTCAAACCTCGAATTAAAATTGCATCCGTGTTACTGCTGCAAGCCGTTCCGCTGACCCTCATCCTGTTTGTGCTGTTCCCGCGTGTGCCAGGTCCGCTGTGGGGACTGCCGCAGGACGCCTTTGCCAGCAGCGGGCTGGACGACACCATGTCGCCGGGCAGTCTGGGGCGATTGGCCCTGTCGGATGCCGTGGCATTTCGCGTCACCTACCAGGGCGCGCCGCCGCGCCGCGACCAGATGTACTGGCGCGGGCCGGTGCTGTCGAACTTCGACGGACGCACCTGGACTCCCGGAAAAACCTCACGCGCCCTGACGCCTCAGCTGTCCGAACCGGGTCAGCCCATCGAATACAGCGTGACGCTGGAACCGCACAACAAGACCTGGCTGTTCGCGCTGGAAATGCCGGACAGCATCTCCATACCGGCCAGCTTCAGCCACGATTTTCAGGTTTTAAGCCCGTCACCGGTGACCGCCCGGCGGAGCTACAAAGCGCGCTCCCATCTCCAGTTTCACGCCAATCGGCAAGAATCGCCCGGACAACTTCAGCGCGCCCTGCAATTGCCGCGAGACATCAATCCGCTGGCTCTGGAACTGGCAAAAAACTGGCGCACCGGCAGCAGCAACGATGTGCAAATCATTAACCGCGCACTCGCCAACTTCAATCAGCAAAACTTCCGCTACACGCTGGAACCGCCGCCGCTGGGTTACAACGGCATAGACGATTTCCTGTTCACCACCCGACAGGGATTTTGCGAGCACTACGCCTCCGCGTTCGTGTACCTGATGCGTGCCGCAGGCATTCCGGCGCGCGTGGTAACCGGATACCAGGGCGGCGAATATAACGACTTCGGCAACTACTACATCATTCGGCAATCCGACGCACACGCCTGGGCGGAAGTCTGGCTGCCCGATCGCGGCTGGATTCGCATCGACCCGACCGCAGCAGTCGCACCGGAACGGGTCGAACATAGCCTCTCAACAGCGTTGCCGGACAGTGCCGCACTGCCTTTTATGGCGCGCAACCCGTGGCTGCACGAGTTGCATCTGAACTGGGACGCAATTTCCTACCAGTGGAACCAGTGGGCTATCGGCTACAACAACGAACGCCAGTTCGCCTTCCTTTCCAGCTTCGGCATCGAATCCCTGAGCGCTCAGGCGATGCACATGCTGACCGGACTGGTAATTCTGACCGGCTTGTTCGCGCTGTATATGCTGCGCCACCTGCTCAAACGCGAGCAGGACAAGACTCAGGCCGCCTGGCTAAAACTCTGCCGCAAACTCGGCAGAGCGGGATTGCCGCGCGCCCCGCACGAAGGCCCCCGCGATTATGCGATGCGCGTCGCCGCCGCCCGCCCCGCTCTCGCTGATGCCATTCAGGACCTGGCCGCCCGCTATGTCGCGTTGCGCTACGGTGCGATTCAGAATGAGCGCGCACAAAGCGAATTCATCCGACGAGTCGGGAAATTTCGCTGCCGCGCTGCAATGCTATAATCCGCGCCAATTAAATTGACTGTGCCCATCATGCTTATCACCCGCCGCCTGGAATTCGATGCAGGACATCGCATCCCCAACCACAACAGCCAGTGCAAACACCTGCACGGTCATCGTTACGCGCTGGAAATCACGCTGTCCGGCGACATCATCAACACCGAAGGCCAATCCGAGCAAGGCATGGTGATGGATTTTTCCGATGTCAAACGCATCGCCCAGGAAAAACTGATCAACGTGTGGGATCACGCTTTCCTGGTTTATCGCGGCGACCAGCAGGTATGCGACTTTCTGGCAACGCTGCCCGGGCACAAGACCGTCATCATGGATGTCGTGCCTACCGCAGAAAATCTGGCCCAGGCCGCATTCGACATCCTCAATCCGGCTTATCAGGACAGCTACGGCAATCACTTGCGCCTGGAACGCATCCGCATCTACGAGACCCCCAATAACTGGGCGGACTGCATGCGCGGCTAAAAATTTCTGGACATGCCGCGCGGCTTAGTGGAAAATGCGCGGCTCGAAAGTTGGCCTGCGCCGACAATCATCAATCAAGGAAGTGTGGCCGAGCGGTTTAAGGCACTAGTCTTGAAAACTAGCGAGGATGAGAGTCCTCCGTGAGTTCGAATCTCACCGCTTCCGCCAAACTTACTAAGTTGTTGTTTAATAACAACTTATCATAGAATCAACAGTGGGTCTGACAGCAACCATGGCGGCAATCGGCAGAAAATTCATTACCCTGTTTCAGCGTTGCCGGGACAGCATGTTGATGAATGAGAGCCATCGCCTGCGCATCCGCAATGAGCTGAACGATGCGCGCGGATTGATTCCTCTGCTGATGAAACATCGCAACGGCGAGCGATGGAGCGCCGATGAGCGCGCAACATTGCTGCGCGACTTGCGCGCCGTATCCAACCTGAGCCCCTACCTGATTCCGATACTCCTGCCCGGCGGCATTTTCATGCTGCCGCTGGTAGCCTGCTGGATGGATCGCCGCCACAAGGAGCGGGACCACGAGGTGCGGAAAAATACCGAAGACCGGGAATCCGCCTGATTGCCCGTGCCGGGTTTTTATTGATCCGGCAGTTTCAGGCGAAACGACTCAATGCTCGACCCAGCCGCCAATCAACTTTTCGAATTCAGCCAGCGCCACCGGACGACTGAAAAAATATCCCTGGAACGAAGCGCAGCCGAGTTTGACGAGTGGCGACAACTGCGCATGCTCTTCCACGCCTTCGGCGATCACCTCATAGCCGAAATTGTGCGCCATCGCCACGATGGTTTGCACCATCATCGCATCGCCTGAGTCGGTCAGGATGTCGCGCACAAAAGATTGGTCTATTTTCAATTGATTGATCGGCAGGCGCTTGATGTATTGCAGGGAAGAGTAGCCCGTACCGAAATCGTCCATCGAAAAACGCACGCCGTTTTCCCGCAATGCCGTCATTTTTAATATAGCTTCCTCGACATCTTCAAGCACCAGATTTTCGGTCAGCTCAAGCTCCAGCCGTTTCGGATTTGCACCGCTCTGCGCAAGAATGGCTCTTACCTGCCGCACGAAATCGGGCTGGTGAAACTGCACCGGACTGATATTCACGGCCAGATTTATATTGCACAACGTCGGATGTGTCTCCCATGCCTTGAGGCGTGCACAAGCGCTCTCCAATACCCAGCGCCCGATCGGCAGAATCAGTTTGGACTGTTCCGCCAGGGGAATAAATTGCGCAGGCGAAACCATGCCCAGCACCGGGTTGCACCAGCGTAACAACACCTCCGCCCCCAACAGCGTATTCGTCTGATTGGTCTGCACCTGGTAGAACAATTCCAGCTCGCCGTTCGGCAGCGCCTGGCGCAACGCCCGCTCCATCAAGGTGCGCGCTTCCAGCACGGCCTGCATCGCCGGCTCAAAGAAGCACACCATGTTGCGCCCGCCTTCCTTGGCCTGATACATCGCCAGATCGGCGCGTTTGAACAAATCCTCGGTCTCGACCTCTGCACCGTTGAATAAGACCACGCCGATACTGGACGAGCTTTCATGCGCGTAATCTGCAATCCGGTATGTTTGCGCCAGCGATTCGCATATCTTTTTCGCGATCACCCCGGCTTGTATCACGGCTTCCTCCTGGTTGACGCTCAAGCCTTCCAGCAACACCACGAACTCGTCGCCGCCAAAACGGGCGACACTATCGACATCACGCACACACGAGGTAAGGCGGCGCGCCACTTCAATCAGCATCTTGTCGCCAAACTCATGACCCTTGGTGTCGTTCAGCACCTTGAAATGGTCGAGATCGAGGAACATCAGCGCACCGCAATGCCTGCTGCGGACGCTCTGACCCAGTGCGATATGCATACGATCCATCAACAGGCGGCGATTGGGCAAATGCGTCAGCGGATCGAAAAATGCCAGGCTGTAAATCTCTTGTTCTGCTTTTTTGCGTCCGGTAATATCGGTGAACACTGCCACGTAGTGACTGACTTTGTCATAGTTTTTCACGGCGGTGATCGTGAGCCATTTCGGATAAATCTCGCCGTCCCGGCGTCTGTCCCACAACTCACCTGACCATCTGCCTTCGCTGTTGATCGCCTCCCACATGGCCCGATAGAAGGTTTTATCGTGCCGCCCCGAACTCAACAGGCGCGGATTTTTCCCGACAACCTCTTCTTCCGAATAGCCGGTGATCACCTCAAAAGCGTGGTTCACCTTGATAATCCTTGCATCCTTGTCCGTCACCAGAATCGCTTCCTGCGTTTCGAACGCCACGGCGGCGACACTCAACTGCAACGCAGCTTCCTCGCGCTCGGTGACATCCTGCACCGTACCAACCGAACGCAGCAAGCTGCCATCAGCGTCGAAATGATGGGTGCAGCGCTGCTCGACCCATTTGATACGCCCGTCGGCCATCAGCAAACGGTGAATAATTTGATGGGGCTTTTTATCCATCTGCATGTGGATACAGGCCTGATTCACCAATTCCAGATCTTCGGGATGAATGACATTCAAAAAAACCTCAGGCGACGGGGCGACCCTGGTCGGCTCAATTTCAAGCAGGCGGAACATTTCAGCCGACCACTCCAGCTTGCCCGTCGGCAGATCGAACTCCCAACTGCCGAAGTGCCCGATCTGTTGCGCTTCCGCCAGGAAAGTGTGTTGCCGTTCCTGCCGCGCAATATTCTCCGTCATACGCTGCGCCATCAGATCGAATGATCGCCCCAGCCAGGACAGTTCATCATTGCCCTTCAAATCGGTGCGCGCGTTGTAATCGCCCGCAGCAAACCGACTGGATACCGCAGCCAGCAGACTGACGCGCCGGGTAACCAACAGATGCAACATAATGCCGATCAAGCCCGATGCGAGCAGGGTAATAAAGGCAAAAATCAGCGCTTGCGCCACGGTTTCCTTTTTTTCCGCTTGCAACGCACGACTGATGTCATATTCGACATATAGCACGCCCATGGCCTTTTTCAGGCCACCCTGCCGGTATTCGATAATCAGCGGAAAATAACCTTGCAGCAGCGCGCTTTCACCGGCGTTGAACGCGAGTTGGCTGACGCCGCTGGCAAGAACCCGATCCGATTCAATATCGGCAAATTTTGACAAGGCGCCGGCGGGCTCCCCTTTCCAGCTGTAGCGATTCGCCATCAGCACACGATGATGCTCATCCACCAGCATCAGAGTACGGACACTGGGATAGGTGGCGGCAAGGGAGAGGTTCAGCAGCGCCTGTTGTTCATCACCCGCCGTCAGCCGGTTGTACAGGCCATTTTGCAACCCGCCCATCTGTAGCTGGGCTTCGATCATGGTGTGCTTCTGAATGGAAGCCCGGTCTGCGCGGTCCGTTTGCAGATAGATCAGGAAGGAACTGGCGAGCGAAACGATCACCAGAATCAGCGGAATGAGCAGAGAAAGACGTTTTTTCATTGTGCGATGCAAGCCTCGATATCTGCATCCAGCGCCGGGCGAATATCAACGCTGCGTTTCAGCTGACCCTCTTCCAGCATGACCTGCACCAGGTTATTTGCCGGGGCGACAATGGCAGGCTCTTTGCCGCCGAGAAGCCGCAGATTTTCCGGTCGCGCGGGGACAGACAATCCGCCCAGCATCACCCGATATTCCTGTGCTGTAACACCAAGACGCCTGGCTATACGACGAGTGCTTTCTTCGGGGGATTGCTTCATATATTCCAGCACACGGAACCATTGCTGAGCGACATTGCATACGTCCTTGCGGCGTGCCTGAAACACATCTTCATGCACCACCATCAGATCAAAAATCTCGTTGGGTATCTGACTGCTGTCGAAGATTACATGCGCACCCAATGCGGCGAGCTGAGACTTGAAAGGCTCGTAGCTGACAAAGGCATCCGCCCTGCCCTGTTTATACATTTCCGCATGCTTGCTCTCGCTGCTCGGAATAACTTGCACATCTTCCCGCGTCAGTTGCGCCGCTTTCAGCGTTCGGCTCAGCATATACACGCCGAGCGGAATGTTGGTGATAACGATGCGCTTGCCCTTCAGATCGGCCAGCATTTTGACGTTGGGCGAGGCCATCACCGCATCACCGCCGTTTGAACCGTCCATGACGAACAGGATGCGCAGCTTGACACCGCCCGCCAACAGCTCCAGGGTTTCATCCAGCGTCAGGGTCGCCATATCGGCAGAGCGATTGCGGAACGATTCGAGGGTAATATCCGAAGAGGGCAGTTCGAAAACATTCACCCGTTCCTTGGACAGGAAACCCAGGTCACGCGCCAGATAGACAGGTTCATAGCCCGGCCACGGACTGCTGGCGATGCGCAACGGCTCAGCGGGTTCTTTACTGCAAGACGAAAGAAACGGCATGCCGATCAAGAGCAATACAGTGCTCATCTGGAAGAACCGGGAAACAGAACCCAGCCGTGCAATTGTCATTTTGCTGCCCTTAAACTATTTATCAATGCCAACATTATCAAAGCCTTATATTACTTTTAGCCCTGAGCCGAATAGTACTCAAAAAACAATTTACGATTGTAACTTTCTTGATATTTAGCCAAGAAACCCCCTCAGCCTCTGCAAACAGTCACCCGCCGGTGAGCGTGGACGGCTATGCGGTAGTGTCCAGTTTACGTCCCAGTCTGCTGTCATACTCAGCCGGGGAATGGGTGGCTTCCGCCTGATGCCCGTTTCCGTCCGCCGCCTCGATGCGTTTGTTTTTATGCGCGTGTTCTTCCCTGCCGTGACCGGACTGGCGTCCACCCGGACTGTTTTCGATACGCTTTACGCCGACTATCAGGTCCATGATTTTCTCCCCATTTGTTTACCATATCGGCAAACCGGCTGATTTCTTGACAAGCGTAGCCAAACCGCTTCCATTAGAAATCTCACGACAATACGTGTAGGCTTCCGGCTTCCGCAACCACTGGCAACACCGGGAACGAACGCGATGCTCGATTATGCAGAATACATAAAAATATTTATCGGCCTGTTGGCGATCATCAACCCGCTCGGGGTGATACCGCTTTTCATCAGCATGACCGCCGACCAGAACAATATCCAGCGCCGCAGAACCATCAACAGGGTGGCCATCGGAGTGTCCATAATTCTGCTGGTGACGCTATTCTTCGGCGAACTGCTGCTGGCATTTTTCGGCATCACCGTCGCTTCGTTCAGTGTCGGCGGCGGTATTCTGATTTTGTTAATGGCCATTGCCATGTTGCATGCAAAAACCAGCCATATCAGGCAGACCGACGAAGAAGCCAGCGAGTCCATCGACAAGGAATCCGTCGCCATCGTGCCGCTGGCCATGCCTCTGCTGGCGGGGCCGGGAGCCATCAGCACCGTGATACTGGCGGCGCATAAATCAAGCGGCATCAGCCACCACATCATCATCGCGCTGGGCGTCATCCTGTTGAGCCTGCTGGTCTGGAGTGTGCTGCGCCTGTCGCCGTGGATAGCGGATCGCATCAGCGCCACAGGCATCAATATATTCACCCGCATCATGGGACTGATATTGGCGGCGATTGCGGTCGAGTTTATCGCCAACGGCCTCAAGGGATTATTCCCTGCGCTGGCCTGAGCCACCGGGTTAATCCCGTGCGCGATGATGTGTATCGTGTACGCGGTTCACGCCTGTTTTTGCCGCCGAATGCAGCCCCTGCTGTCGAAATGACGCCTTTTCTGTCGGGCTGATCGCATTCAAATATCCGCTCGCGATTGCAACTTTCCTGATAGTTCGCTAGTCTCACACCCGTCGTTGAAAAAATGTACAACCATTAGGAGCTTATCCATGCAATACCAGAACCAGTTTGCCACTACCACCGGCACCGTCGCCACCGAACAAAACAAGGTGCTGCGCAACACTTACATGATGCTGGCGATGACCATGATCCCGACCATCATCGGCGCGTTCATCGGTCTGTCCGTCAATTTCTCTTTCATGGCTGAACACCCGGTCATGGGCGCGCTGCTGATGTTCGGCGCAATGATGGGCCTGCTGTTCGCCGTTTCCGCGCTGCGCAACAGCGTATGGGGCATCGTCGCCTTGCTGGGCTTCACCTTCGTGGCCGGCGTATTCCTCGGCCCCATCCTGCAAGTCGCCCTGCACCTGAAAAACGGCGCGCAACTGGTCGGCATGGCGGCAGGCGGCACCGGACTAATCTTCTTCACCCTAGCCACCATCGCCACCGTGACCAAGAAGGATTTCAGCTTCATGGGAAAATTCCTGTTCATCGGCGTCGTCCTGCTGGTAGTCGCGTCCCTGGCGAACCTCTTCTTCGCCATCCCCGCGCTCAGCCTGACCATCTCCGCGATTGCCGTGCTGATCTTCTCCGCCTACATCCTGTATGACATCAGCCAGATCGTGAACGGCGGCGAGACCAACTACGTGATGGCCACCATGGGGCTGTATCTCGACATCTACAACATCTTCGTCAACCTGCTGAGCCTGCTGATGGCCTTCAGCGGCGAAAAAGACTAATCCGGCGTCACCTCGCAAAAAGGCGACCTTCGGGTCGCCTTTTTTATTTCTGAATTTTCTTTGGATCGGATTGCCACAAGACCATTTAAAGACTATATTCGGTTCGACAAAATTCAAGGAACCAATCATGCGCCCAGCCAATATCAAGCCGATTAGCTACTTCAAGGCAAATGCTGCCGAAGTACTGCTACAGTTAGCCGAGCGGCGCGAACCGTATCTCATCACGCAAAACGGCGAAGCCAAAGCAGTCATTCAGGACATCGCCAGTTATGAAAATACCCAGGAAACATTGGCACTGCTGAAGATTCTGGCGCTGGGAAACCAGGAAATTGAAGCGGGCAAAGTCACCCCCCTGACAAATATTGCGCATCGCCTGAGAACAAAAAAGGCCGCTGCTGCATGAACTACGAAGTATTGCTCACCCGTAGTGCCGAGCGCGATCTGGAAGGCATCCACGACTACATCTGTGACCACGACAGCCCGCAAAATGCGGACTACGTACTGGACAGCCTGCTGGAAGTCGTCGCAACTTTATCCACCTTCCCGGAACGCGGCTCATACCCCAAAGAACTTGCCGCCCTCGGCATCCGCGAATACCGCCAAGCGCATTTCAAACCCTACCGTATCCTCTATCGGGTGATAGCCAAACAGGTATTCATCTACCTGATCGCCGACGGACGGCGCAACATGCAAACCCTGTTGTCGCGCAGGATGCTGGATTTCTAACTCCCTGATTTTTTCTTTCAGAAAACACCTTCTCAGACATCGCCCCCTCATCACCCGTCGGCCTTGAAGAGGCCGATTTAACTTAAAACTAGAACATGCTGCCAACCATAGAACAACGTCTCGCCGCCGAACTTTCCGCTAAACCTGCACAGATTGCCGCCGCTGTCGCGCTGCTGGACGAAGGCGCGACCGTGCCGTTTATCTCGCGCTATCGCAAGGAGGCGACCGGCGGGCTGGACGATATTCAGTTGCGTCTGCTGGAAGAGCGCTTAGGCTATCTGCGCGAACTGGAAGCGCGGCGCGCGACCATCATCGCGGCGATTGTCGAGCAGAGCAAGATGACGCCCGAACTGCTGGATGCAATCAGTCATGCGGCGGACAAGACGCTGCTGGAAGATTTGTATCTGCCCTACAAGCTCAAACGCAGAACCCGTGCGCAGATTGCGCGGGAAGCCGGACTCGAAACGCTGGCGGATGCG
This sequence comes from uncultured Gallionella sp., assembly GCA_964385275.1. Classification (GTDB taxonomy): domain Bacteria; phylum Pseudomonadota; class Gammaproteobacteria; order Burkholderiales; family Gallionellaceae; genus Gallionella. Next base: position 18,741 of record CAYLOK010000002.1, on the reverse strand, counting down.
CTGCTTGTAAATCCCTTGCTGCACCCGGAACTGGAAACCGTAAAGTATCTCAAACCAGCTTTCGTCACCGAGCAGGGCGACAATCCCGGCGTGCCGGATAGCAAAGCCGCGTTGGATGGCGCACGGCAGATTTTGATGGAACGCTTCGCGGAAGATGCGGCCCTGCTGCAATCGCTCCGGGTATATCTGCAAGATCATGGCGTCGTGGAATCCCGTGTCATCGAAGCCAAAAAAGAAGCGGCGGCAAAATATGCCGACTATTTCGATTATTCAGAATCCATCAAAACGATCCCTTCGCACCGCACGCTGGCGATTTTGCGCGGTCGGCGCGAAGAGCTGCTGACGGTGCAATTGCGTCTGGATACGGAAGCCGAAAAACCGGCGATGACTGCGCCATATAATCCCTGCGAGGCACGCATCGCCGCCCGTTTTGGCATCCAGCAAAAGCATCGTCCGGCTGATGCGTGGCTGGCCGAAACGGTGCGCTACACCTGGCGGGTGAAATGCTTTTTGCATCTGGAAACCGAGTTGATGGGCGCGTTGCGCGCAAAAGCGGATATTGATGCCATCAACGTATTCGCACGCAATCTGAAAGACCTGTTGCTGTCCGCCCCCGCCGGGCCTCGCGCCACCATGGGACTCGATCCCGGCATCCGCACCGGTGTGAAAGTCGCGGTGGTGGATGAAACCGGCAAGGTAGTGGACACCGCCGTGATCTATCCCCATCAGCCCAGAAACGATTGGGACGGGTCGTTGCACACGCTGGCGAAACTGGCTGAAAAGCACCGCGTTTCAGTGATCGCCATCGGCAACGGCACGGCCTCGCGCGAGACCGACAAACTGGCGCTCGACCTGATCAAACTGCGTCCCGAACTGAAACTCATCAACGTGGTGGTGTCCGAGGCGGGTGCATCGGTGTATTCCGCCTCCGAATATGCCTCAAAAGAATTGCCCGACATGGATGTCAGCTTGCGCGGCGCGGTATCCATCGCCCGAAGATTGCAAGACCCGCTGGCGGAGCTGGTGAAGATAGACCCGAAATCCATCGGCGTAGGCCAGTACCAGCACGATGTCGGCCAGACGCAATTGGCGCGCTCGCTGGATACGGTGGTGGAGGATTGCGTGAATGCGGTGGGCGTGGATGTGAACACCGCCTCCGCCCCCCTGCTCGCGCGCGTATCAGGGCTGAACAGCACAGTGGCGCAGAATATCGTCGCCTACCGTGACCAGCAGGGAAGATTCGCCACGCGGCAGTCCTTTCTGGACGTGCCGCGTCTAGGCAAAAAGGCTTTCGAGCAGGCGGCGGGATTCTTGCGCATCATGAATGGTGCCAATCCGCTGGACGCCTCGACCGTACATCCCGAATCCTACCCGCTGGTGAAACGCATCCTTGCCGACATCAAGCAGGATATAAAAGGCGTGATCGGCAATAGCGCATTGCTCAAATCGCTCAACCCGGCGGCTTATGTCAGCGAACAGTTCGGCATTCCGACCATTACCGATATTCTGAAAGAGTTGGAGAAACCCGGTCGCGACCCGCGTCCCGAATTCACCACCGCTACTTTCCGCGAAGGCGTGGAACAGATTTCCGACTTGCAGCCCGACATGATTCTGGAAGGGGTCGTGACCAACGTCGCTGCCTTCGGCGCATTTGTGGACATCGGCGTGCATCAGGACGGGCTGGTGCATATTTCCGCACTGTCCAACACCTTCGTCAAAGACCCGCACAGCGTGGTCAAGGCCGGGCAAATCGTCAAAGTCAAAGTTCTGGAAGTGGATGCCCAACGCAAACGCATCGCCCTGACCATGCGATTGACGGATACCGCGCCAAAAGCCAATACCCATTCTCGTGAAATACAAAGACAACCCGTAAACCGCAACCAAGCGAAAACAGAAAACGTTAAACCCGCCGTTCCGAACGCGATAGCCAGCGCATTCTCGAAACTGAAGCGAGGCGCAAACTAGAAATCAGGGTTGAACCGCTTTCGGCTTGCGCTGTTCGGGACGTACTCGGGATGCCAGCAGTTCGTCGCCTGCATCCGCATCCACCTGATTCCCTGCCGCGTCTTCCAGCGGTTGTTCATAATCGTTCCAGCCGCGCACGCCGGTCTTGAGAGACACCACACGGGAAAACCCCATCTGTTGCATCACATCGGCAACAAGGGCTGAGCGGTAACCTGAGCGGCAGACCACCACAATCTCCTGTTCGCGTCCGGCTGCCAGCAGCGGCACTGTCTCGTCAAAATCCCATTCGCAGGATTGCTCCAGCACGCCGCGCGGCACGTTGATCGAACCCGGAATGCGCAACGTGGCGAATTCCGCCGGTTCGCGAACGTCGAGCAGCACAGGCGCATCACCCTCTGCCAGACGACGACTCAAATCCCACGGCATGATCTCTTTCACGCGCACCAGCGCGTCGGCAACCAGATCCTCATATCGTTTCATCTCAACCCTTCTCAAACACGGCAATGGATTCCACATGCGAGGTCTGCGGGAACATATTCATCACCCCGGCGGATTTCAACCTGTACCCGCGTTGCACCAGTTCGGCCGCATCGCGTGCCAGCGTGGCTGGGTTACAGCTCACATAGACAATCAGCTCCGGGGCGATTTCCGGGGTGATGGCTTTCACCAGTTCCATCGCGCCGTCGCGCGGCGGGTCGATCAGCCACTTGTCGAATTTGCCCAGACTGGCAAGCGAGGCTTCGGTCATCTCGAACAGATTCATCGAGCGGAATTCAGTATTGCCGGACAACTCATTCGTCCTGGCATTTTGCGCCGCGCGTTTCACCAGCGCGTCGCTGCCTTCGATACCGAGCACCTGTGCGCCGCTGCGGGCAATCGGCAGGGTGAAATTGCCCAGACCGCAGAAGAAATCGACGATACGTTCATGCGTCTGCGGCGCGAGCAAACGGATGGCGCGGCTGATCATCACCCGATTCAACTCGCTGTTCACCTGGGTGAACTCGCTGGGCGCGAACGGCATGGTGATGCCGAATTCCGGCAGGCTGTAAGACAGCGCGGCCGCCTCCAGCGGATAGAACGGGACGATGGTTTCCGGCCCTTTGGATTGCAGCCAGAACTGCACCTGATGCTGGTCGGCAAAAGCGCGTAACGCGGCTTCATCGCTGGCGGACGGCGGTGCCATCACGCGCAGCACCAGCGCATCCACTTGTTCGCCCACCGCCACTTCAATCTGCGGCATCTTGTCGCGGATGGACAGCCCGGCCAGCAAATCAGCCAGCGGCTTGATTAGTCCGGCGATTTTGGGCGCGAGGATTTCGCAGCTTTGCATGTCGGCGACAAAACTGCTGCGCTTCTCGTGGAAGCCGACCAGCATTTTTTCCTTTTTAATAACATACTTGGCCGATATTCGCGCACGCTCGCGATAACCCCAGCTCTGGCCGTAAATGGCAGGCAGTATGGTTTCCGGTTTGACTTTGCCGATGCGCGCCAGGCTGTCTTCCAGAATGCGCTGCTTCACCGCCACCTGCACCCGTGTATCGAGATGCTGCATGGAACAACCGCCGCATACACCGTAATGCACGCATTTTGGCTGCACGCGGATAGAAGCGGCACGGTGCAGCGTGGTCATTTGCGCCAGTTCGAACGACGGTTTCTTGCGATAGGAGGCGTAGCTCACCACTTCGCCGGTCAACGCGCCTTCGATGAAAATCACCTTGCCATCTGCATGCGCGATACCGCGACCTTCCTGATCCAGCGATTCGATGGTCACTCTGTTATCTATAGTCATTTCAGTTCCAGTTTCTTAAAATTTTATCGCGCCAGAGACGGCTCTCGATACAGGCAAATGAACGTCCTATCGGAGTAAGCGCCAGGAACCATCCCAGCAACACCCCGACGCTGTTTGCCTGCATATCCAGAACATCAAACATGCGGTATCCCGTCCAGCCCTGCACAAATTCCAGTCCGACACCCAACCCGACCAGCGTCACGATCACCACCGCGCGCGCGCGAACCGACGCGTAAAGCTGATTGAGCCACAGCGATAGCATGGCATAGGCAAAAGCATGTTCGAACTTGTCCGAATTTTCAAACGTCAGCGGTTCGGGCGGGTGCGGAGCGAGTGAAAAATACACGACCAGCGCTATCAGCAACCAGCCCCCGGCCAACCAGACACGACGATATTCCAACATCAGGCTTCGGGCCAGGCTGCCAGATATTCCTGCCAATGCGGCAAATCGAGCTTGCCCAGCTCACTGCGCACCAGTTCGCACTCTTGCCTGAAACCGTCGCGGCTCAACACCCCGCGCATCATCTGGAAGCGCGCGAATACCAGATAGGTATTTACCACATCCGTTTCGCAGTAGTTGCGAATCTCCGCCAATTGCCCCTGCTGGTACGCCTCCCAGACTTTACTGCCGTCCATGCCCAACTTTCCGGGAAAACCGATCAGTTTGGCCAGATCGTCCAGCGGCGCATTGGCGCGTCCGCCGTACATGGCCAGCAAATCCATCAGATCCAGATGGCGCATATGGTAACGGCTGATGTAGTTGTTCCACTTGAATTCGCGGTCGTCTTCGCCCATATCCCAGTAGCGCGCACACTGCACGCCGTGGATCAGACCGCGATAATGCAGCACGGGAAGGTCGAAACCACTGCCGTTCCACGACACCAGCTGCGGCGTGTATTTGTCTATGCCGTCGAAAAAGCGCTGAATCAGACTGCCTTCATCTTCATCCAGCCCGCCCAGCGACCAGACCTTGAAGTTACTGCCCTCGCGCAACACGCAGGAAATCGCCACCACCCGCTGCAAATGGTGCTGAATAAAGTCACTGCCGGTTTTCTGACGGCGCTGCTGAAAGGCCATCTCCGCTACTTCCGAGTCGCTGACGCGCTCATCCAGCCCGTGCAGGGTGCGCAATCCCCTGATGTCGGGAACGGTTTCAATGTCGAAAACCAGAGTTGGATTCAATTTAATATCCTCAAAAAATAATGAGCCGCTCAAGGCGGCTGCTTTTTACTCCTCTCCACGAAGGGAGAGGAGAGGTCGAGTTATCGCCTACTTTTGTGTCCAGCCGTTATTGGTCAGCACCCACCAGCCGCGCTGCGCGCGCTGTATCCAGCGTTGTGCGAAAGTGTTGCGGATTTCCGCCTGCCATTCGGGATGTCCGTTGGCGTTGGCGATTTCAGCGTACAGCGCGTCACGATCCCGATTTTCGGCTGCCACCAGCCCATTCACCGTCTGGCGTGCGGCCAATGGCACGGACCCGGCATCGCGCACGGAAATCATGCCATCCATCGTCAGGCCGACCGCACCGCTGGCGTAATAGCCCGCCAGCTGCCCGTGGCGTGCCTGCATGCTGGCCTTGACGGCATTCACCCCCGGCGTGTTGACTTCGAGATCAGCCGCCGCATGTACGTTGAATGACGCAACGAGTGCGAGCAGCGCGAACAGATAATTGAGCAGGTTCTTCATTTTGTCTCCTTCACGACGGGTTCGGCAGATTTATCGGACGGTTGCGTTTGCCAGACTTCCTCGATGATCTTGTCGGCCGCCTTTTCAGCCGCCGCCGCCGGGAAGTAAATATTGATCGTTACACAGGCACTCAGTGCAAATGCCGCCAGCGGTAATGCTATCCAGAATTTTTTAGCGAAACTCACTACGTTCGTTTTCATCACGACTCCTTTATTTAACGATCGGCTTTACATTGTTTTGCGTCACTCGTTTCAGCCTCGTGAGCAATTCACGCCACGACACGGCGCGATTGTAGCCCATCACGCTGATGGCAGGAATGCCTCCGCCCCTGATGATGGCATACGTGCCACTGTTCGAGTCATCTATTCCGCCCATCGCACACACGCCGTTGCGCAGCACGCAACTCCAGCCGATACGATCATAACCAAAATTTTCGAAAAAACGCAGATAACTGCGCTGTATCGCGGCAGCCGCACCCGCGCCACCCAGTGCCGAAATATTCTGGACAGCCCTTTGGCTGATTTTCCGGGGATAGGTTCCGGCGCTGCTGTACAAACGCGCATCGAAGCGCATCGGCTGCCAGTCCTGCAATTGCAGATTATTCACATCCGCATCCAGACGGCCTTGCATGTTGCCGAACGAAAAGGTTCGCGTCAGCAAATCCAGATCGAGATTGCGCATCAAAAGGTTGCCGGAAAGTTGCGGCGAACGCCCGAACGCATTAGCCAATTCAAGACGCGTTGCAACGACAGTACCATCAAACACATTAAACAATAGCGCACCCTCCACGTTAATCCTGTTGCCGTCATAGCTCACCTGAGGGATGCGCCCCGCCAACGTGCCCAGCATTCTGGGCAAACCCACCGCATTGCTGAATTGCTCCATCGAGATCGGCGAAAGCGAACCGGCAAATTTCCAGCGCCATGCATCACCCCTTTGATAAATATGTAAATTGCGCAAATCCAGCTTGCCATCCAATATCGCTAATTCCGCCTGCGGCACGGCGAAATCCAGCCCGTTCATGTTGACCGTCCACTGCCCCGCCCCTAGCGCCACACCCAGCAATTCCCCTCCGGAAAAAGCAATCCGTGCAGCACTGGGTGCATCCAGACGCCAGTCTATTTCGCTATTCACATCGAGCAAGGCAAAGCGCTGCTCCGCATCCAGAATCCCCATATCGTGCAACCCAAGCCGCAGCGATTGCACTGCACCGTCGCGATATTGCCCATCCACATCGGCGCGGCCATACAACACGGCATCGGCCAGCACCCCTTTGTCCAAAAATGGTTTGGCATAGACTTCGAACAGCTTCGGCAGCGCCAAATTCCGGCCGCGCAGCGTGCCTTCCAGCAAACGGCCTTGCCGCACGGCGGCGGAAAATTGCACCCGCCCCACCTCCGGCAAATCGACCACAGCTTGTTCAATTTTGAAAATTTTGCCGTCAAAGCGACCGGACGCGCTCAATGCATGACTGCCGCCCTGCAAATACAGCGGCTGCCAGAACAGCTCGCCGGATTGCCACGCGACATCGCCTTGCCAGTTCCATTCAATGCCGTTGCGTCTGGCCGAAAACTTGATGTCGCCGCGCAATTTTTCCGCCGCATGCAAGCCGCTGGCATCGCTGAAACCGACCTCAGCCAACTGCACGTCGGCATTCACTGCATCCGCACCGGACACATTACCGCTGACGCGTAAACTGCCGTTCAGCGTCCCCTGATTCGGCAGCGGCACATCCGGCGGCAGCCAGGGCGCTATCCGACGGCTCTGCGCATTGTGCAACTGCGCGGAAACCTGCCAGGCGCGCTCGCCCAAAGCACCGTCCACCTGCCACGACTCGCCGCTGGCATCCACCAGCGCCAGTTGTAAACGCCGCGTGACAAAATCATAGGAAAATTCAAGATTCGCGCCGGGCATTGCATCCAGCTTGCCTTTGCGGCAGGCCAGCTGAGCCGACGACAACGTGAATCCGGCACAGCGTACATGAATATTGCGAAACTCGCGCTGCTGCGCCTTGAAATTTGCAATTTGCAAATCGGCCGAACCGTCCGCAGGCAAAACCAGTCTGATGCCCCGCGCGCTAAAGACCGGTGACGCGATGTCGGCGACACTTAGCGAAAACGCTGCGGCACTCGCAGTGATACTGGCAAAAAGCAGCGATGTACATAGCGCGGCGCCCAAATAGCGACGGGTGCCGTTTCTGAAGCGCATGTTCACTGAAGACACCTCAAATATCCGCCTATCTGGTGCGGGAAGCCAGGTGAAATCTTTCCACTGCGGAAAAAAGGATGGCAACCTCCTGCTGCGTCAATTCCGGGTAGGCGTCACGCAAAGTCTGACGCGCATACAAAGTATGTGAGGCGGCCCCCTGTTCGCGATCAAAGAACGGCAAGGTTATCCGGCAGGAACTTTCAAAAACCAGCCGCAAATCATGCCGGACGCGGCGCTCCTGAACATCTCCCTCCGCTGGATTCATTGACGAAACACGGTCATTTTCCGAAGACATGATTCAAACTCCCTGATGGTTGTAATGGCAGTGCCGATTCTGCCACACAAGAGCGCTGGCATGGACAAAAACACCTCGCAATCCCTATCTTCGGCAGTCTCGTGAAGCACAGCGTTTACAATGGCCGGGCGAAAAAAATCCCGGGGGAGGCTCCGGGATTTTCTATAAAACGAGCTGCGCTTTAAGCGAAGTTTTTTGCAGCGAAGTCCCAATTGACCAGACTGTTCATATAGGTTTCGACGAACTTGGCACGCAGGTTGCGGTAGTCGATGTAATAGGCGTGTTCCCACACATCCACGCACAGCAGAGCTGTATCGCCGGTGGTCAGCGGTGTTCCGGCAGCGCCCATGTTGACGATGTCAACAGAACCGTCAGCCTTCTTCACCAGCCATGTCCAGCCGGAACCGAAATTGCCCACAGCCGAGGCCTGGAAGGCTTTCTTGAATTCGTCCAGGCTGCCCCACTTTGCGTTGATGGCATCCAAGAGCGCGCCGACAGGTTGACCGCCGCCGGCAGGCTTCATGCAGCTCCAGAAGAACGAGTGATTCCAGACTTGAGCCGCGTTGTTGTAGATACCGCCGACAGGGGCTTTCTTGATGATGGCTTCCAGATCCAGCGCCTCGTATTCGGTGCCCTTGATCAGGTTGTTCAGGTTGGTCACATAAGCCTGATGATGTTTGGCGTAGTGGTATTCGAATGTTTCGGCAGACATGTGCGGTTGCAGTGCATCGGTCGCGTAAGGCAGGGCTGGCAAGGTATGTTCCATGTTGCATCCTTTCAATAAAATAAATTGGGTGACGAAATAATACCACAGCTTTTTAGTCAGACTTCAGCAAATTTACCATCCGCAAAGATCAGCGCACAGCGCACGGTCTTGTGCGGATGGATAGCCTGCATCGCAAAACGGTACTCTTCAAGCTGAGCCGTGTGGGATACGTTATTCGAGCCGGTTTTATAGTCCAGCACCCACACTTCATCGGCAAACTCGACCAGTCTGTCCATGCGCCGCAACTGCCCTTGCGCATTGACATACGCCACCTCGTTGCTGGCCGCCAGATGCTGTCGCGCGTCGAAGAAGCGCGACAGGGCGGGGGTGTTCAACAAGTCCAGCGCATGTTGCCAGAGTGCGTCCATCTGCCCGGACGGGATGTTCAGTTTGCGCTGTAACGCGCCCTTCAGCGCATCGTCAAACGCTGCCGAATCGGTCAGATGTTCCATCAACCCGTGCAGCCAGACGCCGTAGCGTTGCGCATCGTTCATCACGGGCTTGCGCGTGCCGACCGGCAAGGCCACACACAGTCGCTGATCCACCTTATGACAGGATTGAGGATTGAGGAGCGAGGATTGGGAAACGCCCAGGGTAGATTGACCCGGTTGAGTCACGGCCAATGGATTGCCCCTTGTGTCCTGCGCCTGAGCAACTGCGTCGGCGATGCGCTGATACCAGACGCCTTCGAGCTGCACGCCGCTGCCGCTGACCATCAGCGCCTGCTTGGCACGGGTCATTGCGACATACAGCAGATTCAAATCCTCGCGCCGCGCGAGTGCGTCCTCCTGCACAAAGTAATGTTCGCGCACCTGACCACGACTGGCCTTATCGCCATACATGGAAAAATGCACAGGCGCTTTTGCGTCGGTCGGCCAGTCCACCAGCACGTCATAGCCGCGATCTGCGGGCGGTTTGGCATTAGCATCGAGCAGCCAGACGATGGGCGCTTCCAGCCCCTTGGCCTCATGCACCGTGTAGATGCGCAGCGCATTGCCCGCCTGGCTGATTTTGCCCTCACTGGGCGATTCGTTGTCGTCGGCGCGACGCAACTCGGCCAGTTCACGCAAGAAGCCCGGCAGACTGGGATAACGCCCTGCATCCACATTCAGCGCGATTTCCAGAAAAGCCTGCAAATTGGCCAGCACCGTGGCACGCATCACCTCCGGCACGGCGGCGGCATAACGATGCTGCGCGTCGCCCTCGAAATAAATGCGGTCGAGCAAATCATGCACAGGCAATTTATCGGCCAGCGTCAGCCAGCCCTGCAACAAACGATGGGCGCGCTGCAAGGCGGGCGTGGCGGCTTCGCTCTCGACCAGATGTTTCAGACGCAACCACCAAGAACCAGGATTCATCCTGCATCCTGCATCTGCAATCCTCATCAAGTCGTCATCGCTGCACGAAAAAATCGGCGTGCGCAAGGTCTGCGCCAGCGCCAGATCGGCAAACGGGGTAATCAAAAAGGTCAGCAGCGCCTGTATATCCGATGCTTCCAGCGTGTCCAGCAACCCGCCCCGGCGCGAGGTCAGAAAAGGAATGACCGCGTTGCGCAGGGCGTGTTCATACACTTTCAGATGGGTGCGGCGGCGCACCAGCACCATGATGTCCGAATATCGCGCCGTACGCAGCACGCCTTCGTCGCTGATTTGCCAGTTGCCGACCATCTCGCCGATTTTCTCGGCGAACTGGCGCGCTTCCAGTTCGCGCGCGCCTTCCTCCCGGTCTGGATAGGCTTCCAGCAGCGGGTTGCGCAACTGCAATGTCGTGCTTCCCGCTGCCGCCGTCTCTTCCGGCTCCGCCAGCGGCAACACTTCGACATAACCCGGCAGCGTTTGCTGGTGCGAAATATGCCGCTCAAACCCCTCATATTCCGCCAGGCCTTCGAACACACCGTTCACCGCAGCCAGCACGGCGGGCGCATTGCGGCGCGTTTCATTCTTTTTCAGATGCACGGCATGGTAATGGTCTTGCAGAAACTCGCGCACCACGCCGAACAGCCGCGCATCGGCACGACGGAAACGGTAGATGGACTGCTTGGGATCGCCCACCACAAACACGGCAGGCAGGCTGTCCACCGCCGCCGAGGCGGCGAACCACGCCTGCAATATCTGCCATTGCAGCGGGTTGGTGTCCTGAAACTCATCCAGCAGAACATGACGATAGCGGCTGTCCAGCTTGTATTGCATATATTCGGCATGATCGCTGTCGCCCAGCAACTGACACACCCGCCATTCCAGATCGCCGAAATCCAGCAATTGCTGGCGCTGCTTCAGCTCCTGATAGGTCTCCAGCAAGGCCACCCCGCAACGCAACGCATGACAGTTGCTTTGGTAGAGCCTTTGTGTCTGCCGCTGGTTATAGGCGTCCAGCACTTGTGCGCGCACCAGTTCGACCGCCTGACCCAGCGTTACCTCATCCTGCCCCTTGTTCGCCTTGATAACGCGCGGGGTATTCTGTTTGGTGAACAATTCGTCCCACAGCAGCACGAACACCTCGGCTGGCGGCAACGTGCCGTCCAGCGGCGCGAGCAGATTGGCCGCCTTCTTTTGCTGCGCCGCACTGGCCTTGGTCAATCCGTTCAGACATCCGGCCAGCGCCCGCACGTCGCCGGAAAAATGCGCACCGGCGGACAATTCCACAATCGGATCGCTGTCCATATCCACGTCAAATTCGTTGCGCAGATTTTCCAGCGCAAACGCCAGAGGGTCGCTTTCCCCTGCGCTATAAGCCCACCATTCGCTGCGCTTGTCGGCAAAATTGCGCAGCAGGTCTTGCGTATTGGACAACCCCAGCTCCCCGAACAAAGCCATCATCGCAAGCGCCGTTTCACTGCCCTGCTGACTGTGCAAACCGTCCAGAAAAGTTTGCCAGGCTTCCGTCCACAGTTCGGCGGTCTGCTCGACCAGTTGCACGCCGCCCGCGCTGCCCGAATCGAGCGGTGCGCGTTGCAAAACCTGCATGAACCAGCCGTGGAAAGTGCTGAGCGTGATGCCGGGGCGGGCCAGCAAAAATTGCTGGTACAACAGGCGCGCACGCGGCAATAGCCGTTCGAGGTCAGCCTCGTCCACCGCGCGCTGGCGCAGGAATTCGCGCACATGATCATCGTCCCCGGAGGCGAGTTCATACAGCCAGTCGCGCAGTCGCGCCTGCATTTCCTGCGCCGCCTTGCGCGTAAAGGTGATGGCGAGAATCTCTCCGGGCGGCACGCCATCGAGCAACAGCCGCACGATGCGCGAGACCAGCAACCAGGTCTTGCCGCTGCCCGCACAGGCCTCGACCACCACGCTATTTTTCGGGTCAAGCGCCAATCTATTATCCACCCCCCACCCCCCTTCCCTCTTCTCCCTTCCCTCTGAGCGTAGCGGTCATAGCTTCAGCTACGGGCACCGCACGGCCTACTCCTTGCGGGTATCTCCCTTCTCCCTTCCCTGCTGCTTCCACCCACTCTCCCCGCCTGCACAACCCCTTCATCTCGCAATAGCCGCATACCTTTTCCGCGCCGTGGGCGGGCAGGCCTGTCCCATCGCGCATCCGGGCGAATACCGTTTGCAAGCGTTCAAGATTGAGTTGCGCCAACTCCCTGATGTCCTGCGGGGGAGCGACGGCCAGCACCTTATCGTCCTCCAGGCTGACGAATGCCGCTGCACCGGCTCCGACAGCCTGCGCGTAGCAGGCCAGCTGCACGTCTTCGCCCGGCTCTTTTAGCTTGTTTTTAAGTATTTGAATTGATTGTGTTTTATAGTCAATCACGGCAGACATCCCGGCATCGTCAACCCGTACATCCAAGCGGTCTATGCGCCCGCCCAACAGCAGATTTTCCGACACTTGCAACTTGAAGGACTGCTCGGCGGCCTGATAACACCAGCCTGCGTCCTCGTTTTCCAGCTGCCAGTCCAGATAGGCCGGGATCATCGCCTGCCAGCGCAGCAGCCAGGCTTGTGCCAGATAATCATGCGCCAGCGCATCGGCAAACACCTCCGCGCTGATGCGTCGCAACACTTGCCCGGCCTCGTCGCAGCCTTGCAACAACGGAATTTCTGCGTGAAAACGTTGCAACACCGTATGCACCCAGGTGCCGTAATCGCGCTTGTCCAGCTCCTCGCGCACCTCATCCAGCTCATTCAGACGCAAGACGTGCCGCGCAAAGTACTGATAGGGACACGCCACCAGCGAGTTGTAGCCGGACGGCGAAATGCGCGTCGGCATCAATTCCGCCGGCACAACGGGGCACGGCATCACTGCGGCATCCTGAATCCCGCATCCTTCACGCAACAACTCGGGGCTTAGCCCCTTAGTTGTGCGGGGAAGACCCCTGCGGTCTGAATCCTGCATCCTGACCTGCGCCCACTCCAGCATCCCGCCCAGCTCCGTATCCATCAGATCATGCCCGAACGCCAGCAGATGCAAGGCGCGCAGCATCTCGAAATACGGGCTGAGCAAATTCGGTTCGCCATTCTGACTGGCCTGCCAGGTGACCAGCACGGTATCGTTCAGCGCCAGCAGCGCCAGCAGGTCATCGCGCACCTGTGCCTGTTGCGCGCCGGACAACGGCAAACCCAGGCTGGCGCGCACCGCGTCGTTGAACCATTGCCCGGCGTTCGCCGGGGCGGGCAAATGCAGCGCATCGCAGCCCAGCAGCAGCACCGCATCGAAAGAGCGCCAGCGGGTGGCGGGCAGATGGGTGAACAGTACCGGGCTTTCCGCCGACACATCGCGGTAAGTGTTCAGGTCGAGTTGTTGCGACAGCCAGCGACGCCACTCGGCGCAGCTGCAAGTCGTGGAATCTGACTGCAACTCCTCCCGCCACAGCGCCAGTAACTGCAACAACTGCTGCCCCGCCGCATCCTGATGCCAGCCCCGGATGACGCCGAGTATCTCAAGGCTGTTATGCAGGGCATGCAGCCATTTGGAAAGCGGCGCGCTCCTGACGGGCATAGCCAGCTTCGCCTGCCGCAGGCGTACCAGCGGCTGTACCAGCTCCGGCGCTTCGCGTTCGGCGATAGCGATGAAATCCCGCAAATGCGCAACCACGCCGTGCTTGCGCACCAACTGTTCGAACTGGTAGGCAGCCTGTTTGCGCAATGCCGGATTCTCGGCGAACAGATGAGGCGACTTGAGCAGGTCGAGCACATCCTGATAGTAAAAGTCGCCCTGCAGCGCCTCCAGCCAGCGCATCAGCACCGTGCTGACCGACAGTGTGGCAAAGGTCCAGCCGGTCTCGTCCCGCACCTGCACCTGCGCGCGCTCCAGCCGTGCGCGCAGGCGGCGCGCCGCCAGTCTGTCCTGCACCACCACGGCGATGGATTGTTTGCCTTCCAGCAACCAGCGGCGCACCTGCACATCGGCGCACTGCGCCTCCTGCTCCAGGCCGTGCGCGGCAAACAGTCGCAGACGCGAATCCAGTGCAGCAGCCGTTTTCAGCCCTGCCGCCGCGCTGAGCAGACCGGCGCTGTGGCTATTCTGTTGCAAGGCGCAGGCCAGCAGTTCACAGGAAGGTTCGGCTTGCGCCATTTCGCGCAGGTCGAACACCGTCACCGCCACACGGGCACGGCATGCTTGCAGAAAGCGCGCTTCGGGTATCGCCGGATCGCAGGTTTGCAACACATACAAGGGGGATTCCACCTGTCGCGCCAACAGCGCCAGACGCTGCTGGCAGGCGACGGACGCATTCAAATCGTCCTGCGCCGCCATCGCATACCAGAGCTCATGCACCACCCGCGCCTCGAACTGCATCGCCTGCCCGCTGCGCGCCTGATAGGCCTCGGCCAGTTGGCGGGCAAATTCTTCTGCGCTTTCGGGGAGGGCTACGTGATGGCGTGTCAGTTCGTCCATCAGCGCCAGCAATTCACGCGACAGACCCCACAAGTCCGCATCGGGAAACCAGCGACGCTCTCGCAACACCTGATAAAGCGTGGCGATGCGCCGGGTGTCGGACTGGATGGGGGCAGCTAACGGCACGGACTGCACCCAATCGGTGAGCGTAACCATTTGCGGCAACAGCAGAGCCGGCAATCCCGCCGCGCTGCTTAACGCCTGCGCCAGCGGCTGCGCGGCATGGTAGTTGGGCAACAACACCGTTGCACCGCGCAAATCGGGCGGCATGTGGCAACCAAGAATATGCCGGGCTACAAGATCGTAATAATTCAAACGTGTTCCTGAACTGAGCAATTCAGGTTATCCAGACGTTTAACGTTCGAGGAGATGCAGTTTTTCTTTCACGCTGACCCACTCATCGGCATCGGCAGGCGGCTCTTTCTTTTCGACTATCACACTCCACAGTTTGGACAACTCGGCGTTCAACGCGGTGAAATGGAGCTGATCTTCGGGCAGGTCTTCCTCGGCAAAAATCGCCTCAGCCGGACATTCGGCTACGCACAGGGTGCAATCAATGCACTCATCAGGATCAATCACCAGAAAGTTCGGGCCTTCACGAAAGCAGTCCACCGGACACACATCCACGCAGTCGGTGAATTTGCATTTGATACAGTTTTCCGAAACAACGTAAGTCATGGCAGTACTCCAATTGGCAAAAGTCCGGGCATTTTAACAGAGCCCCCGCAGAAAAAATCAGGCAATTTTATAGGGCCATTCAACAGCGAACGGCCTGAACATATAAGAGAATACTGTTGAATCATCGCCCAACGCCTATACTGCCGGAGTTGCAGAATGGATATTGACAACCCACGGATGGCAGGTCGGCAAAAAGCTTCAGCTAAGAATTCGGTAAAGATTTATCCGAAAAGTTGTGTAACCATGGGGAATTAGTCGTTGGTTGTTCACGATAAAAGAACCCAAAACCCATCATCTCCAAGCGGTGCGATAATGAAACGGAAATTTCAGGCGAGTTTCAACGGTTTTCATGTCGATAGTCATTCAGGTGTTCAGCACCATCGCGCGGGTGAAATAAAACTTCAGGCCAAGGAACTGTCCGTTCTCGTTGAGCTTATCCTCAACGCGGGCAAGCTGGTGACCAAGGAAGATTTGATTCAATCGGTGTGGGGCGGATTTTCCGCCTCGGACTCAAGCATTGCGCGCTGCGTTTCCGAGATCAAATCCCAATTGAAAAAAGCCGATCCCGGCGCGGATACCCTGATCAAAATGGTCTACGGGAAAGGCTATAAATTCGTCGGAGATGTCACCTCCAGCTCAACTTTTTTGTGCGAAGAGAGCTTCACGACACTCATCAATGCTTCACCTGACTTTATCCTGTTCAAGGATGGCGCCGGACGCTGGCTGGCGGCCAACCATGCCGCACTGCAATCATTCGATATGGAAGGCCTGAACTGGCAGGGCAAGACCGATCTGGAACTGGCGGATTCACTCCCCCCGGCCTATCACGCCATCTTCGAAGCCTGCGTGTCTTCGGACACGGCAGCATGGGAAAATAAATCGCCCAGCAGAAGCTTTGAGAGCATCCCCCTTTCTGACGGCTCCAAACGCGACTTCGATGTCGTGAAATCACCGCTGTTCCACAAGGATGGCAGCCGTAATTTACTGGTTATTTTCGTGCATGATGTCACCGACCTGTTGCGCTCAATCGAACAGCAAAGGCTATCGGAACAGGTGCTCGCCAATAGCCGCGAAGCCGTCGTCATCACCGATACCGACAACAACATTATCTCGGTCAATCGCGCATTTGCGACCGTCACCGGATACACCGAGCAAGAAGTTGTCGGCAAGAATCCGGGCTTGTTTTCTTCAGTTCACCACGACGAGGCTTTTTATCTCGCGATGCGCCATCAACTCTCCGCCAATGGCGTCTGGCGCGGAGAAATATGGGCAAAAAAGAAGAATGGCGAGATACATCTCAAATGGCTGGACATCAGCGCCGTCCACGACCGCAATGGAAACTTGTCCAACTACATCGCCATTTTCTCTGACTTGGCGGAACGCGGAGCGATTGATGACAAAATCGAATTTCTCGCCTATCACGATGCATTGACCAGGCTGCCCAATCGTTTACTGCTGCACGACCGTTTCAGGCAGGCAATCGCCTGTGCTGCGCGGGAGAACGCGATGGTAGCGGTGCTGTTCCTCGACCTGGACAAGTTCAAACAGGTCAACGACACCCTGGGTCATGATGCCGGAGACCAACTGCTCCAGATGGTGAGCAAGCGTCTGGAACAATCTGTCCGCGAGACCGATACCGTCAGCCGGATCGGGGGCGATGAATTTGTGGTGCTGCTCACCGACTTGCGAACGGTGAATACGATCTCTCTGATTGCAGAGAAAATTCTTGCCGAACTGTCCGAACCCTTCGGTATCGGCAAAGTCGAGGTGTTGTCTTCAATCAGCATCGGTATCGCCCTGTATCCCGATAACGGGCAAGAGCTCGACACCTTGCTGCGCATGGCGGATGTTTCAATGTATCACGCAAAAAATTGCGGCCGGAACACCTACCGTTTCTTTACAGAAAAAACGAACGCCGCCGACCCCGGCCATTCGCCTGACGGAGCGCGTGACACGGCGATACGCGACAAACCTCACTCAAACACGCAAAATCATAATTAAAAGTTGCGCGGCTGCTATCAAGGGTAAGCCACTGAGCATGCAGAACTCCGCCTGTCTGACACAGAAAATGCAGACAGCAACGCAATGCTCACACTTCACAGCACGCCATTTTTTAGATAGGATGCGCGCTGACGTGATAAAACCTTACTCAATTCCCACAGCACTACATTTTGTAGCCACCCCTAATCCAAAGCGAGATTCAATCATGAGCGAACATATCATTTACGTTACCGATGCAACTTTTGATGCCGAAGTTACCCAGGCTGCGCTGCCCGTGCTGGTAGATTACTGGGCTGAGTGGTGCGGCCCATGTCGCATGATCGCCCCCATCCTGGACGAAATCGCCAAGGAATACGCGGGTCGCCTGACTGTAGCCAAACTCAACGTGGACGAGAACCAGCAGACACCGCAGAAGTTCGGTGTGCGCGGCATTCCTACCCTGATGTTGTTCAAAAACGGCAACATCGAAGCGACCAAAGTGGGCGCACTGTCCAAATCGCAACTAACAGCTTTTATTGACAGCCACATCTAAAGCGTTTACTGTCACACCCGCATCGCCTTCCGGGGCGCACCGTTCCAGGCAAAACAATAACCAACGAACACGTCCAGGCCATGCGGGTGGTCACTCCCACCCCGTTTCAGCCTATCCTCATCTCTATTCAATCATCCTTCGCGCATCGCCATGCATCTATCTGAAATAAAACTCAAACACATTACCGAACTCGTTGAAATGGCTGCGGCCAATCAAATCGAGAACGCCAACCGCATGCGCAAGCAAGACCTGATGTTCGCACTGCTGAAAAGCCACGCGAAAAAGGGCGAAAGCATTTACGGTGATGGCACACTGGAAATCCTGCCGGATGGCTTCGGCTTCCTGCGCTCGCCGGACACTTCCTATCTGGCCGGCCCGGATGACATTTATGTCAGCCCCAGCCAGATACGCCGCTTCAATTTGCACACCGGTGATTCGATCGAGGGCGAGATTCGCACCCCGAAAGACGGCGAGCGTTATGTCGCGCTGGTAAAAGTTGACAAGGTCAACGATGAGCCGCCCGAAAATGCCAAGAACAAGATTCTGTTTGAGAATCTCACCCCGCTATTCCCGACCCAACCGCTGATACTGGAGCGCGACATTCGCGCCGAAGAAAATATCACCGGCCGCATCATCGACATCGTCGCCCCGATCGGCAAGGGCCAGCGCGGCCTGCTGGTCGCCTCGCCGAAATCCGGCAAGACCGTGATGCTGCAACACATCGCGCATTCCATCTCGGCGAACAATCCCGATGCCACGCTGATCGTACTGCTGATCGACGAGCGCCCGGAAGAAGTGACCGAAATGACGCGCACCGTGCGCGGCGAAGTGGTTGCCTCGACCTTCGACGAACCGGCCAGCCGCCACGTACAAGTCGCTGAAATGGTGCTGGAAAAAGCCAAACGCCTGGTCGAACACAAGAAGGATGTCATCATCCTGCTCGACTCCATCACCCGTCTGGCGCGCGCCTACAACACCGTGGTGCC
>CAYLOK010000001.1:0-218570 GCA_964385275.1 uncultured Gallionella sp. | reverse complement strand
TTGAAATCGGATTGTGGGATAAGCGGTGTCGTCATGTTGTTTTACGAATATCAAATCAAATCGTCGACATCAAAGTTATGATGAACAACGCCATCTAAAATCCCCAAAACTTTAACACCGTCTTTGTAATAGCTAATCGTAGTATCGATCTCCATATCTGGATTTCCGCCATGAGCAAACTCGTTGCGTGCATCCACCAAGTGGGTCAGCGCACCCTTAAGTCTCGGTTTATCATCCAGCGCCATTTGCTCATCGAATCTTGCTCGCCATCTATCATCAAACTCCGTAAGCATGGACTCAATCATGCCCAGTTTTGGATTGCATGATGAATCACGAATTTTTCTTTTTATGAAATTCTTAACCTGAACATGGCTATCCCTGTCTATCTTGTCTGCAATAATTTGCTTAAACGCTATTTCGATGCTGCCCGTTGCGCGGATTACGGCATATTTTTTAATATAAGGTGTTGGCTTTGCACCATCCCCAATTCCAATTAGCAGTGCAGCAATACTCTCTAGCTCCAAAAGGCAATCATCTAGAATCTTTTTTACAGCGACGTTATTCATGTCATTTCGATCCCGAACAACGCATTAAACATCCCTCCCACTCTTTTTCTTATATTTGGAACTCTCATGGTTTCTTGAGAAAGAAGTTTCTGATAGTCCTGATCCTTCAATATTTCCAAACGCCTACCTTCAAGTCCATCTTTATTTTTAGATGCAATACCATTCCTAATTGCCACATCAACTGAAATCAATACAGAATCAAAAATCGTTGGGCTAAAGCGTGGAACCAATCTTCCTGCCTCTGATGGAGATATGTTATGGAAAGCACCAATACCGAAATGCTGATATGTGAAATCAATTCCCATTTCAAATCTCGACTTAAACGAAGCTATTAATTCCTGTCGATTCACAGAATCCATGTACTGATTGAGATATTTTTTTAATGAAATGCTAGATGGAGCCTTATCTGACTTGAGTATTCCATCATCAGAAAGAGCAAAGAAACGTAAGATGTATTCGAGATCTCGCATCCGCTCATCAGCGCCCTCACGCCCCCAAAGTTCACGCCATTTATTGTTGGTATTAAGTTCGAAAAGAAGTGAATTTATTGGCCCCTGATAAACACAATTCCTTATTTCTTGCGGCAATAAAGTTCTTCCACTCGAATTTATTCGTTCAAAAACTTGAAAGAGGCTTGTGTCTCCATATGATGGATGTTGCTGCATGAAAATTATTGCATGAATAGTCGTGTTTCTTATCTTTCTTTGCTCATCATCTGTCAGCTCAACGAATGCCTTTCCTTTCCATCTGTCATGAATCTTTTCGCTCTTTGATAATTTAAAAACAGATTTATCTTTTGAAAAAACACCTTTAACAAAATCTCTCACGGTCATCAGTCTTTGATAACCATCAATAATTAATAGCTTTTCATCTTGAGTCTTGGCGAGAAAGATACTTGGCACAGGCAACCCGAGCAAAACTGAATCAATAAATCGCGATGCCTCTGCTTTGTCCCAAACATAATTTCTCTGAAGCTCAGGTTTTACCAACTCATTTTCGTCATATCTCGATATGAGCTCCCTGAAACTCAAATCAGCACCCCATGAGGAAATTTTAAAAAGATCATCATCACTGTAAAAATCGTCCACCTCATCTTTCGGAACTTCAATTGGTACTTCATTTGAAACTAGAGCTATCTCATTCATGAATCATCCCTTTTACTAAATATACAATCCAAATAATTCCCATTACACCACTTAGTTCCGCAACGCCTTGCTGTGTTTGAGCATGTGTTCGATCCTGGCCTGGGTCTTGTCGGTGGCAAGCAGTTCCATGAAATTCTTGCGTTCCAGGTCGAGCAGCCATTGTTCGTCCACTAAAGAACCTGCGTCCACATCGCCGCCGCACATGGTTTCTGCGACGCGGCAGCCGATGTTGTAATCGTGTTCGGAGATGAAACCGCCCTCCTTCATGTTGAGCATCGCGGCCTTCAGGGTGGCGATGCCGGTACGACCGGCCACGGTGATCTGGCGCTGGTGCAGCGGCGGGCGATAGGCGGTGGCGGTCAGCGCGCGGGCCTCTTGTTTCGCGACATGCAGCAGTTCGAAACGGTTCAGCACGATGCGATCCGATGGGCGCAAATAGCCCATCTCGCGCGCCAGTTCCGCGCTCTTGGCGACTTCGCCCATGGCGATGTTCTGAAAGTAACGCCGCAGGAAGGGAAAGACATCCACGCGGTTGTCGTTGGCGAAGCGTTGCGCCTCGGCAGACGCGCGTTGCGCCATTTCCTTGCAGCCGCCGCCCGCCGGCAATACGCCGACGCCGACTTCGACCAGGCCGATGTAGCTTTCCAGCGTAGCGACGATACGGGTGCAGTGGATGGAAAATTCGCAGCCGCCGCCCAGCGCCAAGCCATCTACGGCAGCAATGGTGGGCACCAGCGCGTATTTCAGACGTTGCGAGACTTGCTGGAATTTGGCGACCACGGCTTCGACATGCGGCACGTTACCGGTGGCGGCGTTGAATACATCGCCCACTCCGCCGCCGCCCGCGACGGTAAATTTGACGCGGTTCGCCGCTTGCTTGAGCTTGCCGAGCAGACCGGCATCCGGTTCCTGCACACCCTGCATCAGTTGCAGCAAATTCGCGCCGTAGGAGAACGGCGGCTCGGTCTGCCAGATAATCAATGCGCTGAAATGCGCTTCGGCCTCGTCCACGGCGCGCAACAGCGCGTCGAGCACGCCGTTGCTGATGGTGTGCATCTTGCTCTTAAAACTGACCATGGCGATGCCGTCGTTCATGTGCCATAGACGCACTTCTTCGGTCTCGAACACCGTGTCGCCATAGTGCGCAGTTTCACCTTGCAGACGGTCGGGGAACAGTTGGCGGCGATAGACGGGAAGCGTGGAACGAGGTTGATATTTTCCGTCAACGGGTGACAGTGAACCTTGTTCAGCATGAACCCCCATGCGATCAGTCTCAACCACCCAGGCGGGCAGCGGCGTGGAAGCCATTGTCATGCCCGCCGCGATGTCGGCGGCAATCCAGTTCGCCACCTGTTGCCAGCCCGCCGCCTGCCAGATTTCAAACGGGCCGTTATCCCAGCCGAAGCCCCAGCGCACCGCGAAGTCAAAATCGCGCGCGTTGTCGGCAATTTCCGTCAGTTGCAGCGCGCAGTAGTGGAACACGTCGCGGAACACCGCCCAGAGGAATTGCGCCTGCGGATGCGGATGACCGCGCAGACCGGCCAGCTTCTTCGCCCAGTCGCGTTCCTTCAGGATGTCTTTTACGCCATCGTCCACACGCGCGTCGGACAGGCGATATTCGCGGGTCGCAAGATCGAGCACATGAATCTCTTTACCGATCTTCTGGTAAATGCCGCGTTTACTCTTCTGCCCCAGCGACCCCTGATCCACCAGATAGTCAAACCAGCCCGGCAACTCGAAATGCTTGTGCCACGGATCGTCGGTCAGATTCTCGCGCATGGTGTTGACCACATGGGCGAAAACATCCAGGCCGACGATATCCAGCGTGCGGAAAGTGGCACTCTTGGGGCGACCCAGATAGCGCCCGGTCAGCGCATCCACGGTGTCGAAACCAAGATTGAAGGCTGCCGCATGATGTTTGGTGGCGAGCATGGAAAACACACCAATGCGGTTGGCGATAAAGTTCGGCGTATCTTTGGCGCGCACCACGCCTTTGCCCAACGTGGAAACCAGGAAGGTTTCCAGTTGATCGAGCAAGCTCGCTTCGGTCATCGTGCAAGCGATCAACTCGACCAGATGCATGTAGCGCGGCGGATTGAAAAAATGCACGCCGCAGAAACGATGACGCAGATGCTCAGGGAACGCCTGCGCCAGTTGGTTGATGGACAGCCCGGAGGTATTGCTGGCGAAAATCGCCTGAGTGCCGATATAGGGCGCGACACGGCGGTACAGCTCGGATTTGTAGTCCATGCGTTCGGCGATCGCCTCGATCACCAGATCGCAGTCGCGCAATTGCTCCAGATGCTGCTCGTAGTTGGCGGGCTGGATGAAGGTGAGCCTGGCCGGGCTGGCGAGGGGCGAGGGATCGAGCTTTTTTAATAGCTCCAATGCCTTGATTACATTGGAGTTTTTATCACCATCACGGGCAGGGAGTTCAAACAGCAGCGTCTCGACGTTGGCGTTGACCAGATGCGCGGCGATTTGCACACCCATCACGCCCGCACCCAGCACGGCCACTTTACGAATTTGCATTTGCATGGCAGGACTCCAGAAAAAAGGGAAGGTTCTCACCCTCCCTCCGCATCACAACTAAAAACTGTGTGTGTATTGAACACTCAGGATATTGGTTGAAATGGAGCTATACGTACCCACGATCGGAAATGGCGCCAAAGGCTGTGCAAGCGCAGAATTTATCGCCGCATCATTCATGAAAATATGGGTATAGCCCACATCAATAGCGGAATTTTTGCCCGGTTTATATTGCCCGCCCAGGGACAACCAGGTTCGACTCTGGTCGGGAATACGCACCGTCCGATAAAAATCGGATACCGGGGTCTGGTCGTAAGCCACGCCCACTCGCGCCGTCCACTTTTCGTTATAGTGGTAATTCGCGCCCGCCGAGACACGCCACGTATCACGCCAACCCTCCGGTGTAAGCGACAAAAGTGTGCCGCTCGCACGAAGCACCCGCAACTCCTGCAAAACGCTCCATCCGGTCCAGGTCGCATCGGCCATCACATCCCACTTGTCATTCAACTCATGAAATACGCTGGCTGAAAAAGTGTCAGGCATTGAAATCGCCAGCGACACCGGGCCGTTCAACGCCGGTATGGCCGAAAAAGTCACATCGCCCTTGAGGTTGTATTTAATCTGGGAACGGTATGACAACCCGACACGGGTCTGCGGCGCGACATTAAACAAGGCACCGAAGTTGTAGCCCCACGCGCTGTCGCTGCCACTCAACTGGCTGGTGCCCGCAGCCCCGGCAAAACCGCTCAAACCGCCCCGGATATGCTGATAACTGACGCCCGCACCCACACTGAACGCATCGCTCACCTTATATGCCAGCGAAGGATTGACGTTAATGGTTTCGATCTGCGACTTGATACCGTGGTTACGCCCTACCCACGCAGCGTCATACTGGGTCTGCAAACCGAATGGCGCATTCACGCCCAGTCCTGCCGTCAGCGCCGGGCTGATTTCCATGGAAAAATAACCGTTCGGCACATAGCCCCAACTACCCGGATCGCCGCCCATATTTGCGGCAGGAGGAATGCCCGTACCGGTGAATTGGGCAGAGGGCCTGATCGCGTGCAAGGCCGCAGCCACCTGCGTTCCCTTGATCCGCGACATGCCCGCCGGATTGTAGTAAATGGTGCTGGCATCCTCGGCGCTCGCCGCTCCCCCGGCGAAGGCATTGCCCATACCGCTACCACTTTGTTCGATCAGCCCGAAACCGCCCGCCATCGCACTTGATGCCATGACCCACATCGCACTCGCTACCGAGCAACTGACTACCGTTTTCCTGAACATCATGATCGCTTCTCCCTGTTGTTATTTTTGAAAAAAACACCCAACCACAAAAAACACCCACTATCCAAAACTGTCTGCCGCAGCTATTCCTCCGGTGAAAGAACGCGCGGACGGCGCTCCTCATCGACAGCCACGTAAGTTAACCTGGCTTCGGTCACTCTCACACAAACCGGCCTGGCCGGATCGCGCTGCGCATACACCTCGACATCCACGGTGATGGAGGTGCGCCCGACTTTTTCGATGCGCGCATAAAAACTCACCACATCGCCCATAAACAAAGGCTGCTTAAACAGAAAGGAATTCACCGCCACAGTCGCCACGCGACCTTTGGCACGGTGTACGGCGGGGATGCTGCCCGCAATATCCACCTGCGCCATGATCCAGCCGCCGAACACATCGCCGGTATAACTGCAATCGGAGGGCATCGCCACCACGCGCAAGGTCGGCTGGCGCTCCGGCAGTGCAGTCATCTCATCCACAATCAATGGCCTTCGTAAAGCTGCTTGATTTGCACAGCATATCGTTTGAAAACCTCATCGCGCTTGAGTTTCAGTGTGGGAGTCAGCAGGCCGTTGTCTATGCTCCACGGTTCACGCAGCAGCAACACCCGATTCACCTTGGCATAGCCGGGAAAACCGCGCAGATTGCGCGCGATACGCCGCAGCACTTTGGCTTCGACGCGGCTGTCCGTCAAGGCTTCCGGCATATCGGCACGGATGCCCGCCTCCTTCGCAAAACTCAACCAAACCTCAGGATTCAGCACTGCCAACGCGACCAGATACGGATGAGCCTCACCGAAAACCATCACCTGATCGAACAGGGGATCATGCAAAATTGCCAGTTCCATGTCGGTAGGCGGAATTTTTTCGCCGTTCGACATGACGATGATTTCCTTGATGCGCCCGGTGATATACACATGCCCGGTCCCGGAAATATGCGCGATGTCACCGGTATTCAGCCAGCCGCCGGGCCCGATGATCGCCCGTGTCGCAGGCTCATTGTTCCAGTAGCCCAGCATCACGTTCGGGCCTTTTACCTGAAGCTCGTCCTGCGCAGCCAGGCGCACCTGCACATCGCGTATCGGCTGGCCGACGCTGTCCGGGAAATTGTTTTCCAAATGATTGCCGGTAATAACCGGGCTGGTTTCGGTCAGGCCGTAACCCTGCACGATCGGCAAGCCCAGCCCCACGAACACGCGCGAGATTTCCAGTGATAGCGCCGCGCCGCCGCTGATGGCCACCCGCATCCGGCCGCCCAGCTTGTCGAGGATTTTTTGCGCCACCAGCTTTTGCAGCAGCGGCCAGAGCAGGAACGATACCTTCCACGGCCCGCGTCCCTGTGCATGTTCGAAACGCGCCCAACCGGTTTCCACCGCCAGATGGAACAACTGGCGTTTGATAGGTGAGCCCTCTTGCAGTTTGGTGCGGATCGCGCCATAAATCCGTTCGTAGATGCGCGGTACCGAAATCAGCAGGGTCGGGCGTATGGTCTGCAAGTCTTCCGACAATAGCGGAATGGAGCGCGCAAAGGCGACCGTCGCGCCCGTCATCACGGTCAGGTAATAGCCCAGTGTGCGTTCGAAGGTATGCGACAGCGGCAAAAAAGACAGGAACACATCCTCACCGCTCACCACGAAGGTATCCAGACAGGCATGCGCATTGGTGAGCATATTGGCGTGACTGAGCATCACGCCCTTGGGCTTTCCGGTCGTACCGGAGGTGTAGATAATGCTGGCCAGATTATCAGGCTGGCAGGAATGGGCGACTTGTAGCTGTGCCGTTGCAGGCAAAAACTCCGCCACCGAAATCAGGCCAGGTTCGTCGCGCAGATTGTCCACACTGACGAAACGCATCACGCCGCCCAACTGATCGCGCACCGTGCGCAAGGCTTGCCATTGTTCGGCTGTTTCGAACAACAGCACCTTCACATCGGCGTTATTCACGATGTAGGCGATATTGTCCGGCCTGTCCACGGTGTACAGCGGCACAGTGACCAACCCCAGCGACATCGCTGCCTGATCGAAGGCAATCCAGACCGGGCAATTGCGCAACATGATGGCGACACGGTCGCCGCGTTGCAAACCCAGCCCGGCCAGTGCGGCCTGCCAGCGCGCCACCTCGTTTTGCATCTCCCGCCAACTGAAATCGCGCCATGCGTTTTGTTGAAAATGCCGGTAAGCAATTTTGTCAGGCGTCAGGCGCACCCGTTCCAGAAATAAACCATGCAGCGTACCCGCCTGCTCGGGTGAAATCACATCATTCGCCAAAGCCACCATTGCCTACCCCCTTCAGTCCAGAAACAAATCGCCCAACAGCGCCGTGCCGGGCGTGACGGCATATTGCCCGAAATCGCTCATTCCCGCCTCACGCAACACCTCTTCATCAATATAAAAATTCCCGCTGCCGCTATCGCTGGTCAAAATCCGATACGCCGCATCCGCCACGATGGCCGGCTTGCGCGAGGCGCTCAGAATCGCGGCGGGAAAATTATATTCGATCGCCGCCGTGGCGATGGTGGTGCGCGGCCATAAACAATTTACCGCAATTTCGGCAAACTCTTGCGCCAGGCCCAGGGCACACATGCTCATGCCGTATTTGGACATCGTGTAGGCCAGGTGCGGCGCAAACCATTTGGCCTCCATGGCGGGCGGCGGAGATAACATGAGGATGTGCGGATTGACGGCCTGCCTGAGATGAGGAATACAGGCTTGCGACATCAAAAAGGTGGCACGCATGTTCACGTCCCACAACAAATCCAGTTTTTTGGCCGATGTTTCCAGCGTAGGCGTCAGGCTGATCGCACTGGCATTATTAACCAGCACATCAATGCCGCCAAAATAATCCACCGTCTGAGCCACAGCGGCGGCTATCGCCTGCTCGTCGCGCACGTCGAGTTGAATGGCCAGCGCCTGCCCGCCCGCCTCAGCCACCTCGGCTGCCACGCTATGGATGGTGCCGGGCAACCTGGCATGCGGCACTGCGGTCTTGCCCGTAATGACCAGCTTCGCCCCGTCGCGCGCGCAGCGCAACGCAATCTCCCGTCCGATGCCGCGCGTGGAACCGGTGATGAAGATGACCTTGTCGCGCAAGTCACTCACGGCTGTTTAACCCGCAATTCTTCAGCCGTAAAGTCATCCACCATAATGACTTTGCGGCGCAGCGCGTAGTCGCGTTCCAGTTGCAGCGCCTGTTCAGCCGTGATGATACCTGTGTCGCGCGCTTCGGCGATGCGCAGCAATTCTTCCAGCACTTTCAGCCTGCCCGCCTTGCGCGCCGTATGCAGCCTGGCTTGCAGTGGTTCACAGAGCAGCGTGCTGGCGAGCGCAGCCTCCAGTGCGCCCACCGCATCTTTTTCATCGGCGGGGATATAAATACCTGCGGTCAGGCGATCTCGTGCCGCGCCGGGTTGCATCAGCAGCGTGGCCACTTCATGCCCGAGCTTGTCGGGGGGCGGCAGCAGACGTTTACCCAGCGGAAAAATCAGCGCGCTCAAGACACCGCGAACCAGCAGATGCGGGAAATTTTGTATCACACCGGCAAAGGCCTGTTGAATCCGATACAGCGCGTCCTGCATCGCCCAATGCAGCAACGGCAGATCGTCAGCCGGTCGCCCATCATCCGCAAAGCGTTTCATCATCGCCGAACACAAATAAAGCCGACTCAGTACATCGCCCATACGACCCGATATACTCTCGCGGCGTTTCAGCGAACCGCCCAGTACCGCCATCGCCACATCCGCGCTCAAGGCAAACGCTGTGGAGAAACGCGTCAATTGCTGATAGTAGCGCCGACACTCGATCCCCTTAGGCACAGGAATGCCACGCCCGCCAGACAGTCCGAAGACGAAGCTGCGCGCCGCATTGCTCAGGACAAAACCGATATGACCAAACAAGGCGTCGTCAAACAGGTGCAGAGCCGTGTCGTGATCCGGCTCACGCGTGGCCGCGATTTCTTTCAGCACATAAGGATGGGAGCGAACTGCGCCCTGGCCGAATATCATCAGCGTGCGCGTCAGGATATTCGCGCCTTCCACGGTAATGCCGATGGGCGTCTGCTGGTAAAAGCGCCCCAGATAATTGTCCGGGCCGAGGCTGATGCCCTTGCCGCCATGCACGTCCATCGCATCGTTGATGACAACACGCCCGCATTCGGTGGCGTGATATTTGATGATCGCGGAGATGACCGAAGGCTTCTCGCCCATATCCACCGCCAGCGCGGTGAAACGGCGCGCCGCATCCACCATGTAGGTGTATGCGCCTATGCGCGCCAGCGGTTCTTCCACGCCTTCAAACCTGCCGATAGGCATGTTGAACTGCTTGCGCACCCGGCAGTAGGCACCGCTGGTACGGGCGGCCAGTTTCATGCCGCCTACGCTGCTGGCCGGCAGCGAAATCGAGCGCCCCGCCGCCAGGCATTCCATCAGCATACGCCAGCCCTGCCCGATATGTTCCACTCCGCCGATCAGGTAATCCAGCGGGACAAACACATCCTGCCCCTGGGTCGGGCCGTTCAGAAAAGCCGAATTCAGCGGAAAATGGCGGCGGCCGATCTGCACCCCCGGCGTATCGGCGGGAATCAGCGCCAGCGTAATGCCGCGATTCACTGCACCTCCGAGCAGGTGTTCAGGGTCGTACAATTTGAATGCCAAACCGAGCAGCGTGGCGTTGGGAGCCAGTGTGATGTAGCGTTTTTCCCAGTTCAGGCGTATGCCCAACACGTCCTGCCGTCCGGCGAACTCGCCCTTGCATACCACACCGTAATCGGGGATCGCCCCCGCGTCTGAACCTGCAAACGGCCCGGTCAGCGCGAAGCACGGCACTTCCAGGCCTTTAGCCAAACGGTGCAGATATTTATCTTTTTGCCCGGTCGTACCATAGTGCAACAACAGTTCGGCTGGCCCCAGCGAATTGGGCACCATCACCGTCACCGCCGCCGTGCCGCTGCGCGAGGCAACCTTGCTGACTACGGCGGAATGCGCCTGTGCAGAAAACGCCAGGCCACCGTACTCCCTGGGGATAATCATCCCGAAGAATCCCTTGTCCTTGAGAAACTGCCAGACTTCCGGCGGCAAATCGGCGCGGTTATGCGTAATATCCCAGTCATCCAGCATCGCGCAGAGCTGCTCGACCTCGTTATCCAGAAAAGATTGCTCTTCTGCACTCAGACCGCATTTGGGGAAAGCCAGCAGCTTGTTCCAGTCGGGATGACCGCTGAACAGATCGCCGTCCCACCACACCGTACCGGCATCAATCGCCTCCTGTTCTGTGGCGGAAATCGGCGGCATGACCTTACGGAACAGCTTGAGGGCGGCAGCACTGACGATATTGCGGCGCAAAAAGGGAACACCGAATACCACGATGGCCGAAAACAGCAGGAAATAAACCACCTGCAAGGCGGTCTCCGAGAGGCGCGCCTGAATCGCCACGACAGGCACAATCACCATAATCGCCAGCACCCAACTGATAACCGTAGCGCGAAAGAACGCGAGCAGCGTGAATACGACCAGTGCGACCAGCATGGTTAACGACATATCGGCTATCTCCTCAGTTGTCCATTGCGACTATGCCGCACTCTAACGCGAGACAGAGAACTGCACAACGGCACTTCACGAATGCCTCTGCTTTCGCCATCCAGAAAACAGCGTAACGGTGTGTCAGCGCATCCGCTCGACGGCCTGCTCCACACGCTCTACCGCAATGATCTCCATGCCGGGAATCGGGTGTTTAGGCGCGTTGGCCTTCGGAATGATGGCCGAGGTAAAACCCAGCTTGGCCGCTTCCTTCAAGCGTTCCTGGCCGCGCTGCACCGGGCGCACTTCGCCCGCCAGCCCGACTTCGCCGAATACCACCAGTTTCTCCGGCAGCGGCTGGTTGCGCAGGCTGGAGACCATCGCCAGTATCACCGCCAGATCCGCGCCCGGCTCGGTGATCTTCACCCCGCCCACCGCGTTGATAAACACATCCTGATCGAAACAGGCGATGCCCGCATGGCGGTGCAACACCGCAAGCAACATCGCCAGCCGGTTCTGCTCCAACCCTAGAGACAGCCGCTTTACATTCGGCGAATGCGCCTCATCCAACAGTGCCTGAATCTCCACCAGCAACGGGCGCGTCCCCTCCTGCGTCACCATCACGCAGGAACCTGCGACCTGTTGACCGTGTTGCGACAGGAACATGGCGGAAGGATTACTCACCTCGCGCAAGCCTTTTTCGGTCATGGCGAACACACCCAGCTCGTTGACCGCGCCGAAGCGATTCTTGAACGCGCGGATCAGGCGGAAGCTGGAATGGGTGTCGCCCTCGAAATACAGCACCGTATCAACGATATGTTCCAGCACGCGCGGCCCCGCCAGCGCGCCTTCCTTGGTGACGTGACCGACCAGAATGATGGTGATGTTTGAACTCTTGGCGATGCGCGTCAGTTGCGCGGCGCATTCCCTCACCTGCGCCACCGAACCGGGCGCGGAGGTGAGCTGTTCGGAATACACCGTCTGGATGGAATCAATCACCACGATGTCCGGCTTGTCCTGTGCGATGCTGGCCTGAATTTTTTCCAGTTGAATTTCCGGCAACAGCCGCAGACTGCGCGCATCCAGCGACAGGCGTTTGGCGCGTAGCGCAATCTGCTGAGCAGATTCTTCACCGCTGACATACAAAGTATTGTTTTCTTTGGATAAATGCGCCAGAACTTGCAGCAGCAGCGTGGACTTGCCGATCCCCGGGTCGCCGCCGATCAGCACCACCGCGCCCGGCACCAGTCCGCCGCCCAGCACGCGGTCGAACTCCTCAATCCCGGTCGGTGTGCGCGGCATTTCTTCCGCAGCCACATCCGACAACATTTGTACGCGGCCCGAGGCCGCCAGCGAACTGAATCGGTTAGCGCCCTTGACCGCGACCTCAGCCACCGACTCGACCAGCGTGTTCCACTCCATGCAATGCGGGCACTGCCCCTGCCATTTCGCCGTCTGCCCGCCGCATTCGGTACAGGAATAAATCGTTTTTGCCTTCGCCATGCTCCCTCCAGAATATCGCGCACCAATCGCAACGCGAATGATATGCCGAAATGCATAGGCATTTCGGCATATCCCCGGGATTATAGCCCTGCCAAAGTCAGGCAATCGGCTATATACTTCCCCGCCTTGTCAAATTTGCCTTGGCATCATAAGACCATACACAAAGGGGAGCAGCATGGAAGGACAAAACATTGCAATCATCGGCCTGGGTAGAATTGGTTCAGCTTTTTTGGGCGAGATGCTCGACAAGGCCGGGCGCGGCATCAATCTTGTCTGCGTATCCGAGGTTTTTGACAGTCCGGGAAAAGCCCAGGCCAAGCTGGCGGGCGTCAAAATCGTCCACCTTGATGAGATCGTTGCAATGGGCCAGCAGATTGATATCATCTTCGATCTGACCGGCAACCAGGAAGTCCGCAAGGAACTAAGGAACAAGCTTGTCGCCTCGGATAATCATCATACGATCATCGCCTCCGAAACGATTGCCCGTTTGATCTGGTCACTCATCGCCGAGCAGGAACTGCCAACCATAGCAGGACGCAAGACAGGGTATTGACGCTGTGCGCGCACCCGGATCACCGGACGTGCGCGCCGCGATTATTCCGGTCAATGTCGGCGATCACGATGCCAAACCGCCTACTTATTCAGCCGGGGCGGGCCTGTTTGCGATACCATCACGGTTGATTTTTTGCCTGCCATTACCATGCACACCGAAGTCGCCCGTTTTTTCTCCGAGCTAAGTCCGCTTGCCACCGAAGTGACATCGTTTCGTCCGCGCGCGCAGCAGCGGGAGATGGCGCTGGCCGTGGACGATGCGATCAAGAACAATGCGATTCTGGTGGCGGAAGCGGGAACGGGCACGGGCAAGACCTTCGCCTATCTGGTGCCCGCCTTGCTGGGTGGCGGCAAGGTGATTATTTCCACCGGCACCAAAAACTTGCAGGACCAGCTGTTCCAGAAGGATCTGCCTATGGTGCGCGATGCGCTCAAGGCGCCGGTCTCCATCGCCCTGCTCAAGGGACGCGCCAACTATGTGTGCCACTATCATCTGGAACGCGCGCTGAACGATGGCCGTTTCGCCACGCGCGAAGACATCAGGCATCTGGGGAAAATAAAAAAATACGCCAAGGTGAGCAATACCGGCGACAAGAGCGGTGTGGCCGATGTGCCGGAAAATGCGCCGATCTGGCTGCAAGTCACCTCGACGCGCGACAATTGCCTGGGCCAGGAATGCCCGAATCACAAGGAATGTTTCGTCCTCCACGCCCGCTCCGAGGCGATGAAAGCCGACATCGTGGTGGTCAACCACCATCTGTTTTTCGCCGACGTGATGCTGCGCGATGAAGGCGTCGCGGAACTATTACCCGCCTGCAACACGGTGATATTCGATGAGGCACACCAACTGCCGGAGACCGCCAGCCTGTTTTTCGGCGAAAATCTGTCAACTTCGCAACTACTTGATTTATCTCAAGATTCCAGAATTGAAGCGCTGACCTCCGCCAAGGACTTTGCGCCTTTGCCCAAAGCCTGCGACGAACTGGACAAGGCCGCGCGCGACTTGCGGCTGGTGTTCAAGAAGGAAGGCCGCATGGCTGCCATTGCCACCGAAAGTTTCAGGGAATTCGCCCCCGCGCTGAAAAATCTGGGCGAGAAACTGGCGCAGATCGGCAGCATGCTGGAGAAACAGGCGGAACGCAGCGAAGGGCTGGAAAATTGCTGGCAACGCGCGCAAACCTTCACGCAACAATTGAAAAACTGGCAGGACAACAAAGCCGACGACAAGGTACGCTGGCTGGAAATCTTCCATCATTCGCTGCAACTCAACGCCACGCCGCTATCCATCGCGGAAATTTTCGAGAAGCAGATCGGCAGCACGGCGCGCGCCTGGATATTCACCTCCGCAACACTGGCGGTAAAGCAGGATTTTTCCCACTATCAGGGCGAGATGGGTCTGCTCAAAGCCCGTACCGCCTGCTGGGACAGCCCGTTCGACTATGAAAAACAGGCCTTGCTGTACGTGCCGACCAACCTGCCGGAACCGAACAGCGAAGGCTATACCGAGGCGGTGCTGCAAGCTGCCCTGCCGATGATAGAGGCCAGCCGTGGCCGCGCCTTTTTGCTGTTCACCAGTTTGCGTGCAATGCAGCGCGCCCATGAAATATTGCAGGCCGAATTCGACCGGCGCGGCTGGGACTATCCATTGTTATTACAGGGTGAAGGTTCGCGCAACGAACTGCTGACGCGTTTCCGCGAACACGGCAACGCGGTACTGCTGGGCAGCCAGTCGTTCTGGGAAGGGGTGGATGTGCGAGGCGAAGCCTTGTCGCTGGTCATCATCGACAAACTGCCGTTCGCACCGCCGGACGACCCGGTGCTGGCCGCGCGCATTGCGCAGATCGCCAAACAGGGGCGCAACGCCTTTATGGAATACCAGTTACCGCGCACCATCATCACGCTAAAACAGGGTGCAGGACGCCTGATCCGCGACGAAACCGACCGGGGCGTGCTGATGATCTGCGACCCGCGCATCATCACCAAGCAGTACGGCAAACGCATCTGGCAAAGCCTGCCGCCGATGAAACGCACGAGGGTGGAAGCAGAAGCGGTGGCGTTTTTTTCTGCGTCTGCAGAGACAAATCTGCCGGTGTGAATTGCGCACTCCCGCCCTGCGGCGAAATGCCTGCGAGAACCATTACATTCGCACAAAATTTGCTGCCATTGGGCGAATAAATTCGCCCCTACATTGCAAACGGGAAAATCAGCCTAGCCGACAGGCCCCCACCTTCGCGTTCGCTCAATTCAAACATGCCGCGATGCAACCGTGCTGCGCGTTCGACAATGGCCAGTCCCAGGCCCGATCCGCTTGCGCCGCTGCGCGCCGCATCCAGCCGTATAAACGGCCTTTTAACGGCTTCACGCTGCCCCACGGGTATGCCCATTCCCTCGTCCATTACCGCCAGAACGGCCTTGTCGGCCTCGCAGTAGAGTTGCACGGTGATTTCCCCGCCGCCATATTTGATGGCGTTATCCAGCAAATTGGCCAGCGCACGTTTGAGCAACACGGGTCTGACGGCAAACGCGGGCACTGACTGCAATTCGAGGTTGATGGATTTTGCTGTTGGCGAAAATCTCTGCGCGACTTCCCTGACCAGCGCCTGCACATCGGTCGCAACGGCAGCCTCGTTTTCATCGGGACGCGCATAGTCGAGAAATTGCCGGATCACCGCATCCATCTGTTCTACATCGGCGATCAATCCCTCGCGTAATGAGGCATCAGCACTCAGCTCGGCGGCGAGCCTGACCCGCGCCAGCGGCGTGCGCAAATCGTGCGAGATGCCCGCCAGCACCAGCGCTCGCTCGCGTTCATTGGATGCCAGATCGGCGGACATCTGATTGAAGGCACGAGCCACCGCGACCACCTCTTGCGCGCCTTGCTCCGGCAGCGGCAGCGGGTTCACGCCCTTGCCCAATTGACGCGCCGCCCGCGCCAGCCGCTGCAACGGTTGCGCCACCTGGCGCGCAATGAAGAACGCGCCCAGCAAGGCCAGCAGCAACACGATGCCGCTCCACACCAACAGCACCTGCGAGACGGGATGTTCGACGCGCTCGCGCGGCAAGGCGACCCAGAACTCTTCGTCGCCGATAAAGAAACTCACCCACAACGCTTCTAT
The DNA here is from genome assembly GCA_964385275.1 of uncultured Gallionella sp. GTDB lineage: Bacteria > Pseudomonadota > Gammaproteobacteria > Burkholderiales > Gallionellaceae > Gallionella. Next base: position 202,367 of record CAYLOK010000001.1, on the reverse strand, counting down.
ACCGTTGCGTTGCGCGGCAAAACGCGTATTTTCGCCCAGACTATGGCGCACTTTCTCAACCATCATGTGCAATTCCGGCGGATGGTCGGGCAAGGCTTGCAACACATCGCCGCTATCCGTCATCTGCACGCGCAAACCTTCCGACTCCGCCAGTTCAGCCAGCAAGGCGCCCCGCCATTCCGGCGCAGCGGACAAAATGGCGGCACGGGTGAGGTTCACCACCGACACCACCAGTTGCGCTATTTGTCTGGAACGCGGCTCTTGCTGAACGTGGAAAAAGATGGCTGCGGAGGCGAACAGCGACAACAGGATCAGTACGACAATTAGCAAAAAAGAGTGGGACAACAGCGATTTCGGCAGCAGGTTTTTCATGATTTTGTGCCATCGGGCACGAACACATAACCATGTCCCCATACTGTCTGGATAAAACGCGGCTGACCGGAGTCGGCTTCGATCAGTTTGCGCAGACGCGAGACTTGCACGTCTATTGCCCGGTCGAACGGATCGTGGTCGCGTCCCCGCGCCAATTCCATCAGTTTGTCGCGCGACAGCGGCAGGCGCGGATGCGTCACCAACGCTTTGAGCAGCGCAAATTCGCCTGTCGTCAGAGCAACCTGCACACCCGCCCTGAGCAGCACGCGAGTGGCAAGATTCAGTTCGCAATCACCAAACACAACGGATTTTTCTTCGCTGTCTGGCGCGCCTATCGCCTGATTGCCCTTGCGCCGCAACACGGCATGGATGCGCGCCACCAGTTCGCGCGGATTGAAGGGCTTGGGCAAGTAATCGTCCGCACCCATTTCCAGGCCGATGATGCGATCTATCTCATCGCCACGGGCGGTCAGCAGGATCACCGGCACATTCTCGCCTGCCGCGCGCAGACGGCGCAAAATCGCCAGCCCGTCCTCACCGGGCAGCATCAAATCCAGCACCAGCAGGTGATAACGATTGAGCTGCAAGGCGCGGTTCAGCGCGTTGCCATCGCCTACGGCTTTCACGCTGAACCCCTGTTCGCCCAGATAGCGCAGCAGCAATTCGCGCAGCCGCGCGTCGTCGTCTATGATCAGAATGCGTTGTGTATTAGTCATGGCGGCATGATACAGAGAGAAAGGTGAGGGGTGAAGGGAGTAATAAATTGTTACAAATCACCGCGTTGTCAAAACACTTTGCTTACACATAAGCCTTAGTATGCTTTCCACGCCCCCAACGGCGTTTAGCCAACCCATCAATGGAGAAACATCATGAACACCCTCGTCAAAATGTTAATCGCCGCCGGCATCATCGCCTCATTCAGCCTGAATGCAATGGCCGCCGACATTGCCGCACCGCCCGTGCCCACCATGCAGGAGCACATGGAGCGGATGAAAACCATGACACCCGAACAGCGCGCCAGGGAACGTGAAACAATGCAGCAGCAAATGCTGAAACTGACCCCGGAGCAGCGGGCCGAAAAACGCAGGGAAATGCACGCGTATTGGGACAAGATGTCGCCGGAGGAACGCACTGCGATGCGCGACAGGATGCAGGAAGACATGAAAAACATGTCTCCGGAGGAACGTGCTCAACATCGCCAGGAAATGCGCAAGATGTGGGACAGCATGACCCCTGAACAGCGCGCGGAACAGCGCCGTGAAATGCGCGAGCACTTTGAAAAAATGACCCCGGAACAACGCGCCGGGATGCGCAAAAATATGCAGGAGCACTGGAAAACCATGCCGCCTGAGGAACGTGAGGAACGCCGCAAGGAGATGCGCGAACGCTTCGATAAAATGTCGCCCGGGGAGCGCCGCCAATTCAGGCAGAATATGCAAAAGCAATGCGACATGCCGCCGCCCTTTGGCATGCCCCCTGCCGATACGCCTCCCGCAAAGTAACTGCCTCCCCAAAGAATCGCCAGACTTCCGGTCTGGCGATTTTGTTACTACTTACTGTCTTGCTTGTCGGCCTTTTCGCTGTCTTTCTGCCACTGCTCATAACACTCCAGCCCGCAGAAATGCGCGACATAATCAGCCGCTTCAGGCACTTTCGCCTCCGACAGCGGCACTTCCTTGCGGCAAATATCGCACGACACTTTTTCGACTTCCGGTAATTTCTTATCCATGATCCGACTCCCTTTGTTGTTTTTTGGCGCTGATTGATACCGGCGCAGCTTATCGGGGAATCAGCTCATACGCAAGCGGGGGTAAACCGGCAAGCAAGGGTAGAGCGGATGGAGTGAAATGGGAGCCGGGAATGACTTGATTCAGCATCCCCGGATTTCGCTGCGCCGCATCCTGGCTACACCAGTTCGCCCCACAGGTCGTGGGTATCGGAATCGGTAATCCTGACTTCAACCCTGTCGCCCACGTTCAAATGTGATCCGTCGTTGATATAGACCTGACCGTCGATTTCCGGAGCATCGGCGTAACTTCTTGCAATCGCGCCTTCTTCGTCCACCTCGTCCACCAGCACGGTCAGCGTCTTACCGATCTTGCGCTTGAGTTTTTCCTCGCTGATTTCTTCCTGCAACCACATCAGGCGAGCGAGGCGTTCCTGCTGCACTTCAGGCGGAACGTGGTCGGGCAATTCGTTGGCGACCGCCCCTTCCACCGGCGAATAGGCGAATGCGCCGACGCGGTCCAGTTGCGCTTCTTCAATAAAATCAAGCAGCTCCTCGAATTCTTCTTCGGTCTCGCCGGGGAAACCGACGATGAAAGTGCTGCGCAACACCAGTTCAGGACAAATCTCGCGCCATTGTTTAATGCGCGCCAATACATTTGAACTGTCGCCTGGCCGCTTCATCAGCTTGAGGATGCGCGCGTTGGCGTGCTGAAACGGAATATCCAGATAAGGCAGTATCTTGCCCTGCGCCATCAACGGAATCACCTCATCCACATGCGGATAGGGATAGACGTAATGCAACCGCACCCAGACGCCCAGTTCGCCCAGCGCGGCAGCCAACTCGGTCATGCGGGTTCTTAAAGGTCGGCCACCCCAGAAGCCGGTGCGATATTTTACGTCCACGCCGTAGGCGCTGGTATCCTGGGAGATCACCAGCAATTCTTTCACGCCCGCATTGGCCAGACTCTCAGCCTCGGCCATCACCTCGCCCACCGGACGGCTGACCAGATCGCCGCGCAGACTGGGGATAATGCAGAAGGTGCAACGATGGTTGCAGCCTTCGGAGATTTTCAGGTAGGCGTAATGCTTCGGCGTCAGACGGATGCCCTGCGGCGGAACCAGATCGGTGTAGGGATCGTGCGGTTTCGGCAGATGCTGATGCACCGCCTCCATCACTTCATCGGTCGCGTGCGGGCCTGTGACAGCCAGCACCTTGGGATGCGCTTGCTTGACCACATCGCCCTTCGCCCCGAGGCAGCCGGTGACGATGACTTTACCGTTTTCCGCCAGCGCTTCGCCGATGGCATCCAGCGATTCTTCCACCGCGCTGTCTATAAAGCCGCAGGTATTCACCACCACCAGATCGGCATCGCCGTAACTGGCGGAAATCAGATAACCCTCGGCGCGCAGGCGTGTCAGGATATGTTCGGAATCCACCGTCGCCTTGGGGCAACCGAGCGAAACGAAACCGACTTTGGGGATTGCTTTGGATTTATTCATTACCAGCCTTCAGAATCAAGCGCCAACCGCAAGGTTAACCAGAAATATAGATGACACGCCCGCCACGATCAGCAATACCTGTTCCAGCGTATCACGCAAGCGGGTGCGTTGATGCAAGCCGGGAATCAGGTCGGCCACCGCGACGTAAAGCATGCTGGCGGCCGCCAGCGCCAGCAAGGTCGGTACCGTATTTTGAATCGTTTGCAAGGCGAAATACGCCAGCACGCCACCGGCCAGCATAGCCAGGCTGGACAGCAGATTGAGCGTCAGCGCCTGCACTTTGCTGTAACCGGAATGCAGCAGAATCATGAAATCGCCGACTTCCTGCGGAATTTCGTGCGCGATAATCGCCAGGGCGGTGACAATGCCGAGCTGCACATCGGTCATAAAGGCGGCAGCGATGATGATGCCATCGACAAAGTTGTGAAACGTGTCGCCCACCATAATCATCATGCCGCTGCGACTATGCGAGTGCGATTCTTTAGGTTCGTGCGGCTCATGCACCTCACAATGATCATGATGGCAGTGCCGCCATAACAGCAATTTTTCAAGGGTGAAAAACAACAGGATGCCAAACAATATCGTGCCGCTGAGCACGGCAACGTTGTCGGTCAGCTTGATCGCTTCCGGCAGGATGTCGAGAAACACCGCGCCCAGCAACGCGCCGATCGCATAGCTGACCAGCGCATTCACCCAGTGCGCACGGGCGTTCAGCGCAAACAACGCAGCGCTCAAAACGCTCAGCACGCCGCCGAGAAGGCTGGATGCAACAATCCACAGCAAAACGGTCATGGGATACATTCAAATTATCAAGGGCGCGGATTATAACGGATTGCGCCAGGCTCAATCGTCCTTACTACTCTTCCCGACTGCGTGATAGCATCCGGCGCTCTCTTTGCCCGTTTAAAAAACCATGACCACGCTGCCGATTTTCTCGCCCCTCGAAGCCCGCGTACTGGGTGTGCTGATTGAAAAAGAAAAAACCGTACCGGACACCTACCCGCTGTCGGTGAACACCCTGACCCTGGGTTGCAACCAGAAAACCGCGCGCGACCCTGTGATGTCGACGACGGAAACCGAGGTTTTGTCCGCGATAGACAGCCTCAAGGAATATTCATTGATCGTCGAATCCAGCGGCGGACGGGTGATGCGCTATGCGCACAATACGCGACGCGCCTTCAAGTTGCCTGAACAGTCTGTCGCCCTGCTGGCGATGCTGATGCTGCGCGGCCCGCAAACGGCAGGCGAACTGCGCACCCATTGCGACCGCTTGCATCCGTTCGGCGACATTTCCGCTGTGGAGGCCTTTCTGGAAGAACTGGCCGGAGCGGAAACGCCCTGGGTGATCAAACTGCCCAAATTACCCGGCTCACGCGAACACCGCTGGACACATCTGCTGTGCGGCGCGGTGGATGTAGAATCGTTCAGGGTTATTGCGACTTCCCACCGTCCCGACATCGTTGCCGAACTGCAAGCCGATGTAGCACGACTCAACGAGGAAGTCGCGACGCTGCGCGAAATGCTGGAGGAAATGCGGGCGGCACTGGGCATGTGAGGAAGACAGGATTGATGCCGCAATGCCGCTGGGGCATTCCCTCACAACCACGGCACTAAAAGTGCCTGCTGCTGAATGAAGGGCATCACCCTTCACCGGCTTATTCCAGCCAGATAAACGTCCCCTGACGCCCGGTCACGCCGTCGCGGCGGTAGGAGAAAAACTGTTCAGGTTCGCTGTAAGTACAACGATCACCGCCGTAAATTTCGGTGATGCCGAGCGCGTTCAGACGCAGGCGTGCCAAGGCGTAGATGTCGGCCAACCATTTTCCGGACGGACTTGGCATAAACGCCGATGCCGCTTTGGGGTCAGCAGCGATAAACTCCGCTCGCACTTCAGCACCGACTTCAAAGGCAGCCTGACTAATCGCCGGCCCCAGCCAGACCAGCAGATTTTCCGGCGCAACTTCCATTGCGCTGACCGTGGCTTCGATCACGCCTGCCGCCAATCCTTTCCATCCGGCATGGGCTGCGCCCACCACGCTGCCCGCCTTATCGCACAACAATACCGGCAGACAATCGGCAGTCATCACCACGCAAACGCCGCGCCGTGCGATACAGGCATCCGCCACCGTTCGGCAGCCGGCCCTGTCGGCATCCGCCACCACAATGCCATGCACTTGTTCCAGCCATACGGGTTCACTGGGCAGCAAACTGTTGAGCAAGATACGGTTGCGCGCTACCGCCAGCGGCGAATCGCCGACATGATGGCCCAGATTAAGGCTGGCATAAGGCGCCGCGCTGATACCGCCTGACCGGGTGGTCTGCAACGCCCTGACATTAGCCGGTGCCGGCCAGCCAGGCAAAATCAATAAATCATTCAGCCTCATTCAGAGCTGCCCGGATTTGTTTCAGCAACTGTTGCATATCCTCCGGCATCGCCACATACCATTCCATCAATTCGCCGGTGCCTGGATGTTCCAGCGCCAGACGGGTCGCGTGCAGCGCCTGACGCGGGAAGCCGGTCAGCACCTCGCGCAATTGTGGCACGCACTTTTGCGGCCCATTGATATACACGCTGTCGCCCACCAGCGGATGCTTGAGATAGGCCATATGAACGCGGATCTGGTGGGTGCGCCCCGTTTCCAGCGAGCAACGCAACAAGGTACAACTGGGAAAGGAACGCTCGACTTTGTAATGCGTCACGGCGTCCTTGCCCGATTCGGTCACCGCCATCTTGACGCGATTGGAAGGATGACGACCGATCGGTTCATCAACCAGTCCGCCATGCAGCAACTCGCCATGCGCCAGCGCCAGATACTCGCGTTTGACGCTGCGCTCCTGCAACTGCCTTACAATATTAGTCTGTGAAATCAATGTCTTAGCAACAACCAGCAAACCGCTGGTGTCCTTGTCCAGCCGGTGCACGATACCGGCGCGCGGCACGCCTTCCAGTTGCGGCGCATGATGCAACAAGGCATTCAATAAGGTGCCCTGCCAATTGCCGCTACCCGGATGCACCACCAGCCCCGCCGGTTTATTGATAACCAGCAGCGCTTCATCTTCATAGACGATGTCCAGCGGAATATCTTCAGCCAGATAGGGTTGCTCGGCAGGCGTCGTTTGCGGCAGCACCTCCAGCTTTTCACCCCCCCAAACTTTTTGTTTGGAGATGGCAGGTGCGCCGTCCAGCAGCACTTGCTGCAGGCTCACCCATTCCTGCAATCGGCTGCGCGAATATTCCGGCAGCAGTTTGGCCAGCGCCTGATCGAGGCGAAGACCGGCATATTCAGAAGAGACAACGAAATGAATTGCATCGTCGGCGGGTGCGCTATAATCACGCAAATTTTTTTCGGATTCAGTCATGCGCCATAGTTTAGCCGTATTTTTGTTACTTACGTTAACTGCTTGCAGTTTGCTTGACCCTCTGCCGACCGGAGACCCGTCCGGCGTGTCCAGCCAAGTACCCGCAGAAGAGCTCTACCAACAAGCCAAAACGGAACTGGACGATGGCAGCTACAGTGCAGCAATCAAGCTGTATGAGACCCTGCAATCACGCTACCCCTATGGCCGGTATGCACAACAGTCCATGCTGGAGATGGCTTACGCCTACTATCGCCAGGGCGAACCCGAACCGGCCATTGCAACGGCGGATCGCTTCATCAAGCAATTCCCGAATCATGTGCATGTGGACTACGCCTACTATGTCAAGGGTCTGGCGAATTTCAACGGCGATGTTAGCGTGCTGGCTTCCATCGGCGGACAAGACCCTTCCGAACGTGACCCGCAATCCGCTCAGGATTCATTCCACGCCTTCAAGGAATTGGCGAGCCGCTTTCCGAACAGCAAATACACGTCAGACGCCAAATTGCGCATGCAATATCTGGCCAATGCCCTCGCCAAACACGAACTGAACATTGCCAGATACTACCAGCGCCGTGGTGCCCATATCGCCGCAGTGAACCGCGCACAAGACATCCTCAATCTGTACCCGAACAGCCCCTCGACGCGTGACGCGCTGACAGTCATGGTACAAGCCTATGATGCGATGGGCATGACCGAATTGCGCGACGATGCGCGGCGTGTACTGGCAAACAACTCCAACGTGCAAGTTGATGCTGCGGGCAATAGCAAAGCAGCTAAATCCTGGTGGCAATTCTGGAAATGAAATTTTGTTCCTCATGCGGCGCAACGGTTGAACTTCGCGTTCCCCACGACGACAGCCGCCCGCGCCACATCTGCACTGTTTGCGGCATCATCCATTACCAAAACCCCAAGATGGTGATCGGCTCGATTCCCGAATGGGAAGATAAAGTGCTGCTGTGCCGGCGCGCCATCGAACCGCGTTATGGGCTATGGACGCTGCCCGGCGGTTTTATGGAGAATGGCGAAAGCACCGCGCAAGCGGCAATACGCGAGACACTGGAAGAAGCCAACGCGCGTATCGCAATCGGCGACTTGTATTCGATGTACAGCTTGCCCTCCATCAATCAGGTACACATGTTATTCAGGGCCCGCCTGCTCGATCTGGATTTTAGCCCCGGATATGAGAGCCTGGAAGTCAGGCTGTTCAGCGAAGCCGAAATACCCTGGGATGAGATTGCCTTCCGCCCGATACGCCTCAGCCTGGAACATTACTTTGTCGAACGCAACAACGGTACATTCAGTTTCCATATCGGCGAACTGTCCCCGCCCGCCCGTCCCATTTAACCTGAAACTCGCGCAGCGAGAGTGCGTAGCAAAGAGCCGGGGCGTAAGGAACGGACGTGGCGGGTTTTATTCTTTTGAGTAAAATCTCTCAACATGCCGGTCAGAGAGTTTTGCCGGAACAGACGCAACCTCTATATAATCACGCACAACTCACACAACTCACCGTACCGAGACGCAAAATGAACCCAATACGTATTTTTCTCGCACTCGCCGCCGTGGTTTTAACGGGTTGTGCTTCGACACACGCAAACAACCCCGCCGACCCGCTGGAACCGTTAAACCGTGGCGTGTACCAGTTCAACGAGACGGTAGATAATGCCCTGGCCAAGCCTATCGCACAGGGCTACAACAAGGTCATGCCGGAAACGGGCAAAATCCTGGTAACAAATTTCTTTGCCAATCTGGATGATGTCGTCGTCACGGCCAACGACTTGCTGCAATTCAAATTGACCCAAGCCGCCTCTGATGGATCGCGTTTCCTGTTCAATAGCACGTTCGGCGTGTTCGGCCTGTTCGATGTCGCGTCCAGACTGGAAAAACACAACGAAGACTTCGGCCAGACGCTTGGTTACTGGGGGGTCAGCAGCGGCCCCTATCTCGTGCTGCCGCTACTGGGGCCGAGTTCGTTGCGCGACGGCATCGGGCTCTACGTAGACAGCCAGCCAAGCAAACTTCGCCGCATCTCGCACATGCGCACCCGCAACCAGATGTATCTTGCCAAGGCCACCAATCGCCGTGCGCAACTGTTTACTCAGGAAAGCGTGCTGGAGGGGGCCATGATAGATCGTTATGCATTCATCCGCGATGCCTACACCCAGCGAAGGCAGAGTTTGGTATACGACGGCAACCCGCCGCATGATCCATACGAAGATGAAGACGCCGGTATCGAGGATGAACCGGCGGCACCCGTTATCAATGAGCCGTCATCGCAACCAAACAATACGCCGGCAACGCCTCTGACAAGCAATAGCGCCGAACCGCTCAAGGCACCCGTTGTTGCGGCCTTCAGCCCGGAATTGCAGCCAGGCCGGGATTCCGGCGTATATAAAATCTGGGTTGCACACTGACATTCACCGGACAGCGAACCACAACAAGGTCAGGTTACCCCCTGGCCTTGTTGCTTTCCGCTGACTCTTTCGGCGCTTTAATGAATTGCGCAGATAATTTTCTGAAAATCTGCAAAAAACTGTGTAATCTGCATACTTGATCGCTGTAATCGTATCGGAAAACCTCATCCATTTCGCTCCGGATTAAGCCACGAATGAAACACGCCGCTGAAACGATCTCAGAACAACGAGTCGCCCGACTGGTCATCGAGACTGACAGTGCATCCGTGCTTTGCTCCGGCGCCTGGATAGTGCAGGAAATCGCCCGGCTCGAACAACATCTGAAAATGGTTTCCTGGAGCGGACCGGACGATCTGGTGTTCGACTGTTCGGCGCTGTCCGCGCTGGACACTACGGGCGCCTGGCTGCTGCACCGAACCGTTCATACGCTGCAACAACGCGGGCGGCAGGTGACAATAATCGGCTTGCGGCCGGAGTTCAGCGCCCTGATGCAGTTGATTGCCTCCTGCGCAATGGCGCCTAAAACCCCGCCACAGGCCACGCCAGATTTGCTGACACGCATCGGCCGACGATCCTGGCACGGTCTGCGCGGCATGCACAGCATACTTACCTTTATCGGCGAAACCGCGATCATCCTGCTGCATTCATTGCTCCAACCGCGCCGCATCCGCTGGCGTCCGATACTCCACAACCTCCAGAGCGCCGGTTTTGAAGCGTTACCTATCGTAGGGCTGCTTTCATTCCTGATGGGCCTGGTCATCGCCTATCAGGGTGCAGATCAGCTGCAACGCTTCGGGGCGAATATCTTCATTGCCGATCTGGTCGGTCTTTCCATGCTGCGCGAACTATCTCCGCTGATGACCGCCATCATCGTCGCCGGGCGATCCGGTTCCGCCTATGCGGCACAAATCGGCACCATGAAAGTGACTGAAGAAATAGATGCGTTGCGCACCATCGGCATCGGGCCGACTGAATTGCTGGTGCTGCCCAAGCTGCTGGCACTGGTCATCGCCCTGCCGCTGCTCACGGTTTATGCCGATGTAACAGGAATACTCGGCGGCATGATCATGGCCAGCTCCAAACTGGATGTCAGCTTCGACGTTTTCCTCAACCGTCTCGGCGACGCAGTCAGCTTGTCCTCTTTTCTGACCGGCATCGGCAAAGCCCCGGTATTTGCCGCCATCATCGCGCTGGTCGGGTGCTACCAGGGATTCAAGGTGAGCGGCAGCGCCGACAGTGTCGGGCGGCAGACGACCGTAAGCGTGGTGCAATCCATTTTCCTGGTCATTCTGGCCGATGCACTGTTTTCCATCGCATTCAACTGGCTGAAAATATGAGCGCCGCACTGGGGAAACCGGCAGTCATCGACATTCGAAATTTGCACACGAGATTCGGAAACAACGTGGTGCATGACAACATCAGCCTGACCGTGCAGCCGGGCGAAATTTTCGCACTGGTAGGCGGCAGCGGCTGCGGCAAATCCACGCTGCTGCGCACCATCCTGCTGTTGCAACAACCGGTATCGGGCTCGATCCGGGTGTTCGGGCGGGAAGTGCTTGGTTTGGATGACGAGCAGGCGCTGCCGGTACGCCGCCGCTGGGGCGTGATGTTCGAGCGCGGCGCGCTGTTCAGCGCACTGACCGTAGCCGAAAATGTCGGCATGGTGCTGCGCGAACATACGGAACTCAGTGCCGATTTAATCGCCGAGGTCGCAGCCTTGAAGATCGCCCTCACCGGATTACCCTTGGATGCAGGCAATAAATATCCGAGCGAATTAAGCGGCGGAATGCGCAAACGGGCAGCGCTGGCACGCGCCATCGCGCTCGATCCCGAATTACTTTTTCTCGACGAACCCACCGCCGGTCTCGATCCGCTGAGTGCTGTCGGCATAGATGAGCTGGTGCGGAGCTTGCGCGATGCGCTAGGATTGACCATCATGCTGGTCACGCATGACCTCGATCTGTTGTGGCGTGTGGCGGACCGGGTCGCTGTGCTGGGCGAGGGGCATATTTTAGGCGTTGGCACCATGACAGAGCTTGCAAAAATGGATCATCCGATTATCAGGGAATATTTTTACGGGCCGCGCGGGCGGGCCGCGAGTGAGCAGGCATGGAAGAAAAAGTAAATTTTGCGGTAATCGGCATCTTCGTGCTGTTCCTTGGCGCGGCGCTGATAGGCGGCGTGCTTTGGTTCAGCAGCGGGCAATCCTATCGCAAGACTTACGATACCTATCTGACCTACATGAATGAATCGGTATCGGGGCTGAATATCAACGCGCCCGTGCGCTACCGGGGTGTTGAGGTCGGGCGCGTGCAACAAATCACCCTCGCGCCGGGCAATGTCGAACAGGTGCAATTGACGCTGGGCATTGAAAGCGGCACGCCGATCAAGGTAGATACAGTGGCGGTGCTTCAGACACATGGATTGACCGGCCTGACCTTTGTCGAACTGACGGGCGGCAGCCGCGATGCGCCCGCGCTGAAAACTCGGAAAAGCGAAAACTTCCCGGTGATCAAAACCCGTCCATCGCTGATGACACGACTGGATACCTCGGTTTCTTCCATGCTTGCCAATCTGAACCGCACCTCCGAAAATATTAACGCCCTGCTGGATGAAGATAACCGCCGTGCCATCAAACACACGCTGGCGGATATAGAAATTTTGTCGCACACCCTGGCGACGCGACAGGCGGCAATTGATTCCAGCCTGAGCAATGCGGCACGCACCATGGAAAACACCGCACGTCTGAGCGAAGAGCTGCCACAACTCGCCGGGCGCATACAACGCAGCGCAGATGCCTTTGACCGCATGTCAAACGAACTTGCCCTGACCGGCGCAAGCACGCGCGCCACGATGGACAGCACCCGGCAATTCACCGGCGAAACACTGCCGGAGATACACCAACTGGTGGTCGAATTGCGTGACCTTACCCACTCGATGCGACGTTTCAGCGGTGAACTGGAACAGAATCCAGGCGGGTTATTACACGGCAAGGCCACCGCAAAACGAGGACCTGGAGAATAATTCCATTATCGGCATACCGCCACGGTCGGAGATATAGAGTGATGAACACACAAAAACACCGTTGGATGGCACTGGCAATCGCCGTGCTGCTCGCCGCTTGTACCGGCTTGCAGGCACCGAAAGTGGAAAATACTCACCTCTATTTGCTTGATGCCCATCCTGCCCTCGCGACACCGCATAAAAATGACCTGGTGCTGGCGGTCAGCATGCCGGATGCACGGCCCGGTTTCGATACACCGCAAATGGCTTACCTGCGCCAGTCACTTGAACTGGAATATTTTGCGACCCACCGTTGGGCGGACACCCCATCACGCCTACTGAAACCGCTATTACTACAGTCCCTGGAGCCGGGTTTTCGTGCCGTCGTGCAGACGCCGGGCATTATTCCGGCCGACATCAGGCTGGATACCGAACTGATCCGGCTGCAACAAAATTTCACGACCAGTCCGAGCCGGATACAGCTTACCTTGCGCGCACAATTGGTGGATGTGAGAAACAAACGTGTAATCGCCGTAAGGTTATTCGATGAATCCGAAGATACCGCAAGCGACGATGCCTACGGCGGAGTCACCGCCGCCCAGCGTGCCCTGCAGCGGGTGCTGGATCAACTGGCCGATTTTTGCATCAACGAGTCTCGCAGCAAATAATCAGGCCGGTGTAAGATGCTACCGGTCGGGTTTATTGGCTAGCCAACTCATCACTTCAGGAGGATCACCATCATGCAAACAGACAACAGCAACGATACAGACACACTCGAAGCCGAAGTGCGCAGCGCCGTCGAACAGGGCAAGGATGTGCAGGAAATGGTACGGCAGCTTACCTTGCGCAAGATCAGCGCCCGCTCGCTGGACCTCGAATCCCTGCGGCAGATCGCCGGTGCCGTGCTGCGTGGCGCGCGTGCGGGCGCGCAAAGGGAATTGCACCAGAGCGTGGCACAAACCGAAACTGCACGCGCGCAACTCAAACAGGCCGTCACCGGACTGGATGTCGCGCTGGCGCAGTTTGCCGCCGCTTCCAGACTCGCCGTGGAAGAAGCTACGACCCGCGCACAAAAATTCTCCAGTGAGGATCTCACACGGGCGCACGCCGACCTGCAAGCGCTTGAAACAATGTTTCTGGATACCCTGCAAACCTCGGCTTCCAGCGCCAAGGATGCAGCGGGAGAAATCCTGCATGACCTTGCGGCGCACAGCCGCACTCACGGTTCAGCCGTCGGCGCGCAGATCAAGGAATCACTGGCCGTCATTACACACCAGCTTGGCGCGGCAGGGCGCACTCAGGTGGTAGCCGGGCTGCATCTGGCGCAAGCCACTTCAGACCTGTTGCGCCAGATCGCTTCCGGTGTGCTCACCGGCCTGGCCGATCACGTCAAACCCGCCCCTTCCAAAGACAAGGCCGACTGATGCTGTTGCAGGCACTGGTGGCGGTGCGTGATCTTTCGCGCTTGCACGACATCGCCGCTATTCTGATCCGCTACGGTTTCGGCGACATCGTCAGCCGGATGGGACTGACCCATGCGCTGGAACGTGCGGGGAAGGCATTGCACCGCAACAACGCGGCAGAATACGCTCACCTGCCCCCGGCCATCCGGGTGCGGCGGGCGCTGGAAGAGATGGGACCGACTTTCGTCAAGCTCGGACAGCTACTCGCCACCCGCGTGGATTTGTTCGAACCCGAGTGGATCGCCGAATTCGGCAAGCTCCAGGACAGCGCCCCCCCTGTTCCCTACGCCGATATCCACCAGCAATTGAGTGAAGACCTGGGTGCGCCTCCCGAGGAAGTATTTGCCGCATTCGACTCCGAGCCGCTGGCGGCGGCCTCTATCGCTCAAGTATATCGCGCCCGTCTCGAAGACGGCAGCGAGGTAATCGTCAAGGTGCGCCGTCCCGGCATCCGCCCTATCATCGAAGCTGACCTGCGCTGGCTGATGCGACTGTCGGAACTGGCCGAGGGAGAAAGCCCGGAATTGCGCAGCTTCCGTCCCAGGGAAGTGATTCGACAGCTTTCCCTGTCGCTGCGTCGCGAGCTCGATTTTTCCGTCGAATGTCGCAATGCCGAGCATATCGCGCAAAATTTTGTCGGCTACTCCGACCATGACCGCTCCGATGTCACTCGCGACGCGACGCCCGAACCGCCGCTCATCGTCATTCCCCGTGTCTATTGGCAATGGACCGGCGAGCGCGTGTGCGTTCAGGAATATATCGACGGCATCCCCGGGCGTCAGCTCCAGGCCGTCGATCAGGCCAACTTCGACCGGAAGAAACTTGCCCGGCGCGGCGCACGCGCGGTGCTGAAGATGATCGTCGAGGACGGCTTCTTCCACGCTGACCCCCACCCCGGCAACGTGTTCTATTTGCCCGAAAACCGCATCGCCTTCATCGACTTCGGCATGGTGGGACGCCTGACCGAAGAGCGCCGCGAACAGTTGATCCGCCTGCTGCTGGGGCTGGTACAACATGAACCCAAACGCATACTGGATGTGATGCTCGACTGGACCGGCGACGGCGTGCTGGATGAGTCAGGGCTGGCCCTGGAAATTCAGACCTTCCTCGATCAGTACCACGGCTTATCGTTGAAGCAGCTCAGCCTTGGCGCCATGCTCTCCGACCTGGTGGCCATTTTGCGCCAACACCAGCTGACACTTCCGGCCGATCTGGCACTGCTGGTCAAGGCCTTCATTTCCCTGGAGGGGATGGGCCGCGAGCTCGATCCCGACTTCGATATTGCCGGCGAGGCAATGCCGATGCTGGAACAGTTGCTGCGCGCACGTTATACGCCGGCCGCACTCTTAAAACGCGGAGGCAGGGCCGTCACCGAGGCGCTGTCGCTTATTTCCAGCCTGCCCCACGACCTGTCCCGACTGTTACGCGCCGCCCGTCGCGGCAGAATGGAAATTCACATTGATGTCACCCACCTGAAACATGTCGGCAACCAGCTCGACGGCGCAGTCAACCGGCTGACAGTCGGTCTTGTGGTCGCCGCGCTCATCGTCGGCTCCTCCATTGTCATGACCGTACCCGGCCTACCCTTCCTGGGTCTGCTCGGCTTGCTCTGTGCAGCCATCGGCGGATTGTGGCTGCTGCTGTCAATCTGGAAGAGCAGTCGCGCAGACAGAGAATAAAAAAGCCTTTCGACCGGCAAGCTGGTCGAAAGGCCTGATGTGGGCAGTTATTTGTGCTTAGCGTCCGGCGCGCAACGCGGCGATGCGCTCTTCCAATGGAGGATGGGTCATAAATAAACGGCTCATTGCGCCGCCGCCGGAAATACCGGATGCGGCCATCTCCTTGGGCAAGGAGGCTTGCTCGTGATTGACCTTCAATCGTTCCAGTGCGGCAATCATCTTTTCACGACCGGCCAGCGACGCACCACCCGCATCGGCGCGAAATTCGCGTTGGCGCGAAAACCACATCACCACAACGCTGGCCAGTACGCCCAGCACCAGTTGCGCGACCATTTCAGCGATGAATGAACCCATGCCTGGGCCGCGTTCCTCGCCATCCTTGCGCAGCAGAGAATCTACAAAAATGCCGAACAGCTTGGCGAAGAAAAACACGAAGGTATTCACCACGCCCTGAATCAGTGCCAGCGTAACCATATCGCCGTTGGCGACATGGCTGATTTCGTGCGCCAGCACCGCTTCGGTTTCATCGCGGCTCATACCGTGCAACAAACCCGTACTCACGGCCACCAGTGCGTTATTTTTATTCCAGCCGGTGGCAAATGCATTCACATCCGGTGCGTCGTAAATCGCTACTTCCGGCATGCCGATACCGGCAGACAGCGCTTGACGGCGGACAGTTTCGACCAGCCAGCGTTCAGTCGGGTCGGACGGTGTGGCAATAACCTGTGCATTCACCATGCGCTTGGCCGACCACTTGGACATGAACAGAGAAATAATCGAACCGGCAAAACCGACCACCAGCGACATCACCAACAGCGCGTTAAAATTAATCGCGCCGCTCTCGTCCAGCACGCGATCCACACCCAGCAAGCGCAAAGTGATGCTGATCACCAACATGACCGCCAGGTTGGTCAGAATAAACAGAAAAATTCGTTTCATAAATCCATGCTCTCCAAAAATTTAAATCATGCCGCGCAGTTTAGCAGCAATTTCCCTGCGCCAAACCAGATGGAGCCTATCCCCCATCTTTCAAGGCTGATTAGTCAGCAAGCCTGCAAGAAAGTTTCATGCTCTTGCAATATGAAAGCAATCCCGCTAGGCTTGCCCCAGTAAAACAGTTGGATAAGCCCGATGACCATGCCAAAACAATACACGCGTACCGCCATTCTGTTGCATTGGCTCATCGCCCTGCTGATATTTATCGCCTTCCCGCTGGGCGTCTATATGCACGAACTGCCGCTTTCGCCGGACAAACTCAGGCTGTACAGCTGGCACAAATGGCTGGGTGTCAGCCTCTTCCTGCTTGCTGCCATACGCCTGACCTGGCGCACCACCCATCATCCGCCGACGCTACCCGACACGATGGCCGGTTGGGAAAAATTTGCGGCACATACCGTACACCTTCTCTTGTATACGCTGATTCTTGTCATCCCGATCACCGGCTGGCTGATGAGTTCTGCTCAGGGATTTCAGACCGTCTGGCTGGGCATACTACCGCTGCCGGATCTGCTAACCAAAAACAGGGAGTTAGGCGATTTGCTCAAACTGGCACATACAAGCCTGAACTTTTTGATGCTGAGCCTGGTAATTGCCCATGTCGGCGCTGCACTCAAACATCATTTCATCGAACACGACGGGGTATTGCCCCGCATGCTACCCCTGCTCAGGAAAAAATCATGAAGCATTTGCTGTCGCTCTCCTTGATGTTTTGCTTTTCGCATGCTATAGCTGAAGAATTCAATACATTACATCGGCAGCAAAGCAGCATTGGCTTCGTCTCCAAACAAATGGGGGTGGCGGTAGCGGGCAAATTCAATACGTTTTCCGCTGACATCTCGGTCAATCCGTCCAAACCGGAAACGGGAACTGCGCGCATCAGCATAGACCTGAACGGCCTGGATGCAGGCAGCGCCGAAGCCAATGAAGAACTGGGAAACAAGAGCTGGTTTGACAGCAAACGTTACCCTGTTGCCCGTTTTGTGTCCAGTCGCGTGGTCAGTCTGGGCAATGAGCGCTATGAAGCGCTTGGCGCCATGACCATCAAGGGCAAGGTTCTGTCCGTCAAAGCGCCCTTCACGCTCAAACGGCTGGCTGGCGCGCTGGTGGTTGAGGGTTCATTCCCGATCAAACGCCTGGACTACGGCATAGGAACGGGCATCTGGTCAGACACCAGCGTAGTCGCAGATGAGGTCACAATCGGTTTCCGCTTCACCGTGACCACAACCCGTTAATGATGTTGCTTTTATTACGACACACTACTGCATAACCATCAACCAGGGAGACACACATGAAAAAAACACTTGCCCTCATTCTCACCCCGCTGCTTGTCTCACCCGCTTTCGCTGCGGATCACTACACCGTGGACCCGCACCATACCTGGCCGATGTTCGAGATCAACCACCTCGGCTTTACCACCCAGCGCGGCCGTTTCAACCAATCCGGCGGCAAAATCGAACTGGATATTGCCGCCAAAAAAGGCAGTGTGGATCTCACCATTCAAACCGGATCGCTCGACATGGGCTTCGACAAATGGGACGAACACCTGAAGGCCGAGGGCTTTTTCGATACCGAAATTCACCCCACTATGCACTTCTCCTCGAAAAAACTGCGCTTCGACGGCGACAAGGTAGTCGCAGCCGAGGGTGATTTCACAATGTTGGGCGTGACCAGGCCCCTGACGCTCACGGTCAGCAACTTCCGTTGCGCCCCGCACCCGATGAATAAAAAGCCGACCTGCGGCGCAGACATTACCGCCACCCTCAAGCGCTCCGATTTCGGCATGAGCAAGTACATCCCAGCAGTAAGCGATGAGGTAAAAATTATGGTTCCCCTGGAAGCTGCGCAAGATTGAGCGATACAGAGTCAATCCGGAATAAAAATGGCCCAACAGCATAAAACCGCCAGGCAGCATGCTGTTTGCTCTATTATGTGCATGGGAACTTGACAATACTTGAACAGGCAAACTACTCTTCCGCGATGCCACCCGCTCTCAATCAAAGCATTCAGCCGTCCGAAGCCGAATCTGTCACCGCATTCATAAGTCGCACAGGTTGTTTTACTCGCCTCGCTCAACTGGCGGCATTGGCCTCGCCCGATCATCCGCTTTCTGTTGTATGGATTGCGCTGGACCGGTTCAAGCAGATCAATGAATCTTGCGGGCATCACGGCGGCGATACAGTTATCGCTCAAATCGCCCGACGCCTGCATGACAGAACCGGCACGACCGCTCAATGGTGCAGGATGGCGGGTGACGAATTCGTTTATCTCGCGCCCGATTGTGATTTCGATCAGACGCAGCAACTTGCCGCCGATTTGTTGCGCGAAATTGAAGCCCCCTTGCCCTTGGGTGATCTGCTGCTCCGCCCGTCGGCCAGCCTGGGCATAGCAATTCTTGCAAAAAACGAGCTCCCGTCTGCCTGTCTTGAACGCGCCGACCATGCCATGAACGCAGCCAAACGGGCGGGCGGCGGACGCATCGTGACTTCCGGTTCCGAACCGATGCCGGGCCGACGGGGTATCCATCTGGCACGTATGGAACTCGAACTTGAGAACAAGCTGCACCTCGCCCTAAACCACGGCGGTCTGCGTCTGCATTACCAGCCCTGTGTTGATGCCGATGGTCGCATTGCGTCCGTCGAGGCGCTGATGCGCTGCCCCGATCACCATCTTTCTCCGAATGAGTTTATCCCGATCGCCGAAAAAACCGGTTTAATTGTTCGCCTGGGTGAATGGAGTTTGCTCGAAGGGGCACACTTTGCGAAACGTCTGTCCCTCGCCGGGCAGCACACAGCGGTATCCATAAACATATCCCGCGCGCAGTTCATTACGCCCCATTTTTCACAAACACTCCATGCCGCGCTGCTGTGCGCTGACGTGAATCCCGCTCTCATTGAACTGGAACTCACCGAATCGCTGTTCATGGATAATTCCAGGCTGGTCCAGACGAATCTGCGTGCCGCACTCGATACCGGCGTCAAAATCGCCATTGATGATTTCGGCACAGGGTTTTCCTGCCTGTCCACCCTGAAAGACATCAACGCGACCAAACTCAAGATTGACCGTGCGTTTGTCGTTGCACTGCCACACAACAGCCGCGCGTTTTCCGTGGTAAAAGCGATAGTCCGGCTTGGCAACGATCTGGGTATGCAGGTCGTAGCCGAAGGCGTTGAAAATAAGGAACAACTCGACACCTTGCGCGAAGCGGGGGTTCGTATCATACAGGGATATTTTTACGCCCGACCCATGCCTGAAAATGAACTGTTGGCATGGCTACAAAACAGAAGAAAATCAACATGACAAATACCACCACTCATTCTTCAATTGAAGCTCAGCTGGAAAGTTCGCTGTGGAAAATCGGTATTCCTCCCCGCCCCGTCATCCTTGACAAAATCAGGGCAGAAATGCAGAAGGACGAACCCGACTTCAACCAGCTCACCCGCATTATCGCTGCCGATGTTGCCCTTTCAGCCAGCCTGATAAGCATCACCAACTCGCCCTACTTCGGCTTTCGCGGTCACGTGAGTTCGCCCAGAGAAGCCCTGATGGTGCTCGGCCTTAATATCGCCAGCAAGGCAATTGCAGGCATCGTCATGCGCAAGGCCTTCCCGAAATCACCGCAGCTTGAACGTTTCTGGGACGCCTCGGCTCGCATCGCCCGTCTTTCCGGCTGGCTCGCGCAGCGGGTCACAAAGAGCACGCTACGGGCTGACGATGCCTACACCTTCGGACTGTTTCGCGATTGCGGGATACCCATACTGCTGGCTCGCTTTCCCGGCTACTTTGACATCCTGACTGAGGCCAACCATGAAGCCTGCCGCAGCTTCACCGCGATAGAGGAAACCACCCTACCCACCAATCACGCCGTCGTAGGCTACGTGCTGGCGCAAAGCTGGTGGTTGTCCGATGAAACCATCCTTTCTATCCGCCACCATCACGATGTCGATGCCCTCGGTGCCCCCTCTATCCCCCCCTCGCTGAACAGCCGTCATTTGATTGCTGTCGCCCAATTGGCCGAGTATCTGTTGCAGCAGCACTCGGGACTCAGCCTTACGCAGGAATGGCTCAAACTCGGCCCTGTCTGTCTGCGCCTGCTCGATCTCACGGAAGAGGACGTTACAAATATCCTTGCTGAAGCGACGCCCATCATTGAGGCCGAAGACTAACCCCGGACAGAATCATCTTCAAAGTTGGGCATCAACTTGTTGCAAGTACAACTGCTCCACTTTTGCTCGGGCCCACGGTGTTCTGCGTAAAAACTTCAGACTGGATTTAATGCAGGGATCATGAGTAAAGCAGCGTATCGGCACAGCGGCAGCCATGGCTTCCCAGCCCATGCTCCCGGATAGTTGCGTGATAATCGCCTCAAGGGTGAGACCCTCAAGAAGGGGACGGCTTGCTGGTTTTTTCGAGGTGTTCATGCCGATATTCTACAGGGGCAAGTCTGCCTTGAGCGTTTACAATGTGGTTTCTGATTTTAAAAATATATTTCTCCCATGACCGCACCCATCCGCCTCGCAAAACGCCTGATCGAACTGTTTTCCTGCTCTCGCCGTGAAGCCGAACTTTATATCGCAGGTGGCTGGGTAACGGTCGACGGGCAAGTGGTGGAAGAACCGCAGTTCATGGTATCAGAGCAGAAAGTCGAACTTCACCCGGACGCCAATTGCACCCCGGTTGAGCCGGTTACCATGCTGTTCAATCAGCAGCCCGCCGCAAACGCCGACCCTGCACAGATTGGCGCCGACACACGGGCGGCGGATGACAGCTCCGGCATCCATCTGCTCAGGCAACACTTTGTCCGGCTTACGCCGTGCATGCCGCTGGAACGGAATGCGGGCGGTCTGCGGGTATTTACTCAGGACTGGCGGATAGCGCGCAAGCTGCTCGACGATAGCGCCATGATCGAGCAGGAATACATCGTCGAGGTCGCGGGAGAACTTTCACCCGACGGACTCAAACTGCTCAATCACGGACTCAAATTTAACGGCCGCGCACTGCCGCCGATCAAAGTTAGCTGGCAAAATGAAACACGGCTGCGTTTTGCCCTCAAGGGTGTCATACCCGGCTCGATCGCGCATATGTGCCAAGCTGTCGGGCTACAGGTGCTGAGCATGAAGCGAATCAGAATCGGGCGAGTCGCCATGGCCAAATTGCCGTCCGGGCAATGGCGCTATCTGATGCCGCATGAGCGGTTCTGATTGCCGCAAAATTCCGCAATGCGCCCGAAACCTTCCCCGAATTACCTTGCCGGTTACCCGACAGCTTTGGCCGAACAGGTGCGGCAGCTAATAGCACAAGGGAATCTAGCCGACAGACTGCTGCAAAAATATCCGGCGGCGCATGCCGTGCGCACCGACCGCGCGCTCTATGACTACGTTCTGGAAGCAAAAAACACTTATCTGCGCAACACCGGGCAACTGAGCCGCGTGGCGTTCGACAGCACGTTGCATGTGATAAAAAATGCACTGGGCATGCACACCGCCAGTTCCCGCGTACAAGGCGTCAAACTCAAAACCCGTCGTGAAATCCGCATCGCGGCGGTGTTCCGGGAGATGCCGCCCGAGTTCCTGCGCATGATCGTGATTCATGAACTGGCACACCTCAAGGAACACGAGCACAACAAGGCCTTCTATCAGTTATGCCTGCATATGGAACCCGATTATCACCAGCTTGAGTTTGACCTCAGGGCTTATCTCACTTATCTCGATTCGACTGACCAGCCACTCTGGTAAATGCCGCAGATAGTCCGGCCAGCAGAAGCTCGGTGTCTAAAAAGATGCGCTACTGATTCACCCTTTCACTCAGAAACAGGAGCTTTCATTCAAAAACAACGAGCGCCTGGCGCGACTATGTTTTGTGGGAAGCCCCCTGCGGGTTCAGCTCCGTTGTTTCGTGGGGATGCCCTTGCGGCATCCCCCTTCACTGTTTTTTACAGCGCCCTTACTTTCACGGTCTTGCCCTTGACCTTGCCTGCGGATAACCTGCGCACGGCTTCATTGGCGATGTTGCGCACCACGGCCACATAGGTGGAGAAGTCGGTTACGGTAATTTTTCCGACCTGTTCTCTTGTGTAACCAGCGTCGCCGGTGAGCGCACCCAGCACGTCGCCGGGGCGGATTTTTTCCTTGCGTCCGCCGAGTATTTGCAACGTCACCATCGGCGGAACCAGCGGAGATTCGTCCTCGTCTTTCAATTCGGCCATCTCATGCCATTCCGGTACGCTGCCCGTCATTTTTGCGATGCTGACGATGCGGTGACGGTCGGTGGGCCCGCACAGCGAAAGCGCCCAACCGTTTTCACCCGCACGCCCGGTACGACCGATGCGATGGATATGGACTTCCGGGTCGGGCGTGACATCGACGTTGATGACCGCTTCGAGTTGTGCAATATCCAGACCGCGCGCCGCCACATCGGTCGCTACCAGCACCGAGCAGCTGCGATTAGCGAACTGGATCAGTACCTGGTCACGCTCGCGTTGTTCCATATCGCCATTCAGGGTCAGCGCATAAATACCCTGCGCGTGCAGCACTTCCAGCAGGGAGCGACATTGCTGCTTGGTGTTGCAAAAAGCCAGCGTGCTGACCGGGCGGTAATGCTTGAGCAAGATGCCCACTGCGGCCAGCCGCTCCTCGTTGCTGACTTCATAGAAGCGCTGACGGATTTTTTCTGCGTCGTGCTGTTCTTCCAGTTTGACTTGCTGCGGGTTGCGCATGAACTGGCGTGCCAGCCGCGCGATGCCGTCGGGATAAGTCGCCGAGAACAATAGCGTCTGGCGATCGGCCGGGCAATGTTTGGCAACGTAGGCAATATCATCAACAAAACCCATGTCCAGCATGCGATCGGCCTCGTCGAGCACCAGCGTGTTGAGCGCGGTCAGGTCGAGCGTGCCGCGCTCCATATGATCCATGATGCGCCCCGGCGTGCCGACGACGATGTGCGCGCCGTGTTCCAGACTGGCGATTTGCGGGCGCATGGTGGAGCCGCCGCACAGCGTCATGATTTTGATATTGTCTTCGGAGCGCGCCAGACGACGGATTTCCTGTGTGACCTGATCGGCCAGCTCGCGCGTCGGGCACAGCACCATGGCTTGTACCGCGAAACGGCGCGGATTTAATCGGGTGAGCAGGGATAAGGCGAAGGCTGCCGTCTTGCCGCTGCCGGTTTTTGCCTGTGCAATCAGGTCGTTACCTGCCAGTGTAATCGGCAGACTGGCCGACTGTATCGGCGTCATGGTCAAATAGCCCAGTTGCTGCAAGGTCGCCAGCAGTCCGGGCGAGAGCGGAAGTTCGTTGAAAGAGCGCGCGGCGGCGGAAGAAAATGGATTTTGTATAGTATCGTTCATGCGCAATTATCCCAGCTTGTCGCGCAGTTTGCCTGTAATTATTGAATTGCCTCTGATTCCCTGCATCGACAGCTATTTTTCCAGTGCCCGATTGGGCGGCATATCCCCACTGAAATCAAACGACAAGCATGGAGTTCGTCGATGCACTACAACGCAGCAGGGTGTTAGTGCAAAACGACCGCATCAATCCAGGCGGCATCCGAACCGGCATTAACACTGCCGTCTTTTGTGTACGACCACTTGAAAGTATGTGTGCCGGCAGCAACGGGATAAGTAACCGTTTGCCAAGACAGGAGTCCTGACCAGGATGCCACCTGCACGCCGTCAATATAGAACCTTAAGAAATCAAAATTCGCTTCGCTTGACACCCTGCGTGCAAATGTCACATTCCCGACAGCGCCCAATGGCACTGTTCCCGTTCCGGTGAACTGTATGCCGGAATTTTGCAGGTGAGTGATGACGCCGGATTTTAGGCTGAATACGCCTGCTGAAGCGGTATCCGAGGCCACACGCCAGGCGGCATTGGATCCGAGCGAATTTATCCAGCCCGCCGGCATCAAGCCTTGCGCAGGAAATACTTCCAGAGCCGGGTTAAAGCCGTTTCCTGATACCGTTATGTTAATGGCCTTAAACGAATTGGAGGCAACTGTTGTTGTGCCGCTCTTTACACCAGCCAGCAATGGCAAAAAACTCACGGTCAGCGAACAACTGGCATTCGGCAGCAAGGTCGATCCGGCACAACCTGTCGTAGTAAATCCAGGAGGGGGCGTTACCGCCGCTATCGTTGCGGAAACAACCCCAACGTTAGTTATATTGACGGTTCGGGATATTGTCGTGCCAATCGCTACCGCCCCGAACGCCACTGAAGTAGTCGAAGAACCCAGCAACGGTCTGCCTCCGGCAGCGATTACAGCAGAATTTGCATCGACGATACCCGCACCGCAGATCGCCGTTGTACAAGTTGAACCGACGGGGAAAGGACGGGCCGTATTTCTGAGAATATTCCTGATTTGCAAAGGTGTTAAAGCCGGTCTGACGGAACGCATCAGGCTGATAATGCCGGAAATGTGCGGTGTTGCCATGCTGGTGCCCTGATAATAGGCATAGGCATTATTACGCAAAGGCACCGTCGTGCCGCCATCCAATGTGGATAATATTCCGGAGTCCACAGTCATATCCCCGCCTGGCGCCGTAATGGTAACCAGGGCACCAAAATTCGAGTAATACGCTTTCCCGGCCAGACGATTATTCGCTGCCACGGCAATTACACCGGCACAGTTGGCCGGAGAAAAACCGGACACGTTTGTGTTGCTGTTCCCCGACGCCACCACCACAACGACACCCGCAGCAATGACCTCATTGATCGCTGCCTGCGTAGCGAAACCGCAAGCCCCCGCCCCGCCCAAACTCAGGTTTAATACCTTGGCAGGATGGGCATTGACAGGGGCGCCCACGACGGCAAGTCCGGCAGCCCAACGCATTCCGTCTATGATGTCGGACATCATACCTCCGCCCGAACCCAGCACTCTGACGGGCAATATTCTGGCGTTCCAATTGACCCCGGCCACACCTAAAAGATTATTGGTTGCCGCACCGATTGTTCCAGCCACATGGGTGCCATGCCAGGAACTGGAGCTGGTTGCCGTCCAGTCGCCGGGGTCGGCAGGATTGGCATCTCGTCCATTGCCATCGTTGGCCATGATTGGGTCTGTGATGAAATCATATCCGGGCAGGATTCGCCCGGCCAGATCAGCATGAGCCAATATGCCCGTGTCGATAACAGCGACCACCGAGTTAGCGGCAACGCCCTGGGTTTGGTTCCAGGCATTTGTCAGATCGGCACCCCCCGGCGCGCTGCCGGGTGCAAAGTATTGCCACTGATTAACAAACAGCGGGTCATTGGGTACCGCCTGAATAGTAACAATCCGGTCGGGCTCTGCGTATAAAACGGAGGGGTCCTTCATCAATTTCTGCGCAATCGCGTCGGCCTGCGCAAGGGGCAACTTGCCTGGCAGGGTGACAACTTGTGCATCACCAGACATAGTTCTGTATGGAGTCAGAGCGATGCCCGCGACTTTGCTTATGGCCGCAGCTTGTGACGCACTCATGACACTCGCCCTGGAAGAAGGTGCTTTGTATTTCACAATCAGGCGTTGAACCGCCTGCGGCACAGCAGCCTGAACAGACAACCTCGCCCCCCCTGCCGCCAGTGCATATTGAGGCGCACTTGCCAGGCAAAGCAAAACCAACGAGGCGGCGCTCACCTTTCCTGTAACGCAATAATTCTTCATCCCGCTCTCATCCCCGAATCATGTCCCATCAAATCACACCCGTGAGTCGTTTTCCGTCAACCTCCCGGCTTTGGCGCTGCCGGAGAACACGCACCGGAACTTTAAAAGTCCGTGCCCTCGCTCTGATTGTAGCAGCATCAGCCTGCCTGTTGCATGCCCGTTATCGCATCCCGATTGACTTGAGCCATCCTCGAAAAACCCTCCGGGGGCGACGTAAAATCAATGTCGCGCTGAAAGAAGGATGAGGCAGAAACAGGAATACAAGGCCAAATTCAAGGAACTCCGTCCTTGCAAAACAGTGGCAGGCATAATATATTGCCCAGCTGCTGGTTCAGCAAGACACTCCAAGCCCGCCGGGGGAATTCAGCCAGGCTTTAGTCAGTGCGGCAATTTTGTTGCGCCTGTCAGGTGTCATAAACGACGTATTACCTGTTACCAGATGGTCGGGAGGTATTTTGAGAGCAAGAGGGATAGAACAGGGCTTTACACTGCTTGAGTTGCTGGTCGTAATTGTGATTATCGGTTTGTTGGCAGGCTACGTGGCGCCCCGCTATTTTTCTCAGGTAGGGAAAGCTGAAGTCAAGGTTACACAGGCGCAGATTGACGCACTCTCCAAGGGGCTGGATCAGTACCGTCTGGACACGGGTCATTACCCGACAATGGAGCAGGGCTTGCAAGCGCTAATCAACCGCCCGACTGACGAGCCGAAGTGGGGCGGAGCTTATTTGAGCAAAGCCGTTCCTCTGGACCCCTGGGGCAAAGCTTACATGTACCGCATTCCGGGACAACACGGCGAAATAGACATTTTTTCATACGGAAAAGATGGGCTGTCGGGCGGCGAAGGCGAAAACAAAGACATTAGTAACTGGTAATAATGCGTTACCGGCTGAAGGTCTTAAATCAAAAAAATGAGGTGGAAATACTCGAGATCAGTGCCCCGCTTGAGTCGCGCGCGCGAAGTATTGCACAACTTCAAGGTTACGTAGTTGTCGCAATTAACCCGCACTTCTTTTCCTTTTCATGGAATTTATCGCACAATTTTCCTCTGCAAATCTTCAGCCACGAGCTGAACACCTTGATGTCAGCCGGATTGTCCCTGGTCGAAGCATTGGAGGCAATTGTCGAAAAAGAAACGAATACCCACACCCGTAATATGGTGCGAGGCATTCTTGACAAATTACGGCAGGGATTGCCTTTTTCATCTGCGCTGGAAACTTTTCCAGAGCATTTCCCGGAACTTTTTGTTGCTATGGTACGCGCCAGCGAACAAACCGGCGATATCACTTTAGCCCTGAGTCGATATGTAACTTATTGGGAACAAACCGATAAGGTCCGCAGCAAAATCATCAGTTCGTCAATTTATCCCGCCGTCATTTCAATCGTCGGCGTGGCCGTCGGGCTTTTTCTGCTGTTTTACGTCGTACCTCGTTTTTCCAGAATTTATGATGATATTCATGGGGATATCCCCGCACTGTCCAGATTGATGCTGGAATGGGGAAGTTTCGTGGAGGCTCATGGCTTCATCGTCGTGATCGTTACGTTGTCGGCGCTAATCGGCACCGTCATGCTGGCTATGATGCCCTCTGTTCGCACAAAACTGATGCATTCGTTACTGCGAATTCCCGCACTCCGCGAACGATCCAGGGTTTATCAGCTTGCCCGTCTGTATCGCACACTTGGCATGCTGCTTCGGGGCGGAATTCCGATTATGCAATCCATCAATATGGCAGCAGGTTTGCTCGATGTTGAGTTGCGTATCCTGCTATCATCCGCAGCTTCGCGAGTTCGCGAGGGTAAGATGTTATCGGTTGCCATGGAAGAGTACGGGTTGACTACGCCAGTCGCCTTGAGGCTGTTGAGAGTAGGCGAGCGCACGGGCCGTATGGGTGAAATGATGGAGCGCGTCGCCGCATTTCATGACGAGGAACTGGCCCGGTGGATTGACTGGTTTACACGCTTGTTTGAGCCCATATTGATGGTTTTGATCGGCATTTTGATTGGTGGCGTGGTGATTCTGATGTATATGCCAATTTTTGAGTTGGCCGGCAGCGTTCAATAGGATAGCCTGTGAATTTACAAGAGCAAATAGTTAAAGCGTTGCACTTATCACAGTCCAACAATACCAGTGTGATGGATGAGCTCGCAGATTCAACTCATCTTGAACCCGCCGTATTGCTGTCTGCTCTGGCAGAGAAATTCAACTACCCCGCGCTTTCGCTCGCAGACATGCAGCGCATGAAACCTGCTTTTGAACTATTATCCTTCGCAGAAGCCACGCGCCGTCAATGCGTTCTATTAAGCGACGAAAATAACAGCCCGACAGCCGTATTGACGGATCCGTTCAACAGGAACCTGCTCTCCTGGCTGGAACTTCATATTGACCAATCGCTAACTTACCGGTTAGCGCTGAGAGCCGAGCTTGAACTATACCTGAACAGCTTTGAAGAAAAGATGCGTGCGACAGATGTTGCATTGGCGTTTCAGCAAAAGCCGCAGGAAGGCGATTATCTGCACGCGGAAGAACTATCCCTGCGTTCAATTGGGGAAGACCTTAACCCGATAGTCAAACTGGTTAATTCAACACTGTATGATGCCCTCAAAACCTCCGCCAGTGATATTCACCTGGAAAGCAGTAGCAACGGGCTGATCATCAAATATCGAATTGATGGGGTACTGACAAAAATAGGTTTATCCGCGAGTCTGCAAACAGCCGAGCAGGTTATTTCACGAATCAAGATTTTGGCCGAACTGGACATCGCGGAACGACGCGTCCCGCAGGACGGTCGCTTCAAGATCATTATGGACGGTCGCGAAGTCGATTTTCGTGTTTCCATCATGCCGAGTATTTTTGGTGAAGATGCCGTGTTGCGCATATTGGACAAAAAGGCTCTGTCTGATGAGTTAAATGGCTTGACCTTGCAGACCTTGGGCTTCGCAGGACAAACCCTTGCACAACTAAGAAAACTAGCTCTTGAACCTTATGGCATGATGCTGGTTACAGGCCCGACCGGAAGTGGCAAAACCACCACGCTTTATGCAATGATCAGCGAGATAAACAGCGGGCTGGACAAGATCATCACGATTGAAGATCCAGTGGAATACCAGCTGAACGGAGTATTGCAAATCCCGGTAAATGAAAAAAAAGGGCTTAATTTTGCCCGTGGACTGAGATCAATCCTGCGTCACGATCCAGACAAAATCATGGTGGGCGAAGTTCGTGACGCTGAAACGGCTGAAATAGCAGTGCAGGCTGCATTGACAGGTCATCTGGTTTTAACAACCGTCCATGCAAACAACGTGTTTGACGTGATCGGCCGATTTATTCACATGGGCGTTGATCCATACAGCCTCGTATCGGCTGTCAATGCCATTTTGGCGCAAAGACTGGTCAGATTGAATTGCACAGCTTGCAACCACGAAATCACCCCAAGCCCGGATGAGTTGCTTGCTTCGAAATTGAACGAGGAACAGGCACGAGGGTTTCGGTTCATGAAGGGACAGGGCTGCGGATTGTGCCGGGGGAGTGGTTATAAAGGACGGCAAGCCATTTCGGAGCTATTGCTTTTGACCGATGAAATTCGCGAACTTGTGGTGGCGCGAGTGCCTATACGTCAACTTAAGGAAGCGGCACGTCAGCAAGGCATGCTTTTTTTGCGGGAATCCGCCTTGAATCTGGTGAGCAGTGGACAAACAACGCTTGAGGAAATTAACCGTGTTACATTTGCGTCGTGATCAACTGAAAATAGGTATCGCACGCGATCAGATTGAATTGGTCAGATTGACGGGTTGGCTAAAACCCAGGCTCGTTGCGCGGTGCATCGAGACGATAGCCACAAATGTTGCGAATGACGATTCAGGCGGCTCGAAATACGCAGCACTGCTGGCCCGCCTGTCTGAAATCAGCGGGCAGGAAAAATGGCAAAATGTTGACGTGACCATTCTCTTGTCAAGCGAAATGGCCCGATACTTATCCTTTCCAAAACATGCCGATATCAGACAAGCAGAGGAATTAAAAACATTTGCACAGCACCAGTTTGTCCAAATTTACGGTGAAGTAGCCAATAGTTGGGCAATAAAAGTGAGTGTTTGCAAGACCGGGGAAAGCATTGCCAGCGCAGCAGAGCCGAGCTTTCTTGATGGCCTGCGGGAAATTTTTTCCGGGAAACAGCAGAAACTGATTTCAATACAACCCGCCTTAATGGCCAGCTTTAATTTGCACAAAAAAGAACTTCAAAACAAGGACTGCTGGTTTGTGTTTTCGGAGAACGGCTATTTCACCTATGCTCTCATCGGCGACGGGCAGTGGAAATACGTACAAACAAGACGCGGCACGGGCATAGATAATTTATTGCAGTGGCTTGAACGGGAAAATCTGTCGGGCCTGTTGAATATCCCGTGCCATGAAATCTGGCATGTCGGCTTTGAGCAAATTGACGTAAAAGGCTCACCCTTCAAATTTCATGCCTTGAAAACGTCAGGTATGGATATTGATGGATTGGCATTGTATGGTGGATGTTAATGCACAAACTTGAGCTGGATTTTCAGAGAAACCCCAATGCCAGCACCTGGCCGGGTTGGCTGCTGCTGATAGCCGGGGTACTGCTGTGTGCTGACACGACCCTCTCCTATATTAAAACCAACGCAGATACCGAGAAAATCGAACAGGCAGCCAACGACTCTTCAGCCGCCAACGGCCCGTTCAGTCGTGCGCAGACGGGCTTCACAGCGGAAGAAAGTGCAAAAGCCATTGAAGTCGTTGACAGCATCTCGTTCCCCTGGGGGGACGTGTTCAATACCCTTGAAAGCGTGCAAACCAGCGGGATCGGCATCCTGGAATTTACGCCAACACCCAAGAACAATATTATTATCCTGCGGGGTGAAGCCGCCAGTTTCCCCGCACTACTGACCTATATCGCAGGTCTTGAACAAGCCGACGGGTTTTATGATGTCTATTTAGAGAAGCATGAAATCAGGCCCGGCGAACCGCAAAGCAGCATCGCGTTTGCACTGTCCGCGCACTGGAGAAGGCAATGATTTCGTATTGGCATCAACTTCGTAGCCAGTTAACCTGGCAAGCCACCGTTGGGGCGTTGCTGCTGGCGGGAACGCTTTTTTTTAATTACTTTCAACTCCAGCCACTGGAGGAACATTTTGCAGAAATTGAAAGCCAGGCCAACGACACACAAGAGAAACTGACTGCCAAACGTGCCATCGCTTCGGGCAATGCAACTCTGGACAAGTTTTATGCCTTTTTTGAATCGCGTGACAGCGTTACCGACGAGCTGGCTAAAATCTATTCGATTTCGGAAACGTATGGAATCATGCTGAAGCAGGCACGCTACAAGGTAATAAAAACGCCGGATAACCGTTTGCTGCAATATCAAATAGTTATCCAAACAACCGGCGAATATGGCCGAATACGCAATTTTGCCCTGCAAGTCATGAATACCATCCCATCCATATCGCTCGATTCGATTCGTTTTGAACGTCAGCACGCCTCATCCGAATTGGTCGAAGGCGAGGTGGTGCTGAGTCTTTACAGGGTGAAATGGTGAGCGCAAACAACACCCATTTTCGCCTTGCGGCGATTGCCATAGCGCTGGTTTTTGCGAATAATTTTGCTTCGGCAGTTGAACAGGCTGTATCCGCCAGGCCCACGATCTCCAATCCGCAAAACTTGGCAACGGGCTCAGGAAAAGAGCAGGTGCTGAATTTATCCAGGCTCATGCGCAAGAAGGCCGATTTGCCCGAATCAGCGCTATTTTCGACTAACTCATTGTTTCCACAGGTTGTTGTAGAATTCGTTCCGGCCAAGCCTACCGCTCCGGCGCTTCCCTTTGTTTTTCTTGGGCGCATTAAACAGAGCGGCATGGAAACAGTTTTCCTTGCTATTGACGAGCGGAGTTTTACGGCGAAACTGAACGATATTCTTGACGATACTTATTTAGTTAGCAGCATCGAACAGGACAGCATTGTGTTTACCTATTTGCCGCTCAAAACACAACAGATTCTGAATATTTCACATGGCGAATAACGTGGGAAAATTGGCAGCCTTTAAACGATGCAAAAAGCAGCGCGGTTTTACCCTGATTGAGATGCTCATTACGGTGGCGATTATTGCGATACTGGCATCAGTTGCGCTGCCCCTGTCCGCCGTCGTGTCACAACACCGTAAGGAACAGGAACTGCGCACCGCATTACGCGAAGTTCGTGTTGCAATTGATGCCTACAAACAGGCGGCGGATGAGGGCAGGATTACCAGGGATATGGATCAGTCTGGATACCCTCCTTCACTGAAAATTTTGGTCGATGGTGTGACAGATGCGAGTGCCCTCGACGGGAAAAAAAAGATTTATTTCCTGCGAAATTTGCCGCGTGACCCAATGTCAACCAACCCAAAATTGGAACCTGAAAACACATGGAGTTTACGCGGCTACGAAAGTCCGGCAGACAACCCGGTGCCGGGAAAGGATGTATTCGATATCCATTCAAAAAGCGTGGAAATCGGGTTAAATGGCATTCCTTATAACAAGTGGTGAATGTTATGCTTTGCTGCGGTCGCAAGAGTGGTTTTACTTTAATTGAGCTATTAGTGGTAATGGCCATCGTGAGCCTGCTGGTTTCGATTGTCGCGCCGAAATACTTCAACAGCGTGTCAAAGGCCGAGGAGGCTGTGTTGCGTGAAAATTTATTTCTGATACGGGATGCGCTTGACCACTACAAAGCAGATGTCGGAGTCTATCCCGATAGCCTGCAAGATTTGGTAAGCAAAAAATACTTGCGAAAAATGCCCTATGATCCCGTCGCAAAGAGCGATAAAAAATGGACTCTTGTGCCGCCTTCAGAACCATCCAACGGGAAAGTGTATGACGTTAAAAGCGGTGCGCCCGGCAAATCCTTGAATGGCTCTCCATATGCCAGCTGGTAATCCGTATGGCACACAGGCAGGCTATTCATATATTGCGCTTCTTTTCATAGTCGCGATAATGGGCAGCGTCCTTGCCGGGGTCGGCGTCTCATGGAGCAAAATGGCGCAGCGAGAAAAGGAAGTAGAACTGCTGTTTGTTGGCAATCAATTTAGAAATGCAATCGGACTTTACTATAACAGCCTGCCGTCAGGCATACAGGCTTATCCCCGGCGTTTGGAAGACTTGTTGCGCGATCCCCGACAACCCGCCATACGGCGTTATTTGCGCGAGCTATACATTGACCCGATGACCCGCAGTAATAAATGGGGGCTCGTTAAATCCCCGGAAGGGTTGATCATGGGGGTATACAGTCTGTCGGTTGCGACCCCGATTAAAAAGAAAAATTTTAAAATAATCGACGCTACGTTTGAAAACCAATCCAAATATTCTGATTGGAAATTCGTCTATAAACCTGTCGGCGCACCATGAAATACAGACCCGGTTACAGTTTGAAATGCGGCAATATTTATGGCGACAAGAGAGTTCAGGAGAGATGTTTTGCAAAAAATAATTAATATATTGCTGGTGGGGGGGGCCTGTTTTTTCATCAGCAGCCTGTCGGGTTGCGCGGGAGAAAAGGCATACCACGACGGGATGAAACTGATTACCCAGGACCAGGTAACGCCTGGGCTGGATAAACTACAGCAGGCGACCAGGGAAGCGCCTGACAACCTGCAATATCGCCTGGCGCTAACCAACCAGCGCACTGCCGCCGCCAATAACTTACTGGCTCTAGCTGATGCCAACCTGACTGAGGTAAAGCTGGACGAGGCTGCCGTTCAGTATCAGCAGGTTCTGGCATTGGATAGCAAGAATGACAGGGCGAAAGCAGGATTGCTCCGGGTGGCGCGCGCACAAGTGCATAACCAATTGATTAAAGAGGCGTTAAAAAACTTTGAAGCGGCTGAATACAGCAGCGCCGAAGACAAAGTCAAAAGGGTGTTATTGGAAAACCCAAAACATCGGGAAGCCCTGATGCTGGAAAAGAAAATCTCTTCCCTCCAGGCAGAGGAAAGCCTCGTCGGTCCGGCCATGAAAAACCACAAACAACCGGTTACGCTGATGTTTCGTGATGCGCCGGTAAAAATGGTGTTTGATTCACTTTCAAGTTCGACTGCCATCAATTTCATTCTGGATAAGGATCTGAACACCAGTCAACTCGTATCCGTTTTTGTCAAACAGGAGGCACTCGATAACGCCCTGGAAATGTTATTGAAAAGCAATGCTCTGGCAAAAAAGGTCGTCGATACCAACACCGTCGTCATTTATTCCAATACACAGCAAAAGCACAAAGAGTACGACGAACTGGTGATTAAAACGTTTTACCTGTCCAATATCGAGCCAAAAAATACCGCTGAATTAATCCGCAACATTCTAAAAGCCAAGGATGTATTTGTAGATGAGCGCCTGAACATGCTGGTCATACGCGACACGCCGGAAAGACTGCGTATGGCAGCGAAGCTGATCGCGCTGCAAGATATGCCCGAACCGGAAGTCGTACTGGAAGTGGCGGTGGTTGAGGTAACACGCGGAAAACTATTGGATATAGGTGCACAGTTCCCTACCCAGTTTGGCGTTTTAAACGCGATAAAAGACGCGGCAGGCAACACCATAATCAGCCCTCTCCCGCTCACAGTGAGCATACTCAAGAACCTGAATAGCACCAACATCACCGCATCCGCGCCCTCAGTCAATTTATCCTCGCAGGTTTCGGATATAAATATATTGGCTAATCCGCGCATCAGGGTACGGAATCGTGAAAAGGCAAAGATCCAGATTGGCGAGCGCGTACCTGTCATAACCACGACTTACACGGCCTTGACCAACACTCAAACGGAATCCGTACAGTATGTGGATGCCGGAATCAAGCTCGAAGTAGAACCCACTATCTATATGGACGGTGATGTCTCCATCAAGGTGGGGCTCGACGTAAGCGCCCTGGGTGCGCCAACCACCACCAAAAATGGTTCGGTGGTTTACCGCTTAAGCACCCGGAATGCTTCGACCGTATTGCGCCTGAAAGATGGTGAAACGCAACTGCTGGCGGGGCTGGTTAATGAAGAAGAGCGCAAAAGCATCAATGGACTGCCCTTCTTATCCGAATTACCTCTGCTAGGCAGACTATTTGGCAATCATCAGGATAATCGCCAAAAATCCGAGGTGGTACTCTCCATTACGCCGCGTATTGTCAGAAATATTTCCCTGCCGGATGCCAAAGTCACCCAATTCTGGGCCGGCACGGAAGAGCAGAATTTCGCGGCAAGTAACGCCGATGAAGCTTCCATCATCATGCCTCCCGCTGAACCGGTCATTCCTGGCCCTGTCACGTTTCAACAGGAGGCTCAGGGAACGGGTAACGCAGCTACAGGTGGGGAAAGTAATCTGCTTACACCAGGCCTTACTGCACCTTAAAGCGAATTTCCACCCTGCCGCGATAGGGATGATTTAAAGCATTTGACGGTCAGAATTTTAAGGATTATTCTAGCTCGCGCCTCTCGATATTAGTGGTAGAGGCTGTGGTTAATGAATAAAAGGAGATACCAAAATGAAAACGAATACTGAAATATTCTCGCTGGGCGTGAAGTTAAGTTTGTTGGCTATGTTCTCTTCGCCCGTTGTTGCTTTGGCTGCCAACGGTGTGCCGGGGCCGGGTTCTGCTGCAGGGCCGATGGTGGTCAAGACCATTGGTCCGGCTGCCACGTTTCTTGCTGCCGGTCATGTGGTTAATGGCGTGGGGCTAAGAAACATGATGTCGGGTACGATTGGAACCCGTGGTGTGCCCGCAGGCGCACCCATCAAAGGCGCCTATCTCTACTGGAATTATGGAAATAATGTAGCTGTCGGGACAGCCACTGAACCGATGCTCTTTAACGGTCATCTTGTCATCGGTACCAAGGTGGCCGATGGTGCCGGTCTCTGCTGGGGAACTGCCGGCACACATACCTACCGGGCTGTTGTGACGCCGTTCATTCCTGTCGCCAATCCAAATCAGGACTATTATATCGGCGGCGGTGGCGATAACACATCCGGCCTCAATCCCTGGGCGTCTCCGACAACCATAAGGAAGAATAATGGCGCGGCGTTGGTGGTGTTTTATGGCGGAACAGCAATGGCGCCTGTAGTCGGGGACGCCGTACTCTATGACGGGTTTGGCGCAACCGCGATGCTGGGGGGTACGTCTACCTTTACGCTCACACATACTGCGCTCGCCTCAGGTGCGGCACAGTTTTCCATGGTAGGCGCTGACGGTCAACGCGGCGGAACTCATACCAATACGTCCTCAAACGAAATCGGCAAGTTTAACACTGTGCAGTTTTCCGGTCCGCCCGTTGCGGCCAGCGACTGGGATGGCAGTGCGAGTTTGCCTTTGCCGCAATTGTGGGATGTACATACGCATAACGTATCTTTAAACGGGACAACAAGTTCTGTGGTGGAATACGCGGCTCCGACCGATTGCGTGATGCCGGTTGCCTTCGTTATCGACAAGCAATAACAGGTTTTATCCTCCAACAGCTCTGCATTGATTACCTGATGCAGGGCTGTTGTTTTTCATAAGTGGCAATTCTGACTTACCAGCCCGATTCGCGTTCCGGGGTCGCGGTGATTTTGTGTATGCTCAAGTCAGCGCCATTGAATTCCTCTTCGGCATCCAGACGAATGCCTACCATTTTCTTGATAGCCCCATACACCAGATAACCGCCTGCAAAGGCGATTGCCACCCCCAGCAGTGTTCCAATCAATTGCGACATGAAGCTCACACCGCCGAGACCGCCAAGCGCCTTGAGCCCGAAGATTCCCGCTGCGATCCCTCCCCAT
This sequence comes from uncultured Gallionella sp., assembly GCA_964385275.1. Lineage (GTDB taxonomy): Bacteria > Pseudomonadota > Gammaproteobacteria > Burkholderiales > Gallionellaceae > Gallionella. Next base: position 165,435 of record CAYLOK010000001.1, on the reverse strand, counting down.
GCGCCGCACAGACCGTGCAGCGGCCAGACGCCGAGTACATCATCGATTTTCCAGCGGTTTTGTGTCCAGGTAAACATCACCACAAACATTCCGCCAGCTACAACACCGACCACCAGCGCGCCGATGGGATGCATCAAATCCGAACCGGCACACACCGCCACCAGACCTGCCAACGGGCCGTTATGTACGAAGCCAGGGTCGTTTTTGCCCACCCATAGCGCTGCGAGCGTGCCCCCCACCATCGCCATAAGCGAATTTACCGCGACCAGTCCGCTGATGTTGCTGATCGTTTGCGCCGACATCACATTAAAGCCGAACCAGCCCACCGTAAGTATCCAGGCGCCCAGCGCCAGGAACGGGATGCTGGATGGCGGATGCGCCGAAATGCGCCCTTCCTTGTTGTAACGCCCGCGCCGCGCACCGAGCAGCAGGACCGCAGCCAATGCGATCCAGCCGCCCACCGCATGCACTACCACTGAGCCTGCAAAATCGTGAAACTCGGCGCCGAAGGCAGTATGCAACCAGTCCTGAATACCGAAACGGTGATTCCAGGCGATACCTTCAAAAAACGGATAGACAAAACCGACTAGCATAAAAGTCGCCGCCATTTGCGGATTAAATTTTGCACGCTCGGCTATGCCGCCCGAGACAATGGCTGGAATCGCGGCAGCAAAAGTCAATAAAAAGAAGAACTTAACCAGTTCATAGCCACTTTTTTGGGTAAGTTCTTCAGCACCGGTGAAAAAATTCACACCGTAGGCAATAAGATAGCCGATGAAAAAATATGCCAGGGTAGAAACCGCAAAGTCGGTCAAAATTTTAACCAGCGCATTTACCTGATTCTTCTTGCGTACTGTACCCAACTCCAAAAAGGCAAAGCCCGCGTGCATGGCGAGTACCATAATCGCGCCAAGCAAAATAAATAAAACATCACTACCCGTTTTCAAATTGTCCATTGCATCTCACCTAAACGCCAATCATTCGAATATCTGTAACAAGCAAAAATTGTACCACTTCAGTAACACATTGATAGTTAACGGATACATCCATGATCGGTCAGGAATTCGGGCCAACAAAATCCAGAATTGGTGCATATTAGCCAGGAAAAACATCGTTACGCACCAGAATAGTGCGCAACATCACTCTTGCCAATTTTTCAGATATTTTTCCAGCCAGAACAGACCTATGATGGTTTTGCTTTCGTTGATCTTGCCCAGACGCACCCATTCAATCGCCTCGGCAAGCGACAGCTCGAACACTTCGAGGAATTCACCCTCATCCAGATTCCGCTTATGCTGCGTCAGTCCGCGCGCCAAAAAATACTCTATGCGCTCATCGCCATACCCTATGCAAGGCCAGGTAGTGGTGAGATGTATCCATTCGTTCGCCACGTAACCCGTTTCTTCCAGCAACTCACGTTGCCCGGTAAGCAATATATCTTCGCCATGATCAATTTTCCCGGCTGGAATTTCAATGAACTCGCGTTGCGCGGCGTAACGGAATTGACGCTCCATGATCAGATTGCCATTATCGAGCAGTGCCAGCACGGCGACCGCACCGGGATGCGTTATGTACTCGCGCACACTTACTCCGCCGTCGGGCAGGCGCACGGTGTCACGGCGCACATGCAACAAGCAACCGTCATATACAGCCGTTGATTCCACACAGGTTTCCTGCAAATCCATTTTCAGCCCCACAAAAAATTACTCCCGCACGCAGCGGGAGTATCGGATGGTCAGCCTGCAATCAATGAAGCAACAAGGATTGCTGGACAGAAACCGCACAAATTGACATCAGTGTTCCCGGCATCAAGCCAAGAAACAATACGCCCAGGCCATTGAGTGAAATCAGCAATCCGGTATCGGAGCCGTAGCTGATAGGTTCATGGCTTTCCGGCGCATCAAAATACATCAGCTTGATGATGCGCAAATAGTAGAACGCGCCGATAAGCGAGAACAGCACCGCGACTATCGCCAGCCAGGTATGACCGGTTTGCACGATGGCATTCAGCACCGAAAATTTGGCGTAAAAGCCCACTGTTGGAGGGATGCCCGCCATGGAGAGCATCAGCAACATCATAATGAAAGCCAGCCAGGGGCTACGTTGATTGAGTCCCTTGAAGTCGTTCAGCGTATCCGCTTCAAAACCTGCGCGCGACAGCAGCATGATCATGCCGAAAGCGCCGAGCGACATCATCATATACACCACGGTATAGAACATGGCCGAGCCGTAACCTTCAATTCCCCCGCTAATCAGGCCCAGCAGCATAAAGCCCATATGGGTGATGGTCGAATAGGCGAACATACGCTTCAGATTGGTTTGCGCAATCGCGGCCAGGTTACCCAGCGCCATTGAGGCAATGGCAAGAATGATCAGCATGCTCGACCAATCATGCTCAAGGCCCTGCAAACCTTCGACCAGAATGCGCACGGTGAAAGCGAATGCCGCCAGCTTGGGCACAGAGCCGATCAACAGCGTCATTGCAGTCGGCGCGCCGTGATAAACATCGGGAACCCACATATGGAACGGAACCACGCCGAGTTTAAACGCCAGACCGGAAACGATAAACACCAGACCGAACGCCAGCAGTGATTTATTCTGCACGCCGTTATGGATGGCATCGGAGATCACGCCCAACTCCAGACTGCCTGTCGCGCCGTACAGCATGGACATGCCATAGAGCAGCAGACCCGAAGCCAGCGCACCGAGCACAAAGTATTTCATCGCCGCTTCAGTCGCAATAGCAGAATCGCGCTGTAGCGCAACCATCGCGTACAAACTCAACGAGAGCAATTCCAGCCCCAGGTACAAGGTCAGGAAATGGTTGGCAGAAATCATCACGTTCATGCCGAGCAACGCAAACAAAGCCAGCACCATGAATTCGCCGGTAAACAGGCCTCGCAGCATCAAGTATTGGCGCGAATACACCAGCACCATGGACATACCCAGGTAGCTCAACATTTTCAGCACATCGGACATCAGGTCGTCCACGTACATATTATTGAAGGCATAAGTCACGCCGTGCTCATGCGTGCCCACCGTGATAATGGAGCAGCCCAGCAGTGTAAGCTGTACGAGCAGATAGGTGAATAATTTGCTGCTTTGAGTCAGCATCAGATCCGCTATCAGAATAAAACAAACCATCACCAGCAGGAAAATTTCCGCGCTGACAGGTATCAGATTGGCCAACAAATTCATAGAAACCTCTTAAATCAATCGTTAGTTACTTTGAGCTTGTAGCTTGTAGCGAAAAAATCCACTGATCGCTACCCGCTACCAGCTGCCTTTAAATGGGCAGCTTCGAATGAGCCACATGCACCAGCAAGTCATTCACGGACGCATGCAAAATTTCGCTGAACGGGAGTGGGTATACGCCCATGCCCAATACCAGTATTGCCAGAAGCGACATGATGAGTACTTCACGCGCGTTCAAATCAGTCAGTTCCTCAACGTGCTTATTGGCGACCGGGCCAAAAATCACACGTTTGTACAGCCACAGTGTGTAAGCCGCGCCGAAGATCAAGGTAGTACCCGCCGCAAAGGCATACCAGAAATTCACTTTGATCGCGCCCATAATCACCATGAATTCACCCACAAAGGCACTGGTTCCCGGCAAGCCGCTATTAGCCATGGCGAACAACATGAAGAATGCGGCAAACACCGGCATTTTATTGGCGACACCGCCGTAGTCGGCAATATTTCTCGAATGCATGCGGTCATACAACACGCCTATGCACAGAAACAAGGCCCCTGCGACGAAACCATGCGAAATCATTTGCAGCAATGCACCTTCCATGCCGTAGGCATTGAAGATAAACAAGCCGAGCGTAACAAAACCCATATGCGAAATGGACGAGTAAGCCACCAGCTTTTTCATGTCGGATTGCATCAAGGCAACCAGGCCGATATAGACGATCGCAATCAATGACAGAGCGATCATTACGCCGGCAAGTTTGTGGCTCGCATCCGGCGTGATAGGCATCGAAAAGCGCAGGAAACCGTAAGCGCCCACCTTCAACATCAGCGCCGCCAGAATGACGGAACCGCCCGTCGGCGCTTCCACGTGCGCATCCGGCAACCAGGTATGCACCGGAAACATCGGCACTTTCACCGCAAATGCGAAGAAGAAGGCGATGAAGATTAATATCTGCGCCGTCATCGGTATCGCTACCTGATGGAAGTCCAGAATCGAGAAACTGCCGCCGCTCAAGTTGTAGAGATAAATCAGCGCAACCAGCATCAACAGCGAGCCCAGCAAGGTGTACAGAAAGAATTTCATTGTGGCGTAGATGCGGTTCGGACCGCCCCACACGCCGATGATGATAAACATCGGAACCAGCATCGCTTCCCAAAACACGTAGAACAATATGGCATCGAGTGAGCCGAACACGCCGTTAATCATCCCCGACATGAGCAAAAACGCAGCCATGTAGTGCGCCACGCGTTTTTCGATCACGCGCCAGCCAGCCAGCACCACGATTACAGTAAAGAAACTGTTCAGCAGGATGAACAGCATCGAAATGCCATCTACGCCCAGGTGGTAATTGATATTGAAGCGGGTAATCCAGTCATGAAACTCGACGAACTGCATGCTGCTGGTCGTGGTATCAAAACCGACGTACAGCGGCAGTGTGACCAGAAAACCCAGCACACTGCCGACCAGAGCCAGGAGGCGAGCCAAAGGCGCATTTTTATCATCGCCAGTTGCCAGAACCAGAATACCGAAAATAATCGGCAACCAGATCGTAATGCTAATAACAGGTAGTCCAAAAATCATGCTGTGTTTCCTTCGCTTAAATATCCTATTAACCCTGCGCCATCCCGCCGTTCAAGGCGAAAATCCGGCTCAATCTTCGACAGAAGAAGCCGACCCGGGGTTATACAAACCAGTTTCGTATAGTTAACAAGATGAACACGCCAACTATCATGGTAAATGCGTAATGATAGATGTAACCCGTCTGAAATTTGCGTACCACACCGGACAACTTACCCACCATACCGGCAGTACCGTTCACCATCAATCCGTCAATCAGGAACTTATCACCGAACTTGCCCAGGAAGCCGCTCAGTCCGCGTGCGCCACCGGCAAAGAACCAGTCGTTGAAACGGTCGAAGTAGTACTTGTTGTCCAGCAAGATATAAATCCACTGGAAACGCTTCTGTATCGCGGCTGGAATATCGGGCCGTTTGAGATAAAAGAAGGCTGAACAGGCTACACCGGCAATCGCCAGCCAGAGCGGCAGACTGGTGAGTGAGTGCACTGCCATGGCAAACGGGCCATGAAATTCTTCACGCAATTCGCGCATCGCTTCATGGTGCTCGGCAATGTAAATGGCATCCTTGAAATAGTCACCAAACAGCATCGGCTCAACAGCGATATAACCAATGATGGCCGATGGAATCGCCAGCAGCACCAAGGGCAGCCACACCACCCAGGGCGTTTCATGAGGTTTCTGCCCGGGAGCCAGGCCGTGATGGTGATCATGCGCAACTTCCTCGTCGTCATGGTCACTTTCATGCGCATGGTGAGCGTCATGAGCCTTGCCAAAACGTTCCTTGCCGTGAAACACCAGGAAATACATACGGAAGGAATAGAACGCGGTGATAAAGACGCCCGCCACCACGGCGAAATAGGCAAAACCGGAACCGGGAAGGTGCGACAGTCCGACCGCTTCGATGATGCTGTCCTTGGAATAGAAGCCCGAGAAGAACGGTGTGCCGATCAACGCCAGAGAACCAATCAAAAAGGTAATCCAGGTGATGGGCATATACTTGCGCAACCCACCCATGTTACGAATATCCTGATCGTGGTGCATGGCGATAATCACACTACCGGCAGCAAGGAACAACAAGGCTTTAAAGAACGCATGAGTCATCAGATGGAAGATACCCACCGAGTAGGCCGATGCCCCGAGCGCCACGAACATGTAACCCAGCTGCGACAGTGTGGAGTAAGCAATCACGCGCTTGATGTCATTCTGGATGATGCCGAGGAAGCCCATAAACAGCGCGGTAATTGCACCAGTCACCATAACGAAAGACAACGCAGTATCGGACAATTCAAACATGGGCGACATGCGCGCCACCATGAAGATACCGGCAGTCACCATGGTTGCCGCATGAATCAATGCGGAGATCGGTGTCGGACCTTCCATCGAATCCGGCAGCCAGACATGCAGCGGGAATTGCGCGCTCTTGCCCATCGCACCGACAAACAGCAGAATGCAAATCGCAGTCATCAGATTGACAGACATACCCGCAATCGGCGCCAGATCATTCGCGTGACTGGCCGCAGTTGAGAATACCGATTGGTAGTCCAGCGTACCGAACACCATCAGCACCAGGCCGATACCCAACAAAAAACCGAAGTCGCCGACGCGATTGACCAGAAAAGCTTTCAGATTGGCATAGATAGCGGTCGGTCTTGTGTACCAGAAGCCGATCAGCAGATAGGAAACCAGGCCCACCGCCTCCCAACCGAAGAATAATTGCATGAAATTGTTTGCCATCACCAACATCAGCATTGAGAAGGTAAACAATGAGATATAGCTGAAGAAACGCTGATAGCCTGCGTCTTCCGACATGTAACCGATAGTGTAGATATGCACCATCAGCGACACGGATGTGACCACCAGCATCATGGTAACGGACAACTGGTCAATCAGGAAACCGACGTGAAAACTGGTATCCCCCGTAGTCAGCCAGGTGTAGACGGTGCCATTGAAAGTATGGCCGGCCATGACATCCAGAAACACCTGAATTGATGCAAACAACGAAACGCCGACCAGTGCAATGGTGAGGCGATGCGTCAAAGTGCGGCCCAGCAATTTGCCGAACAGTCCGGCCGCAATCGCGCCACACAAAGGTGCCAGCGGCACTAACAGGTAATAAGTTTGAATATCCATCACATCAGCCTTTCAAACTGCCAAGATCGTCAACGTTAATGGTGCGCAAATTACGGAACAGCACCACCAGAATCGCAAGGCCGATTGCCGCCTCAGCCGCCGCAACGGTAAGTATAAAGAAAACAAAAATTTGACCGGACGTATCATTGAGATAGTGCGAAAACGCGACAAAATTGGTATTCACAGCCAGCAGCATCAATTCTATGCACATCAGCAAAATGATCACATTCTTACGATTCAGGAAAATGCCTACCACGCTGATGGCAAACAACACCGCGCTAAACACCAGATAATGTGAAAGGGTTACCATGTTCTAATTTTCGCTCCCTTGATTATTTTCCAGGTCGGGCTTCAGCCCGACACCCTGCTTGGTTCGTTGTCGGGTTAAAACCCGACCTACACTTTAGGTTCTGACTTCATGCTCACGATACGCAGGCGATCCGCTTTCTTGACCTTGACCTGATCGGCTATGTTTTGCGACTTGACCCCCGGACGACGGCGTAAAGTAAGGGCAATTGCGGCAACCATCGCCACCAGCAGAATCACGGCTGCAATCTCAAACGGATAGACATACTCGGTATAAATCAGACGGCCCAGTTCTTTGGTATTACTGTAATCGGCTGCATGTACCACGGCGGCGGAAACATCAGCCGTCTGACGAGAACCCAACACCCAGATCATCTCGAAAACCATCAAACCAGCCAGCAAGGCGCCGAACGGAAACCAACGCCAGAATCCCTCGCGCAATTTCACCAGATTGATGTCCAGCATCATCACCACAAACAGGAACAACACCATCACCGCACCAACGTAAACCAGTACCAGTGTAATGGCGAGAAACTCGGCTTCAAGCAATATCCAGACACCTGCCGCACTACAGAAAGCCAGCACCAGAAACAGTGCCGCATGAACAGGGTTGCGGGCAACTACCACACCGACACCCGCCAGGAGCGTTATGGTCGTAAACAGATAAAACACCACATCAAAAAAACTCATGAATTCATCCTCTCAATACTGTAAGTTGTAAGTGGATAATGGTCGGCGGGAAACCCGACTCACTACGCCCCACGTCCCACTCAGCGATATTTTGCATCCGCAGCGCGGTCTTTGGCGATTTGCACTTCGTGCTTGTCGCCCACCGCCAACAACATCGGCTTGGTGTAATACAAATCAGCTCTTTTTTCGCCGTGATACTCAAAAATCCGGGTCTCAACAATCGCATCCACCGGACAGGATTCTTCACAAAATCCGCAGAAAATGCACTTGGTCAGGTCAATGTCGTATTGAGTTGTACGGCGTGTACCGTCTTCGCGTTCAGCCACGGCGATTCTGATCGCCAGCGCCGGACAGACGGCTTCGCACAATTTACATCCGATACAGCGTTCTTCACCGTTGGCATAACGACGCTGTGCGTGCAATCCACGGAAGCGGAAGCCTTGCGGTGTTTTCTCTTCCGGGAATTGCACGGTGATCTTGCGAGCGAACATATATCGTCCGGTTAGCGCCATCCCTTTGAGCAATTCGATAAGCAGAAAAGTCTTAAAGAATTCTTTGATTTTTTCCATTTTATATCCTTGTGCGAGCGTGAGTCACCACACCCCTACCACAACCAATAGGGGGTTTGCATCCAACCACCCACTACTACAACCCAAATAATCGATATCGGGATAAACACTTTCCAGCCCAGCCGCATCAACTGGTCATAGCGATAACGCGGGAAGGTTGCACGGAACCACAAGAACAGGAACAGTACAAAGGCGACCTTGGCAAACATCCACACGATGCTATCGGGCAAGAACGGCACGGGTGACAACCAACCGCCCATGAACATGATCGAAGTCAGGAAGGCAACCAGAATCATGTTAGCGTATTCGCCAAGGAAGAACAGAGCGAAAGTCATGCCAGAATACTCAACGTGGAAACCGGCAACAATTTCAGATTCGCCTTCAGCCACGTCGAAGGGCGCGCGGTTGGTTTCCGCTACACCCGAAATCAGGTAAACCAGAAACATCGGAAACAAGGGGATGATGTACCAGTTGAGCATGCCGTAGCTGCCCTGCTGCCCGCGCACTATCTCGCCCAGATTCAGACTTTGCGCCGCCATCAACACCGTCACCAGCGCAAAACCCATCGCGATTTCATACGACACAATCTGAGCCGCCGAACGCAAGGCGCCCAGGAAGGCATATTTTGAATTCGATGCCCAACCAGCGATAATCACACCGTACACACCCAGCGAGGTCATCGCCAGAATATAGAGCAGACCCGCATTTACGTCGGCGAGAACCAGCTCCGCATTGAACGGTACGACCGCCCAGGCGGCCAATGCCGGCATCAACGCCATGATAGGTGCAATGACAAACAGAAATTTATTCGAACCGCTGGGAATGATAATTTCTTTCATCAACAGCTTGACGCCGTCCGCAAGCGGTTGCAACAAACCGAAATAACCGACCCGGTTCGGGCCGATGCGGATTTGCATCCAGCCGATAACCTTGCGTTCAGCCAGTGTCAGATAAGCGACAGCGCCCATTAGCGGCCCGACGATCACCATGATTTTGACGACCGTCCAGATTGGCAACCAGGCCGGGCCTAACAGGTTCTGTATGGGTTGTAGCCATTCCATCATGCACGCTCCACTGTTTGACCAGCGACTTGGCAGGCGTTTTCTGGCTGCTTAGTCGAATGGCCAGCTGTTATTTCAATCGTTCCAAACATCGCGCCCAGAGCTGCCGTGACCGGATGACCTGCCGCGACGCGAGCCACCCCTTTGGGTAACTGCTCGTCCATTTTTACAGCCAGTATTACGCTTGCATCACCCTGAGTGACCTTGACGGCATCGCCGGACTGCACGCCCAGCTTTTGCAACTCACTGCCGTGCAGCATTACACAGGGAACGGCGGCATCATTGGTTTTCTGCAAGGAGGCGGCGCGGCGCACCAGCGCATCAGCCGAATGGATCGGCACATCGGCCACACGCTGAAATCCTCCCGGCTGCGCCTCCCCCCTTTGCAAAAGGGGAGTAAGGGTGATTTCTACAATCATTTGATTATTAAGACTTTTCTGAATATCATCATTATTCAGACCTTCATCGCGGACCGCCTCGCTGGAATCGTAATCAAAACCGGTCACATCCAGTACATTGCCCAATACACGCAACACTTTCCAGGCCGGACGCGCTTCACCCAGCGGCTTGACAGCCCCCTTGAAACTTTGCGCACGACCTTCGGTATTCACAAAAGTACCCGAAGTTTCGCTGAACGGTGCGATAGGCAACAACACATCCGCATAATCCATCGCATGATGTTTGTAGGCGGACATCGCCACCACCATATCGGCTGCGTGCATCGCGCGCATCGCCAGCTGTGGGTTATACATGTCCAGTTCAGGTTCAACATTCAACAGCAGATAGGCCTTGCGAGGTTCAGCCAGCATCTGCACTGCATTCATGCCCTGCACACTGCCCGCAAAAGGCACCGCACCTGCCAGATAGCCGCCCACGCTGTTGGCCGCTTCACCGAGGAAGCCGAATCGTCCACCGCACAAAGCGGCAATTTGTTCACCGAGCACAGCGATCTGTGCAGCCTGCGGATGCTGCTGCGCGAAATTGCCCAACAGTACTGCGACTTGCTCGCCGGAAGCGAGATTTTTTGCAATTGCAATTGCAGCATCGCCAACCGTGACAGCGGCAACTTCAGCAGGTACAGCGGCCTGTTTTTCACTTGCAAGCACTTTCAGCACCTGCGCCAGGGTGTTCACCAATTCATTCGGTGCAACGATAGCCTTGTTGGCGACTGGCATCAGCAAATCGTCATCGCTGGCATGAATGATGTTGGCCAGAGCGCCCTGCTTGACAGCCTGACGTATGCGCTGCGCCAACAGGGGGTGATCCTTGCGCAGGAAGCTACCCACAATCAGGAATCGGTCGGCTGCATTGATATCCGCAACCGGCATACCCAACCAGGGTGCCCCCGCCTGTTTGCCATCCGCACTGAAATCGGACTGACGCAAACGGTAATCGACATTGCCGCTGCCGATACCGCGCAGTAGCTTTTGCAACAAATAAAGCTCTTCGAATGTGCTGTGCGGTGTCGCCAGCGCGGCGATGTGCTCAGCTCCGGCATTGCTGGCAATTTGACGCAAACCGTTGGCAACGTATTCCAGCGCGGGGGCCCAGTCAACTTCCAGCCATTTGCCATCCTGCTTGATCATCGGGCGGGTTAAACGCTCGGGTGAATTCAGCCCTTCGTAGCTGAACCTGTCCTTGTCCGAAATCCAGCATTCATTGATGGCTTCATTCTCTACAGGCACGACTCTGGCAACTTTGTTGTCTTTGACATGCAACGCCAGATTGGAACCCAAACCATCGTGCGGACTGACCGACTTACGGCGCGACAATTCCCATGAACGTGCCGTGTAGCGGAATGGCTTGCTGGTCAGCGCACCGACCGGACACAGGTCTATCATGTTGCCGGACAACTCGGAATCCACCGTGCTGTTAACAAAAGTCATGATTTGTGCATGCTCGGTGCGGTTCGCCATGCCCAATTCCATCACACCGGCAATCTCCTGACCGAAACGCACGCAACGCGTACACTGGATGCAGCGGCTCATTTCATTGGTAGAAATCAGTTCGCCGATTTGCTTGGGGCTTACCACACGTTTTTCTTCGGTATAGCGCGACGCGCCTCCACCGTAACCCATCGCTACATCTTGCAGCTGACATTCACCACCCTGATCGCAAATCGGGCAATCCAACGGGTGATTGATCAGCAGAAACTCCATCACACCTTTTTGCGCCTTGACCGCCATTTCAGAATGCGTATGCACTTTCATGCCGTCGGCAGCGGGCGTCGCGCAAGCCGGCAACGGTTTGGGCGCTTTTTCCACTTCCACCAGGCACATCCGGCAATTGGCCGAAATGGACAGTTTCTTGTGGTAGCAAAAATGCGGAATGTAAACGCCAGCCTTATGCGCGGCATCCATCACCGTGGAACCACGTTCGGTTTCGACTAACTTGCCATCAATTTCAATGTTGATCATTGCTCACCTAACCCGTCAGCCTTACACCAAGCAGCGCTTGTGTTCGATGTGATATTCAAATTCTGCACGAAAATGTCTGAGCATACCCTGCACTGGCCAGACGGCTGCTTCACCCAATGCACAGATGGTACGTCCGGCAATGTTGTCGCCGATATTCAGTAACAAATCCAGATCTTCCGGGCGTCCCTGACCATGTTCGATGCGGTGCACGATGCGATACAGCCAGCCGGTACCTTCACGGCACGGCGTACATTGTCCGCAAGACTCTTCATGGTAGAAATAGGACAAACGCTCCAGCGCACGAACCATACAAACCGTTTCATCCATCACGATCACGGCACCGCTCCCCAGACCTGATCCAGCCTTCAAAAGGGAATCATAGTCCATGGTCAGGCTCATCATGATCTCGCCGGGGATTACCGGCATGGATGACCCGCCGGGGATCACGGCCTTGAGGGTGTGCCCGCTGCGCACTCCACCCGCCATCTCCAGCAACTTGGCAAACGGTGTGCCCATAGGCACTTCAAAATTACCCGGATTATTCACATGACCCGACACGGAAAACAACTTGGTTCCACCGTTATTGGGTTTACCCAGCTCAAGAAACGCCCGCCCACCGTTATTGATGATGTAGGGAATACTGGCAAATGTTTCGGTATTGTTGATCGTGGTCGGCTTGCCATACAGACCGAAGCTGGCCGGGAAAGGCGGCTTGAAGCGCGGCTGACCTTTCTTGCCTTCAATGGACTCCAGTAAAGCCGTTTCTTCGCCGCAAATATAAGCACCGTAGCCCAGATGATTATGCAAGTCGAAGCTAAAATCCGTACCCATAATGTTGTCGCCCAGAAAACCGGCGGCACGCGCCAGTTCGCAGGCTTCTTCCATGCGTTCGTAGGCTTCGAAAATTTCACCGTGGATATAGTTGTAACCGGTCTTTACATTCATGGTGTAAGCCGCAATCGCCATACCCTCAATCAGCAGGTGCGGGTTGAACAGCATGATATCCCAGTCTTTGCACGTACCCGGCTCACCTTCGTCAGAGTTGCAGACGATGTATTTATCGCCCGCAAAATTGCGCGGCATGAAACTCCATTTCAGCCCGGTGGGGAAACCCGCACCACCACGTCCACGCAAGGCGGAGACTTTAACTTCGGCAATAATCGCGTCCGGTGACATTTTCTCGGTCAGAACACGGCGCAAGGCCTGATAACCACCGACTTTAAGATAGTTCTCTAATGTCCACGGCTGGTCAAAATCCATCGTGGTTTGGGTAACCGGACCTCTCATGATTTATCCAATTCTGCCAGAATTTGATCTATCTTCTCGCTGCTCAGACGACCACACAACCTTTTGTTATTGATCGTGAATAACGGCGCATCCTTGCACGCACCCATACATTCACCCTCGCGCAAACCAAATTTACCGTCCGGGGTCACTTCACCGAAACCGATACCCAGCCTGGTCTTCAGATGCGCCACCGTATCCTCGGCGCCGCACAAAGTGCAAGACAGATTGGTACACACGGTAATGGTGGTTTTTCCCATCGGCTTGAGGTTGTACATGTGGTAAAAAGTCGCCACTTCGTACACGGCCATTTGCGGCATACCGAGGAAAGCGGCGATGTCTGCCATATCGTCGGTCGAAATCCAGCCTTTTTCATCTTGCACGAAACGCAACGCGGACATCACAGCAGACTGTTTCTGGTCAACCGGATATTTTTTCAGCTCACGGTTGATTTGCTCTTGTATATGTGCGGATAACATTATCGGTCTATCTCTCCAAAAACGATGTCCTGTGTACCAATAATGGTTACCACGTCGGCAATCATGTGGCCACGCACCATCTCATCCAGTGCGGACAAATGCGCAAAACCCGGCGCACGTATCTTTAAACGGTAAGGCTTGTTCGCACCATCCGACACCAGATAGATACCAAACTCGCCCTTGGGGTGTTCCACCGCTGCATACGCCTCCCCTTCCGTCACGTGCATCCCCTCGGTAAACAGCTTGAAGTGATGGATCAGCTCTTCCATGTTCTGCTTCATTGATACTCTTCCGGGCGGTGCAAACTTATGATTACTGGTCATCACCGGACCGGGATTGACGCGCAACCAGTCTATACACTGCTTGATGATGCGGTTGGATTGACGCATTTCCTCGACACGAACCAGGTATCGGTCGTATGAATCACCATTTACGCCGACCGGAATATCAAAGTCCACTTTATCGTAGGCTGCATAGGGCTGCTTTTTGCGCAAATCCCACTCCACACCCGAGCCACGCAACATCGGCCCGGTCATTCCCAGCGCCAGAGCGCGCTCAGGCGAGACCACACCGATACCCACGGTACGCTGTTTCCAGATACGGTTATCCGTCAGCAGTGTTTCGTACTCGTCCACATAGGTCGGAAAACGGCGCGTGAAATCTTCCAGAAAATCAAGCAACGAACCCTGACGGTTTTCATTGAGCTTCTTGACCGCTGCCGCATTGTGGATTTTGGATGCCTCATATTGCGGCATGCTGTCCGGCAGGTCGCGATACACGCCGCCCGGACGGTAGTAAGCGGCATGCATACGCGCGCCGGATACCGCTTCATAAGCATCCAGCAAATCTTCGCGTTCACGGAAACAGTACAGGAACACCGTCATTGCGCCGATGTCCAAGCCGTGCGCACCCAACCACATCAGGTGATTAAGCAGGCGGGTAATTTCATCGAACATGACGCGTATATATTGTGCGCGCAGCGGCACTTCAATACCGGCCAGCTTTTCAATCGCCTGAACATAGGCATGCTCATTGCAAAGCATGGATACATAGTCAAGCCGATCCATATAGGGAACCGACTGCAAATAAGTTTTGTGTTCAGCAAGCTTTTCCGTCGCACGATGCAACAGTCCGATATGCGGGTCGGCGCGTACAATGACTTCGCCATCCAACTCCAGCACCAGACGCAACACACCGTGCGCAGCAGGATGCTGCGGACCAAAGTTCATCGTGTAATTTTTAATTTCAGGCATGAGCGCGTCCTTAGTTGCAACCGTAGGTTTCTTCGCGCATGATGCGCGGCGTCACTTCGCGCGGCTCAACCGTGACCGGCTGATAAATCACACGCTGCTGCTCTGGGTCATAACGCATTTCAACATGACCGGAGAGCGGAAAATCCTTGCGGAATGGATTTCCGACGAAACCGTAATCCGTCAGGATACGGCGCAAATCAGGGTGTCCGGTAAAAATCAACCCGAACAAATCAAATGCTTCGCGCTCGAACCAGTTCGCCCCCGGCCAAATATCCGCAACCGAAGACAAAACCGGAAAATCATCTTCCTCGGCAAATATACGCACACGCAAGCGTTGATTGTGAACCACGGAAAGCAAGTGATAGACCACCGCGAAGCGACGGCCCTGCCAGGCGCCATCACCATATTCCGAATAGTCCATACCACACAGGTCAACCATCTGCGCGAAACGCAATCCGTCCGCATCGCGCATCAGGGTCAATACTTGCAGCATTTCAGCCGCCCTGACCACGACAGTAACCTCACCCAGACGCTCTTGCACGCTCACCAGTTGATCACCCAGCAAACCGGTCAACTCTTCACGCAATGATTTTTTATCGGTCGTCATAACTCACCCTAGCGCGCGATGGTATTGGTGCGCTTGATCTTGTTCTGCAATTGAATCAGGCCGTACAGCAAAGCTTCGGCAGTTGGCGGACAACCCGGAACATACACATCCACAGGCACGATGCGATCACAACCGCGCACCACCGAGTAGGAGTAATGATAATAGCCGCCGCCATTGGCGCAGGAACCCATGGAGATCACCCAGCGCGGCTCGGACATCTGGTCGTACACCTTGCGCAGGGCCGGCGCCATCTTGTTGCACAAGGTACCCGCAACGATCATCACATCGGACTGACGCGGACTGGGACGAAACACGATGCCGAAACGGTCCAGATCGTAACGCGATGCACCCGCCTGCATCATTTCTACCGCGCAACAGGCCAGACCAAAAGTCATCGGCCAGAGCGACCCGGTACGGGTGTAATTGATAATGGTGTCGAGCGTCGTGGTAACGATACCCTTCTCCAGAATGCCTTCTATTCCCATTCCAAGGCCCCTTTCATCCACTCATAGACAAAACCAACCACGAGGATAGCCAAAAAGATCATCATGGAAATGTAACCGAACATGCCAATTTCCTTAAGCACGATCGCCCAAGGGAAAAGAAACGCAATTTCGAGATCGAACAGAATGAACAGAATAGCGACAAGGTAGTAACGCACATCGAACTTCATGCGCGCATCTTCAAATGCCTCGAAGCCACACTCATAGGGAGATAGTTTTTTACTATCGGGACGATGCGGCGCCGCAAACCTGCCCAGCAACACCGGAACTACGCCAACAGCCAAGCCAACACAGATAAACAACAGTACCGGAAAATAATTTTCCAACATCGAGCTTCCCCCTCTCTGTACGCGATCCGTGAGCCAACTCGCAGGAATTGAATCAGAACCACTTTATAATCGTTTTCAAGCTACCAATACGGCGGGTATCAACTTGCTATTTCTTATTTTTATAATTTGCTTTGCCACATTTAAAACTGGTGCGGATGGGGAGACTCGAACTCCCACGCCCTTACGGGCACAAGCACCTCAAGCTTGCGTGTCTACCAATTCCACCACAACCGCATTACAACTCTTTAATTACTTCGGAATCTCCTTGGATTTCGAAGTATCCACCGAGGCCGGAGCGGTCGATTTTACTGCGTTGGCATTCACCTTATCCATCACACCCTGCTGCTCTGTGGGATGAGAATACAGATAAGTCAACGTCAAACTGGTAATAAAAAATACCGTAGCCGCTACAGCCGTACTACGACTGAGGAAATTTGCAGAACCGCCGGAACCGAACAAGCTGCCCGCCGAACCAGTACCGAATGCGGCACCCATATCAGCGCCCTTGCCATGTTGCACCAGTACCAAACCACACAAGGCAACTGCCGTTACAAGATGAAATACCCAAACAATTGTTTCCACTTACCGCTCCAAACTACTTTGTTATTTTTGCGCTGCGCGACAAATTGCCACAAAATCTTCAGCCACCAATGAGGCGCCACCAATCAGACCGCCATCAATATCCGGCATTCCAAACAACTCCGCTGCATTCCCCGCCTTCACGCTTCCGCCGTAGAGTATACACAAACCCTGCGCCACCTGAACATCATGTTGCGCTACGCGCTGACGAATCAAGACATGCACAGCCTGCGCCTGATCAGGACTGGCCGTCTTGCCCGTACCAATCGCCCAGACCGGCTCATAAGCAATCACCGCCTCCTTCAGCGCTTGCGCGCCGAAACGTACCAGCACCGCATCCAGCTGCGTCGCCACAACCTGTTCGGTTATACCCGACTCACGTTCCGCCAGCGTCTCGCCGACACAAAAAATCGGCTTCATGCCCGCCTTCTGCGCGGCCTCAAATTTAGCGGAAGCTATCTCGTTGCTTTCATGGAACAAACCACGGCGCTCCGAGTGACCGATAATCACATAGCTGCAACCGAAATCCGTCAGCATGCCGGGAGCAACCGCACCGGTAAAAGCACCTTCTTCCTGAGGGCTCAGATTTTGCGCACCCCAGGCCACATTACTACCTTGCAGCATGGATTGCGCTTGGGCCAAATAGGGATAGGGGACACAGACTGCGTAATCGGCATCGCGCAATTCGCGAACACCATCGAGTACGCCTTGAAGTAACGCCTGATTACGTGCCAGACGACCATACATCTTCCAATTTCCAACTACCAGTTTGCGACGCATCGTAATCAATCCAGTGAGCTTTTAAAGTTCCGTAATGCTACCCGTGAACGGGCTTACGGTCAATGTAACATTCCAACAAAATCACCCAAAACGCCGCTTAGGCTATCTGTACCGGAATTTCATCGCGTTTTGCGACGATGCGATTACGCTCATCCACATAGACAAGTTGCGGGTGGAAGTTCTGCAATTCCAGTTCGGAATACAGGGCATAAGTGGCGATAATCAGAATATCAGCCGGATTCGCCTTATGCGCGGCCGCACCATTGACGGAAATAATGCCCGAACCGCGTTGCGCGCGTATCGCATAGGTCGTAAACCGTTCGCCATTGGTGACATTGTAAATATCTATTTGCTGATATTCCCTGATGTCAGCCGCCTCCAGCAAGTCGTCATCTATCGCGCACGAGCCTTCATAATGCAGCTCGGAATGCGTGACATGCACCCGGTGCAACTTGGCTTTTAGCATGGTTCTTTGCATGAAAAACACCTACATTTTGATGGGGCGCGGATTATATCTGACTCACCCTGCAAGACCAACCTCGACGTTATCCAGCAAACGGGTTTTACCCAATCGGGCTGCGGCCAGTATGACCAGCTCGCGCTGTTTGCCGCTGACAGGTTGCAAATCGGACTGGTTGCGTATCGCGACATAATCCACCCGCCAGCCTCTGTCAGACAGCGCCTGAACGGCTTGCTGCTGCAACAGTTCAAAGTCGCGCACGCCTTGCAACAAGGCCTGACGCAGAGTTTGCAAAGTTTGATTCAGGAAAACCGCCTCGCTACGCTCATCTTGCGTCAGATACTGGTTGCGCGAACTGAGTGCCAGGCCGTCCTCCGCGCGTACCGTTTCCCCACCGATAATCTGCACAGGAAAATTCAGCTGCGCTGTCAGCTGGCGAATGATGTGCAGCTGCTGATAATCTTTCTTGCCGAACAGAGCCTTCTGCGGCTGTACGATATTGAGCAGCTTCAGCACCACCGTCGCCATGCCGCGAAAATGACCGGGACGCGCCGCGCCGCAGAGTTCATTGGCAATGGGCGGCGGTTCGACGAAGACGGTTTGCCGCAACGGATACATCTCATTGACCGCAGGCGCAAACACCACATCCACCAAGCCATGCAACTTTGCGCAATCGGCCTCCAGCGTGCGCGGATACTGATCGAAATCCTCGTTCGGCCCGAACTGCAAGGGATTGACGAAGATGCTCGCCACCACGCAATTGCCGTGCTCACGCGCCTGGCGCATCAAATTCCGATGCCCCTCATGCAGATTGCCCATGGTCGGCACAAAGGCGATTGCGCGTTCACTGCTCAATCGGCCGCGCAGCTCAACAATCGTGGAAATGATTTGCATCAGAAACCGTGTTCCGGCAGCGGGAAACTACCGTTTTTTACTTCGGCTACGTACAGGCTTACCGCCCCGGCGATGGAAGCCGCGCCCTGCATGTAGTTTTTCACGAAGCGCGGTTTCTTGCCGGGGTAGATGTCCAGCATGTCGTACAGCACCAGAACCTGACCGGAACAGTCCGCGCCCGCGCCGATACCGATGGCGGGAATAGTCAGTTGCGCGGTGATCTCGGCGGCCAGTTGCGTGGGCACCATTTCCAGCACCAGCATGCCCGCGCCTGCCTGTTCGAGTGCAATGGCATCTTCCAGCAATTGCTGAGCGGCGGCAGACTCCCTGCCCTGCACGCGATAGCCGCCAAGTTGATGCACCGATTGCGGTGTGAGGCCAAGGTGCGCGCAGACCGGGATGCCGCGAGAGGTCAGAAAGCGCACCGTTTCCAGCATCACCGCTCCGCCTTCCAGCTTGACCATCTGCGCACCGGCTGCCATCAATCCGGCGGCATGAGCAAAAGTCTCCTGCGGGCTGATCTGCGATGTACCGAACGGCATGTCGCTGACGATGAATGCCTGTTTCGCACCGCGCGCCACACAGGCCGTGTGATAAATCATGTCAGCCAGCGTAACCGGCAAGGTGGTATCAAGCCCCTGCAACACCATCCCTAACGAATCGCCCACCAGCAACACGTCCACGCCCGCAGCTTCAAGCAACGCGGCAAAACTCGCGTCATAACAGGTCAGCATGGCGATCTTCTCGCCACGGCCAGGCATCGCTTTCAGTGCGGTCAGGGTTGTGCGCATAATTTATATTTAAGAATCAGATATTTACAAACAGCTTAGTCGGCCAGCTTTTCCAGCACCTGATCCAGACAGGCCTGTATGGCATGTGTAGCCTGTCCTATGGCGGGAATGGCGCAATCCGGCGCGATCTCCAGCAACGGTTGCAGCACGAAAGCGCGCTTGTGCATCTGGGGATGCGGAATGGTCAGACCATGCTCATGCAGCTGCAAATCGTCGTACAGCAGCACGTCCAGATCCAGTGTGCGCGGGGCATTATGAAACATGCGCTCGCGTCCATACTGGTGTTCGATGTTCAACAAGGCTGCCAACAGAGCTTGCGGCGTTAAAGCCGTCGCGATTTTGGCCACCGCATTAACGAAATCCGGCTGATCCAAAAAACCGATCGGCGCACTGCGATAAAAGGAAGAACAAGCCAGCAATCGCGTGCCGGGCAAGGCATCTATATCCCTCAGAGCGAGCCGCAACTGTGCGCTCGACTCCCCCAGATTGCTGCCCAATCCTATAAAACATACGTGTTGCGTCACTCGGGGGCCCGGCCATCAGCACTTTGGCCGTCATACTCAATCGCAGCGCTTGCAACGGGTTTTTTGCGCGGCTTGCGGCGACGTTTTTTGGCCGCTGCGCCCACCCCTTCCGGTTGCAACATCTCCTGACGGCGCGCTTCGCTGGCATCCTGAAACTCGTCCCACCACAGCCCCAGCTCGTTATCCACTTCGTTGCTGGCACAACGCAACAGCAGAAAATCAAATCCGGCGCGGAAACGCGGCTGTTCCAGCAGACGGTACGGACGCTGCCCGGCACGCTGTTCGAAGCGTTGCTGCAACAACCAGATTTCCTTCATCACCGCATCGTGGCGATGCGGAATGGCCAGCTTTTTCTTTTGCTTTGCCAGCACTTCGTCCATCGCCGTATGCATCGCACCCACCGGACGCTCGCCTTGCGCTACCAGCGCATTCCAGGCTGCCAGCACTTCATGCCACAGCAGTGCAGAAAAAAGAAAGGCGGGTGAAACCGATTTATCCTGCGCCAGACGCTCGTCGGTATTCTTCAACGCCAACATGACGAATTTCTCGCCCATCGGCTGCTCCATAATCACATCCAGCAGCGGCAACAAACCATGATGCAGTTCCATCTTGCGCAGCTGCGTGATGCACTCCACAGAATGCCCTGACAACAGCATTTTCAGCACCTCATCGAGCATGCGCGCCTCAGGCACGTTATCGAGCAAGGATTTCATCTGGGCAATCGGCGCTGCGGTCGCCGCATCCAGCTTGATGCCCAGCTTGGCGGACAGTCGCACCGCGCGCAACATGCGCACCGGATCCTCGCGATAGCGCACCAGCGGGTCGCCTATGATGCGCAACACACCCTCCCGGGTGTCCTGATAGCCACGGTGGTAGTCGAAAATCTCTTGGCTGGTCGGATCATAAAACAGCGCGTTGGCCGTAAAGTCGCGCCGTGCCGCATCCTGCTCCTGATCGCCGAATTCGTTGTCGCGCAACAAGCGTCCATGTTCATCGGTCTGCGCGTCTTCCGCCTCCATCATGCAGCGGAAGGTGGCGACTTCAACCAGTTCTTCGCCGAACATCACATGCACCAGACGGAAACGCCGCCCGATGATGCGCGAACGCCGGAACACGCGCTTGACCTCCTCGGGCGTGGCATCGGTCGCCACATCGAAATCCTTGGGGACTTTGCCCAGCAGCAGATCGCGCACCGCGCCGCCCACCACGAAGGCTTTGAAACCCGCCGCCTGCAAGCCATCGGTCACGCGTTTCGCGCCATAGCTGATTTGCTCGCGCGGCACGCCGTGCATAGCGAATGGAATGACCTGCGCATTGCCGACTTTTTTAGCCTTGGCTGATTTGCTGAATACGCGTTTGAGAAATTTTTTGATCATCAAATATTTAATAATTAGGCACAGCAGGTTGCGCGCCGAAACGCGGATTATACACGGCAAGACCCACGGGGAATTATTAGGCGCGCCCGACCCGTTAATGAAAAAGGCGCACACCGTGCGCCTTTTTCTGAACCCACCAACACTACCCCTTCAGACAAGCCTTCATGAATGTCTTGCGTTCATCGCCTTTCAGTTCCCTGGCTTTGGCATCCGCGTTACACGCTTTCATCTTGTCCTGTTGCTTCGCTGCTGCAACCGGTGCTGCGGCACTGGCCTCCGGCTTGACAGTGGCGGCCGCATCGCCCTTCAAGATATAGTCCTTCGACAGACATTTCTTCATGAATGCCTTGCGCTCATCCCCCTTCAATCCATCTGCCTTTGCTTCCTTGTTGCAACCCCTCATCTTATCCTGTTGCGCACCTGCAAAAACGGGCACAGATACGCTGACAGCCAATCCCAAACAAGCCAATGCAATCAATTTTTTCATGGAAATCTCCTTGATTAGTCGGTTGTATCCCCTCGGACCGGGACGTTTCAGCCGATGGCTGAAACGCAGGTATTATAGCCATACCGGCCAATTGCACCAGCGACTATTCACTTTCATCATTCGGCAACGGAGCCAGCAATGCCGCGATGTCTGCTTCACCAAACTTGGTAAGACCCGCGCTGTCTTCGGACAGAATTCCGGCAGCAAGTTCGGCTTTCTTCTCTTGCAGCGCCAGAATTTTTTCCTCTATGCTGCCCGCCACCACTAGCTTGTAGACGAACACATTTTTGGTCTGTCCCAGGCGATGAGCGCGGTCGGTCGCCTGATTTTCCACGGCGGGATTCCACCAGGGGTCATAGTGAATCACAGTATCCGCCGTGGTCAGATTCAGCCCTACCCCGCCCGCCTTGAGGCTGATGAGGAAAATCGGCACTTCGCCATCCTGAAAACGGCGCACCACTTCTTCGCGGTTTTGCGTATCGCCGGTGAGTTTCACATAAGCCAGTTTTTCTTTCACCAACTCCAGCTCAATCAATTCAAGCATGGAGGTGAACTGCGAAAACACCAGAATACGCCGGTCTTCACCGACCAGTTCCGGCAACATTTCCATCAGCAGATCGAGTTTGGCGCGTTCCTTGACCTTTTTGGCACTGGTCAATTTCAGCAGACGCGGGTCGCAACAGACCTGGCGCAACTTAAGCAGCGCATCGAGAATAATAATGTGGCTGCGCGCAAAACCTTTCTCGGCGATTTCTTCACGCAAACGCTGATCCATCGCGATACGCACTGTTTCGTAAAGATCACGCTGCCCTCCCGACAATTCAACGGTGCGCACTATCATGGTCTTGGGCGGCAATTCCGTGGCCACATCTTCCTTGCGACGGCGCATGATGAAAGGCTTGACGCGCTGCGCCAGCAAATCACGACGCAAACGGCTGCCATGTTTCTCGATCGGCGTGCGCCATGTCTTGGTAAACGATTTGACATCGCCCAGCAAGCCCGGCAACAAAAAGTCAAACTGCGCCCACAACTCGCCCAGATGATTTTCCAGCGGCGTTCCAGTGAGACACAGGCGATGCCGCGCATTCAGATTGCGCACCACTTGCGCTGCCTGACTGGAAACATTTTTCACCGTCTGTGCCTCATCCAGAATCAGCAGATGGTAGTTATGCTCCATCAAGGCCGCTTCATCGCGCCACAACAGCGGATAGGTAGTGAGAATCACATCGTGTTCGGCAATCAACGGAAAATGCTCAGCTCTTTCCTTGCCGTGCAGGGATAACATCCTGAGTTGCGGCGCAAACCGCTCAGCCTCGCATTTCCAGTTAAAAATCAATGAAGTAGGCAGAACAACCAGCGACGGTCTGTCCATCCGCCCCGATTGCTTTTCCAGCAACAAATGCGCGAGGGTCTGGGCGGTTTTACCCAGCCCCATGTCATCGGCCAGAATACCGGCCAGCCCCTGTTCACGCAGAAACTGTAGCCATGCCAGCCCTTCCAATTGATACTGGCGCAGTTGCAGTGCGAAACCTTCCGGCGGCTGAACAGCCTGAATGCCCGTAGTATTCCTGAGCTTGCGCGCGAGACTGGCCAGCGCATCCACTCCCTTGAACTGCCAGCGCTCCATTCCGGCCAGTGTATCAATGCGCGCCACATCATAACGGGACAGGCGGATTTCCTCCCCGCCCGCACGGCCGTCGAACAATTCGATCAGCGTGCGCGCCAGCGGCTTGATGCGCTCGGCCATCACCTTCACGCGGCCGCCATCGGGCAAATGCAACTCGACCGCCTCGTTATCCTTCATTTTTTCCAGCAGAATCGCATCCAGCCAGCGCTGATCGAGCTTGAACAATTCGTGCAGCAACGGCGCCAAAGCCAGGCGCTGACCATTGACCACGATGCCCATATTCAGACTGAACCAGCCATCTTCCTGCTCGTCGAACTCGCCTACCCAGGCTTCCACTTCCAGCATGTGGTGACGAAAACCCTGTGGAATGACGATCCGCCACCCCGCCGCCTGCATATCGGGAATAACCTGCTGCATGAACTGCGGCCAGGCCTTTTCGCTTTCCAGCACATACACGGGCTGATCGAGGGTCACGCCGGACAAGCCAAAACGCGGCATTTCTTCCAGACCGAAATCGCGCAGCGACTTGAGAAAACGCCGTTCCAGATTCTGGTCGCGCTTCACGCGCACGGTCTCGCCATTTTGCAGCGAAACAAATTCGCCGGGATGATCGGTCGGCATGACCGCCTCGCCATAACGAAAATTTACGCAGGCCCAGTCACGCACCTGGGTCCCGAAACCATAACCGCGAAATCGCCCCATATACGCCGGAACCGAGGTTTCCAGCGACAGCGTGGGGACCAGCGAGGCTTCGAGGGTGCGCAGGCGGCTGGTGCTGGGCGCGGGCAAATCGGGAACCATTTCACGCAACACTTCCGACACCACCGGGACATCCACTTCCCTGAGCGGCGGCATGCTCAACAGCTGCGCGATTTGCGGCGGAGTCTGCGCAAGTTTCAACAAGCCGATTTCGCCCGATTTCGCATCCAGATACCAGGTCGCATCCTGCAAAGGCAATACCGCCACCGCCGCGCCGCTGCGAATGACTCTCGGCACCATACGCCCGGATTCATCCGCACCCCAATCCAGTCTGGCCTCGCGCACTTCACCCTGTTTGAGACGAATCGGTTCGGACAGCACAAAGCGACTGCCCGCGACTCTTTCCATGCAAAAGAATCGCCCGCTTGCCAGCAAGCTGATCAGAATCTCGTTACCCTGCTTACCCATGGCGATATTACCGTCATATTTATCGCGCTGCCTGAACAGCAAACGCAAAATGGGCAAATCTTCATCGGTGACAAACTGGGGCGGCTTGATCAGTGCGCGCTCCACGTTGCTCCACTCTTCCATCCGGCCCTGCAACTGCCCGTCAGCCGACATCTTGGCTTTGTAAGTGCCGACAATATAACTATCTGAATTAATAGACTTCATCAGCACATAGCACAAACGCTCGGCGCGTAGTGTCGGCTTGGCTTTTTTCCTGACTGGCGCGTCCTGCACCTTGCGGAACGCCTCGACCCATTCCAGCAAGGCCGGGTTCACAGTAGGCGTGCGCGGCAAGGATAAAGCCGACAACAGCACAGCCGCCGTGTGCTTGCATTTGTAGCCGACCGGACAACTGCACATCGGCTTGATGCCGGGCTGGCCTGCAAAATCCTCTTCAAAGAAAATCTCCACGGCATAAGGATACTTGGCTGTGCCTCTCACCTGTGCCGTGATTTTTCCCGGCTGCACAGACAGTTGAGTGATCGAATTCAGATAAGGCTTGGCCTTGTGCAACTCATGCATGCTGTACCAACGTGTGACATCGGCGAGGGTATAGGTCTTGGCAAGTGACATGGCGTAGTGGTTTTATCCGGGACGGATGGACGAAAGGCGGATTATAGCGTGCGGCGTGGAACGAGATGACGCAAAGAATAATATTACTGAAGCGGCGAGGGTTGGCAAGGGTGTGCTGATAGCGGCGTAATCTTCCGAGCGGTTTGCTGCACCCCCTCCAACGTCTGCCTGATTTCGGCAAACAACGGCCTGGCTGCAACTTCAGCCTGTCCGCAACGGCGTTGCAACTCCCACAACGCCTCGATGGTAGCCAGCGATGGTGCGGCGCAGCGCCCCAGCAATTCTTCCAGAAAACAGGCAAAGGCGCGCACTTCGATGCGCTGGAGCAATAGAGCCTGACGTTCGTCCGAAATAAAGGAAGCCGCGCCGAAGTCGCCGAGCAGACAACCGCCCTGCCCGTTCCACAGCATGTTATGTGCGTACAAATCGCCGTGCATGATGCCTCGGCTGTGCAAATGCTCTGCCGCTGCCGCGATGCCGCACGCCATGGAAATAGCGCTATTCAGGGTAAAGCTCGTGTCAGCAGGATAAATGTCGCGTGTGCAGGACTCCAGACTGGGCGGACCGGCGAGATTTTTGAAACTCGCAGTTATCAACGGCATCACCAGTCCTGCCGTGCCTTCTGGATGACTGCTTATCTTGCCCGTTGCCCCAATCAGATTGGCATGTTCGCCTGCGGCGACACACGCTGCCTTTTCGCTGCGCGGCAGACCGTCACTGGTCACCGCGCCCTTGAACAGTTTGACTGCAACGGGCATCGAACTGTCCGGTGCAT
The DNA here is from genome assembly GCA_964385275.1 of uncultured Gallionella sp. Classification (GTDB taxonomy): domain Bacteria; phylum Pseudomonadota; class Gammaproteobacteria; order Burkholderiales; family Gallionellaceae; genus Gallionella. The sequence goes on along the minus strand of CAYLOK010000001.1, from coordinate 138,960 downwards.
ATTGCCAGTCGGCATGATGAATGACGCCCGATGCGCCTTCGCCTAATTTATGTTTTAAATCAATATATTGCCATTCAACTGGCGCAATCGCCTGTTTCGCCACCGCTACGGCCTCGGCCACATCCGAAAACGGGTTGCCCGCAAACGCCAGCCAGGCCAGTCGCGGCAGGCCCAACAACCAGTCCGGCAGAGACTCGATGCGATTGGCGGAGATACGCAGCAATTCCAGATTCCGGCACGCGGCCATTTCATCCGGCAGGTATTGCAGATGGTTGCCCGCCAGCATTAGTTTTTGCAGACGTATGCATTGCCCCAGCCCGGCGGGCAATGCATCCAGCTGATTGTCGGTGAGTATCAGCCAGCGCAGCGCTTTCGGCAGCGATCCAGAAGACAAGCATTTGATTTTATTTGATTTAAATCCAACCATATCCAGGCTCTGACATTGCCCCAACACCTCCGGGACATGAGCAAACTGGTTGTCTGAGCAGAATATCACCCGCAACTTGTGCAACCGCCCCAGATCATCCGGCAAAGACGACAGCGCATTGCCGGACAGGTTGAGAATTTCCAGCGTATCCGCAAGGTCGTAAATTTCGGCGGGGAACTGCGTCAAACCGCACGACAAATCCAGCCGCCGGGTTCCTGCCAGTTTGCCGCTGCGCAATAGTGCAAGTGTATTCATTATTCAAAAATCCGGTTGCAAGTTTGATTTATGACGCAAACGACTGAGCCGTAACCGATCGGATCAAAGCCAGTTTCTGTACGCGAGTCAGCTTCTTGATGGCCATCTCGCGTCTGGATGCCGCCGACCTGTCCGCGCAAATTTCCGTAAACGCCAGCGCCACCGGCCCGCGCGACCTTGTATATTTGGCCGCCGTACCCGCGTTATGCGCCGCGAGGCGTTTTTCCATATCGTTGGTGATGCCGCAATACAGTGTGTCGTCGGCACAGCGCAACAGATAACACACCCAAGCCACGGCTTATCTCCCGCCGGCGGGCGAAGGTGATCCTTTTCGTGAAACCCGCCACGTACCCGCCAGCATCAGCGCAACCAGCAGCAATACCGCCGCATTGCCCCAGCGCACATAAGGCGTGATGCCTCCGTAGCCCTGCACCAGACCTTGCAGCACGGCTTGCCGGTGTTGCGGCAGTTGCTGCAACACCTTGCCGTTCACGCCGATGATCGAAGTCACGCCGGTATTCGTGGCGCGCAGCATCATGCGGCCCGATTCCAGCGCGCGGAATTGCGACATCTGGTTATGCTGTGCCGCCGCATGTGAATTGCCGTACCAGCCGTCGTTGGTCACATTCACCAGCAGCGTCGCTTCCGGCAGGGCCGTGATAATTTCTTCACCGAATACGTCCTCATAGCAGATGTTCACCGCCACACGCTGCCCGGCCACATTCAGCGGCGCCTGCCGCAAATCGCCGCGCGCCAGATCACCCATCGGAATGTGCAGCACCTCGTTGATAAACCAGCCGAACACCGGACGCAACGGAATGAATTCGCCGAAGATCACCAGATGGTGCTTGCGATAATGCGGCTGTTCTGCCGGAAAGCGCTCTTCCGATAAACCCAGCGCAATGACGCTGTTGTAATAGCCGCCCTGATCGCGCTCGAACACACCGGCCAGCACATCGCCGCCGTTGCGTTTGGCGTGGTCGCGCAAGGGTTCAAGCAGGCTTTGCGGCACTTCGTCGCGCATCATCGGCAGGGCGGTTTCGGGCAACACCGTCAGCCGTGCCGGATTTTGCATCACCAGACGGCGATAAGTGTCCAGCGTGTTATCCAGCACCGCCGGGTTGAACTTGATGTCCTGCGGAATATTGCCCTGCACCAGCGTCACCGTGACAGGCGCGCCGACAGGCTGCGTCCAGTTGACGCCGCGCAGCAGCGCACCGCCGCCCCACAACACCGGAAGCATCAACAAGGCCGCCCGAACACGAATATCGCGCAACGCAGCCTTGGCACCGCACAGCAAGTTGACCGCGCCGTATGCCAGCAGACCCGCGCCAATCGCCGCAATCAGCGACACGCCATACGCACCCAGCAGCGGCGCATAGCCCGCCAGCGGACTGTCACTGTGCGCATAGCCCAGCATCAGCCAGGGAAAGCCGGTGAATATCATGCCGCGCAACCATTCGATCAGCACCCAGGCAGAGGGCATAACCAGCGTCAGGCGCATCAGCGGCGCGACGTGCACGCGCGCCTGAATAAAACCCGCCAGCGCCGTGAACAGGGATAAAAATGCCGCGAACAGCAAGGTAGCCGGGGCGGCCAGCCACATCGGCATAGCGCCGAAATCGTGCAGCGCGACGTAAATCCAGCCGATTCCCGCAGTAAACAAACCCAGACCGAAGGCAAAACCCAGGTGTGCCGCCACGCGCGGCGACTCGGCGCGGCTCCATAAAACAAACAGCAGCGCGAGCGCCAGCACCGGAACCGGAAAAAACCCGAACGGTGCGAAGCCAAATACGCAAGATAACCCGGCCAGCAAGGCCAAGCCATTTTCCTTATTCCATAATTTCATACCGCCGCCCGAACCGTTGCAAAACCCGCGCAGCATAACCGATTCGACTCACTCACGACCAATACTGAGCGCGATACTGAAACTTGCACACCCGAATGCGGCAGGAATTGACATGTAGCAGAGGAACCGCTTTGAGATAGTTTCGCCAAATCGTGATGATAAAACCATCGGGGAATTCAACTATCCGGGCATCCAAAAACGATGCCCGTGTTCCAGTTGTTTTTTTCAAGAGCGAGGCCGCAGCGCGATCGCCTTTGCAGCCGCTACTTCGCCACCGTCCATGCAGGCGACAAGGCAGTGACGGCTTGCGAGGCGGTCGAGTTGGCCGATCTCCATATCTCGTTACCGCCGGTGGTCGGATTGCGCCACAGGATGTCGTCCTTGCCGTCCCCGTTAAAATCACCCACCTGAGCGATTATCCATGGTGCGGGCATGCCAGCAACCGCTCGCGTAGTGAGGGAGCTGGCCGATTTCCAAACCACATTCGCGCCGGTGGTCGGATTGCGCCACAAGATGTCGGCCTTGCCATCACCGTCAAAATCACCGCCTGGCGCGACTGTCCATGCAGCCGCTGCACCCGCGACTATCTGCCGGGTAGCCGAATTTGCTGATTTCCAGATATTGTTCCCGCCCGTCACCGGATTGCGCCACAGAATGTCAGCCTTGCCATCACCATTAAAATCAGCCACTTGCGCGATGACCCATGGCGCAGGCATCCCGCTGACTGCTTGCGGGGTAGCCGAATTGGCCGATTTCCAGATCACATTTCCGCCCGTTGCCGGATCGCGCCACAGAATATCGGACTTGCCATTGCCATCGAAATCACCGGTATAGGCCACTGACCAGGCTGTCGGGATAGCGGCGATAGCCTGAAGCGCGGCAGAATTAGCCGACTTCCAGATGGCATTTTCTCCCGTTGTGGAATTACGCCACAAAATATCGGCTCTGCCATCGCCCGAAAAGTCGCCGATTCCAGCCACTCGCCAGGTTGAACCCAATGCTGTCACGCCCCGGGGAGCGGCTGAACTGGCCGAGTTCCACATAACGTTTTCCCCGGTAACCGGGTTACGCCACAAGGTATCAGCTCCACCGTCAGCCTGATAATCATGGCGCTTACCTCGCACGATAATATTGATGGGTAACGATGAACGATAACGAAGTTGCCCGTACAAATCAGATTTCATATCTTCGCAGTGCTGCTCAAAATTGACCGCCAGCTTGGTGATCGCCCCGCTGGCATTATAGGCAACCTCCAGTACGTCAAACTCCCCGGTCAATGTATTACAACCACGCCCGTTGCCCGAAGCACTCAGCCCGGGATGTCCCGGCGCCTGAAAAGGCCACCGTTGCGCATTCAGGTATTTGCCTTGCTTCAACTGTCCAGCGGCTGAAGCGAACTCCAGATACCACCAATTGGCATAATTTGGCTGAATTGCCGAAAACATTGCAGTTTGACCGGATACCTGACCAGAGATGGTGTACATACTCTTTGCATCCATCAACCAGGCCTCACCCTGACCGATGTAGTCATTTGGCTCACTGAAAAAATAGAGTGCGGTGCCATTCCCTGCATAGGATGGCATCGTTACAACGGTAAAGGTCGCGCTTGTCCCGCCTATTGTCAGACGCGCCGTTCTTGCCGCGTAAAAGCCATTCGCTGCCCGTTGCCGCAACACCACCCTATCCCCGTTCTGCACGCTGCCTGGCAGAGTCGTAAATAGGGAGGAATTGACACTGTACTCACCCTTACTTACCGATATGTCGGCCGGAGCAGTGATACCACTCACTGTAATAGGTGCGGATGAAACAAGTGTATCGGGCACCACACCTGTAATAGTGGGAAATGCAAAGGAATTGGCAATTGGAACAGCCAAACATTGGCTAACCACTAATTGAAGCAACAACCCCAGAATAACTCCTGCTATTTTCATAACCCGCCTGAACTTGATTTTTGCTGAAAAAAATTATCGGCGCGGATTGTAAAACGATATTTGTCTCTTTGCTACCTTCATTCAACCTTCTTAACGAACGCGGGGTGCGACAATATGTCGCATGGCTGCGCCAAACCGACTCGCTACAATCCCGTACCTTTTCACTCAGAAAAATAATTCAAATGAAAACCAAACTGTTGTTCGCCGCGCTGCTCTGCTCCTCCAACGCATATGCCTCGTGCGGCTCGTCATTTTGCACGATAAACACTCACTGGGACACGCAGGGACTGGTGAACAACGAAGGCTTGCGCATAGGCCTGCGCTATTCCTACGCCCGTGCCGACACCCCGCGCATCGGCGCGAGCAAGGTCGCCAAACCGTCGCCTGCCGACCCGCTCCTGGCAGGTGCGGAAGTTGAGAACATGCGCACCATCAATCAATTACTGAACCTGGATTTTGATTACGCGATCAACAATCAGTGGAGCGTTGCGATCAATCTGCCTTTGGTGATGCGCGATCATGCTCACCAAATTGGCGACCCTGCGCTCCCCCTCATTGAACAAAATAAATTTACCGAACCCGGTGATATTCGCATGGTGGCCAACTACAAATTTGATTCCGGTGATCACCTGTCCGGCAGTGGCATACGTTTTGGTTTGAAACTGCCTACCGGCAAGGCAAATTGGGAATTCGTTCCCGGCGCAGGCCCGGCGGAAGGCAGTTTGCAACCGGGCAGCGGCAGCACCGATGCGGTTCTGGGCGCGTATTACCATCGGGACATAAGCAGTTCGCCCTGGGGCTGGTTCGTCAGCGGGCAATTACAAACAGCATTGAATACTCGCGATGACTATCGTCCGGGCAACGAGGTGTCTCTCGATCTCGGCGCACACTACACGCTTTCACCTTCACTGACCGGCTTGCTGCAACTCAATGCCAATTTCAAGGAACGCGACAGCGGCAACGGGGTAAAGGTCAATCCGCATTCCGGCGCACACAGCCTGAATCTCAGCCCCGGCCTGAGTGTGGCGCTTGCGCCCGAGACCAATCTGTACGGCTTTGTGCAACTGCCCCTCTATCAGTATGCAAACTCCGATCCAAACTGGTTGCCGGGTGATCCCGTTGTTGGTCAATTGACCGCCCCCTGGTCGCTGTCATTCGGCATCAACCGCACTTTCTAAGAGTAACTGCCTCAAAAACGCGCGGCCTCGTGCCGCGTTTTGCGTTTTTATTTCGCCGTTAACGCCGCTTTGTGCTTAAATCGCGCCTTATCTCACAGGCATCGTAATTTCTCATGGAAAAAATTCGTCTCTCCAAACGCATGTCCGAACTCGGTCTGTGCTCACGCCGCGAGGCAGATGGCTATATCGAAAAAGGCTGGGTCGATGTCGATGGTGAAACCGTCAGCCTGCTGGGCACCAAGGTTTATCCCAACCAGCAGATCACCCTGCGCACCGCTGCACAAGTCGTCCAGCATGAGCGCGTCACCATCCTGATGAACAAGCCGGTCGGCTATGTATCGGGACAGGCGGAACACGGCTATAAACCTGCCTCCGCCCTGCTGGATGAAGCCACCCACTGGAAGGAAGACCCCTCACCGATCAAGTTTCATCGCAGCCAGTTTATCGGACTGGCGCCGGCTGGCCGCCTGGATATTGACTCGCAGGGTTTGCTGGTATTGACGCAGGATGGCCGTGTCGCCAAGCAGCTGATCGGCGAAGACTCCAAAGTTGACAAGGAATATCTGGTGCGCGTGCAGGGCAAGCTGGAGTCCAGCGGACTGGCGCTGCTCTGCCAGGGGCTGAAACTGGACGGCGAATATTTGAAACCCGCAAAAGTGACCTGGCAGAACGAAGACCAGTTGCGCTTCGTGCTGCGCGAAGGCAAGAAACGCCAGATACGCCGTATGTGCGAACTGGTGGGACTGAGCGTCACCGGACTGAAACGCATCCGCATCGGCAAGGTGAAATTAGGCCAGCTGCCTGCGGGACAATGGCGCTATCTGGGCGAGAACGAACAGTTCTAAAAAAAGCCTGCACAAGTGCAGGCTTTTCCCAGTACAAACCAAACAGTGATCAGGAGATCATCCCTGCCGCAACGGTATTGTTGGTCGCCTCGTCAATCACGATAAAGCTGCCGCTGGCGCGATTGCGTTTGTAGTGATCGAACGCCAGCGGCGACTGCACCTTCATCGAGACATGCACGATGTCGTTCATGTTCACCGTCGGGTTGGCATGTTGTTCCAGCGTATTCACGTCCACCCGATAGTCAACGCTGGAGAACAGGCACTTCGCCGTGCGCGTGGTGTGCTTGACCAGATATTTGCGACTCTTGTCGAGCGGCGTTTCGGACAACCAGCACAGCATGGCATCGAATTCCTTTGCGACAGTCGGCAGATAATCCGCCTTGACGAACATGTCGCCACGCGAAATATCAATCTCGTCGGTCAGCCTGATGGCAATGGATTGCGGTGCATACGCGGTCTGCAAGTTACCGTCATAAGTGACGATTTCCTTTACCCGACTGGTTCGTCCGCTGGGCAGAACGGTGATCTCGTCGCCCACCGACACTGCGCCTGCCTCGATGCGTCCCATGAAACCACGGAAATCGTGATGCTCCTCGGTCTGCGGACGGCATACCCATTGCACCGGATAACGAAAATCGGTGGTATTCACGTCGTGATCTATCTCGACGTTTTCCAGCAACTCCATCAGGGTCGGCCCCTGATACCAGTTCAGGTTGTCGCCGCGATCGACCAGCATGTCGCCGACCAGTGCCGACAACGGAATGCAGGTGACATCGTTTAAACCGAGCTGTGCGGCGAAAGCCAGATACTCGGCGCAGATTTCATTGAAGCGCGCTTCGGAATAATCGACCATATCCATCTTGTTGACCGCCAGCACGATGTGCGGGATGCCGACCAGACTGGCCAGATAGGTATGACGGCGCGTCTGTACCAGCACGCCACGGCGCGCATCAATCAGGATGACCACCAGATTGGCGGTGGAGGCCGCTGTGACCATGTTGCGCGTGTATTGTTCGTGGCCCGGCGTATCGCCGATGATGAACTTGCGCTTCGGCGTCGCGAAGTAGCGGTAAGCCACGTCGATGGTGATGCCCTGCTCACGCTCGGCCTGCAAGCCGTCGGTCAGCAAAGACAAATCCACCGCTGCCATGCCGCGCTTTTCGCTGGTTTTGGAAATCGCCGAAAACTGATCCTCGAAGATGGATTTCGAGTCGTGCAGCAAACGGCCGATCAGCGTGCTCTTGCCGTCGTCCACAGAGCCTGCGGTGATGAAACGTAATAGTTGAGTTGTGTCGCTCATATAAACACCTTATTTTTTGTCCACAGATTACGCAGATTTTTGCTTGGGTTTTAATCCGTTGAATCTGCGTAATCGGCGGATGAAAAGTTTTTTTAGAAATAGCCTTCTTTTTTGCGCAATTCCATTGACGCATCTGAAGTCTGGTCGTCCATGCGGGTCGCGCCGCGTTCGGTGATACGGGTGGTCGCGGTCTCCGCAATGATTTCATCTACATTGCTGGCAGTCGATTCCACCGGTGCGGTACAGGTCACGTCGCCCACGGTGCGGAAACGCACCGAAAGCACTTCGACCTTTTCGCCCGGTTTGGGCTGCACCAGATCGGATACCGGAATAACCGAACCGCCGCGTCGTATCACTTCGCGCTCGTGAGCGTAATAAATGCTCGGAATATGCAGATTCTCGCGCCCGATATATTGCCAGATGTCCAATTCCGTCCAGTTGGAAATCGGGAACACGCGGATATTTTCACCCTGATGCACACGGGTGTTGTAAATATCCCACAGCTCCGGGCGCTGGTTCTTCGGATCCCATTGGCCGAATTCGTCGCGGAACGAAAAGATGCGTTCCTTGGCACGCGCCTTTTCTTCATCGCGGCGCGCACCGCCCATGCAGGCATCGAAACCGAATTCCTCTATGGTTTCCAGCAACGTGACCGACTGATACGGATTGCGCGGCAGATCGGGATTCTTGATGACGATCGTTCCCTTTGCGATGGAGCCTTCCAGCGAACGCACGATCAAGCGCTCGCCCAGATCCGCTGCCAGCTTGTCCCGCGTATGGATGACTTCCGGAAAATTATGCTCGGTGTCGATATGCACCAGCGGAAACGGGAACTTGCACGGACGGAAAGCTTTTTCCGCAAGCCGCAACATCACGATGGAATCCTTGCCGCCGGAAAACAGCAACGCCGGATTTTTGCACTCTGCCGCGACCTCGCGCATGATGTGGATCGATTCGGACTCCAGCGCATCCAGATGGGTAAACAGGTGATTGCTCATAATCGCTTCTTTCTCTAAGAAATAATTTTCAAGGCGCTATGCACTTTTGGGGGTGCGTTTTTACCACAGTTAATTACTCTACTTTAGTTTTTTTAAAAATAATCCAAATAATTCATTGGGCGCAAGTCGGGCCTTATCCAGACTATCTGGGTTTTGGCTACGCCGAAACCCCTGCTCCATGAGCTATTTTTTTTGCCGCACTGACATGAAGTCCGCATTCCTTGCTGTCGGGGTTTTCCCACCACCAGCGTCCGGCGCGTATATCCTCACCCGGTGTAACCGAACGGGTGCAGGGTGCGCAGCCGAGGCTGGGGTAAAACTGGTCGTGCAGTTTGTTGTAAGGCACATCATTTTGTCTGATGTAGGCCCACACATCCCGGTGCGACCATTCCAGCAAGGGATTGAATTTCTGCAAACCGAAATCGGCATCGAACGACGACACTTCCAGATTGCCGCGCGTCACAGCCTGATCGCGGCGCAAGCCGGTCACCCATGCGCCCTTGCCGTTCAACGCCCGGCGCAACGGCTCGACCTTGCGCACGAAACAGCAGGCTTTGCGCGATTCCACGCTGCCGTAAAAACCATTCACCCCGTTTTGTGCGACGTAGCTCTCCACCAGCGCGTTGTCTGGAAAATAAACCTTCAGCGGAGTCGTGTAGCGCTCGGACACCGCCTGCATCAGTTCATAAGTCTCCTGCGGCAGACGTCCGGTATCCAGGCTGAATATCTCGATATCCAGCCCGTGTTTGTCGATCAGATCGGTCAGCACCATGTCTTCCGCACCCAGGCTGCTGGCAAAGCACACCGGGGCGAAATCGTTCACCGCCTGTCGCAACACCTCAATTACCTGGTCAATCTTCTGTTGCATGTTTTTCTCCTATACCAGCAAGCCACCTGCGGCTTCGGTCAAATCCAGTTGCGCATCTTTCGCCGTGGAAAACTTGCCTACCAGCACCGTCCAGCGATCAACCGCCTCGCTGATCGGCGCCAGCTCTTCGGCGCTGATGTCGCCCGCATCCGCCAGTTCTGCAACCAGTCTGGCAAATTCATGGGTAATTTCACCTGTCACCCATTGCTGCAACTGCACGGCCAGTTTGCCAAGATCATCCTGACGAACGCCGCCCAACAATTGCGCCAGACCGGAACCCAGCAAGCGCAGGATCGCCTCGTTACATTGCGCCGCCTCAAGGTACTTGCGCTGAAACACCAGTGCGTTGCGATACTCACGCTCATGCGCCGCCTCGAAAAAGTTCGCACCAATCAAGACTTGCGTTGCACCCGCGCATTCGCCGCCACCCAATTGCAACACGCGGAAATCAGCCGCATCGCCGTGGTCACGCATCACCGACTGCAATTCTTCCGCCTTCACCTCGGCCAGATCGGCCAGCAATTGCTTGAAGTAATCGGGCTGTTGCGCACGAGCCCAGGCAAAGAAACTCGCTTCCCCGCTGTCCAGATGCACTTGTTTCACCCGCGCGATGGCCTTTTCGATACGCGCCACCGGCAGACTTGGCCCTTTGAGCGCCAACGTGCCGCCACCCATGCCGTTACCGGCAAAATACATCTGGTAATGCGGCACCAGCTTGCCGTGCATGCGCTTGCCTTCACCGTAAATACCAATGTCGCCGGTCTCCGGCTGGGCGCAACCGTTATGGCAACCGGACACGCGAATACGCAGGTCGGCACTTCCGCCGGAAAGTTTGCCCGCTGCCAGCGTGCTGGCGGTAATGCCGAGACGGCAGGTCGAAGTGCCGGGGCACGCCACCACGCTATCTCCGGTTTCCGGTTCATACAGGCCGAGCGCTGCCAGTCCGGTGCGAAGTGCGACCACCGTGTCCTGCGGCACGTTCAGAATGGCGAGATTCTGATCCTGCGTGCTATGTATCTCGCTCAAACCATGCACACGCAACAATTCCGCCACGCCTCGCAACTGTGCCGAACTGGCTTCACCGATAGGCAGCGCCAGCGGCAACACGAACAATCCAGCCTGATGCTGCGCAAACAATTTACGCGGCGCGCCCTGCCCGGGAAACCCGCTGCCGGTCTGCTCGCGCCATTTACCCTGCGGATAAGGCTGATCGGCCAGTGCCTGCCGGGTACGCTCGAATTCCTCGCGATATTTTTCCAGAAAGCCTTGCTCACCGAATCGCTCCACCAGATACTTGATACGCGATTTGGCACGCTTGGTGCGATCCGAATATTTATTGTGCAGGGATACCAGCGCTTCCAGCGCAAACAGCAACTCACTTTCAGGAATGAATTCCTCCACCACGATGGATTCACGCGGCTTATGTCCCAGACCGCCACCGGCGCGAACGCGAAAACCATGCTGTCCATCCTTTTTTACCGCGATCAGGCCGCAATCGTGCAACAAGGCCTGGGCGCAATCGGCTTCGCAACCGGAAAAACTGATCTTGAATTTGCGCGGCAATTGCTGGTTGAGCGGATTGCGCAAAAAGTGCGCGGTCGCGCCATCCACATGGCTGGCCACATCCACGTGCTCCCTGGGGCATACGCCAGCCAGCGGGCAGGCGGTCATATTGCGGATGGTGTTGCCGCACGCCTCGCGCGTGGTCATGCCGACTTCGGCCAGACGGCGCATCGCCGACGGCATTTGTGCCAGTGGGATAAAGTGGATCTGGATCGCCTGGCGCGTCGTCACATGCGCAATATCGCGTTGTGCATGGGTCGAAACGACATCCGCGACGGCTTCCAGTTGTTCCGCCTTCAGGCGACCGCCGGGAATCTTGATACGCAGCATGTTCACGCCTTGCTGGCGCTGGCCATACACCCCCTGTTGCAGACGCACGGCGGTAAAGCGGTCCGCATCAATGCCACCTTCGTTAAAGGTGACAATCGCCTGCTCGAAACGATTGATTTCTTCCAGATCAGACAAATTGCTTGTGCTCAAACTCATTTCACTTCTCCTAATACAAAACCATTTTCATGCCGACAATCAGCAACATAGTTGCCAGCAACGGGCGCAGCACATGTTCTGGAACCCTGGCGCTCAGATGGCTGCCGATATATATCCCCGGCAGCGAACCCAGCAGCAAACTACCCAATAAAACAAAATCCACCGTCCCCAGCGCCATGTGCCCCATCCCGGCAATCGCAGTCAGCGGCACGGCATGCACGATGTCGGTGCCGACCACTTTTACCGCCGGCATGCGCGGATACAAAAACAGCAAGGCCACCGTGCCCAGCACCCCGGCGCCGACCGAAGAGATCGTCACCAGCGACCCCACCACCACCCCGGTGGCAATCGTCGCCCCCGGCAGATAACGATGGTGCAATTCGTACACCGTGCCGTCGCGGCGTCTTGCGAGCTTCTTGATCTGATTTTTCAGCAATAATGCGGAAGCGGTCAGCAGCAAAGCAACACTCAGCACGCTGGTTATCAGGCTGCGCAAGGTCTTCTCATCCAGCGTCAGATACTTTAGCAACGCGATAGTCACCACTGCTGCGGGCAAACTACCCAGTGCCAGCAGCCCGACAACCTTCCAGTCCACCGTACCGCGCTTACCGTGCACCCATCCGCCCAGCGACTTGGTCAGCGATGCATACAACAAATCGGTGCCGACCGCCGTCGCCGGAGAAACGCCGAAGAACAGCACCAGCAACGGGGTCATCAACGACCCGCCGCCAACTCCGGTCACACCGACGATCAGCCCGACCAGAAAGCCGGATAATGTGTACATCCAGTCCATGCAACTCACCCGATAAATTTATGGTGCTGATTCTAGCGACGACTCTTTATATAACAAAATACTTTTATGTTAATATCTTATAACCAATAGCGATTAAGGAAGCGGCATGAATTTGCAACAACTGCGTTATCTCAACGAGATCGTGCGACAGGGGCTGAAGATTTCAGGTGCGGCGGATACCCTGTTTACCTCGCAACCCGGTATCAGCAAACAGATCAAGCAGTTGGAAGAAGAGTTGGGCATCGAGATTTTCGTGCGCAACGGCAAGCGTATCGTCGCCATCACCGAGCCGGGCAAAGCCGTTCTGGACATCGCCCGGCGCATGCTGCACGACGCGGAAAACATCAAACAAGTCGGGCAGGAGTTTCACTCACACGACAGCGGCCATCTGACCATCGCCACCACCCACACCCAGGCGCGCTATGCGTTGCCGCTGGTCGTCAAGCAGTTTATCGAGCGTTACCCCAAGGTAAAGCTGGGATTGCATCAAGGCAGCCCGACGCAGATTGCCGAACAGGTTTTGAACGGAGAAGCCGACATCGGCATCGCCACCGAAAGCCTGTCGCTATACAGTGATCTGGTCGCATTGCCCGGCTACGAATGGCATCATTGCGTGATTACCCCGCCGCGCCATCCCTTGCTGAAAGAAAAGACGCTGACGCTGGAAGCCATCGCCCGATACCCCATCATCACCTATGACTTTGCCTTTACCGGGCGCGGCAAGATCAACGAAGCATTTCAGAATGCCGGAATAAGTCCGAATATCGCCCTCACGGCAATTGATGCCGACGTGATCAAGACTTATGTGGAATTGGGATTGGGCATCGGCATTCTGGCGCACATGTCTTTCATTCCCGAACGTGACAAACACCTGCGCATGCTGGAGGCCGGACATCTGTTCAAACCCAGCACCACACGAATTGCCATACGAAGAAATGAATACCTGCGCGGATATACTTACGACTTCATCGAGTTGTTCGCCCCGCACCTGACACGCGAAATCGTGACCCGTGCGATGCATCTTTCCAATTTGCCGGAGCAGTTCGATAGCCGCGATAAAACCCGAATGGAATAGTCGGCAGCAAGAGCGGGCTCACTGAACGACACCCCATGCAAGCTCTGAAAAATAATTTCGGGAGCTTGCCCTGGTCAGACTGTTTCGGGCCGGACTATTTTTCGCCTTGGGCGGCGCAATGCCGTTCGATCAGGCGATCAATGAAGTCACGCAAAAAACCTTCGGTCTGCGCACTGTGGAAACGGTCAACCTCCTCGCCGTGACTATAGGCCACCACGGTGGGGAAGCCGCGCACCTTGTGCCTTCCGGCGATCTTCATGTTCTCGTCGGCATCCACCATGCCCAGGATGAACTTGCCGTCATAGGCAAACACCATCTTGTGCAGCAACGGGGCCAGCACCCGGCACGGCGCACACCACTCCGCGCTGATGTCCACCAGCACCGGCGTTTCGTGCGAACGCGCCACCACCAGCTCATCGAAACTGGCTTCTTCTACGTTGTAGGAATAATCACTCATGGTTAACCTCGGTTTGTTTTAATCAATTCACTGCCCGCCTGGAAAAATCCCGGGGCCTGAAGCCCAGCACGGCGAGGACAGCGAAGTAAGCCGCCATACCGCCTGTCACCAGCGCGGTCAAACGACCGATGCGCGCCCAGCCTGAACCGGTCAGCCAGCTGTCCGTCGTACCCATACCGAACCACAGGGTGATTGCCAGAGCCAGCACGGCGACCCCCAGCTTGGCAAAATACATCGGCCAGCCGGGTTCCGGCTGGTAAATGCCGTTTTTACGCAGGAAATAAAACAGAATCGCGGAGTTCAGGCACGCGCCCAAACCGATGGAAAGCGCCAACCCGGCGTGATGCAAGTGCATCACGAAAACAAACAGCAGATTCATCAGCTGAGTCGCAATCAGCGTGACGATACCGATTTTCACCGGAGTCTTGATGTCCTGCTGCGCATAGAAACCGGGCGCCAGGATTTTCACCAGAATAATACCGATCAAACCAACGCTGTAGCCGACCAGCGCCTGGCTGGTCATCAGCACATCCTGCGCCACGAATGCACCGCGCTGGAAGAAGGTGGACAACAGCGGCACTGCGATCATGCCCAGCGCCAGTGCAGACGGCAAGGCCAGCATAAAGGTCAGGCGCAAGCCCCAGTCCAGCAATTTTGAATATTCCGCCGTATCTTTGCCGGCATGACATTTGGATAACGACGGCAACAAGATCGTACCCAGTGCGGCACCCAGCACGCCGGAAGGAAACTCCATCAGCCGGTCTGCGTAATACAGCCATGAGACGCTGCCCGCCACCAGAAAAGAAGCAAAAATAGTGTTAATAATCAAACTAATCTGCGCAATTGATACACCGAATATCGCCGGACCCATTTGCCGGATGACGCGCCGCATGCCCTCGTCGCGCCAATTGAAGCGGAAGCTGGGCAGCATGTCTATTTTCTTCAGGAACGGTATCTGAAAGGCCAGTTGCACGATGCCCGCGACAAATACCGCCCAGGCCAGCGCCATGATGGGCGGGTTGCAATACGGCGCCAGCCACAGCGCACCGCCGATGAAACAGATATTCAGCAGTATAGGCGCGAAGGCGGGAACCCAGAATTTGTTATAGGTATTGAGGATTGCCGCCGAGACGGCCACCAGCGAGATAAAGAAGATATACGGCGAGGTCCAGCGCAGCAATTGCACCGTAAGCTCGAATTTTTCGGCATCCTGAACGAAGCCGGGGGCGCTGATGTAAACAAGGATGGGGGCTGCGACAATGCCGATCAATGTCACCACAAACAGGATGAGCGCCAGCATGGTGGCGACATGATCCACCAGCAGCCTGGTTTCCTCATGGCCGCGCCGATTCTTGTATTCGCCAAAAATCGGCACAAAGGCCTGCGAAAACGCGCCTTCGGCAAACATGCGTCGCAGCAGATTGGGTAATTTGAAAGCAACGAAAAAAGCATCGGTTGCCATGCCCGCGCCAAACACCCGCGCAATCAGCACATCGCGTGCAAAGGCTAAAATGCGCGACACCAGCGTCAGACCGCTGATCGTGGCGAGTGATTTGAGCAGATTCATTGAATTTAGGCGTAACCAGAAATTAAAAACGCCGCGCATCATACCATCGCGCCCGGTGCCACCGTGTACCCGCATCTGAAAGCATAGTCGAATATATCTTTATTCCAGCCCAACCCGGCGTTGCAGCCTACGCCTAACGGCGTGGCTGAACTTTACGCTAGAGTTTGTCGAACCGTGATCTGATTAAATCATTAACAATCAATTGGTTCCGTCAACCCTTCGACAGTTGCAATGCGAACGGGTGATTTGTTCAGCGCTTCCTTAACGCCATATTCGAACATTGTCCTCGTGGTTGCGACCACAATGGGCGGCGTGCCCATCAGAGTGTTCCGGTAAAAGATTTGCAAAATCCTTGGGAAGCCGATAGAATGCTCGCCTTTCGTCGTACCGAATTCTCAAGGAGTAGTCATGGCAAATAGCGCACAAGCCCGTAAACGTGCTCGTCAAGCAGTAAAACAAAATGCTCACAACAGCGGCTTGCGCTCTGAAATGCGCACCGCGATCAAAAAAGTGATCAAAGCAATCGAAGCCGGCGACAAGGCAGTTGCACAGTCCGTTTACCAGGCTTCGGTCAGCACCGTGGATAGCATCGCTGACAAGAAAATCATTCACAAAAACAAGGCAGCTCGCCATAAGAGCCGTCTGTCCGCGGCAATCAAGGCGATGGCTTAATTGCCCTAGCGTTTTGTTGTACCGCACAACGAGCCGACAGTGATGTCGGCTTGTTTGCTTTGTAGTCTGTCGTTATAACGTAAACTTCGCGCAACGAGGGGCGAGGTGAGTGAAACAGGCACGACAAACTTGCATCATGAGTTATGCCCATGCACGTTAGTTTCACTTGCCTAGACAGGCCTGTTTGGCTCAATATACGTCCCCTTCGGGGTAAACATTATTCAGCTAAACGGCGGCTCGTCCCGCCGTCTGTTTTTAAAGGTACTGTATGTCGCATGTAATGAATACTTATGCTCGCCTGCCTGTCTCATTTGTGCGCGGTGAAGGCGTCTGGCTTTGGGATGGCGAGGGCAAACGTTATCTGGACGGACTTTCCGGCATCGCCGTGAACACGCTGGGCCACGCCCATCCGCGTTTTACCGCCGCACTCACCGGGCAAATCGGCAAATTGATGCACTGCTCCAACGTCTACCAGATACCCGAGCAGGAAATGCTGGCAGACAAGCTATGCAATCTGTCCGGCATGCAGGAAGTGTTCTTCAGCAATTCAGGGTGCGAGGCGAATGAAGCCGCGATCAAACTGGCGCGCCTGTATGGACACAATCGCGGCATCGAAAACCCCGCCATCATCGTGATGGAGAAAGCCTTTCACGGACGCACGCTGGCGACACTTTCCGCGACCGGCAACCGCAAGGTACAGGCTGGCTTCGAGCCACTGGTCGGCGGCTTCGTGCGTGTGCCTTACGATGATCTGGAGGCCATCCGCCACGTTGCGCAACATAACAGCAATGTAGTTGCCGTGCTGGTCGAACCGATTCAGGGTGAAGGCGGTATCCGCACCACGGATGTCGAGTATCTGCAACAACTGCGGCAACTGTGCAACGAGCACAACTGGCTGCTGATGCTGGACGAAGTGCAGACCGGCATAGGCCGCACCGGTCGCTGGTTCGCCCATCAACATACAAATATTTTGCCGGATGTCATGACACTGGCCAAAGGTCTGGGCTCCGGCGTACCGATAAGCGCCTGTCTGGCCGCAGGTGCCGCAACAGGAACATTCAAACCGGGCAATCACGGTTCGACCTTCGGCGGCAATCCGCTGGCCTGCGTCGCCGGATTAACCACCCTGAACATTGTCGAACAGGATCAGTTGCTGGCGCATGCCGAACAACTGGGCCAGTTTATCCGCCAGGGTTTCGCCACGGCCTTGCAAGGCGTGAAGGGCTTCAGGGAACTTCGCGGCCAGGGTTTGATGATCGGCGTAGAACTGGACAAACCCTGCGGCGATCTGGTCAAACAAGCGCTCGCGCGCGGCCTGCTGATCAACGTCACCGCCGACAACGTGATCCGCCTGTTGCCACCGCTGGTAATGTCGCAAGACGAGGCACAGCAATTGCTGGACATCCTCTGTCCGCTCATTAAAGATTTTTTGCAATCCTGATTGGAACAAACCATGTCAGAAATACAAAGGGTGGCAGTAAAGCATTTCCTGCAATTCAAAGACTTAAACCGCGAGGAGCTGGAATACCTGTTTGAGCGCACCCGCATCATCAAACAAAAGTACAAGTCCTATCAGCAATATTGGCCGCTCACAGATCGCACGCTGGTGATGATTTTCGAGAAGGCCAGCACCCGCACCCGATTGTCCTTCGAAGCTGGGATGCAGCAACTGGGCGGCTCGGCGATCTATCTGAACACGCGCGATTCCCAACTGGGACGCGGCGAACCGGTGGAAGATGCGGGGCAAGTCATTTCGCGCATGAGCGACCTGGTGATGATCCGCACCTACGAACAGTCCATCATCGAACGCTTTGCGGCCAATTCACGCGTGCCGGTGATCAACGGTCTGACCAACGAATACCACCCCTGCCAGATACTCGCGGACATATACACCTATATCGAACAGCGCGGCAGCATCCAGGGCAAGACCGTAGCTTGGATCGGCGACTCCAACAATATGTGCAACACCTGGCTGCAAGCCGCCGAGATACTGGATTTCAACGTGCATGTCTCGACCCCGCCCGGCTATGAAGTCGAGCCGGAACGCGCAGGTTTATACGGCCACGAGCACTACGAAGAATTTACCGACCCGATGGAAGCCGCGCGCGATGCGGATATGGTGACCACCGATGTGTGGACTTCGATGGGCTTTGAGGCAGAAAACGAAGAGCGCATGAAAGACTTTGCCGACTGGCAGGTCGATGAAGACATGATGGCTGTCGCAGCACCTGACGCGCTGTTCATGCACTGCCTGCCCGCACATCGCGGCGAAGAAGTCTCCGCCGGTGTAATGGATGGCCCGCAAAGCGTGGTTTGGGACGAAGCTGAAAATCGTTTGCATGTACAAAAGGCGCTGATGGAATATCTGCTGCTGGGGCGAGTGGCGTAGGGGCGTATGGCATACGCCACACCATTTTTAATAGCAAATGCAGGGTGGGTCAGCCGCGTCGCGGCGTAACCCGCCATCCTAAATCGGTGGGTTACGCTACGCTAACCCACCCTACGAGTGAGAAAATTTAATGAGCGACATCAACAAAGCAGTCCTCGCCTACTCAGGCGGCCTCGACACCTCAGTCATTCTGAAATGGCTGCAAGACACCTACCAGTGCGAAGTGGTCACCTTCACCGCCGATGTCGGTCAGGGCGAGGAGCTGGAGCCGGCACGTGCCAAGGCATTGAAGATGGGCATCACCCCGGAAAATATTTACATCGACGACTTGCGCGAAGAGTTCGTGCGCGATTTCGTGTTTCCGATGTTCCGCGCCAATACCGTGTACGAAGGCGAATATCTGCTCGGCACCTCAATCGCACGACCCTTGATCGCCAAACGGCTGATTGAGATCGCCACGATGACCGGCGCACAGGCCATTTCACACGGCGCGACCGGCAAGGGCAACGACCAGGTGCGTTTCGAGCTGGGCGCTTATGCGCTGAACCCGAACATCAAGGTGATCGCGCCGTGGCGCGAATGGGATCTGCTCTCCCGTGAAAAGCTGATGGCCTATGCCGAACAGCACGGCATTCCGGTCGAAATGAAACACAAACAGGGCGGCTCACCCTACTCTATGGATGCCAATCTGCTGCATATTTCCTACGAAGGCCGTCATCTGGAAGACCCCGCTGCCGAAGCCGAAGAATCCATGTGGCGCTGGACGGTATCACCCGAAGCCGCACCCGATGCCGCCGAATACCTGGACATCGAATTCGCCCGTGGCGATATCGTGGCGCTGAACGGCAACACCATGACTCCGGCGCAGATTCTGGCTAAATTGAACGAGCTGGGCGGCAAACACGGCATCGGCCGCCTCGATCTGGTGGAAAACCGCTATGTCGGTATGAAATCGCGCGGCTGCTACGAGACTCCCGGCGGCACCATCATGCTCCGCGCACACCGCGCCATCGAATCCATCACGCTGGACCGCGAAGTCGCACATCTGAAGGACGAGCTGATGCCGCGCTACGCCTCGATGATTTACAACGGTTACTGGTGGGCGCCGGAACGTATCGCACTGCAAACCCTGATCGACAGCACCCAAAAAACCGTCAACGGCTGGGTACGAGTCAAACTGTACAAAGGCAACGTCATCGTGGTGGGGCGCGACTCCAAGACCGACTCGCTGTTCGATCCGACCATCGCCACCTTCGAAGACGACAAGGGCGCTTACGATCAAAAGGACGCGGCGGGTTTCATCAAACTCAATGCCTTGCGCCTGCGCATCGCGGCGAAACTGCACCAGAAATAGCCACGGCGCGCCGTGCCCGTACATGCCTTCAAGGGGTGTTGCCATGATTCACGAACTGAGCGGTGACGTATTGTTCAGTGGTGCAAAAGTCATCGCTCAGGGCGTCGCCCCCAACGATGACTTTCAGCACGGTCTGGCCTTGCAATTGCGCGAACGTATGCCTTTGTTTTATAAAGAATTTCGCCACCATTGCCAGACCCGTCATCCCAAGTCCGGCACGTTGCATTCATGGACCAGCCCCGATGGACGTCATATCGTGAGCCTGTTCACGCGAGATGCCGCCTACGACCTTGGGAGCAAACCGGGTCATGCCACGCTCAGTCATGTCAATCATGCCCTGCATGCCTTGCGCACGCTGGTGCAAAAAGAAGCGATCCGCAGTATCGCCCTGCCCCGCCTGGCCTGTGGCGTCAATGGCCTGGAATGGAATGAAGTAAAACCGCTTATCGAACATCATCTGGGCGATCTTTGCATTCCGGTGTATGTCTATTCAAACTATCAAAAGGGCGTAAAAGCCAAAGAACCTACTTAAAAGGAAATATCAAATGTCGCAATTCGATAACGTCAGCGTAATTAAACAAGGCAATGTATTCTTCGATGGCAAATGCGTATCGCATTCCGTACTGTTTGCCGACGGCACACGCAAAACCGTCGGCGTGATTCTGCCCAGCACACTCACATTTAACGTAGGCGTACCCGAAGTGATGGAAATCACCTCCGGCACCTGCCGCGTCAAACTGGGTGACGCGGCTGAATTTACCGCCTACGGCGCAGGCAGCCAGTTCTACGTTCCGGCTAATGGCAGCTTTGTCATCGAAGCCGATGACGTGGTGAACTACGTCTGTAGCTTCGGTTAAAAAACTGTCATTCCCGCCCAGGCGGGAATCCAGCAGTCAAAATATCCCGCGTAGCGGACAAAACCATGCTGCCCCGCTGCGCGGGAATTATTTACTTACCTAGATTCCCGCCTTCGCGGGAATGACGGAACTGACAGGAGGACACCATGCCAAGCTTTGACATCGTTTCAGAAGTAGAAAAAGAAGAAGTTAAGAACGCCGTTGAGCAGACCAACAAGGAAGTGAGCACTCGCTTCGACTTCAAGGGTTCAAATGTGCGCGTAGAACAAGTTGAACTCAAGCTGACCATCTGGGCGGACAACGAGTTCCAGCTCGATCAGGCGCAGGATATTTTGAACGGCAAACTGACCAAACGCGGCGTGGACATCAAGTGTCTGGAAATCAGCGAGAAGATCGAAAAGGTCAGCGGCAACAAGGTCAAGCGCGGCTGTGAAGTCAAAGTCGGCGTGGAGATTGAGCTGGCGAAGAAAATCGTCAAGCACATCAAGGACAGCAAGATGAAGGTGCAGGCCAGCATCCAGGGCGACACCGTGCGCATCACCGGCAAGAATCGCGACGACCTTCAGGATGCCATTACCTTCATCAAGAAGACCATCACCGACTTCCCGCTGCAATACCAGAATTTCCGCGACTAAAAAGGCAAAAACACTCACGCGGACACGCGTGAGACAGGCTTATATTTAATTTATGTCCAAAAACACCATTAACGCCAGCATCGAGTTTTCATTCAAGGGGAAGGACTACGCGTATGACTCCACGCTCGATCTGGATCAACTGCTGCTCCAACACGATGCCTTTCCTTCGATGCATGTGATTCTGGCCAGGCAACACGGCATCGACACCTATTCATATCTCTACGAGGTAATGCAGGAAGCGGAAATCGAGTTTTCCAATCCTCAGGGATGGGCTTGTGACTACACGCCGGACGGAGCATTCGATCAGGCTGCACTGGCTGAGAACTGGCATACGGACAAGGCGCTGGTGCTATTGCAGCCCGTTGCAGCCCGCGAATTGGGCATCGCCGACCTGAACCAGCACTCCGCATTAAAAAACGCGCTCATTGCCGCCTACAATCTGGGCAGGAACGCATGAAAACCGCACTGGTACTGTTCGCAGAGGGCAGCGAAGAACTGGAGGCCGTCACCATCGTCAATATCCTGCGCCGCGCCGGAGTGGCGGTTACGCTGGCCGGTTTGAGTGCAGGCGCGTTGCGCGGCAGCCGTGGCGTGATAATCGTGCCGGACACTACGCTGGATGCCGCGCTGCACGACAGTTTCGACATGATCGTCCTGCCCGGCGGACAGCCCGGAACTAACCATCTGAAAGCGGACGCGCGTGTTTTCAGACTGCTGCAACAAATGGCGCAACAGGGAAAATATGTTGCCGCCATTTGCGCCGCACCTTTGGTACTCGCCACCGCCGGATTATTAATCGGCAAAAAGGCGGCCTGCTATCCGGGCTGCCTGGACGACTTCCCCAACGTCGATTTGCAGACTGCTGCGGTGGTCAGGGACGGCAAAATCATTACCTCACGCGGCCCCGGCACAGCAATGGATTTCGCACTTACGCTGGTGGAATACCTGTCAGGCAAAGCCAAACGCGATGAAGTTGAAGCCGGACTGGTGCGCTAATTGCGCGCGCTGCTATCCAGGCTCCCGCCTTCCGTCATCGCACTGCTGCTGCAATTCGCGGCCCTGGCGCTCGCCTTGCTGAGCGTCCGTCAGCTCTCCCTGCAACCCGAGCCCTTGACCTTCGCCCTGCTGTGCGGTCTGCTCGCCATGAGCTTCAGCCGCCTTGCCGGACTGGCGCGCTGGTGGCTGATCATCCAATTGTGTTTTGCGCCCGCGCTGGTCTTGATGCTCTCGTTCGACATCCCGCCCGGCTTCTTTCTCGCGGCATTTCTGATTATGCTGGTAGTGTACTGGAGCACTTTCCGCACCCAGGTTCCGCTGTATCTTTCCAGCAATAAGGTGTGGCGCGCGCTGGAAACCCTGCTTCCCTCACCCGGCGTGGGAGCGGGTGAGGGAGCAAGCTTCCGCTTTATTGACCTCGGTTCTGGTCTGGGCGGCGTATTGACGCATCTGGCCCGCACCCGCCCGGACGGACATTACAGCGGCGTGGAATCCGCCCCGCTGCCGCTGCTGTGGAGCTGGCTGCGCATCAAACCCTATCGCAATTGCGAGGTGCATTGGGGCAGCTTGTGGGATTGCGATCTGGCGCAATACGATGTGATATTCGCCTACCTCTCGCCTGTGCCTATGGCACAACTCTGGCACAAGGCACGCGCCGAGATGCGTCCCGGCACGCTATTCGTCAGCAGTACCTTCGCCGTACCCGAACAAATACCCCATCAAACGCTGGAAATTGACGACATGCATCACTCCACGCTGCTCGTCTGGCGCATGTAACACAGAACCCGGCTGGTGAAGCATTTCACGAGCGTGTCGGAGCAGACTGATTTTCTACACCGCTTCGCTGGTAACAAACTCGATTTGTGCGCCGTCGTGTATCAGCTGTTTTACCGCACAGCGGCTGATTTCTTCGAGAATTTTCTGACGCTGCTCATCCGTGATGCGCTCGGGAAAACTCACCTCGGTTACAAAACGTGCGGGGATCAGCATGTTGCCCTGACGCACCACCGGCTTGCAGCGAATATCAATTCCCTCGGCGCTGATGCCCAGTGTCTTGCAGGCTTTAAGCGAATAGACACCGGCACACCCCGCCAACGCGGCGTAGGTCGCCTCCAGCGGATTGGGCAGACTGCCGTCCAGCCCGTAGCTGACGACGTGATTTTTGTACTGGACGTGAATTTGTTTGGTATCGCTCAGTGAAAGTTGATACATGAATGCGCTCTGTTATATTAGGAAATACTAATATAACATGCCGAAGCGACTATTCATAGGATAAAACCTGCGCTGCGCGACTATTCTGACGAACGCTGCCTGCCTCAAGGCAAGAAACGTCCCACCGCTGCACCGTCGAACGGCCAGCCAAGCTCCGCACCGCTGTCGGCACGCCGCAATACCGGAATACGTGCACCGTATTTTTCAAGCAGACCGTCGTCATCGGCGATGTCAACGTGTACGGCGTGAACTCCGACCGACAGGAGCACCGCCCCGGCCTCATCGCACAAGTGACAGCACGCGGTGCCGTAGAGTTCGATTACTGTCTGCAGCTCCGGCCTCATGCAAATATCACTCGCGCAGATTGATGATGCGCCAGCCATGCCGCTCGGCATGCGCGCGCAGCGTCGCATCGGGATTCGCCGCGACCGGATGTTTTACCTTGCACATCAGCGGCAGATCATTCAGCGAGTCGCTGTAGAAAGTGCTGTCATCGAAACTGTCCAGCGTCCAGCCGCGCGCACTCAGCCAGTTGTCCAACCGGGTAATCTTGCCCTCGCGGAAGCAGGGTACATCGGCGACACGCCCGGTAAACTCTCCGTCCTTGTGTTCCGGTTCGGTAGCAATCAGATTTTCAATGCCAAATTCGCGGGCAATCGGTGCAGTGACAAAACTGTTGGTGGCCGTGATGATCACGCACACATCACCCGCATCGCGGTGCTGTTGCACCAGTTCACGCGCAGGCTGTGTAACTATGGGCATGACGTTTTCCCGCATGAACCGGCTGTGCCATTCATCCAGTGTTTTTCGGGAATGGCGCGACAGGGGCTTCAGTTGAAAATCCAGAAATTCATGTATATCCAGCGTACCCGCCTTGTACTGATCGTAAAAGGCCTGATTTTTCACTTCGAACAGTTCGCGGTCGAGTATGCCGATGCGTATCAGAAATTGCGACCATTCAAAATCGCTGTCGCCGTTGAGCAGGGTGTTGTCCAAATCGAATAATGCTAACTTCATTTTAGTTCGTCATTCCCGCGCAAGCGGGAATCCAGTTGGTTAAATAAGACTTCCTTGAGCAAAGGTACGGACGGTGCGCGATGCAGGCGCAGCGAATGTTCGTCCAGTGCGTCCAGTACGGCCAGCAGACTGGGCAGATCGCGCCGCCCGTGGCGCAACAGGTAGTGGGTCACTTCCTGCGTCAGGGAGAAGCCCCTGCCCTGCGCATGTTGCGCGAGTGCCTGCGCCTTCTCTTCGTCGCTCAGGCCATGCACCTGATACACCAGTCCCCAGCCCAGCCGGGTACGCAGATCGGCACGCAGATCAAGATGCAGCGGCGACTGCCTGCCGCTCACCAGCAGCATGCCGCCGCTCTCACGCATCTGATTGTATAAATTGAATAATTCGATTTGTGCCGCATCATCCAGCATTTCCACATCATCCACCGCCACCACATCGACCTGCTCCGGCACCCGGCCTTGTGCGTAGATCGCGTTGTGACGGGCATTTTGCGCAGCACTCACGCAGGCTTGCAGCAAATGGCTCCTGCCGCTGCCGCTCTGCCCCCACACATAAATACAGCGCTCGCGGCTCTCGCCCGCCAGGGCGTGTTGCAACACCGAGAGCAATTCGCCATTGCCGCACGCCACGAAATTATCGAAGGTCGGCCACCAGTCAGGCGTAATGTCGAGCAGCAGTTGGGTCATGGTTTGCTATACATGCGGCTGGATAAGTACCAGGTTTTGCCGTGACGCAAGCCGACCAGCAAAATGGCCGACATGGGCAACGCCAGCAGAATGCCGAAAAAACCGAACAACTGACCAAAGGCCAGCAGGGCAAAGATCACCGCCAGCGGATGCAGACCGATGCGCTCGCCGACCAGCCAGGGCGTGACCAGCATGCCTTCCAGCAATTGCCCCACGCCAAACACTGCCCACACCCACACTACACTGCTCAATTCCGTGAATTGCATCACCGCCGCAAGCGTAGCCAGCAGCAGACCGATAATCATGCCCAGATAGGGAATGAACACCAACATCCCGGCGATAATGCCGATGGGCAGCGCGAATTCCAGACCCGCCAGCCAGAGTACCAGACTGTAAAAGGCGCTCATCAGCAATATCACGGCAATCTGGCCTCGCAAAAATTCCGCCAGCACACCATCCACTTCACTGCCTATTTCACAGACCTTGTCGTGCCAATGGCGGGGAATCAGCGCATCCAGCCGCGCAATCAGCTCATTCCAGTCGCGCAACAGGTAAAACATCGCTACCGGGATCAGCAGCAGATTGATCAGCGCGGCCAGAATTTTGCCGCCGCTGCTGCCCAGCCAGGGCAACAAACTTTTGGCCGCCCCGCCCGCACTTTGCCAGTGACTCACCAGCAGGTCTTTCAGCGCCGTGCTGTCCCATTGCAAATCCACGCCGAACCACTGTTGCAGTTGCGGCAACAGGCGCACGCGCACGGCCTCAATCAAACCCGGCAAGCGCGCCGCAAACAGGCTGATTTCCTTTTCCAGCAGCGGCAACATGATCAGCAGCAATCCGGCAAACAGCAACAACAACGCCAGCATCACCAGCACCACCGCCAGCGTGCGCGGGACTTTCATCACGCACAGCCGCTGCACCAGCGGATTGCAGATATAGGCCAGTATTGCCGCCGCCACAAACGGCGTCAGTATCGGACTGAGCAGATACAGCAACAACAGGGCCAACGCAATTAATAACGACCACTGCACGGCAACAAAGCGGGATGTCATCATTTGAGAGAGTTTATGAAATTTTGCCGGTTATTTTACCCCAAGAACAATAATTTAAAGACCTTGCAGTTCAAATAGACATCACTGGATTTTGGGATTAAGATGTACCTGCGATACAGCTTTCAGTTCTTGTCAAAAATTGAGAAGGAGCATCCAGATGGACATCACACGCCGCGATTTTCTAAAACAAAGCGCAGTTGTTTCTGCCACCGCCGCAATCGTCGGCATTCCGATCAGTGAAATCGCCACCGCAGCAACTCAAAGCGCCGAAGCCGGTTGGCGTTGGGATAGGGGCGTGTGTCGCTTCTGCGGGACGGGCTGCGGCATTCAGGTGGCCACTGAAAAAGGGAGAATCGTCGCCACCAAGGCCGATGAGGATGCACCCGTCAATCGCGGTCTCAGCTGCGTCAAGGGCTATTTCAACGGCAAGATACTCTACGGTAAGGACAGGCTGACCCAGCCCCTGCTGCGCATGAAGAACGGACACTTTGACAAGCAGGGAGACTTCGTGCCGGTTTCCTGGGAACGCGCATTTGACGAAATGGAAAAGCAGTTCAAGCGCCATTACCAGGAACTCGGCCCGACCGGCGTGGGCTTCTTTGCTTCAGGACAGCACACCATTCAGGAGGGCTACGCGGCAGTCAAGCTGTTCAAGGCCGGTTTCCGCACCAACAACCTCGATCCCAATGCGCGCCACTGCATGGCATCCGCCGTGGCAGCATTCATGCAGACTTTCGGCATCGACGAGCCTTCCGGTAACTATGACGACATCGAGCACACCGACACCATGGTATTGTGGGGTGCGAACATGGCCGAGATGCACCCGGTGTTGTGGACACGTATCTCCGACCGCAGACTCGGCAATCCCGATGTACGCGTGGTCAACCTCTCCACAGTAAGCAATATGTCTTCCAATATTGCCGATCTTGAAATCATCTTCAAACCGCAGACCGACCTCGCGATCATGAACTATCTGGCACGCGAGATCGTGACCCGTGACGCGGTAAACTGGGACTTCGTTAACAAACATTGCGCCTTTGCCACCGGCCCCACCGACATCGGCTACGGCATGCGCGGTTCAGACAAATTCGACTATGCCGCCGAAAAAGACACCAATGGCAAAGAGCTGACCATGCAGCTGGGCAAAGAGGAGGCCATCGCCCAGGGCAAACAGGCAGGCGCGACCGTTGAACAGAAAAATCGAGCCACACCGGACAAGCACTGGCTGATCACATTTGAGGACTTCAAGAGAGGCGTCGAGCCCTACACACTGGATTTTGTAGCCGAGCTGTCCAAGGGAGATCCCGACGAGTCGCTCGACGACTTCAAGCGCAAGCTCCAGCAACTGGCCAACCTTTATATAGAAAAAAACCGCAAGGTGGTCAGCTTCTGGACTATGGGTTTCAACCAGCACCAGCGCGGCACCTGGGTCAACGAACAGGCCTACATGGTTCATCTGCTGCTGGGCAAACAGGCCATGCCCGGCAACGGCGCGTTCTCACTGACCGGCCAGCCTTCCGCCTGCGGCACCGCACGCGAAGTAGGTACGTTCTCGCATCGTCTGCCCGCCGACATGGTGGTGAATAATCCAGATCACCGCGCCGCCTCCGAAAAAATCTGGAAACTGCCGGCAAAAACACTCAACCCCAAGGTAGGCAGCCACTATACCAAACTGATGCGCGACCTTGAGGACGGGCAGATCAAGTGGGCATGGATACAGGTATGCAACCCGTTCCAGAATACCGCCAACGCCAACCACTGGATCAAGGCGGCGCGCGAAAAGGATAATTTCATTATCGTGTCTGACGGCTATCCCGGCATCTCCACCAAGGTGGCCGATTTGGTTTTACCTTCGGCGATGATCTTCGAGAAATGGGGCGGTTACGGCAACGCCGAACGCCGCACTCAACTCTGGCGCGAGCAGGTGCCGCCTCCCGGGCAGGCGCGCAGCGACATCTGGCAGATCATGGAATTCTCCAAACGCTTCAAGCTCAAGGAGGTATGGGGAGAACAGAAGATACCCCAACTCAGGGAAGAAGGTTTTGCCGACGGCAAGCTGCCCGACGTGCTGACCGGCTCCAGCTATTCGCCGGATGCGACGCTGTATCAAGTGCTGTTCGCCAATGACGAGAATCGCAAGTTCAAGTGGCCTGACGCCATCTCAAAAGGGCACGACAACCACACAGTCAAACTGCTGGGCGATGGCTGGTTCCCGGAAAAGGCGCTGTTTGAAGAATATGCCCGGTTCGGTCGCGGCCACGCACATGATCTGGCGGACTTCGACGTGTATTTCCGCGACGATGTGCGCGGACTGAAGTGGCCTGTGGTCAATGGCAAGGAAACGCACTGGCGCTTCAACGAGGCTTACGACCCCTACGTCAAGCCGGGCAGCGGCTTCGATTTCTACGGCTCGGCATTCAAGTCACTGCCTAGCGGCGATCTGAATGGCGTAACCAAACCGGAAAAGACCAGCATTGCGGGCAAAGCAAAAATCTTTTTCCGCCCCTATGCCGCCCCAGTCGAGCAGCCCGATCAAAACTACGATATGTGGCTGAATACAGGTCGCGTACTGGAACACTGGCATTCAGGCACCATGACTCGTCGCGTGCGTGAACTGCACTGGTCCATGCCTGCCGCCCTGATGTACATGCACCCTGAGGACGCCAAAGCACGAGGACTCAAGCGAAATGCAACCGCCTGGATCGAATCGCGTCGCGGCAAAATCAAGGCTACCGTGGAAACCGGGGGACGTAACCGCCCGCCCAGAGGTACGGTATTTGTACCCTGGTTTGATGAAGACGTGTTCATCAACAAGGTGACACTGGATTCGACTTGCCCGATTTCCAAGCAAACCGACTTCAAGAAATGTGCGGTCAAGATCTACAAGGCCTGATTCGAAGAAGGAGAAAATGATGATTAAGAAAGCTATCACACTTCTGGCATGCGCAGCCTTGATGGCGGCCAGTTCGACATACGCCGGAACCGCCATCAAATCTGAAGAGATGGGTCTGAGCAAGACGAGCGTGTTTGATGTACCAACGCCCAAGGTTTATAACTATGGCGACACGGCCCCCGGGAAGAGCAAGTTGCTGCCCCGTGCCTATTCGGGCGCACCGCCGCAGATTCCACATGCGGTTGGTGATTTTCTGCCCATCACCAGGGACAGCAACATGTGTACGGCTTGCCACAGCCAACCTGCTCTTTGGGGCACGATACGCAAAACAGGCACAGCCACACCGATCCCGCCCAGTCATTACACCGACAAGCGCAATGCACCCGACAAAGTGACAGATCATCTGATCAATGCGAGATACAACTGCAATCAGTGTCATGTCCCCCAGACTAATGCACCTGCCCTGGTCGAGAACACCTTTTCAAGCAAAAAGACGCGCTAACCGCACGGGTGCAGAGTATGAAAGGCTGTCATTCATGCTCTGCACCCGTCATCGCACCACACGCTAACGACGTAGCGCTTAAGCTTATTGCTGTCACGCCAACAGCCTCTGCCCGGTCATTACTTCCCGATCTGTTTTGGATAGCGCCGTTACCGGATGGTTTGCATCCGTGCCATGCCCGGTTTCGCGCATCGCTCGCATTGGCAGGCGAAACTTCCTGCCGAAATACGCGTATTCGCACAATTCAAAAGCGTGGCGCTGAGCACCAGAGCAAAAGTCGCTGAAATGCTTGTGTCAATTGAGTATAATTTGACATCGCGGCGGGCTGCCGCATGTTGTTTCCGTTCATCAATAGCCCGCCACACTCTCCGCCACTACGGAAACTCACCATACAAACGGGGTGTTAGGTTTTAACATTCTGAAGAAAGCGAGAACTCAACTTGAACCAGCCAAATAACACTTCTTCTGCCGCACCCCAAGCGGGTCTTTCCTACCGTGATGCCGGTGTGGACATTGACGCCGGCGACCAGTTGGTCGAGAACATCAAGCCTTACGCAAAACGCACCATGCGCCCGGAAGTGCTTTCCGGCATCGGCGGTTTCGGCGGCCTGGTAGAAATCTCCAAAAAATACAAGGAGCCCGTGCTGGTATCCGGCACCGACGGCGTGGGCACGAAACTCAAGCTGGCCTTTGAACTCAACATTCACGACACGGTCGGCATTGATCTGGTCGGCATGAGCGTCAACGACATTCTGGTGCAAGGCGCCGAGCCGCTGTTCTTCCTCGATTATTTCGCCTGCGGTAAATTGGATGTTCCCGCCGCCACCGAAGTCATCAAAGGCATCGCCAACGGTTGTGAGCAGGCCGGTTGTGCGCTGATTGGCGGCGAAACCGCTGAAATGCCGGGCATGTACCCGGTGGGCGAATACGATTTGGCAGGCTTCGCCGTGGGCGTGGTGGAAAAGGCCAACATCATCACCGGTGCCGACATCGCTCCCGGCGACGTGGTGCTGGGTATGGCGTCCAACGGCGCCCATTCCAACGGCTATTCGCTGGTACGCAAGATTATCGAACGCAGCAATCCCGACCTTTCCGCCCGATTCGACGGCGACCGCACCCTGACTGAGGTCATCATGGCGCCGACCCGCATCTACGTGAAGCCGCTGCTGGCATTGATGCAGAGTCTCACCATCAAAGGCATGGCGCACATCACCGGCGGCGGCATCACCGAAAACGTACCGCGCGTGCTGCCTGAAAACGTCGTCGCCGAAATAGACAGCACATCATGGCAGATGCCCAAACTGTTCCACTGGCTGCGTGAACAGGGCGGTGTCGCCGAACAGGAAATGTATCGCACCTTCAACTGCGGCATCGGCATGGTGGTCATCGTCTCAGCGGGCGATGCGGCTCAGGCCATCAACCAGTTGCATGCAGCCGGGGAGACCGTCCATCGCATCGGCGTGATTCGTGCAAGAAACGGCGAAGAGCATCAGACACAGGTGAAGTAATTTGGAGTGCGCAGACTCGTCTGCGCCAAGCGGCGTCATGCCGCCACACTCCAAATCCGCGTATCCGGAGGAATCGCTGCGCTGCATGATCCTGATGCCCCGATCGCTTGAACATGCACATACTCAGGTATAACATGTACGCACATATCAAGCAGGAAACCCAAATCATGCAAACGCACCTTACCGCCACCCGCCTGCGCGCCGATCTTTTCAGCACGCTGGATCGCGTCGTCGAGACCGGGGAAACCGTTGAAATCAAGCGTCCCAACGGTTCGGTGCGCATCGTCCGTGACACCTCGACCCAGCGTCTTGCCGCGCTCAAACTGCACCCCGGCACCATCAACGGCAACCCCGACGACCTTGCCGGACTTTCCTGGGAACAGACCTGGCAACCCACGCTGTGAAGCGACTCTATCTCGACACCTATATTCTGGTCTGGCTCTATCAGGATGGCGCGACGCGCCTGACATCACAGGGCGTGCGGGCGGTTGAAGCAGCTGAACAACTGCTTATTTCGCCCATGGCAGAACTGGAACTGACCTACCTGCATGAAATCTCTCGCATCAACTGCCCCGCCCTTGCCATACTGGACAGCTTGCGGCGCGACATCGGCCTGGAAACCTGCAACCTGCCCTTTGCCGCCGTGGTCGGCACTGCGCTGACACTAGCCTGGACACGCGACCCGTTTGACCGGATCATCGCAGCCCAGGCGGCCCATCGCGACTCACCGCTGCTGACGGCAGACCAGAACATACGCGCACATTATCCGGCGGCGATCTGGTAAGCGGAATTGCCGCCCGCTACCCGCAGTCCGGCTTCCGCTATAATCCGCACACTTGAACACCGCATATCACCATGAAAAACATCGTCATCCTCATCTCCGGGCGCGGCAGCAATATGCAGGCGCTGCTGACAGCCAACGCCAACTATCGCATCGCGGCGGTGATCAGCAACCGGGCAGATGCGGGAGGTCTGGCTTTTGCGCAGGCGCACGGCATCCCGACTGCGGTAGTGGCACACCGCGACCATCCTGACCGCGACAGTTTCGATGCCTCGCTGGCGCAGGTTGTTGACGGCTTCCAGCCCGATTTTGTGATCCTCGCCGGTTTCATGCGCATCCTCACAGCCGGTTTCGTCACACGCTATCAGGGCAGGCTAATCAACATCCACCCCTCGCTGTTGCCTTCCTACACCGGGCTTCACACGCATGCGCGCGCGCTACAGGACGGCGTAAAGATTCATGGCTGCACCGTGCATTTCGTCACCCCCGACCTCGACCATGGCCCCATCATCATTCAGGCTGCCGTACCCGTGCTGGCAGACGACACCGAGCACATCCTGTCCGCCCGTGTATTGCACGAAGAACACCGCATTTTTCCGCAAGCCGTACGCTGGCTGTGCGCGGGCCAGATTGAACTAAGCGGGAACGGCAAGGTCGTAAACCACAGCCGCAATCAAGTCGGCTTCGCCTTGATTTCACCCGCATTGGAGTAAGCAGCAATGAAGTGGTTTCTACCCGTTATCGCATGGCTAATACTGTGCAGCCCGGCCCACGCCGCCCCACCCGGCAGCGTACAGGCAAGTTACGAGATATTCAGCAGCGGCATGAAAATCGGGCAAATTGACGAGACCTATGTCCGCAGCAAGGATCGCTACACACTGACCAGCACCACCACGCCACTCGGCTTGCTGGCGGTCTTCAAACCGGGGAAGAATTTCCTCAACAGCAGCGGGCTGGTTGAAAAACAGGGGCTGCGCCCGCAACACTTCGAACAAAGACGCGAAGGCAGCCCGGACAAAAACAGCCAGGCCGAATTTGACTGGGCCGCGCGAAAACTTACCCTGACGCATCAGGCACAACGCACGCCGCTCGCCTTGCCGACAGGCACACAGGATCGCCTGAGCGCGATGTATCAATTCATGTTTCTTCAGCTGGAGAGCAACAGCACGCTGAATTTTGCAATGACCAACGGCAACAAGCTGGACAATTATCACTACGCGATTGGCTCACGGCAAAAAATCGATACGCCAGCCGGACAGTTCGACAGTCTGTATCTCGACAGCCAGGGGAAACCCGGCGAAAATCGCACTGAAATCTGGCTGTCCACACAAGAATATAATCTGCCCTGCAAAATGATCATCACCGATGCCAACGGCGATCAGTTCACGCAAATATTGAGCAAACTGCACATCACACCGTGACCCTGCAAATGCATGTCACCAGCCTGTTGCAGGTTAACCGGCCCGCCGGGAGGATTGCGCTTGCCATTGTCCTGTCGCTGCTGATACACGCCGTACTGCTGTTCGGACCCAAGCTGATCGAACTCGACCCCGTTGAAATACCGCTGCCGCCGCTCACCGCCCAACTGGAGATACTGCCTGCCGTCAAGCCTGCCCCGAAGCCCCAACCGCGTACACCAGCCAGGCACGCCTCGCCGGCAACGCAGGCAACCAGCCGACCTGAAGCACCCCTCGTTACCGGAGAAACGATGCCGCCGACTGAAGAAGTGCTACAAGCGGCCATGATCGAAGAAGCGCAGCCTGTCGTGGAAGACAAACCGGCGCACCCGCTCCCCAAACAGGCACAGCTCACTTTCATCGCCTACAAGGGCACGGATTTTGTGGTCGGCGAAGCGCGTCACCGGCTGGAAATCAGCGACGATAACAATTACACCCTGCAGGTGAGCATGAACACCACCGGCATCGCCAGTCTGTTCAAGACCTTCGAGATGAGCCAACAGAGCAGCGGCACGGTAAGCGCATTGGGGCTGCATCCCGACCAGTTCAGCGAAAACCGGATTACCGCAAAAGGAAAACAGGCACTGACTGCCCAATTCGACTGGGAAAACAGGAAACTGGAATTTTCCAATGGCAACAATTCCGCGCTGCCTGAACAGGCGCAAGACATCCTCAGCTTCCTGTATCAACTCTCGCAATTGCCGCTGGACCAGGCCACGCTGACTATGCACGTCAGCAACGGCAAAAAGCTGGAAAGCTATCAACTGGCAATCGGTGAAGAACAACAAATCCAGACCCGTCTCGGCAAAATTCGCGCCCTGCCGCTGCGCAAAATTCACGCGCCCGACGAAGAAGGACTGGAAATCTGGCTGGGCCTGGAATACCGGTTACTGCCGGTCAAGGTACGCCAGATAGAAAGAAATGGCGCAATCGCCGGTGAAATGGTCATCTCCGACATCCGGGTGTCTGAAGACCAGCAGCGATAAAGGGGAAAGGGACCGCCCCTTCACCCTTCACCCTTCACCCTTCACCCTTCACCCTTCACCCTTCACCCTTCACCCTTCCCAGTTCTTAACTGTTAAACTCCGCCCCTGAATTTTAGATACCGAAACTGCCATGCTGATTACCGAATACCGTTTAGACCTCGTTATCCTCGCGCTGCGTACCATTTTGCCGCTGGAACATCCCGCCGACACCACATTGCGCTATTTCTTCAAGAACGAGCGTATCGGCTCGAACGAGCGCGCGCTGGTTGCCGAAACGGCTTTCGGCGTGCTGCGCCATCGCCTGTTGCTGGAAGCGGCCTGTGCGGACAATGCCACGCCACGCCGCATGGCGCTGGCCTATCTGGTCAAATTCGGCGGTTATAACCTGCGCGAGATTCAGCCGGTACTCAAACGTGACGAAGCAGAATGGCTGGCTACGGCCAAAGGCGTGCAATATGAAGGTCAACCGCTGTCAGTGCAGGCCGAATTGCCCGACTGGCTGGTGGAAAAAATGCGCGCGTCCTATTCGGACGAGGAAATTCTCACCCTAGGGCAGGCCATGCAACAAGGCGCACCACTGGACATCCGCGTCAACACCCTGCTGGCAAAACGCGAGGAAGTATTGCTGCAACTGCAAGAACAGAATATCGATGCCACTGCCACACCCTATTCGCCTATCGGCATCCGCCTGAAGGAAAAAATTCCGCTGAGCAAGGATGAGTTGTTCACGACAGGCAAGGTCGAAGTGCAGGACGAAGGCAGCCAGCTGCTGGGCTTTTTACTCGCCCCGAAACGCAACGACATGGTGGTGGACTTCTGCGCCGGTGCGGGCGGCAAGACGCTGATGCTCTCGGCGCTGATGAATTCGCAGGGCCGCTTGTATGCGATGGATGTTTCCGAAAAGCGTCTGGCCAACCTCAAGCCGCGCCTGAAACGCTCGGGCGCTTCCAACATCCAGCCGATGCTGATTGCGCACGAGAACGATCTCAAGGTCAAACGCCTGGCGGGCAAGATCGACCGCGTACTGGTGGACGCGCCGTGCAGCGGCCTGGGCACCTTGCGCCGCAACCCCGACCTGAAATTCCGCCAGTCGCCGCAAAGCATTTCCGAGTTAAATCAGAAACAGACCGCCATCCTGGCGTCGGCCAGTCGCTTGCTGAAAAAAGGCGGCCGCCTGGTCTATGCGACTTGCAGCATTTTGCCCGAAGAAAACCAGCACATCGTGCAAGCCTTCCTTGCATCGCATCCCGGCTTCAAACTGTTGCCGGCAGGTGAAGTGTTGCAGCAACAGAAGATCCCGATGGAAATGGGCGATTATCTGGAACTGCGCCCCAACCTGCATGCCACCGACGGCTTCTTCGCGGCGGTGCTGGAACGCATTTGATCCAGTTTAGTTACCGAGGGCCTCAGCATTGGAGCGAGGGCTGTCTGAGCAAATAGAATTCTGCACTCGCTCAACCCACTAACTGAGCTGTATTCGGGTCATAGACCACTTCAGTAATTGACCCATCCTGAATACGCCGAACAGCTTCATCAATCACATGGAGCGGCACCAAAAACCATTCCCTCGGCTTCACCGGATGTCCGAAGCGGTCTGCTATGGTCAAGTCGAGCTGTGCTGCACCGAACAGGCGGTGGAAGATGTTTTCCAGCTTGGTGCGATTCAGGTTGTGGAGTTTGTATGTGGCAACCACCTCCACATCGGCCAGCAAATAAGTAGCATCCTTTTCCGCGCCAGCAATACGTGTCTCCACCTTGCCTCCGGTCACGCCAATCTTGTGAATCAGCTCACGATTTTCGGCAACAAATGGATGGCTGGACAAGCTGCGCAGCACATAGCTGATCCAGACGCACGGCATACAAGCGTTCAAATATGTCACGCCCCTCACCATGCAATGGCGCTCGCCCATTGGTTTGATGGAATCGCAGGATGTCCTCAGAGCCCGCGATGATGCGCTCCTCTCTTGGAGTTCGGCTGGATACCTTGAGCGGGACGACTTCTACACCCAGCGCATCCAGTAGTTCATCATCCATATCAGCCATTGCTGGTTTCCCCTTGCGCCTGTGCCGCCTTTGCTTGTGCGCGGTAGCGTGCCAGTGCAGCTACGCCTTCGGCCATGCGTCAGCGGAGTTAATATCTGGCAGGCGACCACGCTCATTCTTGAACTGCAATGCACGTTTAGCCAGCTCACGAGCTTCATCCTCTGGGATGAGTGTGCGCCGTGGAAATGGACACCGATGGCACGGTGTAGGCATTGGTGGGATTGGCCGGGTTAGTCATTGCGTACGTTCTCCACATTTGTGTCGTCACCCGCCAGTTCGCGCTCGATCTGTTCGATGCCGGGCTGACTTGTGATGTCAAGGCAATTGTGCAAGCACCTCTTGCACAAATTCCCCATCTGGCTAGAACAATGCGGACTTGTTGCTCAAGTAGCTTCGTGCCAATTCAGCCACTGCAAGCCCTGCACACGGGAAAATTCGCGCACATTGCGCGTCACCAAAGTGGCCTGATAACGCAATGCCGTGGCGGCGATCAGCGTATCGTGCGGGCCGATGGGTGTGCCAGCGGCTTCCAGTTCGACACGGATACGGGCAGCATGAGCCGCGCATTCACTATCGAACGGCAAAAGCTGCATCGGTCGCAGCAAAGCGGCCAATGCCGCCAAACGGGGATTGGCCGCCTCCGGCGGCAAACGCAAAAGACCGTAGCGCAGCTCGTACTCCACGATTGCTGGCACACCAATCTCAGCAGGTGCAATCGCTTGAATACGCGGAACAACCTGCGAGTCACCGCGGAGGTAGTAGCTGATGATGTTGCTATCGAGAATCAGCAAAGCAGCTCTCAGAACCCGATGCGCGGAGCATCGGCAGGCATACCACTGGCACCGTCGGCCTCGATCAGGGGGAAATCCGGGAATTTCCCGGCTAGCTCCAGACACTCCTTGGGCCATTCCCGAGCAGCGTGTTTACGAATGAGTTCTGCCACCCATCGGCTTTTTGATAGGCCATTGGCCTGCGCGGCCTGATCTACCAAGGTCTGCGTGGCATCGTCCAGATATAGCGTGATTTGTGACATGGCGATAACTCCTTAACAATATGACTCAAGCAAGTATATTTTCAATTATACTTATTGAAGTGAGTTCGTCAAGCAAGAAACCGCCGCATTTACCTGCCGCGCTTGGCTCTTGTTGCCGCTGCCGCCGTTATCTTCGTATGCCGCTCAACACGCTTTTCCAACTGTTCAATTTCCTGCAAATCGGCCGCATCGGCGTCCAGCGCCTCGCTGGCGCGGCGATGGTGATCGAAAGTCTCGTAACGAGCGTGTGCGGTGTTCAGCATGTCATCGTGGCGGATCGTGCCGGAATTTTGCAAAACCGCCTGCCCGTTGAATACCAGCATGCCATCCACATGGTTTCGCCAAAAATCCAGCGTGAGGTCTTGCTGCTGTTTCACCCTCAGCGCGGCCTGTTCCAGAAAAATCACCACCAGCCGATTGAGGGTGTCGATTTCGTCTTCCGAGAGGTAATTCTTTGCGATGATGACATCCTGCTTGCGCACGCGCGAGCCGCTCCAAGCGTTAGGCGCCATATTCGGGCTTTGCGGGTCTGCGCGTTTCACGATCAGCCCGGCGGCGGTGTGGCCGGTAGCCGCGAAGAGCAGCTTGTTCTGCACCTCGGCGAAAAACAGATGGGTCTCATTTTCCATGATGCGGTAATCCGAGGAGAGGGCGAAGATCTCGCGGACTTTTTGATAAAAACGTTTCTCCGAAGCCCGTATCTCGCGGATGCGCTCCAGCAGCTCGTCGAAATAATCCCAAGCCCCCGGGCTCTTGAGCCGCTCATCGTCCATGACGAAACCCTTCACCAGAAACTCCTTCGGGTGTCGGGTCGTCCACTGGCGAAACTGCGTGCCGCGTGGCGAGCGGATGCGGTAGCCGATGGCTAGGATCAGATCGAGGTTGCAGGAAATAATGGCGCGTTGGACTTGACGGCTTCCCTCGGTTTGAACTGTCAAGGATTCCTTGATAGTTGCCGCCAGATTGCAAAAACACACATAGCGATGCCCGCCGAAATAATCGCGCATCCAAATCAGACCCGTAGTCAGATCAAGTTTCATTGGCATAACTTGACGATTGAAACCAAACAATCAATTAGAATGATGCAAACAAAGAAAAACCCCCTACATCGTTAGATGCAAGGGGTTATATTTACAACTCTAACTTAGGGATGTGCTGATTTATTCGGTTTTGTCATTCCCGCGTAGGCGGGAACCCAATTAAATCAAGGCGCTGGATCCCCGCTTTGCGAGCAGCCGCTTCGCGACTTGCCTGCTTACCCCTCTGCGCGGGGATGACGAATAAATCAGCGTTTCCTTAGGTATATCTCAGAACGGAATGTCGTCGTCGAAGTTGTCGAAACTGCTCTTGGCTGCCGGAGCCGGTCTGGCGGCGGGAGCTGCGGCTCGTGCAGGAGCAGCCTGATTTTCCTCAACCACTTCGAAACTACCCGCGCCGGAAGACTTGCCGCCGAGCATGGTCATTTCATTGACGATGATGTCGGTGGTGTAGCGGTCTTTGCCTTCCTTGTCCTGCCACTTGCGAGTTTGCAGCTTACCTTCGACATAAATCATCGAGCCCTTCTTCAGGTACTCGCCAGCCACCTCGGCCAAGCGGCGATAGAACACGAGGTTATGCCACTCGGTCTTTTCCTGCTTGACGCCGCTCTTGTCCTTCCAGTTTTCGGAAGTCGCCAGCGTTGCATTGGTGACCGCTTCGCCATTGGGCATGTAACGGGTTTCCGGGTCTTTGCCCAAACGTCCTATCAAAATTACTTTATTTACCGACATGTCCTGCTCCTTAATATCACGCGCCAACGACCCATTGCTTCTGGCACTCAAAAATAAATAAAAACATATAGCTACAAAAAATTCATTCATTGCACCCGCTTAACCGGGCAAGCAGTTCGCACAAGCCAGGCGACAGCAACGCCGCCCGATACACCCTGCATGTAAAAGCATGAACAGCTGTGTCGGCGAATTATAGCTGACAGCCAACATTATTACGTTAGAAATTGGCGAATATGATTGACTTACAAAACAGCATGAATCAATGCAATCTATTGATATATATCAATAAAATATTTTAGTGACAGGCGCGATTATTGCTTATAATGCACCTTCGCTGCTGCTGTCGGTCATTGTGATTGGCGTTGACCGTTCAGCAAAACAGTTTTAATCGGAAATTATGCTTAACAACAGGCACCTTACGGGAATGTGATGAAAACGAACGAGCGGCATGGTGTTGACCCAAACCAACCTGATTTAAATCAGGACACCACCGAACAAGCGCCATCCGTCAATGCTGCGCGCAGGCGTTTCACCCAATCCGGCCTGGCCGTATCGGGTGTTCTGCTCACCCTTGCCAGCCGTTCGGCACTGGGCGGCAATCTTTTGTGCAAATCCCCTTCCGGCTTTCTGTCCGGCAATGCAAGTGCGCATGGCACCCCCGTCACTTGCGCCGGCCGTTCGCCCGGATACTGGGGTACGCACCCGGTACAGTGGCCGATGCCCTATCAGCCGGGCAAATGCACCAGCGGGCAATCCCATTCAAAAAGTGAATCACTTTCAAAGGAGAAAACACGTCCCGAAGAGGAATCCCATTCAAGTTCTTGCACAAATTCATCAGACTGGTCGGGCGGAACCGCCTTCCGCAGCGTGTTCCGTTGCAGCGGACGAGGCGTCATCTACGCCCAGTACAGCATGATGCAAGTGTTCTGGCTGACAGAAAACAAAGACCCGCAACAGTTGGGCGCACACATCGTGGCGGCAATCCTCAACGCCAGAATGGGCGGGACGCCGGTACTGACCGAAAATCAGGTCGTCAATATCTTCAACGAATGGGACAGCAAGGGATATTTCGAACCGACTGCGGGCGTAAAATGGTATGCGGCCGATATTGTCGCTTACCTGCAATCCACCATGGTATAGCGTCTGCCCGCACAACATTTGCCAAACTCAAATCAAGCGACGATGGATATACATGGCACATGGCGAGCTTGCGCTGCCGACACGCTTCTTTTGCGTTCGTGGGGCGATGAGTTTGTTGCCTACCACAGCCTTTCCGGAGACACACATTTACTTGACCCGGTGGCGGGCCATATCTTGTTGGCGCTGCAACAAACGGCATCGGATACGCTCACCTTGTGCGAATCGCTGGCGCCACTGTTGGGAATCGAAACGGATGACGAATTCATGTCGCAAATAGAAAAAATACTCGCTGATCTCAATACGCTGACACTGATAGAACGCGGCTGATTTTGAAGGTTTCCGCATTAACTCCCCCGCAACTTG
Organism: uncultured Gallionella sp.; assembly: GCA_964385275.1. Taxonomy (GTDB): domain Bacteria; phylum Pseudomonadota; class Gammaproteobacteria; order Burkholderiales; family Gallionellaceae; genus Gallionella. The sequence continues at coordinate 98,023 of CAYLOK010000001.1, read as the reverse complement.
GATGTCGCCTCAAGCAGGGCGGTCTGTTCCTGCAAACCGGATCGTTCGTTTTTCATTTGCAGACTTCCATCCCCGGCGTCGCCGAGGGAATCGGCCTGCTTTATGCCGATTATCCGATTCTGGAAGAAAGCGGAACGGAACAGACTATTTTTGCGGATTTTCATGTCCGCCTTGCCCGGCCCGGCAATGTAAGGCGCTGGTTCAAACACCAGGTGTTATTTTTTCTCGACGGAACGCCCGCCTTCAAACCCCTGCCGTTCGACCAGGCGTTTCCAATGCTGGAATGGGGATTCAATTGGTGCGTGTCCAGCCACGCCAACCACTATTTAATCATCCATGCCGCCGTCGTCGAAAAAGACGGCTGCGCCGCCATTCTGCCCGCCCCGCCCGGCTCGGGCAAAAGCACGCTGTGCGCCGCACTGGTCAATCGCGGCTGGCGCCTGTTGTCCGACGAACTTGCCCTGATTCGTGTCAGCGATGGAAAAATCATTCCCCTGCCACGGCCTGTCAGTTTAAAGAACCAGTCCATCGCCATCATCCGCGACTATGCGCCCGACGCGATCTTCAGCCGCCCGGTGAGCGATACTATGAAGGGCACGGTCGCCCACATGAAAGCCCCGGCGGACAGCGTGGCCCGTGCGGCAGAAACCGCGCAGGCGGCCTGGGTGATTTTTCCGAAATATCGGGCCGACTCATCCGCCTGCCTTGAGAAAGTAGCGCCATCCCGTGCATTTATGCGGGTCGCGGATAACGCCTTTAACTACAGTCTGCTCGGTATCAAAGGCTTTGAGACTTTGGCCGGACTGATCGATCGCTGCCGGTGCTACGATTTCACTTACAGCAATCTGGACGAGGCCGTAGCCGTATTTGCCGCCTTGAAACAGCCCCCTGATAAACATGATTTATAACAACTTGATTATAAAGGTATTAAATAATCCTGATGCGCTGGCCTCGCTGGGTCTGGCCGAATGGGATTTGCTGGTGCGCCAGGCACGCCAGGCCAACCTGCTGGCAAGGCTCCACGCGGTACTGGATGAACGCGGCCTGATTGAAACTGTGCCGGAACAACCGCGCAAACACCTCGAATGGGCACACGCCATTGCCGAACGACACACGCTGGCCGTGCAATGGGAAATCAGCCTGATCCAAAAGGCACTGGCGCAGCTCGGCATACCGATTATCCTGCTCAAGGGGGCAGCCTATGTCATGGCCCGGTTGCCGACCGCTCGCGGGCGTCTTTTCACCGACATCGACATCATGGCGCCCAAAGACAGTCTGAATGCAGTGGAAGCCGCCCTGATGCTGCACGGCTGGGCCAACACCCACCACGACGCCTACGACCAACACTACTACCGCGCCTGGATGCATGAATTGCCGCCCATGCAACACATCAAACGCGAGACCGTGATTGACGTGCATCACGCCATACTGCCGGAGACAGCCGCCATTCATCCCGACCCAGACAAGCTGCGCGCCGCTGCCTGCCCGCTGGAGGGGTACAACAATCTGGCGGTGCTATCGCCAGTTGATTTGATTCTGCATAGCGCAACGCATTTATTTCATGGCGGCGAGATGGAGCACGGGCTGCGCGATCTGGTCGATATTGACGATCTGCTGCGCCATTTCGGCAACACCCCCTCGTTCTGGCCTGACCTTATCGAACGCGCCGGGGAGCTTGAACTGTCGCGCCCGCTCTTTTATGCATTGCGTTACTCGGCACTCATACTGCACACCCCCGTACCGCCGGAAACTGCCGCGCAGCCTGGCCGCCCGAACCGTCTCCTGCTGGCGCTGATGGACAGCCTGCTGGTCCGCGCGCTGATGCCGGACCACCCGAGTTGCTCCGACTGGCTGACGACTATGGCGCGCCGACTGCTCTATGTGCGCGCCAACTGGCAACGTATGCCGCCCTTGCTGCTGGCACGCCATTTATTCCAAAAAGCCTTTATTTCTCCAAAAGAAGAATAAGCCATTCACGGCCTGCACTTCCCGCAGAAACGGGCCGTCACAATCAAATTGTCGCCAATAGGCATATCTGTTAAATTGCCGCCCATCACCTCAATCAGGATCATTCATTGTGAACACAGTTGCAGTAGTTGGGCTTGGGTATGTGGGTCTGCCTCTGGCTGTCGAATTCGGCAAAAAACAACGTACCATCGGTTTTGACCTATCCATAAACAAGATCCAGAACTACCGGCGCCACATAGACCCGACCGGAGAAGTTTCAAGCGCCGAGTTGCAGTCGGCAACCCACCTCAGCGTCACTACCGATCCTGCCGAACTAGCCCTGGCCGACCATATCGTGGTCGCCGTGCCGACGCCGGTAGATAGGGCGCATCAACCCGACTTCGGCCCGCTCACAGGCGCCAGCGAAACGGTCGGGAAACACATGAAGCGCGGCGTCATCGTCACCTTTGAATCCACGGTTTATCCCGGCGCCACTGAAGAAGTCTGCATTCCGATTCTGGAAAAACATTCCGGCATGAAATGGCAAGTGGATTTTCATGTCGGTTTTTCGCCTGAGCGCATCAACCCCGGCGATAAGGAACACACGCTCACCACCATTCTAAAAGTTGTCTCGGGCGATGACGCAGATACGCTGGAGAAGGTAGCGCAACTCTATGAAAGCATCATCGCCGCCGGTGTACACCGCGCCTCCAGCATCAAGGTCGCCGAAGCGGCCAAGGTAATCGAAAACACCCAGCGCGACCTGAACATCGCCCTGATGAATGAACTGGCGATTATTTTTGATAAAATCGGCATAGATACACTGGAGGTATTGCAGGCTGCCGGAACCAAATGGAATTTCCTGCCCTTTCGTCCCGGTCTGGTCGGCGGGCACTGTATCGGCGTGGACCCTTACTATCTCACCCACAAGGCGGAGATGATCGGCTACATCCCTCAGGTTATTCTGGCAGGGCGCCGCATCAACGACAGCATGGCAAAATTTGTCGCGGAACAGACCGTCAAGCAGATCATTAAAGCGGGGTTTCAGGTCAAGGGAGCGAAGGTCAACGTGCTCGGTCTGACCTTCAAGGAAAATTGCCCCGACCTGAGAAACTCCAAAGTCGCCGACCTCATCTGTGAACTCCGGGAATACGGCATTGAGGTCCATGTCCATGACCCGGTGGCCGATATGGATGAAGCACAGCACGAATACGGCCTGAAAATCGAAAGCTGGGAAATGCTGCCACGGGCGGATGCTATCATCGCTGCCGTTTCACACCGTGAAATTCTGGCTCGTCCACTGAGCGAGTTCCTTGCCAAAGTAGCCGTAAACGGCTGCTTTATTGATGTAAAATCCCAGTTCGACCCAATAACCCTGCGCGATGCAGGTCTTAGCGTCTGGCGGCTTTAGACAAAATGCACAACATGACAAAATATCAGGAAGTAAAAAACCATTTACAAAACCATCAACACTGCTGGCTGATTACCGGTGTGGCAGGTTTTATCGGTTCCAATCTGCTGGAAGCCTTGCTGAAGCTGAACCAGAAGGTGACTGGGCTGGACAATTTTTCGACCGGCCACAGACATAACCTCGACGAAGTGCAGGCATTGGTCGGCCCGGAAGCCTGGCGCAACTTCAACTTCATCGAAGGCGACATCCGCAATCTCGACGATTGTAAAAAGGCCTGCGCCGGCGCGGATTACGTGTTGCACGAGGCCGCCCTGGGTTCCGTGCCGCGTTCCATCGAAGATCCGATTCTGACCAATGACAACAACATCTCGGGTTTTTTGAACATGCTGGTGGCCGCCCGCGAAGCCGCCGTCAAACGCTTTGTCTATGCCGCATCCAGCTCGACTTATGGCGATCACCCCGATTTGCCCAAGGTGGAAGAGGTGATAGGCAGACCGCTCTCACCCTATGCCGTCACCAAATATGTCAACGAACTTTACGCCGATGTCTTTGCGCGCTGCTATGGCACAGAGTCCATCGGGCTGCGTTATTTCAACATCTTCGGCCCGCGCCAGGATCCGAATGGCGCTTATGCCGCCGTGATTCCTTTATGGATAGCCGCGCTTATCAGGAATGAAGCCCTGTACATCAAGGGTGACGGCGAAACCAGCCGCGATTTCACCTTTATTGAAAATATCATCCAGGCCAACTTGCTCGCGGCTTTGGCCGACAATCCCGATGCGGTCAATCAGATTTACAATGCCGCGCTCAATGAACGCACCAGCCTGAATGAGCTTTATAAAATGCTGCGCTCGCTGCTGATGGAACAATTCCCCGGTCTCGTCGGACACAGCCCTGAATATACGGATTTTCGCACAGGCGATGTACGCCATTCCCAGGCTGATATTTCCAAGGCGCAAGCCTTGCTGGGATTCGAGCCTAGCCACCGGATTGATGAGGGGTTGAAGCAATCCATGGCCTGGTATGTGTCCCATCTTGCCGCCGACGGGCACGGCAAAACCGACGAGCCATAACACACACTTCCGGTCAGTTGACTGAAAACCATAAAATCCGCCACGGCGTAAAAAACATCGCGGGCGACGACGGCAAATAGCAGTTCCCGGGGAATTACGAGGAAAAATGTGTTGCGGATCTCTAATCACTACATCAACAAATTAAGCGTCATGCTGCTCGTCATTGAGGCCTTCATCCTGATAGCCTCGTTCTATCTGGGCGTCGCCCTGCGTTTTTTCACCCCCGGCCACGCCTTGTTCCCCGCATTACCGAACTTGCCGCCCCAAGCCCTTATTTTTGCTGCGGTGATGATCTTCAGCATGAAAGCCATGGGCATGTATCACCTGACCTACCGGGAAGATTTCAGGCACACCTTACTTCGCCTCATGCCCGCCTTCGCGTTGGGCTTCGGACTCATGACGCTGACATTCTATGTCGCCCCCGATATTTATTTTGGCCGTGGCATTCTGGGCATTGTCATATTACTTGCGGCGGCGGGGATAATATTGGTACGTTTTGCATTTTGCAAGGGTTCCAAACTCAACTTCCTGAAACCGAAAATCATCGTGTTGGGTGTCGGCGAGCTGGCCAGGGAATGCGCCAATATTGCCGAAAATAACGATAGCCACCATGAGTTCAATATCGTCGGCTTTGTCTCTATAGAAAGTGAAGAACCCGTCATCTCCCCCTCCTCCCTTCTGCCGCCGGGCAATTCATTGCTGTCTTTGGCAACGGCTTACAACGTGGATGAAATTGTCGTTGCCGTTCAAAACCAGAACAGCAGCAACTTCCCTGTTCAGGATCTGCTCGAATGCAAACTTGACGGAGTGAAGGTGATTGATGCCTCCACATTTTTTGAGCGCGAGATGAGTCAGATTCGCGTACATTCACTCAATCCGAACTGGCTGGTATTTGGCGGGGGATTTGACCAGAGCGGCTTGCGCACGGCCATCAAACGGGCATTTGATTTATTCGCCAGCACGATCCTGCTGGTTGCCACGCTCCCCGTCATGCTGATTACGGCGCTGTGCATTTATATTCAGGATCGCGCGCCCATCCTTTATCGACAGGAAAGAATCGGGCTGGGAGGTCGTCCTTTTATCGTCTTAAAGTTTCGCAGCATGCGCCATGACGCCGAAACAGCCGGCAAGCCGCAATGGGCATCGGAGAACGACCCGCGCATCACGCGAATAGGGCGGATCATCCGCAAACTGAGAATAGACGAACTGCCCCAGATAGTGAACGTGCTAAAAGGGGATATGAGCCTGATTGGCCCAAGGCCGGAGCGGGATTATTTTATCAAACAACTTTGCGAAAAAATCCCCTACTACAATGTGAGACACAGTATCAAACCCGGCATCACCGGCTGGGCACAAGTCCGTTATCAATACGGGTCTTCGATCGAGGATTCCGTCCAGAAGCTACAATATGACTTGTATTACGTAAAGAACAACAGCCTGTTTCTGGACATCATCATTCTGATCGATACCGTGCAAGTCGTTCTGACGGGCAAAGGCAGCCGATAATCCGGTGAAGTGCATTGTCCGCGAAAGTCGCGAAATACGGATATTTGCCAAATCTCAAGTCCAGACGCACCCCTGAATGTCCCCGCCGGGAGATTCACTTCCTGTAAGTTGCAGTTCACCCCGCGATTTCGGCATTTCGTCACATCACGCTACCCTGCACGCCGCCTATCCTTTACAGTCTGCCCGTCACAGGAGTCCACATGAAACATCTCACAATCTTGACCGCCATGCTGTTTTCCATCAACTGCCATGCGGGTGAACTTAAATTGGAATTGCACGGCAAGAAACTGGCCGGTATTCCGCTGATGATCAAGGTATATAACTCGGAGACACAATTTCCAAAAGGAAAGGAAAATGAAGCAATCAGGATCGTGGCGGCATCAGACAGCACGATATTGAGCATTTCCAGTCTTGCGCCGGGGAAATATGCCATCGCCGCTTTTGCCGACAGCAATCGGAACGGCAGGCTGGATCGGAGTTTCATCGGCAAACCCGTCGAACCATACGGTTTTTCCAACGATGCGCGCAGCCTGATCAGTACGCCCAACTTCGCCAGTGCTGCCTTTGAACTTGGTCAAACCACGGCAAGACTCTCCATCCATCTATACTGAGGACAGCATGAAGGCACCCACCATCCTCGAACTACGCAACATTTGCCGCCGCTTCATGCTGGGCGAAACCAGCATAGACGCGCTGCATGACATTTCGCTTGCCATCCGCGAAGGCGAGTTCCTCGCCGTTTGGGGGCCGTCCGGCAGCGGTAAATCCACGCTGATGAATATCATCGGGCTGATCGACACGCCGACCCAAGGAAAGGTGAGCTTCTGCGGTCAGGACACGCGCTTGCTGGCAGACGATGAATTGACCGACTTTCGCGGTAAGCATATCGGCTTCGTGTTCCAGAATTTCAATCTGGTGCCGGTGCTTTCCGCGCTGGAGAACGTGATGTTGCCATTGCAGATACAGGGCGTAGCCGAACGCGAGGCCAGTGTGCGCGCCGCTGCCGCGCTGGTTGATGTAGGTCTTGAGCGCTTTCGGCATTCACTGCCCGACAAACTTTCCGGCGGGCAGCGCCAGCGCGTCGCCATCGCCCGCGCACTGGTGGTAAACCCCAAGCTGGTGATCGCCGACGAACCGACGGCCAATCTGGATTCCGAAAACAGCCGCATGGTGATCGAACTGATGCGCGCAATGAACCGCGCGCGCCGCGTGACTTTCATATTCACCACCCACGACCCGCGCCTGCTCGACCATGTAGACCGCAAAATTTTGCTGCGCGATGGCCAGATAGAAACCGACGAGGTACTGCAATGAACATCCTGAAACTTGCCCTGCGCGGACTGAACCGCAACCGCCGCCGTTCACTGGTCACCCTGCTTGCCATCGCACTCGGTTTTTCCGCAATCGCATTGTTTGCGGGTTACACACATAACATCTACGTTGGACTGGAGCGGCAATCCATACACAGCTCGATGCTGGGGCATCTCACCTTGAGTAAACGCGGCATGAGTACGGAGGGAAGGCTGAATCCCGAACGCTATATGCTCACGTCGGCAGAAGTCGATGCCATCAGCCGACTGGCAGGAGAAGAAGCACATGTCGAGATGGTCACACCCAGATTGGCGTTGAGCGGACTTGTCAGCAACGGACGCGCCAGCACCATCTTCATTGCCGAGGGAGTAGAACCGGCAGCGGCGAATCTGTTGCAGGCAGGCGCGATGACTGAGCAGGAAAGAGCAAGCGGCTTGTTTGACAACTACATGGTGAGGCTTGACCCAGCACGCGCGGATGTGGTGGATCTGGGTGAAGGACTGGTCGATATGCTGCATCTCGAAATCGGCGGCCAGGCGGTCGTGTTGGTCAGCACCTTGAGCGGTCAAGCCAATGCGTTGGATATCAGCCTGGGGCATGCTTTTAATACAGGCAACGCAAGCACCAACGACAAACTCGCATTTATGCCCCTGTCACTAACGCGTTCGTTGCTGGATGCGGAAGGTCGGGCAGATCGCCTGACCATCCTGCTGGACGATGTAGCGCAAACTGAACCGATGCGCAGTGCATTGCTCAAGAAACTTGCCGGTGCAGGATACGATGTAGAGATCAAGACATGGCAGGAACTATCTGATTTCTACAACCAGGTGCATGGCATGTTCGATATGGTTTTCGGTTTCATTTTTTTTATCGTGCTTACCGTGGTGGTGATGAGTGTTGCCAACTCAATGGGTATGACGGTAGTGGAACGCACTCGTGAGATCGGCACGTTAAGGGCCATCGGCTTGAAGCAAAATGGCATCATCAAGCTGTTCACCACAGAATCCATGTTGCTGACGGTCATCGGCTGTGTCACAGGTCTGTTGATCGCTGTGACTGTGCGCTGGGGAGTGAACGTGGCAGGTATTTCCTATACGCCGCCAAACAGCGCCGGAGAAGTTCCGCTACTGATTGATCTGGATGCAAAGCGCATTATTTTCACCTTCATTTTGATGGCGTTGGTGGGAACATTGGCGGCTTATCTGCCTGCACGCCGTGCGGCCAAGAAGGACATTATTGACGCGCTGGGGCATGTGTAAAATCAGGATTCAGGATTCAGGATTGAGAAAAACTATGAATATTAAAAAAATTTTTCCGCTGCTGCTCTGGTGCAACTTCGCCTTCGCCGCACCCGACGCGCAATCGTTGCTGCAACACGCCGACCGCGCGCGCGGCGGCGGGCTTCCCGGTGTCGTTTGGGAAATCAAATTGACATCGCGCGATGGAGAAAAAGTAGCGGAGCCACAACGACTCAAGGTGAGCGCCAACGATGATGCCAGTGTGGCTGAAGTCGTCGAGCCTGTGCGCTCAAAGGGGACAAAGCTGCTGCAAGCAGAGCGCAACATGTGGCTCACCAAGCCGGGTTTGTCCAAGCCGATGCCCGTCTCCTCTCGCCAGCGCATGAGTGGACAGGCATCGAACGGCGACATTGCCGCGACCAACTATGCTGGCGATTACGAAGCGCAGATTGATGGCACGGACAGTGTGGATGGTGAGGTGTGCCATGTGCTTAATCTGCATGCGAAACACAAGCGTACGACCTACGACAGTATCCGATATTGGGTGTCGGTTAAGCGCGTGCTCGGCATCAAGGCCGAGTTCTATTCGGTGAGCGGAAAACTGCTCAAGACCGCGCGTTTCGAATACAACAACACCATCGAATACGAGGGGCGACGCACCCCGTTTGTTAGCAAAATGGTGATACGCGACGCGCTGCTGGACGCCGAAACAACGATGGATTTCGGCACGGTAAAGGTGAAGAAAATCGCTGCATCGGAGTTCGATCTGGGGCAGATGCAGTGAGGCCATACATGAAAGGCGTGGCCTTGCTTGCCGCCCTGTTTATGTGCGCCGCCTCGTTCGCGCAAGCCTCCGACTGGCACACTTCATGGGACGGCACGCTGTACGGCTACGCAAGCCACACTGGACTGCGCGCCGACAGCGTGCTCAATCCCGGCAACCGGATCGCCCGACTGCCGCAGAGCAGCGCCGTTGCCGAGGCGCGTTTCAATTTCAAGGCCGAAAACGATGCGCTGCGCCTGACACTGCGCCCCATCGTGCTGATACAGGACAACCGCAATACTTTCGGCGGTCAACGGCAGAACGAGGCTTTCCTCACTCAGTGGCAACTTCGGCTGCACGCTTCGGAAGATTGGAGTCTGGCTGCCGGGCGCGAGATACTGAACTGGGGCCCGGCGCAATTCCGTTCGCCGTCCAGCCCGTTCTACTTTGACAACGGGCGCAGCAACCCGATGCGCGAGTTGTCCGGCGTGGACGCGCTGAAAATCTCGTGGACACCAAATATGCGAAACACGCTGACGCTGGCGCGCGTCACCGGCGCAGGCCATGCGGCACAAAATACCTGGCGCGACGGTTGGCTGCTGAAAGCCGATCAGCGCGGCGGCGACTGGGCGGGCGGACTGGCGCTGGCGCAAACGCCGGAACGGGGTTTATTCGCGGGCTGGCACGGCCAGTTCACTGCCAGCGACGCGTTGCTGCTCTACGCCGAAGCCTCGTCCTCCACACTCGCCCACGCGCTGCAATCGCCCGCCGACATGAGATTGCCGTTCAACATCGCGATGCGTTCATCGCGCCAGACAGGCCTGCTGGCGGGTGTGGCTTACACCTTCGACAACGGTCAATCGCTCAATGCGGAGGTTCTGCATCACGGCCACGGCTACCGCGCGGCTGAAGAAAACGCCTATTTCGCCCGCGCCGCAACCTCACCGCTATGGGCAGTTCAGGCGCTGGGCTACGCGCCGCCGTTGCTGGGACGCGACTACCTGCATCTGGTATGGCAGAGCAATTTGATGGAAAGCAGCGGCTATTGGCGCGCGATGGCGACGCACAGCTTTACCGATGGCAGCAACGAGCTGTCCGGCTACATTGAATCCGCGCTCACCGGACAACTCAGCACTTTCGCGCTGGCCGTGTGGCCTTCAGATTCGGCACGGCAGGAATTCCCCGGACTGTACCGCTATAGCGCAAGCGTCGGCATAAAAGTTGCCTTGCCTTGATTGCAAACAGATAATCGGCTCATGAAAAAAATCCTGACAGGCCTGCTCGCCACCTTCGCCTACAACACCGCCATTGCCGGACTGTTGACGCTGCTGTCGGTTGCGGACAGTTTCTGGCACAACTTCATCTTCTCGCAATGCATCGGATTCTCCATCGCCATCATCAACTCGCTGACGCTGGCGCGAATGCAGCCGGGGAAAAAACGCTGGGCGGCGCTCTGCGCCACGATGCCGACCAGCATCGTGATCGGCTTGTCTCTGGCGTTCTGGTTTACCGGAACCAGCGGATGGGGATCGGTGTGGCAATCCGTACTGATCGGGCTGTTCTTCGGCATCATCGCCAGCATCACCTTCGTATTGTTTGAACGCATCGAAAAACTGGATACCGAAGTCAAACAGCGCCAGTTGATCCAGATGGAAAGCGAAAAGCGCGAAATGGAGGCGCAACTGAAGATGCTTCAGGCGCAGATCGAACCGCATTTTCTGTTCAACACTCTGGCCAATGTCGGCAGCCTGATCGACAGCGATCCGGCGCTTGCGAAAAAACTGCTGGAACGGCTCAACGACTGGCTGCGACTGGCGCTGTTGCGCGCCCGCAGCGATACCGCTAACTTGGGTTGCGAACTGGATATGCTACATAACTATTTGAATATATTGAAGATTCGCTTCGACGAACGCTTGCACTGGCGAATCGAATTGCCGGAAGATCTGCGCCGTGTGCCGTTTCCGCCTATGCTGCTGCAACCGCTGGTTGAAAATGCGGTGTGCCACGGCATCGAACCGAAACTAGGCGGCGGCGAGATCGTTATTCGCGCAGCCATCGAAAACGCCACATTGCGCATCATCGTCAGCGACAGCGGTGCGGGCTTACATGAAAAATCCGCTTCGGGTGCAGGATTGAGCAATGTACGAGCAAGACTGGCGGCAATGTACGGCGCTGCCGGACGACTGAAGCTGGAGGGCAATGCAGAAGGCGGGGCGACCGCCACACTAGAGTTGCCTCTGAAGGAGTTATCACCTTGAAAGCCCTGATTGCCGACGACGAGCTCCATCTGGCGGAAGACCTGCGGCGACGCTTGGCGCAGTTGTGGCCGGAATTACAAATCGCAGCCGTGCTGCATGACGGCGTGGCGGCTGCGGCAGCGCTGATTGAATTCAAACCGGACATCGCCTTCCTCGACATCCGCATGCCTGGGCTGTCCGGGCTGGATGCGGCCAAATCCGCGCTGCCCGACTGTCGCGTAGTGTTCGTCACCGCGTTCGACGATCATGCGGTACAGGCATTCGAACAGGCGGCGGTGGATTATCTGCTGAAGCCGGTGTCAGACGAACGACTGTCACGTTGCGTGGCCCGTCTGCGCGCCACCCCCGCGCCGGATGTGCTGCTGACAAAATTGCAATCTCTGCTGACCACCAGCAACAAACCAAAACCACTGCGCTGGCTTCGGGCTCAAATCGGGCAGACCGTGCGCCTGGTTGCCGTGGAAGAAGTGTGCTACTTCCAGTCTGCGGACAAATATACAGCGGTCTACACCCGCGATGCCGAGATGCTGTTGCGTACTCCACTGAAAGAACTCATCATCCAGCTCGACGCGGCGGAATTCTGGCCGGTACATCGCGGCACCGTGGTCAACGTCCGCCAAATCGCCGCCGCGCACCACAACCTGCTGGGTCGCGTCACGCTCACCTTGCGCGACCGGGTGGAAACGCTACCAGTGAGTCGTAGCTACGCACATTTATTCAAGCAAATGTAGCTGTCATTTTGACTGTAGGGTTGGCAAGCGTTACAGGCAACGGCTTTGATCAGAATACACAGATGGACATTTTTTTACACCAGCACCTCGGCGGGCAGAGGATGGCTCAAAAAGGCCGTCGGGCTGGCGGTCAAACCATAGGCGCCCGACTGCAATACCGCGATCAGATCGCCCTCGCGGGCATGGCCCAACGGCATTTTGTCCGCCAATATATCGAGCGGCGTACACAGCGACCCGACCGCCGAGGCCAGTTCCGCTTCGCCTTGATACGCCACGCGATTGCCGACCACGACGGGATAGTTTTTGCGTATCACCTGACCGAAATTGCCGGAAGCTGCGAGATGATGGTGCAGACCGCCATCGGTAATCAGAAACACCTGCCCGCGCGACACCTTGCGCTCGATCACGCGGCTCACATAAACGCCCGCTTCGCCGACCAGATAACGTCCCAGTTCGATTACAAATTCCGCTTCCGGGAAATCACGCCGCGCGTCCGGCATCAATCCAGCCAGATGCTCTGCTACCGCCGCCATATCCAGCGGCTGCTCGCCGGGGAAGTAGGGAATGCCGAATCCGCCGCCCAGATTGAGCAACTTCACCGGCCCCGGCGCATCTGCGGCCAGGCGACGGGCCAGGGCAAAGGTATTGCGCTGCGCCTCGATAATCGCCTCGGCACGCAGGTTCTGCGAACCGCAAAAAATATGAAAACCGTAAAACTCCAGCGGTAATTGTTTCATGCGCGCCAACATCGCGGGCACCCGCTCGGCATCCACGCCGAATTGTTTGGCGCCGCCACCCATCTTCATGCCGGAGGATTTCAGCTCGAAATCGGGATTCACCCGCACCGCCACTTTGGCTCGCACGCCCAACTCCGCCCCCGCCAGCGCCAACAGTTCCATCTCCCGCTCGGACTCCAGATTGACCACGATGCCCGCCGCTGCCGCCTGACGCAGTGCCTGCGCCGTTTTGCCCGGACCTGCAAAACTGATCTTGCCGGGCGGCATCGCGGTATTCAGCACCGTCTTCATCTCACCTGTCGAGGCGACATCGAAGCCATCCACCAGCCCCGCCATGTGTTGCACCACTGCTGCCATGGGATTGGCCTTGATCGCGTAATGCAAATGAATGTCCGCCGGCAGCGCGGCGCGCAGCAAGGCTACCCGTTCGGCAATCAGACGGCGGTCATAGACATAAAAAGGCGTGCTGCCGACTTGCCCGGCAAGACGCTCCAGCGACAGTCCGCCGATTTGCAGGCCGTTATCTACAACCGGAAACGGCAGATTATGAGGGTGCTTCACGATGGTATCTCCAAAAATAATTCAGCCAACTCGCCTGCCAACAGCGTGCGGTCTATCTTGCCGTTCGGGTTGCGCGGCAGTGCTTCATCCTTTGCGACAATTCGTGCGGGAACCATAAAAGCGGGCAATTGCCGCTTGCATGCAGCCATCAGTTTTTCACTCACAGATTCATTTTGTCCGGGCGCATGGATTACCAGCACCACCGCCTGTCCCAGCACGGGGTGAGCCACCCCCAGAGCGATCGCTTCCAGCACCAGATCCGTGTCGTAAATCACCCCCTCGACCTCGGTCGGACTCACCCGGTAGCCGGAAGTCTTGATCATTTCATCGCGCCGCCCGATGAAATACAAAAAACCTTCCTCATCCCGCTTCACCGTGTCGCCCGACCAGACCGCTATCTCCGGCATGGGCAAACCGGCAGGCAATCCGGGCGCAGGCCTGAAACGCTCCGCCGTCTTCCCGGCATCGTTCCAGTAACCCAGAGCGACATGCACGCCGCGATGCACCAGTTCGCCCTCCTCGCCCGCCACGCAAGGCGTGCCGTCCGGGCGTACCACCAGAATTTCGGCATTGGGAATCGCACGGCCTATCGAATCCGGTCGCTTGTCCGCTTCGTCCGGCGACAAATAGGTCGAGCGAAACGCTTCAGTCAGGCCGTACATCAAAAATGGCCGTGTCCCGGGCAATTTACCGCGCAATGCGGCCAGGGTATGGGTCGGCATCGCACCGCCCGAATTGGTGATATAGCGCAGGTGCTCATCCACACCCGGCGGCCAGTCCAGTTGCGCCAGCTGCACCCAGAGCGGCGGCACTGCCGCAAGTCCGGTGATTTTCTCGCGCGCCACCAGTCGAATCACATCGCGCGGAAAAAGATAATTCATCAGCACCGCACACGCACCGCTATAAAAAGCCGTGGTGAGCTGGTTCAGGCCGTAATCGAAACTCAGCGGCAACACCGACAGGATACGGTCTTCCGGACGATTTTCCAGATATTCAGACACGCTCTCGGCACCCGCGACCAGGTTGCGATGCGACAGCACCACGCCTTTCGGCTTGCCTGTGCTGCCTGAGGTATAAAGGATTGCGGCCATATCGCCGTCTATGCTGCGATGCGGCACGCGATGTGCGGCATGTTTTCGTTCAGCCCAACTGACGCAACCCTCCGCCTGCGCCTGATCTGAAACGATCACCACGCATTGCAGATCCGTACAGTCCGCCAGCACAGGTCGCAGCAACGCCAGACGTTCGGGCGTGGTCACCAGGATGCGCACGCTACAGTCTTGCAGTATGTGCGCGACTTGAGGCGGCTTGAGCAGCGGATTGACCGGCACGAACACGCCGCCCGCAGCCGCCGCACCAAACATGGACACGACCGTCGCGATACGCTTGTCCATGTACACCGCCACGCGCTCGCGGCGCGCCAAACCCAGGCCGAGAAAAAGATCGGCCGCCTGCGCGACTTCACCCGCCAATTCCCGATAGCTTATTGCCTGCCCGCCCTCGCTGAGCGCAATCGCCTCGGGGTTGCGATGCGCGCTACGGACGATCAATTCATGCACCAGCGCTGTCATGACGCACCGCCTGTCCGGTTTTCGATCCCTATTTTCTTCTCCATCCTGCGCCTGAGCCATTCCCAACGATAAACATTGACGTGATACATGGTGCGTTTCTCGCCTGTCAAACGAAGTTGCCACTCGCGGGCTTTACCGTAAAATTCCAGTCGCTTGAAATCACCCGATTCCGTCAGCATGCGCAATAATTCCTGATGCAACAGCATGGCAGGCGAATATTCCTTGTAGTTTTCGTCATAGGTCGTTTTCAGGACAATCACCGTGCCGCCCCGATTCAGGCATAAATCCATTGCCACGATAGTCCCGTTAAGGGTCAGACAATAAATAGCTCCGGCACCGCCCCGGCAGAACGATTGCAACAAATCAACATAGAATTCTCCCTGCGCACTTTCAAACCGGACAGCCGTGCCTTCTTCAGCCTTCCAGCCCGAACACTCCATGCGTGCGAAGTTCTCGACGAAAAATCCGACTTGCTCGGGGTCTGAAATACACGTCACCTGATACGCAAGACCGTTATTCTCCAGCCGGTTACGCACCGTGCGCATATTCTGGCGCAGATTTTTGCCGCGAGCCTGCCAATAAGTCCCGTAATCTACATTCAGCTCGATGTGCATGGTATCAATGTAATTGAAGGTAAGCATCCTGGCTGAAGCCGACGGCCTGTGAACCAGCAAAGGATCTTGTTGCGTAATGCCCGCTACGAGAGGGAAACCCGGCAACGCGTGAATCAGGGCCGTCAATGCATCCTCCAGCTCAATGCCGGAACGCATCAGCCAGAAACCAATGGGAGCCTGAGCCGGCTGAAAAGTATTCCAGGCCAGTTTGCCGTGCTGTACCAGTATGCACATGGCATCCGGCCGCTCCGAATTACCCAGCACCGCCAGCCTTTCCCTGCCGGATTTAAAGGTTTGCAAAGCTGAAAGCACAAAACGACTGTCCAAAAGAGGAGTATTGGATCCACACTCATTCAACGCATCCCATCTTCCGGCATAGGACTCAAACTCGCTTTGCGGATAAAAAGTCCATTTCATTTACGACACCATTTATTCATTTCTCAATGACCCAATTTCGTAAAGCACGGCGAGAGTTTCTGCTGCGCCCGCCATGGCATTGCAAGCTCTCTCACGCATTGCGCCCGGCGCACTCGTCCGGCTGCGATGCCAGCATTTGTACGGTGCGTATCATCCAGTCCATTTCTTCCGCACGCAAATTTTGATGGCACGGTAACTGCAACAGACGAATCCGGTAATCGCGTGAAATGGCGCAATCCGTCACCGCCATGTCTTCCCAGCGCCATAACGGGATGCCCGCCAGTTTCAACAAATGAAAACCCATGCCCGCCGCATCCACCAGCAACGGAAAAGCATAAGGCACGACTCCTTCCGGCAAATGCGGAAACAGCGGTTTTACGCCGGTCAGGGAACGAACGCCATCCAGCCATTGCAGATAATTCTCGCGGCGGCGGCGCGCAACACAACCATGCTCGGCGCGTGAAGCAAGCCAACGCGATGAACGCAATGCGGACATCGCAGCACGTTCCGGGACAAATTCCTTCAAACCCTGTTCGGGAACTCGCACCCCACTTTCGCCAGCAATCAGTCTGGCCTGTACACAAAGCGCGGCGACATCAATATCGGACAAATGGCTGCGATGCCATGCACGCTGCCCCCGGACTTGCAGCATCGCCGCCCATGCCTTCGCTTCGTTCAGCCAGGGCTGCGCCGTTTGAGTGATAGCGCAGTCTCCGGTGTTATCCCGCAGCAGGCCGCCATCGCGCACCGGCAGGAACTTCCACGGACTGGCGATAGCGTAGCTGCCCACCGTACCCAACAATCGCCCGCCCGATCTACCGTAAAATGCATGGGCACAGTCTTCGATGAGCGCGATACCATGTGTCGCACAGAACTGCTCAGCCTCGTCGAGCACATTCGGGAAGCCGAAATAATGCGTCAGCAGCATAGCCGCCACCGGCATCGCGGACTCATTAACCAAGGCGGACAATGCCGTAAAGTCCGGTCGCAAATCTGCACTTACCGGGTAGAAGCAAGGCTGTGCGCCCAGATACAACGCCGGCTCAACCATGACGCGACAGTGGAAAGCAGGCAACAACACCGCCTTGCCCGGCCCCGCGCCCGCACGATGCATCGCTTCCGCCAGCGCATAGCGGCCTTGGATAAAAGATTCCCCGCCATCCAGAAATGCCGATTCCGCATCAACAGACTCGAGGAATTTCCCACACCGGCAGGATGCAGGAGGCAAGACCGGCAACACGGCCACGGGATAATTCGCCCCGTCTGCCTCCATGGGATAAAATTCGACCCCGGAGATGGAATTAACACTACGATTCATGATGATAAGTTTACGTCGGATAGTGAGGCTGGGTTTCGTTGTATTATCGCACTGTCGCGTCCATACTTTTTTCCTAATTTTATGCCATCCAATACCCTGAATATCCTGCCTGATGTTAAGAGTCTGCTCTCCAGAACGCTACAGCTCGGCTCGCGCGCCGATGCGCTAACCGCCGCATCTCCCCTGCTCGGCACACTGCCCGAACTGGACTCGATGGCGGTAGTCGCTATTCTCACTGCATTGGAAGATCACTTCGGTTTCACCATAGCGGACGATGAAATCAGTGCCGAAACCTTCGACACGCTGGGTAGCCTGAGCGAATTTGTGGCGCACAAACTGGATAACTGATTATGCAGCCAGCCCGCTTTGAGATCGAACCGTTCTTTCTCGACGCTGAGCATGGCGCGCTATTCTGCATTCACCTTTACCCCACCCTCATACCCTCCAAGGGCGGCATACTTTACCTGCACCCGTTCGCCGAAGAAATGCACAAGTCGCGCCGCATGGCGGCACAACAGGCGCGCCGTTTTGCGTCCGAAGGTTACACGGTACTGCAAGTCGATCTGACCGGCTGTGGCGACAGTGGCGGCGACTTTGCCGATGCCGGCTGGCAGACATGGCTGAACGATGCGCGTCGCGCCCATGCGTGGTTATCGTCCAGAACAACAGGTCAGATCAGGTTGTGGGGTCTGCGCACCGGTGCAAGCCTGGCCGTCGAGTTGGCAACTGCGCTTCCCGATATAGAACAATTGTTGCTTTGGCAACCCGTCGTCAATGGCGAGCAATATCTGAACCAGTTTCTGCGCATTAAACTGGCCAGCGAAATGTTAAGCCAGGGTCAGGCGCAGACCGGCACTAAGGCATTGCGCGCCAGACTGGATGCAGGAGAAAGCGTGGAAGTAGGCGGCTATAGCTTGAATGGCGCAATGGCACGCGACCTGGCACGCCTGAAACTTGCCGAACTGCGCCCGCCTTGCCCGGTGCTGTGGCTGGAAGTTGGCATGAAAGACGGCGATCTTCCCTGCCCTGCCAGCCAGCGCATCGTTGACAGCTGGCGTAAATCGGGCGTGAACGTAGCAACGCGCACCGTGGCGGGCGAACCGTTCTGGGTGACTCAGGAAATCAGCGAATGTCCGGCTCTGATTGAAGCGACAACGCCATGAAATACGCAGAACAAACCATCGTGTTCGACTGTGCTGATTGCCGCTTGCTCGGCATCGCCACACTACCGGAGACGGCCGCCGAAACAGGTGTACTTATTCTGGTGGGCGGACCGCAATATCGCGCCGGCAGCCATCGGCAATTTACCCTGCTCGCGCGCCAATTGGCCGTGCAAGGCTATCCCTCCATGCGCTTCGACTATCGCGGCATGGGTGACAGCGAAGGCCATGCGCGAAACTTCGAGGCGCTGGATGACGATATTCGAGCGGCTATCGACAGCTTTCTGAAACATGCCCCAACCGTGCGCCACATTACAATCTGGGGTCTGTGCGATGCGGCCTCAGCCGCGCTCTATTACGCGCACACCGACGCGCGCGTCACCGGCCTCATCCTGCTTAACCCGTGGGTGCACACAGAGGTCGGCGCCGCTCGCGCACGCCTCAGGCATTACTACCTGTCGCGTTTGACGCAACGCTCCTTCTGGACAAAGCTGTTGTCGGGGAAAATCGAAATGCACAAATCCGTTGGCGATCTGAGCAAATCCGCACAGAGCATCGTGACGACAAACACTAAGGCCTCTCTGCCAACAGACCCTCGACATGGCAGCCCCGGCTACATAAACAGGATGCTGGACGGCTTGAGGGACTATCATGGCCCGATTCTGGCGATACTCAGCGGCAACGACCTCGTTGCACAAGAGTTCACCAACCTGACGCAGCAAAACAAACGCTGGAAAAAAATCTGGCTCTCACCCAAAATCAGCCGTGAAACAATAGTGCAGGCAAACCATACCTTTTCCACTCAGGCCTGGCGTGATCAGGTTGCAAACTGTACGACGCAATGGCTGGACGTGACATATGAAACCCGGCGGAGCTGACATGAAAATCATTTATCTGTTATTTTTTGTCCTGTTCAGCGCGCCGTCATGGGCTGAGGGACTGCATGGGGAAGTCGAAGATTTATCAGAGCTCGCCTTGTTACCCACCTTTTGCAGGGGCACACAGCAGGTCCGCACCGTCAGCAATGATCCGAAACCCTGGGAGGAGTATGTAGCCCTTTACGGAAAACCCTACATATACCTCCATCATTATTGCTGGGCGTTAAATAATGAAAACCAGCTATCCAAAATTCGCGATGAAAACAACAGAAAAGGTCAGTTGAATTCGATTCTCGGCAATCTCGAATATGTTTTAAATTTCACGCCATCGGATTTTTCCTTTTTCCCTGATATTTACATCAGCAGGGCCAGGATCCTGTTCAGGATGGAACGGGATGTGGACGCCGTTGGCGTCCTATTCAAACTCACCCAACTCAGGCCAGAATATGGCCCCGCTTATGCGCAACTGGGCGATTATTATCAGCGTATCGGCGACCCGCGCAATGCAATAAAATTTTACCAGCAAGGGTTAATCAACACCCATCAGGGAAATGCCAATTTTTTTATCCAGAAAATAAAAAAACTCGACAAGAACTACAAAATCCCGCCGATCAGCGCCCGCAAAACGAAAGCATCGACACCTGACCCCAAGCCTGACCCGACAAGCAAAGAAAACGCCGACAAGATCCCCTCCGATCTGTCGGATCAAATCCCGCCTGCCATGCCTGCATCGTCCCCGGTTCCCGACAGTGCAGCGCAGCCGTCGGATCAAGCTGCGAAGCCCAATCCCTATTGTCGGTTTTGCCCCTGAATCCGGCCTGGCACACCCCGTTCAAAACTCGTCTGGCTGGCTGCTGTAAGCCCGTCTTGGTAAAATTGCCGGACACTACTGACAGGAAAACACCATGAGCACAAAGCTGTTGATTACCGGCGGCATATTGAGAGAAAACGGCTTCGAGCTTGGCGAAGGCAAATATTATGGCTGCGCCAGTCTGCTTCGTCTGGACACAGCTTCCTCCGATGTCGATCAACTGCTTTCAATTCATGAGGGAAATGAAAATTTCCCCGATATTCATCCGAATCTGGAATTTACAGTCGGCGATGTCGAGGGTGACAAGCTATGGCTGGCGACCGATACAGAAATCCGCCTGTATCTGTATCCGTCATTGGTTTTGCTCAAAACCTTTTCCCACCCTTGCTTTCACAATATCCACGCTGTGGCTGTGCGCGGTGATGAACTTTATGTCACCTCCACCGGCCTGGACATGGTGGTGGTTTTAAACAAACACGATGGTTCTGTTGTGGAATATCTCAATGCGGAAGGCAAGCCAGCCTGGCATAGATTTTCGCCGGACACTGACTATAGAAAACATCATTCCACCAGACCGCATGACGCTCACCCGAACTATGTTTTCTGGATTGATAATGAGCCATGGGTAACCCGATGTACCCAGGAGGATGCCGTCATGCTCTCTGACACAGACAAAAGAATTGATATAAGCGGCCCAAAGAAGCCCATCAGCGTCCACGACGGCATCGTCAGGGACGGAAAGATTTTTTTTACTGCAGTTGACGGAGCCATTGTTGTTGCAGACACGAAAACCCGCCAAATTATTGAAACCATTCAGATCACCTCGCTGAAAGGCTATGGCGGCCTGCGGGGCTGGTGTCGCGGCCTGTATATCGAGGGAGATATTGCCTACACAGGCTTCTCAAGATTGCGAAAGACCCGGCGAATAGAGAAAATCGAGTGGGTCAAACGACTCCTGCAAAGAGGGGAAGCAGTGGAAGAGTGCTCTGTGCTCGCCATTGATCTTAAACAGAGGAAGATACTTGCGGACTATAGAATTCCGGCAGGGATGGCCGATGCAATTTACAGCATACTGCCTGAACCGGCTCACGAAGCATATCCGCTGTAATCTGCATTGACCCGGATTATTTTTCTACCTGGGGTTTGGAGCCAGAAACGCCAGCCGATTACCGAATACGGTTTTTAGTGCAGTCCGCAATTCCTTGACGAACAGTAATCTTGTAGCCAGATAATAGCTGATCACTCCCACCAGAATTGCCATCACCAAAACAACCATGCCGCTTTGATTACCGAGCAACGCCCTATTAAGAACCACACACGCACCCATGATTGTCGAGGATATGAGCGCCGGGCGATAACAGCGCAGCAGGCGCATGAAGGTAGTATCAAAGGTTGATTTGCTCAGTTGTATCGTGGCAAGCATGACCAATATCTCATTCGCCACCCATGCCGCCGCCAGACCGATCACACCATAGTCAACGGCATAAACAATCATGGGCAACAACATAATCAGCTGCAGGAAGCTGGATTGCAATGACAAATCTGCGCGCCCCATGCTGATCATCGCCGTCCTGAGTAATAAATTGTTCATTCTGAAAATCATTCCCAACGACATCAGCGCCATAGGAAAAATACTCGGCACCCATTTAGCCCCGAATACCGTCAGCACCAGAGTATCCGCCACAGCGGACATGCCGACGAACATGGGAATAAAAGCAAGGGAGGCAACACCAAGGAATTTCTCCAGATAGTATGTGGCAGCATTCCGATGCTCCTGGAACTTTGAAAAGGCGGGCAGCATGGTCTGATTGATCACCGGCATACCCTTGGCAAGTGGCAGCGCTGCCATTTGCGCGCTGATTGCATAGATACCAAGGAGCGCTGCACCCAGTTTGGGGCCGGCTATCAGGCTGGCGAGCTGGTCACTCAATAGAAAAAATGCGATATTCAAAGTAACTATTCCGCCGGTGAACATC
Organism: uncultured Gallionella sp.; assembly: GCA_964385275.1. Classification (GTDB taxonomy): domain Bacteria; phylum Pseudomonadota; class Gammaproteobacteria; order Burkholderiales; family Gallionellaceae; genus Gallionella. Next base: position 75,742 of record CAYLOK010000001.1, on the reverse strand, counting down.
ATTGACCCTGTGATGACAAGATTGAATTTTGGGACAATAAACCAGGGTTTATAAATCATCAGCAAAACAGACAGCAACAGCCTGTTCACTATGACGCCCGATACGAGCGCCCAAACTCCCGCCCCCAGATAGGCCAGCACCAGTGTCGTTATGGCGGCTACCACTGTTGCAACCATTTCCAACTGCGCTCTCAGTTTGAAATCGAGTTGGCGGTCCAGCAGTGCATTGGGAATGACTCTGAATGGCACTAAAAGAAAGATGAATGCCAGTACTTTGGCCAGCATATCGAGGCGGGGTTCATTGAAATACGATGCCAATACCCCCCCGCCAAAAAAATAGAGCAGAAATAATATTCCATTCAGAATCAACAGCCAGCCAAATACGCTGTGCAGTTCGTCTGAATTTACTTTCTTTGCCTGTACCAATGCCGAATCCAACCCCAGCGTGCTGAGCAGCATCATGAGTGCCAACGGAGATTCCAGCATGGCGTTGAGCCCGTAATCCTCCGGGCTGATGAAGCGGACCACGATGATAGTACTAAGCCAGCTGAAGATCTGTGCAGCCAGCCGCAACACGGTCGCCCAACGAGCGCCGGTCAGAATTTTATCGACGAGTTCAGCGTGATCTTGCCTGTGATTCATGAAGTCTTAACCCTTATCAGCTTCCGCTCGTGTACATGGATGGATTCTACCAGTTGCGGAGTAGAATCCGGCCTCGCGAAGAGGCGGTATGATTCCGCACTCGACGAAAAATTTCGCCCGCCTGCTGCAGGCTTCGGAGCAAGGCTCAAAAAACACAGGGAGAATCAGTATGAACAAACTTTGGGGTTGGCTCAGCCCCGGCGATGCGAGTGCACGAAACAGCAGTGATCTATTGGCAAGCATGGCCAAGACAGCGCACGCCCAACCGGCCGACATGGCCTCGGCTATCCACGAAACCTGCGCGCTGGCCGCCGACAACCCGCATAGCATCGCGAAAGAAGATGGCCTGTGCGTCGCCTTGATCGGACAACCTCGCCTTGAAGGCGCGCCTGCTTCGGCGCAGCAATTCCTGGCGCTTTGGCGGCAACTGGGTCGCGATGCCCTGCAAAAAATCAGCGGGCCGTTTGCGCTGGCCATCGTTGACGGCCAGGCAAATACCGCCTTGCTGGCGATAGACCGGATCGGCGTGCATACGCTGGCGTTTTCCGCCACAGGCCGCAAGCTTGTTTTTGCCAGCCGTGCCGATGCCGTGGCAAGCCATCCCGATGTGGGCAGACAACTTTCCTTCCAGGCCTTGTACAACTATTTTTATTTTTTTGATGTTCCTGCGCCAGGCACTATCTATCAAGGCGTGGAGAAGCTGCTGCCAGGGCAATACGCCTGGTTCCAAGATGGCCGACTGGAGCGCAATTTTTACTGGCATTTAAAATATCGCGACCAGCCTCGCAACGACTTTGAGCCTATGTCGGAACGATTCCACAGGACACTCAGGGAAAGCGTAGCCCGTTCTGCCGACAGCGAGGCCACTGCCGCCTTTCTCTCAGGCGGCACGGATAGCTCCACTGTGGCTGGCGTGCTTACCGAACTGCGCGGAAAACCCGCGCGCACCTATTCGATCGGCTTTTCCGCCGACGGCTTCGACGAGATGCACTACGCCCGCCTCGCAGGCCGACATTTCGGGCTGGATATGCGCGAATACTATCTGAAGCCGGCAGACATACTCAGCGCCCTTCCCGTCATAGCCGGGCACTACGATGAACCGTTCGCCAATGAGTCCGCTGTACCGGCTTACTTCTGCGCCAAAATGGCGCAAGAGGACGGCTATCGCGTAATGCTGGCCGGTGATGGCGGCGACGAGATTTTCGGCGGCAATTCGCGCTATGCGAAGCAGAAGATTTTCGAGTCCTACCACGCCTTGCCGACTTTCCTGCGCACCGGCCTGATCGAGCCTCTTGCCGCCATACCGGGGCTTGATCGTTTCCCGCCCTCCAGAAAACTGCAAAGCTATCTGCGCCAGGCGAACATACCGCTACCTGAACGCCTGGAGTCATATAACTACACCTATCGCCAACCGCTGTCCCGGATGTTCACCGCGGATTTCCTGACGTCAATCAATCCACAGTTGCCACTCAACTGGCTAAAGGATGCGTACGACCGCACCGACTCTGATTCCTACATCAACCGCATGTTGCATCTGGATATGAAATTCACCCTGGCGGATAACGATTTAAGAAAAGTGAATGGCATGGCCGAAGCCGCCGGGATCGAGGTTCGCTATCCGCTGCTCGATGATGCGATGGTCGCTTTTTCGGGTGAAGTGCCGCCGGACTGGAAGGTAAAAGGGCATTATTTGCGCTGGTTCTTCAAACAGGCGCTCAAGGGTTATTTACCGGATGAAATCATCGACAAGCGCAAACACGGCTTCGGCTTGCCATTCGGTTTGTGGGCACGCGATTACGCCCCGCTGCGCGAGAGAATAGAAGATCGGTTATCCGATTTCAAGAAGCGCGGCTGGCTGCACCCGGCTTATATAGACCACATCCGCGCCGAACACATGACCGGACACGCCACTTATTACGGCAAGATGCTGTGGGTTATCGTGATGCTGGAGGAATGGCTGGATCAGCGCAATTTGTAGCGCCGTGATGATTTTCAGGTGTCAGGATGTAAATGGACGTTAATACAGAAAGCTGTTCGGATGTCATCCCGGAATAAGGGGGGGAGAGTTTCAGCGTTTTTGCAATTTCATTCGTTGCATCGTGGATGATCGCCTTTTCACGCAATACGCTGAACCCGGCAGCCTTGAATAAGGGCGGATATTCATGATGTCTCAAACGATTCTCTCCGTCTTTCATCAAGAAATTGATCCATGCGTACTTACGCTTGCCCCAGCTTAAAAAATTTATTCTTGAAATCGATTTATCGTCAAATTCCAGGTGATCGGAATGATCGATCAGGTGAACCATTAAACCGTTGGCTGCCAGTTTGGGACGCAGTGCCACAAAGAAGTCCGTTATCTGTTCAGGAGAAATATGCTCCAGAACCGTTCTGGAAATGATGTAATCAATCGATTGATCAGCCAATTGATCGGGATCAAATGGTGTCAGATACGAGGCAGGAATATCAGCTATGCTGTTGATTGTCTTCAGGTGTATTGCATCTGGAAGATGTTGCCGTAAAAAGCCCAGTGTCGCATTGAAGGTGGCTTCATCCATATGAGGCGTAAGGTCTGACAAATACACGTGCTTGACATGTTCAGCCGCCAACATCAACGGGATGGCCGGAAACCAGCCGGAGCCGATTTCCAGAACGGTGCTGCCCCGAAACGAACGTCCCAAAGAATCAAGCTCCGCTTGCATCTGTTTGAGATTTTCAACGGTATTGATCAGATTTCCGCTATCAGGCTCATAACCAAAAATTCGACGTTTTAGCCGACGAAAACCATCAGCAAAAGGAATTCGGCAAAGAACGGCTTTTCTTATTATCTGTAAACGCCAATCCATTTATTCGCCTTGTATAAATCCTGCGACAACCTCACTTTCCCGATAAAGCTTTCCGCCGCATGCTTTCAGCTTCTGCCGGCAGCGAGTCGAAACTGTTTCCTGACTGATAATGTTCAACCCAGCGGCGCGTCAACACCACCAGCACCAGCAGATTATACGGCAAGTCGAAATACGCCAGGCTGAGAAACGCGCCCCCCACCAGATAACCGATCAGACTCGCCTGTATCATCGCACCCAGCACCGAAGCCCATTCGGTTTCGGCGTCATATTTGGCATTGACGCGCAACCAGCCCGCCCAGCGCCAGGTAAAAAACCAGATCAGCAGGAACACGATCAACCCGACGAAGCCATGCTCGCCCAGCACCTGAAAATAAATACTGTGCGCCGCATGCACATCGTCCGGATTCGGCGCATAAGCCATGAAAGTGGGCTTGTTGTAAATATCGAACCCGCCGCCAAAAAATCGCTCGGATGCCAGATTCCACGCCATGTGCCAGGCATTGATACGCCCTTGAGCCGAAGTATCCTCCTGGTAATCCGCAATTGAATCCATGCGGCTATGCCAGGATGTCGGCATAAAGCTTGCCAGCGCAATTCCAGACGCCAGGATCAACACGGCAAACTTGGTTTTCTGGCCGCCGCCTCCGCGACTGCCGTGCATACCTGTCGGTTCGAGGCGTATCCAGAACAATCCCACCATGGCGACGATAGCAAGCAGCGCGCCGCGCGACTGGCTGCCGATGGCTGCCGCAGCGGTCAACATCATGGCCAGCAAAAAAACCAGCCGAATCCAGCGGCGTGCAAACAGGCTGCGCAAAAAATACATCAGAGGAATGGCCATGATCAGCGCCAAAGCGACTTCGTTGTTGCCTTGGATGAAACTATCGGAAGGCCCCCATACCCGGTAACTGCCTCCGGTAGCCAGTGTGAACGCGCCGCCCTTCACGCCGTAATAGCCCAGCGACCCGACCAGCACCCAGACCAGCGCGGTGATATGCCTGCGGGTGTGTAACAGCATCATCGCCACGAAAATCATGAGGTTGATTTTCAGTACGCGCACCAGCATGGCGACACTCTCCTCAGGGTAGAACGAGAACTGGAAAGTGATACATATCCACAGCGTGAACAACAGCAACATCGCCGAGGGTGCGGCCAGAAAGAACAGACGTTTGTCACGGGTCAGGAACATCCCTGCCAGGGTCGCGCCACCCACCAGCGCGGCTACCGGGAACGTGCTCATATTCCAGGTTTCACGATGCGGATTCATGATACCCACCCAGGTCCACATCAGTATGCCGATATAGGGATGTCTCAATGCTTTCAGCGTACCGACAAGCAGAATCAATACAAAAACAGCGTCGCGCATGTCTGAACTATCCTTTATCTGCGTAGCGCATAACGATAACGACCCATTATCTTGTCTGCCTTGCCAGCAATTCATCAAACAGTCGGCTCACATGCCCGGCATTGCGTTGCCAGGTAAGCCCCTGCTCATCTATGGAGGCGCGCGCGCCGACAGCGATACGCTGCCTCAATTCGGCATCATGGCTCACGCGTTCAATAGCCTTGGCCATTGCGTCAGGTTGCCCGGGATCGAACAGCACCGCATTTTTGCCATCGCTCAGGATTTCCATGATGTTCGGCTGTGCCGGAGCGACGACAGCGCGTCCCATCATCAGGTATTCAAACAGCTTCAATGGCGAGGCGTAAGCGACGACCGCAGGTTGCAGGGCAATATCGAACGCGGCGACATAACGCGCAACCTCATCGCGTTTGACGATGCCAGTGAAGATAAGCCTGTCGGCGATGCCGAGACGCTGCGCCTGCGCTTCCAGGCCGACGCGGGCGGGGCCGTCGCCAACGACCAGCAAATATCGCGCCAAAGCCGCATCGTCGCGCGCGATCAGATCAATAACGCCAGCCAATCCGTGCCAGTCGCGCACAAAGCCGGTGAACCCCAATATCATCTTGCCCTGCAGGCCGAGCGCACGTTTCGCCGCCTCGTTTTCAAGTGCGACGAAAAAACGGTCCGGATTGATGCCATTGGGAATTACCCGTATACACGCTTCGTTCACACCTTCGACGACAACCATGTCGGCCAACACGCGCGTGACCGGCAATACGTAATCTGCACCCCGCCAGGCATATCGCTCCGACCATTGCGCGAGGCGCTTGAGCGATATGCCATCGTAATGCGCGCGTTCCTGATACAGGGGTGAATTCACTTCCAGCAGCATTGGCAGACCATAGCGACGTTTGAGCCATACGCCGCTCGGCAGAAAAAGATTGTAACGCTCATACAGACAATCCGGGCGGTGTTCGAGCAGCGCCCGGCGCAACCGCAGATAATCCAGCACCGCATAAGAAAGCTCCAACGACTCGTACACCCACTTGGGCAGATGTCGCTTCATCCAGGCCACCATGCCCGCGTCTGCACCAAATTCTTCCTTCTGGATGGCCGATGGGGCAACCACGATGACCTCGTGTCCAAGCGCCTTGAGAGCGCTTATCATCTCCTCGATATGTACATACTGCCCATCCTTGGAACGAATGCGGTGATGATAAAGAATCTTCATGCGGCATGCGCCTGAACAATGTGTTTAAAAATTTGCATCTGCCCCGCACTGGTTTCATCCCAACTAAACTGTTCGGCATAATGCCGCGTTAATTCCCTGTCGGGATAGTTTGCAAATAGCCGGTTCACCCCTTCCACTATGCCCGCCACACTCCTGTCCCGGGTCAAAACGCCTGCGGCCGGTGTGGCGACAACCTCTGGAGTACCCCACAAAGGAGTGGCAATAACGGGGGTGCCACATGCGATAGACTCAAGCAACACATTCGCCATCCCCTCCCGACTCGACGCCAACACCAAGGCATCCGCTGCAACCATGTAACGCCTGAGCGTTGCGGGGTCCAACGAGCCAAGAAATGTAACCCTGTCCGTCAAACCTCTGTCTAGGACAAGTTTATTCAATTGAGCCGACATTTCCCCGTCACCCGCGATGTAGAGTCTGAGATCAGGCAGACTCGATAATGCTTCGATAATCAGATGGTGTCCTTTTCTCTCGATCAAGTATCCCACCGACAATAGCGCTCTGCCCGCCATATTGAGCTGCTGGCGTATCTCTTCCCGATTACCCGGTTTGAAAAAATTCAAATCCACCCCGTTCCGTAACGGTGTAACTTTATCGGCCGCTATGCCTATCTCGACCATTTCATCTTTAAGCGCCCGGCATACGCTGATCATCGCGTGACTTTTTTCCGCCGCCCACAATATCCATTTTTTGGGTATTCCATATTGGGGGATCAGATTGATGTCGGTTCCTCTGGCGGTCACCACAAACGGCTTTCCGAAGTGGCGCGCCAGGATACACGCCGCAACACCGTCGGGATAAAAGTAGTGCGCATCAATCAAGTCGAAGTCAAATCCCTGATCCCTTATCTTGCGCAGCGTTTTTCTCACGGCGCTTGCCATGAGGAGCGGCGCAATACTCATACCGATTTTAGGGATCACCAAATATCTCGGATGCCATATCTCGATACCGTGCCTTACCTCGTAATCCGGCACTTCTGCAAAATGGCCATATTTCCCGAATGCCCGGCCTACCAGCGGAAACCACGGAACCGGCGCCACGACTTTGACCTCAACCTCACCACAATCAATAAGATGACGCAGCCTGTTCTCGACAAAAATGCCATTGGTGGGTTGAACAGCGTTCGGATAAAGCGAACTGAATGTAAGAATTTTTATCGGCTTCATTTGCAATGAAAATTGGATGTGCTATTGAAACGCATAAGACGCAGATAACAGCGGCAGCGCCAAAATCGTACTGAGCAAATCAGTTCGTGCGATTGCCGTAATAATCTTTGTACCATGTCACGAATTTAGTCACCCCTTCCACGATCGAGGTGCGCGGCGAAAAACCTACAGCCTGTTGCAGGTTTTCCGTGTCGGCATAGGTGGCTAGCACATCCCCGTCCTGCATATTCAGCATGTTCTTCCTGGCCTTTATGCCCAAAGCCACTTCAATGGTTTCAATGAAAGTCATCAGCTCAATCGGCTCATGGTTACCAATGTTATACAAACGATAGGGCGCATAACTGCTTGCCGGGTCGGGATTGTTACGATCAAAACAGGGGTTGGGTACGGCGGGCTGGTCAAGCACACGTATCACGCCTTCGACAATGTCATCCACGTAAGTGAAATCACGCTGCATCTTTCCGTGGTTGAACACATCAATGGGGCGTCCCTCCAGAATAGCGCTGGTGAACAGCGACGGCGACATGTCCGGCCGACCCCACGGTCCGTAAACAGTGAAAAAACGCAGGCCGGTAGTCGCCAGACCGAAGAGATGACTATAGGTATGCGCCATTAATTCATTGGCTTTCTTGGTGGCAGCATACAGGCTCAACGGATGGTCCACATTCTGATGTACCGAGAACGGCATGGCGGTATTGGCTCCATACACACTGGAACTGCTGGAAAACACCAGGTGTTCCACCTTGTTGTGCCTACAACCTTCCAGCACGTTGGTAAAACCGACAATATTGCTTTGGATGTAGGCGTGAGGGTTCTTCAGGGAATAGCGTACTCCGGGCTGGGCGGCAAGATTGATTACGCACTGAAATTGTTCTTTGGCAAAAAGTTTTGCGACAGCCACGCTGTCAGCCAGATCCATCTGCACCATCGTAAAATTGCCATACGGCTGCAACTGCTGCGAACGATCTTTCTTGAGTTGAACGTCGTAGTAGTCGTTCATGTTGTCCAGCCCGAACACCTCGTCGCCCCGCTCCAGCAGACGCAAGCAAGTGTGCATACCAATAAAGCCTGCCGCCCCTGTTACCAGCACTTTCATATCAACCCTCTCACTGTTGCCTGCTAAAATCAACAGACATTTTTTGTTTGGCGTTCAGCGTCATACCTTTGGATGAAGCGAAACATATCTTACAATAAATACAATTACTTACATCAACACACACCTTCAATAATGACGTAACCCTTACATTATTGACCGCGCCCCACGGCAAAAAACACCCCGTCCTGCCCTGTGAAATCTTTTCACGTTGTTGTGCCAAAACGACTATTCCGCATATTTCTCAGCAACTCCGGTACAAAATAACGGATGTTGGCTTGCCAGGGCGTAAAACGCGGCAGTTGGAACAGATCGCCGGATTGTGATGCTGCGCCGCGTTGCGTTGAGACTGCGGCAACAAAGCCAAGCTCGCGAACGATATTTTCCTGCTCCGGCAGAAAATCCGCGCCGGGTTTGCCATTCGGGTAGGCGAACAGGCGGATTGGCCCGCCAATCGCCTGTTCAAGAAACTGCTTGCCGACAAGAATCTCCTGCTTCGCCGCCGCCGCGTCCAGCCCGGCGAGAATCGGATGACGCGCGGTATGTCCGCCAATTTCCATGCCCGCCCCGTGCAGGCTCCTGAGCTGCGCGGTCGTCATCATCAAATTATCCGGCAATGCGCCGCACAAGCTGAGTTCACACAGCCGGTCGGCTTTTTCTTCGCGCAGTTCCACGGGCAAATACTTCAGCGCGGGCAATATCTGATTGATGGCGCGCGCTTTGGCTTCAGGCGTGGACAAATCGAACCGGCTCAAACCAAGCTCGGTCAAATCAAGCCAGGTGTGCGGGGTATGGCGGATGGCTTCTATCACCGTGTCGTTGAACATGCGCCCGCCGTCGAGATAAGCGGTGGCGATGAAGAATGTCGCAGTCAGGCCGTGCCGCTGCAAAATCGGCAGTGCAAGCGTGGCATTGTCCGCATAACCGTCATCAAAGGTGATGCACGCCGCACGGGCGGGCAAGGTTCCTTTTTCCAGGCGTTCGATAGCCTCAAGAAGCGGCAGCACATTGAACACAGCCTTGATACGGGACATCTGCGCCTCGAATGTTGCCACGGTTACTTCATTCGGGAAAAGTGGATCCTGCCCGGGCAACACGCGGTGATAGATCAGGATGCTCAGGCGTGCATCCGCTCCTGGCGGCGAGATGCGATTGGCAATGAATTTGTAGAGACTGTTGAGCATCGTTGTAATTGCGTAACCTTGGGAATCCCGTTTTTCGCAAGGTGAAAAATCACGGGCAGTTTAATCCTTAACTTGAAATTGCGTAGCCACACCACGCTCTTTTGCACACTCCCGTTCGCCGGAAACGAACTCATCATCCGATATTCTGCCGCCTGTCATGTCCGCACCGGCCAGAAAAACTCTATCCCCGTATAAAAAAATGTAGAATTGACGACTTTAAGCGGTAATCAAACAGCACCTGCCTCAAATAGGTAAGGCATTTTTAATCGTTATGAAGTAGTTGGATTTATTCCGGTTCTGCTGATGTTTCTTCCAAACTGCGCAAAAGGTAACCCAAGTGAACATACCACAATTCATTGATACGGCGAGATGGTTTAATGGTTTTTCTTTCGTGTTTTTCGTCCTTGCACTCGGCGGCTGCGCCGCGCAGCCGCGACCTGCCGTTGTGGAAACATCCGCGCCCGTCCATGAGTACTTGATTGGGCCGGGCGACGACATAAACATCGCTGTCTGGCATAACCCGGAGGTTTCCCTGTCCGTTCAGGTTCGGCCGGATGGGAAAATCACCACCCCTCTGGTGGAGGATATGCCGGCCGCCGGAAAAACCGCATCGCAACTGGCCAGAGATATTGAAAAAACCCTCTCCAAGTATATTCAGGAACCGATTGTAACCGTTATCGTGACCGGGTTTGTCGGGCCGTATAGCCAGCAAATCCGGGTCATAGGCCAGGCCGCCGAACCAAAGGCGCTCCCCTACCGTGACAACATGACGGTACTGGATGTTGTCATCGCAGTCGGTGGCATTACCGAGTTCGCTGCCGGTAACAAAACCCGTATCATTCGCAACATCGACGGCAAGCAACAACAGTTTCTCGTCCGGCTGGACGACCTGATTAAGGACGGCGACATATCAGCCAACGTGACCATGCGGCCCGGGGACATCATGGTCATTCCCGAAAGCTTTTTTTAACTTTTTCCTCGTCAAATTCTCGCACTTTCGACTCGTTACCAACCATTTTTAGGAAAAACATTACGCGATGGAAGAACTGATAACACAGTTGATCAACCACCTGAAGGGGATATGGAAATATCGCTGGCAGGCGGTTGCAGCAGCCTGGCTCGTCGCAATAATCGGATGGGTAGCCGTCTACAAGATACCTGACGACTATCAGTCATCGGCGAGAATTTACGTTGATACCCAAAGCGTATTGCAACCGCTGATGGCGGGGATGGTGATGACCCCCAACGTGGAGCAGCAGGTCTCGATCATGAGCCGCACCCTGATCAGCCGTCCCAACATTGAGAGAGTCATGCGCATGGTGGACCTGGACATCAAGGCCGTGACAGGCAATGACAAAGAACGGCTGATCAAAAACTTGCTGGACAAAATCAAGATAGAGTCCACCGGACGCGACAACCTCTTCATTATTTCCTATCACAACGAAGATCCGAGAATTGCCAAAAATGTTGTTCAATCCCTGTTGACCATTTTCGTCGAAGGAAGCATCGGCGACAACAAGAAGGACAGCACTTCCATCATCCGTTTTCTGGATGAGCAAATTAGTGAATATGAGGAGAGATTGGTTGCGGCGGAAACTGCTCTCAAGGAATTCCAGCAGCAGAACATAGGCATCATGCCGCGTCAAGGCTCAGACTACACAGCGCAAATGCTGGCCGTCGCAGACAACCTCGACCAGGCAAGCCTGGAACTCAAGGAAGCCGAACAGGCGCGCGATACACTCAAGAAACAAATTTCCGGCGATGAACCGGCTCTGGTGACGGATGACGGCATTAGTACGGTATCCAATCCGGAAATTGATGCGCGTATCGAAACCTTGAACAAGAATCTCGATGCGCTGCGCCTTAACTATACCGAGCTGCATCCAGACGTTATTTCCGCGAAACGCCTGATCGCCCGACTTCAGGAGATGAAGAGGGAGGAAGCCAAACTCATCAAAAACAGCAGCGACCCCGGTAAAAACTATAGCCCCATGCTGCAACAGCTCAATGTAGCGCTGGCACAGGCGGAGTCAAGCGTAGCCAGCATGCGGGCCCGTGTAGCAGAATACACTCAACGCTATGACCGGTTAAAATCCATGAGCAATGCGGTACCTGAGATAGAGGCAGGACTGGCTCAACTCAATCGAGACTATCAGGTTAACAAGGAAAATTACGACAAACTCCTCGAACGTCGCGAAGCCGCAAAACTATCCAGCAATATGGGCGACACCACGGAGTTGATGACGTTCAAAATAATCGACCCGCCAACAACACCGCAATTTCCATCGGGACCTGACCGGATAAAGCTATTTTCATTAGCGTTTATCATTGCACTGGCCAGCGGTATCGGGGTCGCATTCGCGATAAACCAGATACGACCCGCCTTTCACAGCCAGAGCGATCTTCGGGAAATTACCGGATTACCGGTACTGGGCGAGGTGTCCAGAATCTGGACCAATCAGGAAAAAATCAAGCGCAAGAAGAACCTTTATGCCTTCGGCCTCTCGCTATTATTCTTGCTGATCCTGTATGGCCTGTTATTGGCAAAGACAGCCTTATTTTGAATCTTTCAAAAATGAGCCGTGAATCCGGTCTCGCAACCAGAAATAGCTGAAGTCCGCACCAACATGGCAGTCAATCAAAAAAACGGATTCCAAAGGGAGATAGCGTGAGTATCATCGAACAGACAGCAGGCAAACCGGAACACGGCAATGAGGCGGCAGCGACCAGTCCCTCTCCTGCCGCGCGCTCCCATCAGGTCATGCTGGACCTCGCCAGGTTGCACCAGATGGGCATCATCACGCCCCATGACGAGAAGAGTCAAATTGCTGAAGAATTTCGCATTATCAAACGACCCTTGATTCAAAATGCTTTCAGACATACCGAGGGACAGTCCAACAAGGGTAATCTGATCATGGTTACCAGCGCCCTTGCCGGGGAAGGGAAATCCTTTTGCGCCGTCAACCTGGCGATGAGTATCGCAATGGAGATGGACCATACCGTGTTGCTGATTGACGCCGACGTGGCGCGCCCCTCAATACCGGCCTACCTTGGTCTGAAAGCGGGGCCGGGCCTGCTGGATGTGCTGCTTGACGAACACATCGAATTGAACGAAGTCATAATGAGAACCAATATTGAAAAGCTCTCCGTGATTTTGTCGGGGAAAAAAAGTAAACAGGCCACCGAACTGCTGGCAAGTCAGAATATGAAGGATTTATTGACGGATATTGCACACCGTTATCATGACCGCATCATCATCTTCGATTCCCCGCCCTTATTACTGACCACTGAATCGCGTGCGCTGGCGACCCAGATGGGACAAATTGTCATGGTAATCGAGTCTGAAACAACGCCCCAGAAATCAGTCATGGAAGCCCTCCGGCAGCTCGAATCATGCAGCGATGTCAAACTGATCTACAACAAGGCCCAATCATTCAACGCCAGAGGAAATTACAATTATTATTAAGGTCAGGTAAATGAATCATCTGGATAATCATCGGCGTGCCAACACGACACAACGTAACACATCGTGCGCGCCGCATGACCCCTCCCTGCACACCCTTGCCTGCCAATCCGCACCCTGTCTCCCTGCCGCCCGGAGCCGCCGGTGAGGCAGACTACCCGCAACGCAGTGACCCGTTCATCAACCGCCATACCGCTGTCTGCGCGCCTGTCCCTCGCCCTGTTTTCAGTCTTTGGTTTCCTGTTTGCACACCCGGCCAGCGCAGCGGAATGGACATTCAAACTCAGCCTGAATTTGACTGAAACCTATTCCGACAATATCAGGCTGGCGACGCGAGGAAACGAACAGCCGGACTGGGTCACCCAAATCAGTCCCGGCCTGGCCTTGAACGCCACCGGCCCCAGATTAAAGCTCAGCGCCCTCTATCAAATGCAGAATCAGTTTTACGCACAGAATTTTCAGCAGGATTCCACCCGGCACCAGTTAAATGCGGACGCGCGCACAGAGTTGCTCAACAACCGGCTTTTCCTGGATGGCACGGCATCCATCGGTCAGCAAAACATTTCCGCCCTGGGAGCGCAGGCGATCAATAACTTCAACATCACCGCCAATCGCGCCGATGTAATGACCCTTACCATCAGCCCCTACCTGCAACACCGCTTCCAGAGCGTCGCCTCCGGAGAACTGCGCTACGGCCATTCCGTGGTCAACACCAACGCAACAGGTTTGGCCAATAACCAGACTGATCGCCTGTTGTTAAAACTGGACAGCGGCGACTCCTTCAAATCGCTGGTGTGGGGCCTGAACTACAACAAACAGCAAGCCAGTTACAACAACTACGTGCAAGCCGTCAACAGTCAAACCTACGGCGGCAACCTGAGCTATCTGATTACACCGCGCTTCGCCCTAACGGCTGGCGCAGGCTATGAAAAATCCGACTACCTCTCGATAGGCACGCAGCCGGTTGGCTCATTTTTTTCAAGCGGATTTTCGTGGGCGCCCAGCGAAAGGACACATATTGAAGCTCGCCTCGGGCGCAGATATTTCGGCAAAAACTATGCGCTCAATGCCAGACACCGCTCGCGCAGAACCACCTGGAACGCGAACTACAGCGAGGACATCACAACCACACAGGCCCAGTTTCTGGACAGCGCCGCAACCCCCACACAGCCAATTCCAGGCCCGGTCAATTTGCTCAACAACCGGATTTTTCTGCAAAAACGCTTGCAGACATCCGTGACGCTGAACGGAAGAAGAAATGTGCTGATGCTCACCCTGTTCGATGTATTGCGCGACGCTCAGACGCCGCAAACTCAAAACCTCGCCCTGCCCGGCGCGGCGGCACAGGGCGACCGCTCGAAACAGCTGGGCGGAAACGCGTTCTGGAGTAGTAAAATAGGCCCGTACACCGCCGCCAACCTGACGACGGGATATGTAAAAAACACCTTCCCCGCACTGGGCGCAACAAGCCACGACAAACACATCCAGCTTGGCATCGCCATGCAATTGCAAACCAGGCTGAACGGTCTCGTCGAATGGCGGCATACCCGGCGCAACTTTAGTCAGATGATCGGTGATTACCAGGAAAATGCCGTAACCGCCTCACTCTTAATGCAATTTTAACGGGAGAATGGAAATGTACGGCCTTGACGCCAACCCATGTTCATCTGTCACACACCCGGCGATATAACATGTCTTGCCATAATCAGACTTCGATACGCAATGCGATGACCATCGACGTGGAAGATTACTTTCAGGTCTCCGCCTTCGCACCGTACATATCCCCTGAAAGCTGGGATAGCCATTCCTGCCGGGTGGAGCGCAATATGGCGCGGGTTTTTGCGCTACTGGACGAGCGCAACATCAAGGCGACCTTCTTCATGCTGGGCTGGATCGCCGAGCGCTACCCGCAACTCGTCCGCGACATCGTCAGCGGCGGACACGAACTGGCCAGCCACGGCTACAATCACTTGCGCGCCTCGGCGATGAGTCCCGATGCCTTCCTCGATGACCTCACCCGCAGCAAACAACTGCTGGAAGACCTGGGCGGCTCAGCGGTCGTAGGCTACCGCGCACCCAGCTTTTCGATAGGCCATGCCAACCTGTGGGCGCTGGATAGCCTGCAACAGGCGGGCTACCTTTACAGCTCCAGCATCTACCCGATCAAGCATGACCACTACGGTATGCCGGATGCGCCGCGTTTCAAATTCCAACCGCGCGGGCCGCAAGGTATTTACGAATTGCCCATCACCACGGTCAGACTGTTCGGGCGCAACCTGCCCGCCAGCGGCGGCGGCTATTTCCGTCTGCTGCCCTATGCCGCATCCCGCTGGCTGATGCAGCGGGTCAACCGGGTAGATCAACAGCCCTGCATTTTCTACTGCCATCCCTGGGAATTCGACCCTGAACAACCCAGGCAAAAGCATATCGACCTGAAAACGCACTTTCGCCATTACGTGAATCTGTCCCGCACCGAACCGCGATTACGCGCCCTGCTGGGTGATTTTCAGTGGGATCGTATGGACCGCGTCTTTAAAATACGATAACTACATAATAATCAACATGTTACAAAAAATCACCGTCAAAACACTCAATGCGGCCGATTTCGCTCTGTGGGATGCCTTTGTCGAGACTTGCCCGGAAGCGACTTTTTTCCATAAGGCGGGCTGGAAAACCGTCATCGAGCGAGCCTTCCGCCATCGCACCCATTACCTGCTGGCGGAAAGGAACGGCGCGATTGTCGGCGTGCTGCCGCTCACCGAAATCAAAAGCCGCTTGTTCGGACACTCGCTGGTCTCCAACGTGTTTTGCGATTATTGCGGCATAGCGGCGGCGGACGATGCGGCGCGCGATGCGCTGGACAGCCAGGCCCAGGCGCTGGCGCGCGAACTGAATGTCGGCCATCTGGAATACCGTCGGCTCAAACCGTTTCATACCGACTGGCCCAGTAACGACCTGTACTTCATTTTTCGTAAAGCCATAGACCCGGACGTCGAGAAAAACATGCAGTCGATTCCGCGCAAGCAGCGTGCCATGGTGCGCAAAGGCATCAAAAATGGCCTTATCAGCGAACTGGACGAGGGTGTCGAGCGCTTCTTCGCTCTGTTTGCCGATAACGTAAAACGCCACGGCACGCCCGCCCTGCCCAAACGCTATTTTTCGCTGTTGCGCGAGGTGTTTGGCAAAAATTGCGAAATACTCACCGTGCTGCATCAAGGCCGGGCCATCAGCAGCGTGCTGGCGTTCTATTTCAGGGACGAAGTGCTTCCCCACCACGCAGGAGACAGCGAAGATGCACGCCTACTGGCGGCGAACGACTTCAAGTATTGGGAATTAATGCGCAGAGGCTGCGAACGCGGCTACCGCCTGTTCGACTACGGGCGCAGCAAGCTAGGCACCGGGCAATACGACTTCAAGAAGAACTGGGGCTTCGAACCGGTGCCGCTGCATTACGAATATTATCTGGTCAATGCGGCAAGCATCCCGGAACACAACCCGCTCAACCCGAAATACCGTTTGTTCATCAAGCTGTGGCGCAAGCTGCCGATGCCCGTCGCCAACGCGCTGGGACCGTACATCGTGAAAAGTCTGGGCTGAAGAGTAATCCCCCGGCGCAACCCAAGCAGAGGACGCCTGACAGGCTGCTAAACCTCGGTCTTTTTCCGCTCCACCATCAGGGAATACAATCTGCGGCTATCCACGCGCAGCACGGTGAAGATGAGATCGCCGAAATGCAGGCGATCACCGCACCTGGGGAGTTGCCCGGCAGCCTTGAGCACTAAACCGCCCACAGTATCGCAATCTTCATCGCTGAAATCCGTACCGAGCGCTTCATTGAAATCCTCGATCTCGGTATCGGCCTTGACGCGGTAATGCCCCGTGTCATCGGCGATGATATTGTCCTCGTCGGCATCGAAGTCGTATTCGTCTTCGATGTCGCCGACAATTTGTTCAAGCACATCTTCAATCGTCACCATGCCCGACACGCCGCCGTATTCATCCACCACCAGCGCAATGTGGTTACGATTGCTGCGAAAGTCGCGCAACAGCACGTTCAAGCGTTTCGATTCCGGCACAAACACCACCGGGCGCAACATATCGCGCACATCGAATTCTTCCCCGGCGTAGTAACGTAACAAATCTTTCGCCAGCAGAATGCCGATGATATTGTCCTTGTCGCCCTCGATCACCGGGAAACGCGAGTGCGCGGTTTCAATGACAAAAGGGATAAATGCTTCGGGGGGTTGGCTGATGTCGATGACATCCATTTGTGCGCGGGGGATCATGATTTCGCGCACCTGCCGTTCGGAGACTTGCAACACGCCTTCCATCATCGACAGCGCGTCGGCATCCAGAAGATTATTTTCGTAAGCGCCGTGCAGCAGCGTTACCAGTTGTTCCCGGTCTTCCGGTTCGCGCAACAGCAGCGCGGAAAGGCGTTCCAGCAAGGTGGGCTTGTGACTCTCGGGGTCATCCATTTTCGGTTCAGGTTTCTTGATAAGGATCAGGGTAGCGCAATCTTACCATTAACGCGGTTTCCAGTGCTTCCATCTCTGCCGCCTCATCGTCATCTTCGTGGTCATAGCCCTGCAAATGCAGCGCGGCGTGAATCGCCAGATGCGCATAATGAGACAGCAGGTCCTTGCCCTGCTCTGCGGCTTCCCTTTCCACCACCGGCGCACAAATCACCACATCTCCGGACAGGTTGCCCTCTTCGTCATAGACGAAAGTCAGCACATTGGTCGCATAATCTTTACCGCGATACGCCTTGTTCAGCTCGCGCCCTTCCGCCTCATCAACGATGCGCAGCGCGAGACTCACATCACACTGCAATGCGGCCTTAATCCAGCGCCGCCATTGCGGGCGCGTCGGCAATACGGCTGCGGTGCTGACATACTGAACGGTCAGAGAGAGTGTCGGCTTGGCAATTTTATCCACCGGTTTCATTCGACCTGCCCCGCCAACTCGCCGCGCAAGGTATGCCGGACAACTTCAGTCACGCTCACATCGACGAAACGACCGATCATGCCGGGCGAGCCACGGAAATTGATCACGCGGTTGTTGTCGGTGCGCCCGGCCAGCTCCAGCACATCCTTCTTGGAGATGCCTTCCACCAGCACGCGCTGCACCGAGCCCAGCATGGACTGCCCCACCGCATCCTCCAGTGAGGACAATTTATCCTGCAAGCGTTTCAGTCGCGCCGCCTTGACCTCGTGCGGCGTATCGTCGCGCATCTCGGCGGCCGGGGTGCCGGGACGCGGGCTGTACAGATAGCTGAAGCTGTTATCGAAAGCGATGTCGTCGATCAGTTTCAGCGTCGCTTCAAAATCCTGCTCGGTCTCACCGGGAAAACCGACGATAAAATCCGAGGTGATACAGATGTCGGGACGCACGGCGCGCACACGGCGAATGACGGACTTATATTCCAGCACGGTATGGCCGCGCTTCATCGCAGCCAATACACGGTCCGAACCTGACTGCACCGGCAGATGCAAATGGCTGACCAGCTTCGGGATTGTGGCGTACACGTCGATCAGACGCTGACTCATATCCCGTGGATGCGAGGTCGAATAACGGATACGGGCAATTTCGGGCAGTGCTGCGATGGCTTGCAACAGATAGGCGAAGTCCACCGTATCGTCATCGTCTGTCGCACCTGCATAGGCATTCACATTCTGACCGATCAGCGTCACTTCTTTCACGCCCTGACGGGTCAATTCCCCGATATCCTTCATCACATCCGCCAGCGGACGCGAAACCTCTTCGCCGCGCGTATAAGGCACGACGCAGAAGGTGCAGTATTTGCTGCACCCTTCCATGATGGCAACGAATGCCGAAGCCGTCTGCGCCCCTTCGACATGGCTCAGGACAGGCACAGGCAGGTGATCAAATTTCTCGATTTCAGGGAAAGTAATGTCCACCTGCGGACGGCCCGTGTCATGCCGCGCCTTTATCAGCTGCGGCAAGCGGTGCAGGGTTTGCGGCCCGAACACCACATCCACATAAGGCGCGCGCTTGATGATCGCGTCGCCCTCCTGACTGGCTACGCAACCGCCCACGCCGATCAGCAAATTGGGGTTGGCCAATTTAAGCGGTCGCACGCGCCCCAGGTCGGAAAACACCTTCTCTTCCGCCTTCTCGCGTATCGAACAGGTGTTAAACAAAATGACATCCGCCTCTTCGATCTTGTCTGTCTGTTCCATTCCGTCGCAGGCACGCAACACATCCGCCATCTTGTCCGAGTCGTACTCGTTCATCTGGCAGCCATAAGTTTTTATATAGAGTTTTTTCATCGCGACGAGATGATACCTTGATGTTTGAAAATTATGATTTGAATCGAACCCGAACAAAGTTGATTAGCCACAAATAAGTTGCGTGTATTCCCGATTAAATTACTTATATAATACACAAAGTTTCAGTCAACTATTTTTCGGTAGTTGAATACATAACTCAGGGAGATAAAATAAAATGGCGCTAATCGCTACTATAGCCTCGATATTCACCGTTACACTCGCAGTAGGCTTTGCAATCTGGATGGTAACCCAGGTCTTCAAGAGCAACTAAACCGATTCCGCAGGGGAAGCCTGTAAAACGACTTCCCCGCTCCAACCCCCGCCACAGCCAGCTTTGCCTACGGATACCACCGTCGGGCTAACTTCCCTTTGAACAAAATAATTTTCCTGCAAAAAGAACTGTGCTACGATTCGCACCGTTGTTTTGTTTATTTGTTCGATTTACATCTCTCGGGAGGAGAAGAAATGGCAATTATCGCTACCGTAGCATCTGTAGGAACCGTGATTTTGGCAACTGGCTTTGCGTTGTGGATGGTTTCGCAACTGTTCAGCAAAAACTAAGCTGAAAATAAAGCAAGCAAATAAAAAACCAGCTCAGGCTGGTTTTTTATTTGCTGCTATTCACGTAAAGCTTTGTTTGGTGGTGATAGGTGGATTTGAACCACCGACCCCAGCGTTATGAGTGCTGTGCTCTAACCAACTGAGCTATATCACCGATGAGGGCGGCATTCTCCAGATTTAACCCCGTTGTGTCAATGGCAAGAAACACGCTTTAAGGCACTCTCTGAAAAAATTTTCTGCAACCCGGCCAATCTTTCGCTCATTTCAGTATCCAGACCGTTGATTATCAACACAGTTGCCTTATTTTTGCTGGCGCGTTCACCAATCTGTGCAGTACGCACGTCTTTGGCGCGCAATCCCTCCAAAAAGTTTTGTGCCGATTCCCGTGTTTTAAACAGTCCGAGCGAAATGGCGTTCAGCCACTCGCCTGGCTCCTGCACCACAAAATAGTCTGTCACGCCGCGCGCCTTGAGCTGGGCAAGCTTCTGGCTTATGTCTGCCTTGTCCTTGAGGGGGGCGATATACACCCAATATCCGATATTGCGGTCAATTTCCCGCGAAGCCAGTTTGCCGCCCGGCTGCAATTTTTTCAAGGCATTCCTAACCTGCTCCAGCTCCGCCCCGGAGAATTCGCCCCATTCAAAACAACTGGCTGGTTCGACCGTTGCCGGAACAGGCGCTACTGCCGATTCGGCCAGCACAACAGCAGACTGAGCCGCCGGAGCGGACGCACCCAGCAGAATGATTTTTTCTTCATGCAGGGTTTGTTTCGCTTGCGCGAGCTGCGCATCGTCAAAAATTCCCGCCTTCATCACGGTAAAAAAAATCACATTCGCCGCGATTAACAGCCAAAAAATTATTTTTATACTTTTTTTCATGCTTTGCCCGTTTCCTGTGCGATTAACAACAATCCCTGCAATACCGGATTATCCATCATAACGACCGGCAAACCGATATGTGGCTGCAATCGCTGCGCTGCGCCTCCGCTCAGCAACACGGGCGCATCCGCCTTGCCCAGCAACGCGTGCTGCCGCTGTATGGCGCCGCAACCGGCCTGTATCGCCCCGCTCAATATCGCATCGGCCGTGTTGCGCGGGAAAGCTGCGTAGCCGCCATCCATCGCTTGTAATTGCGCAGTACCCACTGTCAGACTGCGCTGCATCAGTTCGATTCCCGGCAAAATCAACCCGCCGATAAATTCGCCGCGATCAGACAGCGCATCTATGGTGGTTGCCGTGCCGCACCCTACCACCAGACACGCACCCCCGACGCGATGCCATGCTGCGATGAGCGCCGCCCAACGGTCACTCCCCAACTGTGCAGGCACCGCATAGCTATTGCGCACGCCGCATTGTTCAGACTGCGACGTAATAAATTGCGGCGACCAGTGCCGGGCAGCGCAAGCCGCGCGAATAGGGCGTTCAACGTCAGCGCCCGCCACATTACTGACATAAATCTGATGCATATCGGGGTAATCGGCGAAACTCAAATCGCAGGCCTGATTACTCGGCAGATTAACGATGGGCAGCCAGTTCTCACCGTCCACCCGTGCCAATTTGATATTTGTGTTGCCCGCATCAATCAACAATCTCATCATTGCCGCACCCCCACTTCGCCGGAATTAAACTGCCTGATCCCCTGAGCCGTCTCCAGCAACAATTCTCCGCCCTCGCTGACGCCGCGCGCGATGCCGCCGATGCGCGAACCATCCGGCATTTGCAACTGAACGGGTAAATTCTGATGAGCATGGCACTGCTGCCATTCGGCGCGCAAGGCCGCAAAGCCAGTGAGCGCGAATTCATCCAGCACCACAGCCAATTCCTGCAATACCGCCGCCAGCAACAAACTGCGCGCAAGCGGCACGGCGCACACCTGGTCCATTGCAGCGGCGGGCTGGGTAATCGCCCGTTCCAATACCAGCGGCAGCGTGCAATTGAGGCCGATGCCGATCACCACCGCGCTCGGCCCATACATATCGCCTTGCGCCTCGATCAGCACACCGCCCAACTTGCCATGCGGCGCGAGCAGGTCATTCGGCCACTTCAGCCCCACGCCAGCCGCATCGAACCGTTTCAACGCACGCAATATAGCCAGACCCACCGCCAGGCTCAAGCCGGACAGCGCGTTCAGGCCGCAATCGAAACGCCACAACAGTGAAAAAGTCAGCGCATTGCCCAGACCGGAATGCCAGGCGCGCCCGATGCGCCCGCGCCCTGCGGTCTGCAACTCCACAGCCAGCACGCTGCCGGAAGGCGCACCCTGAGTGGCACGGCGCAGCAACTCGGTATTACTGGAAGTCGCCTGCTGCAATACCTCGACCCGAAAACGCGGCGCAGCATCATCCAGGTGGCGAGTGATTTCATCCCCTTCCAGACCATGCCAGGGCTGAGCCAGCCGGTAACCCCGCCCGCGTATGCGTTGCAGCACCACCCCCTCATCCGCCACCGATGCCAACGCATTGAACACCGTCGCGCGCGACACACCCAGCTGTCGGCCCAATGCCTCACCGGAGTGAAATCCACCATCTGCCAGCAGGCGCAACAATTGCCAGGTACGCGTATTCATTCAATAACTCCAATCTTCATGCCCCAGCGCGGAGCGATTCAGTTCTTCCCGGTGCAGCCGCCACTGTGGCATAAACCTGCTCATCAGCTCGGTGAAGCGGTCGTTGTGATGCCGTTCCAGCAGGTGCACCATCTCGTGCACGACGATATATTCAAGGCACTGCGCTGATTTCTTGGCGAGCTCCAGATTCAGCCAGATGCGTCCCGCCGCTATGTTGCAGGTTCCCCACTTGGTTTTCATCTTCTTGACCTGCCAATCCGCGACTGTCACGCCGATAACGGTTTGCCAGTGTGCTACCAGCGGCGGAATCAACTCCTTGAGTTGCTGGCGATACCATTCCAGCAACACCTTCTCGCGCTGTTCACGGTCGCTGCCTTCCCGCACGTATAAGTCGAGGGCGGATTTATTTCGTATGGCGACACGCGCCGCGCCGGTCTGGTAAATCACGTTCAGGCGGTAGCGACTGCCCTGGAAATAATGACTCTCACCGGAGACATACTCCCGCGCCGACTGCCGCGCCTGACTGGTGAATTTGTTCTTCTGCTTCTTAATCCACGACAGCCTGGAGATGACCGCCAGCCGTACCGCTTCATCGCTTACCAGCAGCGGAGCAGCGACACGCACCCTGCCCAGCGGGGGATAGACGGCCAGATGCAGGTTTTTGATGTCCTTGCGAACAACATCTACCGCCAGACCGCTCACCTTGATTTGATGTAATAAAATCGTCATCCAACAACCCCGAATGGTAGGGTGGATAAGCAAAGCGCATCCACCGCTAGCCAAATGGTGGATGCGCATACGCTTATCCACCCTACATGATTGAGGGTTTCAATAGTCATTCTGGTTCTTCACCAAGTCGAATACGGTGTCGGTCAGGGCGTCATCATTGAGTGCCAGCTTCACGGCATAGCGCACTTCCTTTTCTTTGACCTTGTGTCCGCGCCAGTCATCCCGTTTTGTGGACAGCACAGCGTAATCGACCGCGAGGGCGAGGTCTTCATCTTTGCCCAGATTGTCATACAGCGCGCGCTTCGCACCCGTGTTCAATGTCTTCGGATAGTCAGTGCCGCCACCAGGCTTTTGTACCTTGCCTGCCAGCGCAATCAGTTCGGCGAGGTAGTGCTCATACTCCACCGCCTTTTCCCGACGCTGGATTATCAGACTGTCCAGCAGCTCGGACATCTTCTCGTAATACTTGGGGTTGATGGGCTGCTCGTCGATGATGACGCGGCGCAGGTTGTTCTCGATGGTTTCCGCGACCGCTTCTTGGTTCTCTCGTATGCCCCTGGGTAACTCCTGCACGGCATCCGCCCCGCGCTCGACAATCAGCTGAACCAGATTGATTTCATCGAAGGCGGAAATTTTCTCGCTTTCTTCCGCTCGGAGGTAGGTGTCAATCAGGTGGCGCATAGCGGGCTCGAACATCTTCAGGTCGATGTAATCGCCACTCGCCATCTTGACCTCGCTGCGCACCTTCTCGAAATGGTCAACTTCCTGCCTGATTTTGTCAGACTGCACTGCGCTGTAACCGGCCTCGCTCATCTCGTTGGCGATGTCGGCATAGGCGCGTATCAATGACACGGTGAGTTTGTACAGGGTGATGCGCTTGGACTCATTCAGCTTGAGCTGGGTTTTGTCGGCGGTGTCACTTGCGCAGAAATAACGCAGATAGGCAGCCGTATCCTTCGGCATTTCCACCGGCTCACACAGTGCTTTAATGGCTTCCCGCGCTTCTTCCAGTCGTTCACGCGCCATTTGCAGCCGGTCAACCAGTAATCCCGCCACATCTTCCTTGTCATAACCATCCAGCGCGCCGGAGGTGTAGTCCTCAATCGCCGTGCCGAGGCTCTTGAACAGGTCTTTGTAATCGACGATATAACCGTATTCCTTGTCGTCGCCATCCAGTCGATTGACGCGGCATATCGCCTGAAACAGTCCGTGGTCGCGCATTTGCTTATCGATGTATAGGTAGGTGGCAGAGGGTGCATCAAAGCCGGTCAGCAATTTATCGACCACGATGAGCAGCTTCATCTGGCCGGGTTGGGCTATAAATTTCTTCTTCACCTCTTGCTCGAAGTCTTCCGACGACTTGTCGCCCAGCATCCGGTTGTATATCTCGTACTTCCTCAGCTTCTCGGTCAACCCTTCGCCGGTTTCCTCACCCTTGATGTCAGCAGGCGATGGCGCATACGAGGTGACAATCGCACACTTGCCCGCCAGTTCCGAATGTTCAAATAGCTCGTAGCACTTGCACGCCTCATAGATGCTGCTCGTCACCAGCATGGCGTTACCGCGACCGCTTTGCAGCCGGTCACGGGTTTCCATATCCATCAGGATGTCGGCAACGATTTTCTCCAGGCGTGACTTGGAACTCAGCACCTTCTGCATGCTGCCCCATTTTTGCTTGAGCTGTGCCAGCGCGATGTCGTTCAGCCCACGGGTCTTGGAATCGAACCACTGGTCGATTTTGGCGGATGAGGTGATGCTCTGGTCGATGTCCCGCGCCTCATAGCGCAAGTCCAGCACTACCTTGTCGCGTACCGCCTCATCGAATTTATAGGTATGGATGTAACCACCGAATATCTCGATGCTCTTCTGTTTGTCGGCTTTCAGCAACGGCGTGCCGGTGAAGCCGATGAACAGCGCGTTCGGCAGGATGGCTTTCATCGCCTTGTGCAGCTCGCCACTCTGGGTGCGGTGACACTCATCGACGAACACGTAAATATCGCCACGCGCCTTGAAGTCCGCAGGCAGGCCGCGCTGCATCTCCTCGATAAATGCACCAATATCGACCAGCGATTCGCCTTCTTCGCGACCGACGAACTTGTGTATCAAGGACGCTATCAGCCACGGCGTGGTGGCGTTGAGTTTGGCAATCAGGTCTGAGCCGCTCTGGGTGCGGTAGATATCTTCATCCACGCCCTTGAACACTCTCTCGATTTGTTCGTCCAGTTCGGTGCGGTCGGTGATGATGACCACCCGCGCATCCTTGACGTTTTCGCGCAACCACTTTGCCAGCCACACCATCGTCAGGCTCTTGCCACTGCCTTGAGTGTGCCAGATGATGCCGCCCTCGCGACGTTTGATATGGTCTTGTGCGGCCTTCACGCCGAAGTATTGGTTGTGACGGCAGAGCTTTTTCACCCCTGCATCAAACACGATGAAGTCGTGAATTTGTTCGAGGAAATGAGCTTTATCGCAAAGCTGGGCCAGGTGACGGTGTAGGGGCATGGCGTGCCGTGCCCGGTCTTCATCGGCACCGGATTCGGGTACGGCATCAGACAGGGACACGGCACGCCGTGCCCCTACGTCTTCCTTCCACGTCAGGTAGTATTTTTCCTTGGTCTCTACCGTGCCGTAGCGCACCCCTTCGGTATCGTTGCCCGCCATCAGCAACTGCATAGTGGTGAAGAATGGCTGGATGAACACCTTTTTCTGGTTGTCCAGATTCTGGCGTATGCCTTCCGACACCGACACGGTGGAACGCTTCAATTCCAGCACGCCGAGCGCGATGCCGTTCACATAAATCACCACATCGGGACGCTTGGTGTTGGCTTTTGCGTCCGCCCCTTTGATGGTCACTTCCTCGGCAATGGCGAAGTGGTTGTTATGCGGGTTCTTCCAGTCTATCAGCCACACCGTCTGCGTGTTCTCACCGATGTCTGCTTTCACCTTCACCCCATAGCGCAGCAACTCATAGACAGCTTTATTCGTGTCATACAGGCTTTTGCTCTGGTCGCCTGCCACTTTGTTAAGTTGGTGCATCGCGCGACTGATGAGGTCATCGTCATAGCCCTGCTTTTTGAGGAATCGGCTCAATAAATCGGTGTCGATATTGCGGTTGCCCACCCGACCACCCCAGTTGCCCAGATAGTCATAGCCCAACTGCTCGCGGAACAGTTTTACCACGCGCTGCTGGGTGGCGCGTTCGATTTTCCCGACAGCGTTCACTTCACACCTTCTGGAATATTTAGACCGTAGGATGCTTTAATGTGATTGGCTACGTGTTCTATCTCAGGAAAGATAGTTGCTTGAGTAATACCCAAGGATTCTAGTTGTTGACGAATCTTTTTTTTGCTTTCACTAGAAATAAGCAATCGCCTTGCATTTGTTTTGGTGGTGTAATTATCCGGTAGCGAAGCATGCTGTAATTTGCTCCCATGAATTCCAAAGAGAAGAAAAGCACCGTCCTGTCGAATAATTCTTGGGTTATCTAGTTTTGGCTTAACGCATACCACTGACTCAATATGCGAGCGTTCAATCGCTGGCTCAAAGTAGGGTTTCTCTTTTTTAATTTCATGTAGAAACCGCTTTATCTCATCATTATCGGTGTAGTGAGACGGCTCGATTTCACCTGTAGGCAAAGAAAAACTACTAGGCCGACGGCTGACATTCGATATAACGCTTACGGTGTCGCTATCGAAATACTTAATCTCGGCTTTGGGAATTGTGAAAACAACTACCTCGCCGTTTTCTGCTGGGACTCTTTTGGATGTCTTTGGTTTATATGTTTCGCTCGCGAAATACAGGGCAATTAGCGGGTTGGTCGTTATGTCCAAGAGACGGGTAGGAAGAGAGTAATGTTGCATCTTAACCAACGTTTGAAACGTTGACTCTCGGTCTGGCAAGTCATTTGGACATCGAAGAACCAACTCCTTGAATAATATGTCCTCGTTCTCAATCCAACCCGGTTCTCGGTAAATTGTTGGTTTCAGCTCAAATCTATAACTAGAATGACCACGAAAGAAAAGCACTTCATCTTTTCTTGTAGGGTAGAGCTCCGTTAATTTGTTCAAAAAAGTACTGACGACGCCAATACGAATTACCTCCTTTGGTTCGATAACTCTCTTTCCCTTAGTCTTGATTTTGCTTGGTGTCATTTTAAACGTATCCTTCCAGTCAGTAGTTCCTGCATCATGCCTTGCTTGAGGGCGCGGGTCTTGTCGCGTTGCTGTTCGAGTGCTGTGAGGTCGGCATCCATGTCGGAGAGTATGGTGGCGATGGCGGTTTGTTCAGGCAAAGAAGGGAAGGAAATAGTGAAATCACCGACATTTACTAATGACAAATTCGCCTGAGCTGCCTGAACATTTATTGCCTCAATATATTTTTTTATGGTCAAGCTGTTCAAGTAGTAAAAAAGGAAACCGTGGTCAATATTACCTGACAGCTTTAATCGAACAATCGCCAATGCTTGATTTGTATTTGCGGGCAATAGGTCTGCCTCAACAACTGCAACTCTTCCAAGAGCACCTGCAATAGACACCAGAATATCTTTCTCTCGCAATTGTGAACGCTTCAGAAAATTGTTCGTTTCTGCGTCAATGAAAGCAACTTTGTCCTTAATTATTTTTCCATTCTCTTCAAGGGTTTCAATTTTGATGAAATTGATGCCGCTGCTTGTAAAGTCTTTACCTAGCGAAGTTGGAGTTGTTCCTTTGGTAATGAGCTCACATTCCTCTCTCAACCGCTTCACCTCCCACTCCCCACTAAACCCCGGCAGGCGTTGCTTGCCGGTGAGGAGTTGCTGCATGGCGGCTTGCTTGATGTCGCGCTTTTTGGCGACGAGTTTGTCCTGCGCGGCAAGCAGTGCATCCACATCGGATAGCACGGTGGCGATGGCGCGTTGTTCAGGGAGAGGGGGCGTGGCAAACGTACAATTTTTTACCAAATTCCAATCGGAGCGCGGCATGTGCGTCCCATAGGAGTTGCTGGCAGCTTCAATGAACGAGTCGCTTGTAACCACTTGATAAACAAAACTGGGCGTTGCCAATCGCGGATTAGCAACTAATGCCCATATTTCAGTTGAGCAGACACCTTCACTTTCTGCAAGCCAGTACTTTCGAAGATACGCTCGCAGCTTTCCAAACAACACATCATCAACTTGAAAAACAGTTTTAAGGGATGCACTTACTCCGGTGTTTGTGCTTCCGAGCAACCTTCCTGATGATTGCCCAACATGTTCCAGCTCGATACAGAACTCATGAATGCCAGACTTCTTCGGGTCAACTCGTTCTTTTCGTGGCGCAGCGAGTTCCCCAAACTGCATGACATTCCAGTCCACTGGAATCACCCCGACCTCGGTCTGCTTGTACCCCAGGGTACCTTCTCTTGTTGCTGCGCAACAATTCACCTTGTATCCGCTCGGCATACGATTCATGGCTGTCATCGTTGCACTCCCATTACGGTATTTTTGGTGGATGCGCTATCGCTTATCCACCCTACTGAATGGCGGCGTACCGCGCTTGCGGCGGATGCGTTATCGCTCTTGTACCCTTTAGGGTGTATCCACCCGACCCATTTATTTACCAGCCAACCTGTAGGGTGGATAAGCGCAGCGCATCCACCGCTTTTCATTCCGCTGACGTGAATTTGGTTGTTCATTCGCACTCCATTCCGAGGATGGTTGCTGGTTCGCTGCTACCCCAAGATGGTTCGTACCAACCCTTAGCCACAGCACGACTGAACGATGACCACGGCCATTCACCGGGACTGCTGACCAAGCCGTGCTTCACGGGGTTGTAATGGATGTAATCCATATGTTTGCGCCAATCTTCTTCATCACGAATGGTGTGTTCCCAAAATCTGCGTTGCCACACGTTTCGTTCGTGGCGGGCATTCGTGGCAGTGCTGATCTGACGTGAAGTAGCCTTTTTGATTTCACGCCAGCGTGAGGAATAATCGGCATCACCCTCCGGCAATCGCCAAATGCAATGCAGATGTTCGGGCAGAATGACCATCGCGTCAATCTCAAAGGGATGGCTCGTCATCACTTTGTGGATGGATTGCCTTAACACCTCGACGCATTCTTCATTAGTGAAAATCGGAACGCGATTGAGGGTGACAACCGTAAAAAAGTAGCAGCCACCCGCCAAGTGTGTGCGGTGATAGTTGCTCATGCGGCGAGCCTGTTGGCGGATGCGCTACGCTTATCCACCCTACGAGGATTGTAAGCGTGAAAAGGGTAGGGTGGATAAGCAATAGCGCATCCACCATTCATGCTGGAGATCACAATTTGTGATGTCCAATTAGTTCCGCCGTAGCGTCCCGATTTGGAGGTGATACCAACCGCCTGAGTGGCTTCAATCCATCGTTGTGGCGAGAGGACAAAATAGTTGCTTCCCGCTTCATTTCTAAACCTCTCGAATTCGATAGGTTTAATTGTGGCGAATTCGCCACAATTGGATTCGATATGGCTCATAGCTGAAACCCCATCTGTTTCAGGTGCGCTTCGACCTTGGCGTTCAGGGTGGCGACATCGGCTGCCAGTTGCGGCAACGGCTCGGCGTAGCGTTCAGCAAGTTGCTTGATGCGTCCGGTCAGTGCTTGCGATACGCGGTCAAGCTCGGTCTGAACGTCAGCCGCCAGCGTAGTGAGCCACTTGTCATCAACGACCAAGGTCTTGATGTCCTCGATACTGAGTTTGGCATATTGCGCCGCCACTTTCGCATCCAGCAGCTTTTGTGCATCCTTCACCTGTCTGTTGGCAGCGGATTCCTGCTCGATGAGTGATAAATAGTTTGCCAAGATGGCACATTCTTCAGCGTTGTCGGTGGATGCGCTACGCTTATCCACCCTACTGATGTCCTTGAGACGTGCGGCAACCGTTGCCTTGCTCAGTTTGCCCTTGTCGTTCTTGGCTTCGGCTAACAAACCCTCTTCGCCGCCATGCTCCTCATCCAGTTCTTCCAGTTGGCGGCTAATGGCATCGCGCTCGGCTTCGAGCTGTTCAATCGCCTCACGCTCAGAGGAGAAGTAACGGGCGATGATGAGTGAGGGCGGTATCAGGCCGTTGCTGGCATCGTTACCCGCCTGCCAGCCGTCTCCTGTAATCAGGTAGGCATCGTCCTGCATGGTGTCAGCCCAATAGCTCATCAGGTGCTGGTACACGTCATATTTGTCTATCAACTGCACTTGATTGAAGGTTTGCAGCAAATCTTCTGACAGCTGGTCAATCAAGGGCTTGGGGTGCATGTCCTGTGAAATTCCTTTCAGTCGGGCGATGTTGTTCGTGCGCCATTGCTGGAACAGAGTGCTGACCGATTGCGTGTAGCTGACAAATTCGGAGTGGGCGAAGATGGTGGGCTTCACCTGTGCTGCTGCCACTTTCATCTGGCTATATCCGGCAGTGCCGGTGTCGAACAGTTGCTTCTGCAAGGTAGGGAACACTTGCCAGTACGCAGACATGCCATCCACATCCGCGTTAGGGATGCCACCCTTCAGGTGTGCCGCGATGTCTTGCAGGTCTTCCGCTTCAGAACTGTCGATGTAGCGGGGGATATTCAGGTTGTAGTCGTTGGCCTCGATTTCCGCCACGCCGACCATGCGCGAAAACTTCGGAATTTCCAGTTGCTTGTTAAACACGTCCACGATTTTGTGGATGTCCTGATGGCGCAGGCGGTTCTTGTTGCCGTCTTTCACGAAGCCACGGCTGGCATCAATCATGAACAGGCCGGTGCGACCGGCGGCATTTTCCTTATCCAGTACGATGATGCAGGCGGGGATGCCCGTGCCGTAAAACAGGTTGGCGGGCAGGCCGATGATGCCCTTGATATAGCCACGGCGGATGACGTTGCGGCGTATGCCGCCCTCGGCATTGCCACGGAACAGCACGCCATGCGGCAAAATCACCGCGCCCTTGCCGGTACTCTTGAGCGAACGGATGATGTGCAGCAGGAAGGCGTAGTCGCCGTTCTTGTCGGGCGGGATGCCATCGACGAAACGCTCATACAAATCGTTGGCAGGGTCGAAACCGTTGCTCCATGCCTTGGTGGAGAATGGTGGATTGGCAACCACGAAGTCATGCAGCTTCAGACCGCCGCTCCCGTCCTTGAAATGCGGACTGGACAGCGTGTTGTCCTGCCAGATTTCCGCCGTCGGGTTGTCGTGCAGAATCATGTTCATCTTGGCTAACGCAGCGGTGGCGTTATCCATTTCCTGCCCGTAGATGGTGACACCGGTTTGAGACTCATCCGCCGCCTTCAGCAGCAGCGAACCGGAACCACAGGCGGGGTCGTAAATGGTCTGGCTCTGGCTGGTGGCGGCATTGATGCCGATGACCTTCGCCATGATGCGCGAGACTTCTGCCGGGGTGTAGAACTGACCTTTTGATTTCCCGCTCTCGGTGGCGAAGTGGCGCATCAAATATTCGTAGGCATCGCCCAGAATGTCGTCGCCCTCGGCGCGGTTGTTGCTGAAATTCAGGCCGGGGGAATCGAAGATGCTGACCAGATTGGACAGGCGGTCTTGCATGTCCTTACCTTTTCCCAGCTTGTCGGCATCATTGAAGTCGGCAACGTCAATCACGCCCTTGAGGTCATTGGCTTCGGCAAGCCTTGCGATAATCTTGTTTAACTTGTCGCCGATTTCCTTGTCGCCTTTGAGCGCCAGCATATCCTTAAAACTACCACCTTCAGGCACTTCAATCAGCGCATCGGGCTGACCGGCATACTTGTCCGACACGTATTTGACGAACAGCAGCACCAGCACGTAGTCCTTATACTGGCTGGCATCCATGCCCCCACGGAGTTCATCACAACCGCGCCATAAGGAGCTATAGAGTTCAGATTTCTTGATTGCCATGCGTGTTTATCCTTAATTGGTGCGGTGACGTAGCTTGAACTGGTGAATTATGCAGTGATTCGGGTGGGGATGTAACCCGCGATCATTAGCCACTAGGCCAAAATGCACAAAACCCCTGCCATCAGCAACGATGAACAGGGGTTGATTCAACAAAATCAATGCTGCTTAGACGTTAAACAGGAAATTCAATACATCTCCGTCCTGCACCACGTATTCCTTGCCTTCGACGCGCATCTTGCCCTTTTCCTTGGCGCCCGATTCGCCGCCGCAGGCGATGAAATCGGCATAGGAGATAGTCTGGGCACGGATGAAACCGCGTTCGAAATCGGTGTGTATCACCCCGGCCGCCTGCGGTGCGGTATCGCCCTTATGGATGGTCCAGGCGCGCACTTCCTTCACGCCGGCGGTGAAGTAGGTTTGCAGGCCGAGCAGGTCGTAACCGGTGCGGATAAGTTTGTTCAAGCCGGGCTCATCCAATCCCAGATCGGCCAGAAATTCCAGCTTGTCGGCATCATCCAGATCAGCCAGTTCGGCTTCAATCTTGGCGCAAAGCGCGACTACCGGCGCGCCTTCCCTGGCCGCATGTTCGCGCAGACGGTCCAGATGCGGATTGTTTTCGAAGCCGTCTTCCAGAACATTGCCGACGTACATCGCGGGCTTGATGGTCAGCATGCACAACGGCTTGATGATTTCCTTGTCGTCATCGCTCAAACCGGCGGTACGCGCGGGACGGCCTTCGTTCAGATGCGGCAGCAGTTTTTCCAGCACCGCTACTAGCTTTTGCGCATCCTTGTCGCCTGACCGTGCCTTCTTACTTTCGCGATGCAGGGTACGCTCGACCACCGCCATATCGGCCAGCGCAAGTTCCGTCAGGATCACCTCGATATCAGACAGCGGATCGACGCGACCTGCAACATGAATCACGTTTTCATCTTCAAAACAGCGCACTACGTTGACGATGGCATCGGTCTCGCGGATATTGGCGAGAAACTGGTTGCCCAGCCCTTCGCCCTTGGAAGCTCCGGCCACCAGCCCTGCGATGTCGACAAATTCGACGATGGCCGGCTGCATGCGTTGCGGCTTGACGATCCTGGCCAGCTCGGCCATGCGCGGATCAGGCACTTCGACGATGCCGACGTTAGGTTCGATGGTGCAGAAGGGATAATTTTCCGCCGCGATGCCCGCTTTGGTCAGCGCATTAAACAGGGTGGATTTGCCTACGTTAGGCAGGCCGACAATTCCGCATTTCAAACTCATGGTGTTCTCTTTTCAATAAGTAATTAGGCCGGGCACTTGCTATGCAGCTTCAACATTGCCGCTTCGGTTTTTCCATCTATTACCAGATGCGCGATATGCTGCGCCTGTTGCATGGCTTCTGCTATCAATTCGCGCTCTTCGCGGCGCGGATCGTTCAACACATAGTTGACGACTTCGGCGCGATCACCGGGATGACCGACACCGAGCCGCAGCCGCCAGAAATCTTTCGTGCCGAGCTGCGCGATGATGTCCTTCAGCCCGTTGTGGCCGCCGTGGCCGCCGCCCAGCTTCAGACGCGCGATGCCGGGCTGCAAATCCAGCTCGTCGTGCACCACCAGTATCTCTGCCGGGGTGATTTTGTAGAATTGTGCCATCGCCGCAACGGCGCGCCCGCTCAGATTCATGAAGGTTTGCGGCTTAAGCAACCATACTTCGTGACCATGCAGCTGGCCGCGTGTCGCCAGCCCATGAAATCTGGCTTCGCTTTTGAAACCGAGGTTCTCTTCACGTGCAAGCGCATCCACCCACCAGAATCCGACATTGTGGCGGGTGGTTTCGTATTCGCGTCCGGGATTCCCCAGACCGACAATCAGGCGTATTGGACTCATTTACCGGCTAGCTCAAAATAAAAAACCCGCCATGCCGGTATCAGCAATGGCGGGTTTCAAGGTTAGGCCTTGATTACTGCTTGTCAGCTTCGGCAGCAGCGGCTTCAACCGCGCCACGCGGCACTTGTACGGTTGCCACAACGGCTTCAGCAGCATGTTCGCCATGTGCGCACAATGCCACGCCCTCGGGGAACTTCAGGTCGGACAAGTGTACAGAGTGACCCAGTTCCAGCTTGCCCAGATCGACTTCGATGAAGGCTGGCAGGTTAACCGGCAAGCAGGTGACTTCCACGTCGATCATCACGTGGCTGATCTTGCCGCCGCCGGTCTTGACAGCCGGTGCGACGTCCTGGTTGATGAAGTGCAATGGCACCTTGATGTGAATTTCCTTATTCAAATCAACACGCTGGAAATCAAGATGCTGAACCTGCTGACGGAAAGGGTGATTGACGAAAGCGCGCAATTGCACCGCTTCTTCCTTACCATCCAGATTCATGGTCAGCACAGAGGCGTGGAACGATTCTGCACGCAGCTTGTAGTACAGTTCGTTGTGATTCATTTCGATCATCACGGCATCGCCTGAACCGTAAACTACGCCCGGTACGGAGCCGGCTTTACGCAGACGGCGGCTCGCACCCGTACCTTGCGTTTTGCGTGTTGTTGCGTTGAATGTAGTTGTCATTTTTTACTTCTCCAAATATAGAATCGACCGCGACCAGTCGATTCAAACAAACGGCAACCAACATGGCTGCCGCTAAAACTTTATTCTGTGAACAGCGAGCTGACCGATTCTTCGTTATTGATGCGGCGTATCGTTTCCGCCATCAATTCCGCCGTGCTCAGCTGACGTATGCGCTTGCAATTCTGCGCTGCCGCCGACAAGGGGATGGTATCGGTAACGACCAATTCATCAATTTCGGAATTTTCGATGCGCTCTATGGCCGGGCCGGACAATACCGGATGCGTACAGTAGGCCAGCACGCGCGTAGCGCCCTTCTCCTTCAGCGCCTTTGCCGCTTCGCACAAGGTATTGGCCGTATCCACCAGATCATCCATGATCAAACAGGTGCGTCCCGACACTTCGCCGATGATATTCATCACTTTAGCCACGTTAGGCTTGGGACGACGCTTGTCTATGATCGCCAGGTCGGCGTCCATCTGCTTGGCCAGCGCACGGGCGCGTACCACGCCGCCGACGTCAGGTGAAACCACGATCAAATTGGGGTAGTTTTGACGCCATACGTCTGCCAGCAAAATCGGGCTGGCGTAGATATTGTCCACAGGAATATCGAAAAAACCCTGAATCTGGTCGGAGTGCAAATCCATAGTCAGCAGTCTGTCCACACCGGCGCTGGTCAGCATATCGGCGACCAGCTTGGCGGTAATGGCGACACGCGCCGAACGCGGGCGTCTGTCCTGACGCGCGTAGCCAAAATACGGCATCGCGGCGGTAATGCGTCC
The DNA here is from genome assembly GCA_964385275.1 of uncultured Gallionella sp. Lineage (GTDB taxonomy): Bacteria > Pseudomonadota > Gammaproteobacteria > Burkholderiales > Gallionellaceae > Gallionella. Next base: position 40,434 of record CAYLOK010000001.1, on the reverse strand, counting down.
GGCTGAAGCGCGTTTGAGCGCATCCGCCATTACCATTACTTCCATCAGATTATCATTGGTCGGCGCGCAGGAGGATTGCAGGATAAACACATCTTTACCGCGCACATTCTCAAGGAGTTCCACCATCACTTCGCCGTCGGAAAAACGGGCGACAGTCGCACGACCCAGCGTAATATCCAGTTGCTGCGCGACTGCTTCGGCCAGCTTGGGATTGGCATTGCCAGTGAACACCATCAAGCTATCGTAGGACACGTGAACCCCTTAAAGAATAAAACCAAAAGGGCACATATGTGCCCTGATTGTGGCTGGGGAGGTAGGGATCGAACCTACGAATGCCGGAATCAAAATCCGGTGCCTTACCACTTGGCGACTCCCCAATAACTCAACTCAGCACCCAATCATGCAACGGATGCCTTGATAAACCTTGTACAACCACGCCGCGCATATCGCGCGGCAACTGCTGCAAAACTGCTTCGGCTCTGTTGCGACTTTCAAATCCGGCAAATACACACGCACCGGAACCTGTCATCATCGCCTTGCCATGCTTGCCGAGTTCGGCAAGATAATCCGCCACTTCCGGGTAGAGACTGCACACCACGGTTTGCAAGTCATTTCGACAGTGCTGCAACGAGAGGGCGCGAATTATTATCGAAACTGAGTCGCGTGTCAATTCAGGATGCGTAAATATTTTTGCCGTCGGCACATGCACAGGCGGAAATAACACCACATACCAGGCTTCCGGCAGGGAATAGGCCTGCAATTTTTCGCCCACCCCTTCGGCAAATGCATTCTCGCCGAACACAAATGCCGGCACATCCGCGCCCAGTTGCAAGCCCAGCGACATCAGACGCTCACGCGAAAGATTCAATGACCACAAGCGATTCAGCGCAATCAGGGTGGTTGCCGCATCCGAACTGCCGCCGCCCAGACCGCCGCCCATCGGAATGCGCTTTTCCACCGTAATATCCACACCCAACGCGCAGCCTGTCTCTTTTTGCAACAGGCGCGCTGCCCGTACGCAAAGATCATGCTCTTCCGGCACATCTTCGATTTTATTGGTGCGATGAACCACCCCGTCGCTACGCAAAGCAAAATGCAGCGTGTCATTCAGATCGATGAAACGAAACAGGGTTTGCAGCAGATGATAACCATCCGCACGCCGTCCGGTGACGTGCAGGAATAAATTTAATTTAGCGGGTGCCGGACAGGTGAGCGTTTTCGACTCCCTTATCCCTTCCCCCTTATCCCTTATCATTCTGGATTCCATTCCCATTCATCTATCAGCAACAACACCTGCAAATTTTCGCGCGACAATTGCAAACGCCTGGGCAGGCTGTCCGCCTTATTATCCGCATATTTCAGATAGCGCACTTCCCAGCCTTCCTGATGCAGCACGGTCAGCCGCCCCCATTCATCCCGTTCAACCAACGCGTCGCTGTCCGCCGCCATGCCCAATATCCAGTGATGCAGCCCATCCAGCTGCAAGCGCCAGCCCAACACCTGCATCATCAGCGACTCCACATCCGTGTCGCTGTAATGCTTGTCGCCATTATCCAGCGTAGCGTGGCCGTCATCGCGATAAATGCGCGCCGCCGTCTGACCTAACGGCGTGAGCAAAAGAATCTCATCGGTTTGCGCCTGATGCACCCAGCGCAAGCCCGCTGAATCGCGCGAACCGTTATGCTTGACCGAGATGCGCCCGTTCATCGCAAACGAGGCGGATTCGGGCTGCACCGGACGCACTGCGGCAGGCTGCGACGCGCAACCGCTCAACAGCAGAAAAATCAGCAGCCAACGAATCAAGGCAGATACCGTTTTATCACGGCTTGCAGTTGCACATTGCCGGGATTGTCCTTCAAGCTGTCCTGCCAGAGCTTGGCGGCTTGTTCTCTATCGCCGCGCGCCCACAGCGCCTCGCCCAGATGTGCGGCAATTTCAGGGTCGGGATTGTCCGCAAAGGCGCGGCTTAACATCTTCACGCTCTCATCCAGTTTGCCGCTGCGAAAGTAGGCCCAGCCTACGCTGTCCATAATGGCATGATCGCCGGGAGCCAGTTGCAGGGCTTTTTCCACCAGCAATACAGCTTCGGCAACACGCACATTGCGCTCCAGCAAACTATAACCCAGCGCGTTATAGGCATGGGCGTGATCCGGTTTGATCTGGATCAGCTTGCGCAGCAATTGCTCGGACACATCGTATTTACCCAGCCTGTCGCCCATCATCGCGGCTTCGTAAAGCAGCTCGGGATGATTGGGAAACTTCACCAATCCCTGCTGCAACACATGGTAGGCTTCCGAGAATTGCATCGCCTCGCGCAGCAATTGCGCCTCTATCATCACCAATTGCACGCGCTGCTGATTCGTAGCGGCCTTGGCTTGCTGCAAATAGTGCCGCGCTTCGTCCGGCTTGCCGCGTTTACTCAATAAATAAACCACGCGCAATTGCGCCGGAAACTGATATTCGCCGGCTTTCACTTCGCGGTAATGGACAAGCGCTCCTGCCTCGTCTTCTTTTGCCTCGCTCAATTGTCCGAGAAAATACTCTGCGCCGTCCTGCCCCTTTCCGCCCTTGGCCAGCGCTTGCCTGAGCTGCGCTTCCGCGCCGGGAAAATCATCCAACTGCAACAAAATCAAAGCGCTGGCAAATGCCAGATCAACATCATCGGGACTTTCACCGGCCAAACGCCGGAATTCATCAAACGCGGCTTTGTATTGCTTTTGTTCCAACAACGCACGGGCGTATTGCAAACGAATTTGGCTCGCTTGCGGATAGGCGGACAAATAGCGGCTCAGCAACGCCAGGCCTTGCTGCGGCGAACTCTTGCGCAACAACTGCGCCTCCAGCGCGACGGGCGAATCCCATTCCGGGCGCAGGTTACGCGCCTGGCGCACTTCGTTCAGCGCGAGTATCTCGTCGCCGGATTCCAGCGCCAATTGCGCGACGACCCAATGGGCTTCGGCCATATTCGGATAGGAAACTGCCAGAGCTCGCATCAGTTGCAACGCTGCGGCCTTGTCGGGATAGGACGCAATCATCGAATAAAGCTGCAAGAAGGTATGCCCCACCGTCGGCTCGTCCGCCTTGAGCACTTTGGCAAATTCCAGACGCGCTTCCTCCAGCCTGCCGCCGCGCAGCAAAAGCGAAGACAGCACGCGCGTCGCCATCATCGCCGTCGGCTCGGTTTCCTGCCAGAACCTGAAGGCCGCAATCGCCCTGTTCATATCGCCCGATTCCAGCGCCAGTTGTGCGGCACGCTTGGCCAGACGCGGATCGCGGGTTTTTCGGGCAATATCCGCGCTGCCTTCTACCGCCAGCGCCTTGTGACCGCGCTGATTGGCAATCTCGGTCAGCAGATATTCATACAGCAGCTCCTCGCTCAACTCGATGCCGGGCAAGACCGGCGCGGCCTCAGCGACCGACACGGACGCGGCAGGCACGGCCTGTTCGGGTTGTGCCGATACGGCAGGCACGGGCGCCTGGGCGCAGGCGGTAAGCAGCAAACTAGCGCAGATTAAGCAGTTGAAATGGTTCATGGCTATACAGCTTTTGATACGGGCGCACATATTAGGTTATATTTAGCCTAATCCACAACTACAGCCACCGCTTACCTTGTCAAACGCAACCCCTGAAATAACGCTTTCCGCACGCAATCTGTCACGCCGCTTCGGCAATCAGGAAGTCATCCATGACGTTACGCTGGAATTAAGGCGCGGCGAAGTGCTGGGCTTGCTCGGTCACAACGGTGCGGGCAAGAGCACCACACTACAAATGCTGACCGGCTGTTTGTTGCCCGATAGCGGAAAAATCGAAATCTGCGGCATCGACTTGCGACAAAAACCCACGCTGGCCAAGGCGCACATCGGCTATCTGCCGGAAACCCCGCCGTTATATCGCGAGCTTTGCGTGGATGATTACCTGACGTTTGCGGCACGATTGCGCGGCATTCAACCAGCCGCCGCACCTGAAGCACTTGCGCAAACCGTCCAGCGCTGCGGGCTGAGCTCCGTCAGAAAGAAGATAATCTCCACACTTTCAAAAGGTTATCAACAACGCGTCGGCATCGCACAGGCCATTATTCACAGCCCCGCCGTGATCGTACTGGACGAACCCACCGTCGGCCTCGATCCCACACAAATTCGCGACATCCGTAACCTGATCCGCGAACTCGGCAATTCACACAGCGTGATTCTGTCCACCCATCTGCTGAGCGAAGTGGAAAGCGTGTGCGACCGTGTGGAAATCATGCAGCACGGCCGCCTGATCTATGGCGATTCCAGCGTGCGCATGCAGCATTACGGCCAGGTATCCGGTTTCATCATCAGCCTGCGCCATCCACCCGCACCGGACGAATTGAAAGCCATTCCCGGCGTCAGCGGTGTCGAGCAAATATCCCCCACGCAGTTCCGCGTGTTCCATGCGCCGGACGACAATCCCGGCAGCCTCCTGCTCAGCACGGCGGCGCAACAGGGTTGGCAACTGGAGCAGCTCACCCCGCTGCATGCCACTCTGGAAGATGTTTTCGTGAAAATTACCGGTGATGAAACGGTAAAAACAGGAGAGATTCAATGAAACAACGATGCCTGCGCGCTGTTTTTTGGAGTGCGCACTCCAAGGGAAACAAACCATGATCCGCCTGATCGCAATGCGCGAGTTGCGCAGCCTGTTCGCCATGCCCTCGACCTGGTTCGTCCTCGCCGTGTTGCAATTCATTTTTGCCTGGTTTTTTCTGGCGCGACTGGAAGCCTTTCTGGAAATCCAGCCGCAACTCGCACAACTGGCCAATCCACCCGGCGTGACCATTACGGTTGTCGCCCCCTTGTTCAATACCGCAGCGCTGTTGCTGATGATGCTGGTGCCGATGTTCACGATGCGCCTGATCGCGGAAGAACGGCGCAATCAAACCCTGGCGCTGCTGCTGTCCGCACCGCTGTCCGGTCGCCACATCGTACTAGGCAAATTCGCAGGCTTGCTGGGTTTTCTGCTGGTGCTGATCGTCAGCCTGCCGCTGATGATCTATAGCCTGGCGCTCGGCACCAGCCTCGATCACGGCTTGCTGCTCGCCAACTGCATCGGTCTGTTGCTGCTCACCGCCAGCTATATCGCACTGGGCATGTATATTTCTGCGCTCACCACCCAGCCCGTCATCGCCGCCATCGGCGCGCTGGCCGTACTGGTCGGCCTGTGGCTGGCCGACATCGGCGCAACGGCAGCCGATTCGCCCTGGCACCTGTTCTCGCCGCTGAACCATTTTCAGAACTTTAACGCCGGTTTGCTGGATAGCGCGGACGCCGCTTTCTTCCTGCTGTTTACGGCCTTCTTTCTGTTGCTGACGATGAAGCGGCTGCACAATAACCGGGTATATGGATAATGTTGCGTAAATTTCTGGCCTCAACTTCACTGCGCAACCTGATGTTTGTGTTGCTGCTATTAAGCACGGCGACCGGCCTGGGTTATCTGGCCTCCCGCCATTCCCTGCAACGCGATATTACCTTCAACGCCAGCAACAGCCTTGAACCCGGCAGCGTGGCAGCCCTCAAGCAACTGAACGGCCCGGCCACCATCACCGTTTACGCCACCGAACAGGACGCGCGCCTGGGCGACATACGCAAAATTATTCGTGAATTTTTATCGTTGTATCAACGCTATAAACCCGATCTCCGGCTGATATTCATTGATCCCGAAAAAGAACCTGAAAAAACCCGCGCGGCGCGCATCCAGCTCAACGGCGAAATGGTGATCGAATACGCGGGGCGCAGCGAACACCTTACCCAGATCAACGAACAAACCCTCAGCAGCGTCCTGCTGCGCCTGGCGCACACGCGCGACCAAACCGTGATGTATCTGGACGGGCACGGCGAACGCAAACTCGACGGGCGGGCGAATCACGATCTAGGGCTGTTGTTTGGCGCCAAACTAAAACAAAATGGCTTTAAAATCAATAGCTTGAATCTGGCAATCGCGCAGGATGTACCAAACAATACCCGCGTGCTGGTGATTACCCAGCCGCAAGTTGACCTGATGCCCGGCGAAGTGGATAAACTGTTGTATTACGTCGAGCGCGGCGGCAATCTGCTCTGGCTGCTGGATGCCGAACCGCTGCACGGACTGGAACGCCTCGCCGAAAAACTCGATCTGGTGCTGCCGCCCGGCATCGTGATAGACCCTGCCGCCACCGAGATGAATGCCCCCGCCACCTGGTCGCTGGGCGCGACCTATCCACCGCACGACATCACGAAAGAATTTAACCTGATTACCGCTTACCCCGGCGCGCGTCCGCTGACCTGGAATGAAAATTCCGACTGGCAACATCACGTGCTGGTCGAAGTCGCCGCGCGGGGATGGGTAAGCCAAAATGCGGCCGCCAACACCACACTGGCCAGTCGCTTCGACAAGCGGCACGACACGCCCGGCCCGGCCGTCATCGCGCTCGCCCTGCAACGCAATATCAACGATATAGAACAGCGCATCGTGGTGGTCGGCAACGGCGCATTTCTCGCCAACAGCTTCGCCGGCAACGGCGGCAACGTGGACCTGGGTGTCAATATGGTGAACTGGCTGAGTGGCGAAGAGCAGCTCATCACGCTGCAACCGCGAGTCGCAAGAGACAGCAACATCGTATTGAGCAAAATGCAACTCACCTTCATCAGCGTCGGCTTTTTGCTGGGTTTGCCGCTGCTGCTGGCCGGATTCGGCGTGTATATCTGGTGGATGCGCCGCCGTGCCTGAACTACCGGAAGTCGAAACCACGCGGTGCGGTCTGGCACCCCATCTTGAGGGCGCTACCATCACCGGCGTCGTGATCCGCAACCCCCGGCTGCGCTGGCCCATCCCGGAAAATTTGCCTGAACTGTTGAACGGCCTGTCCATCCGCTCGCTCAAGCGCCGCGCCAAATATCTGCTGCTCGACTGCAAATCTGGCACGCTGATCCTGCATCTGGGCATGTCAGGCAGTCTGCGCATCCTGCCCCTTGCAACCGCTCCAGAGTTGCACGACCATTTTGATTTGCTATTGGATAACGGCAAACTGGTGCGTTTGCGCGACCCGCGCCGTTTCGGTGCGGTGCTCTGGCACGAGGGGGATGCGCATGCTCACCCGCTGTTAGCCCGGCTCGGCCCCGAACCGCTCTGCGATGAATACGGCGAAAATGCATTTGACGCGCGCTATCTCTACCAGGCCGCGCGTGGCCGCAACGTCGCCATCAAGCAATTCATCATGGACAATCACGTCGTGGTCGGCGTGGGTAACATCTACGCCAGCGAAGCGCTGTTCCGCGCCGGGATCAGCCCGTTGCTCAAAGCGGGAAAACTCAGCCTGTCGCGTTGCGCCAGACTGGTCGAAGTTATCCGCGAAACATTAAGCGAGGCGATTGTGGCAGGCGGCAGCACCTTGCGCGATTTCGTCAACTCATCGGGAAATCCCGGCTACTTCCAGCAGCAACACTGGGTCTATGCCCGCGCCGGTGAACCCTGCCGCAGCTGCGGCGCGCCGATCAAACAGATCAAACAAGGATCGCGCTCAAGTTTCTACTGTGGGAATTGCCAGAAGGAATAGTCGTCAGCACTGATTTTATCGGCGGCTTAGAATTCAATATGTCTAAATAAATCAAATTGTTGCGAACATGTAAAACTTGAATCCTGCGGTGCGGCCAGGCTGTGATAGAGTGCGCGTCATGCATATCATTACACTGCTTGCTCTGCTTGTCTTGTCGTTTTCTGCTCATGCAGAACGGTTGCCGCGCCCCGATCATGTGGTGGTGGTTATCGAGGAAAATCGCGGCTATGAACAGATCATGGACAAGCTAAAAAAAGATTCCTATATCCACGCGCTGGCGAAACGCGGCATGCTGTTCACCCGGTCTTATGGCGTCACGCATCCCAGCCAGCCCAATTATCTGGCTTTATTTTCCGGCGCGACGCAAGGGGTGGGCAGCAATTCATGTCCGCACGCATTTGATTCTGATAATCTCGCCACTGCCTTGCTGGACAAGGGTTTGAGCTTTGTCAGCTATTCCGAATCCCTGCCTGCAACAGGCGACGCCAGTTGCATGTCCGGCGCCTATCAGCGCAAACACAATCCGCTGGTGAACTGGCAGGGCACGCGCCTGCCCGCCTCATTAAATATGGGCTTTAACGATTTCCCCACGGATTTTTCCCGGCTGCCTACCGTGTCATTCGTCATCCCGGACCAGGATAACGATATGCATGACGGCAGCTTTGATGCGGCGGACAAATGGCTGAATACCCACATAAATCCTTATGTTGAGTGGGCATTCAAGCACAACAGCTTGTTGATTCTGACCTGGGATGAAGATAACTACAGGGAGGGCAACCACATCGTCACGATACTGGTCGGCCCGATGGTGAAGACCGGAACAAGCGATCAGCCTATCAATCACTACAACGTGTTGCGCACCCTGCTCAATTTCCACGACTTACCCGCACTGGGTGCGAGCCGTGATGTACAACCTGTCACGGGCATCTGGAATTAGCCGCCTGCCCAAGACACCATATGAAAAAGGCTCTGTCGTAGTCGGCTGTTGATCACTACCCCATTGGTTATGCGCACTCCCTCAACTCTTGGCAGCCATCAGCCTTTCATATTTGGCCTGCAACTGCTCGTTGCTTTCCACATGCGCCGGGTCTTTGGGAATACAGTCCACCGGACACACTTCCACGCATTGCGGGGTGTCGTAGTGACCCACGCACTCGGTGCACTTGCCCGGATCAATCTCGTAGATGGTATCGCCTTGCGAAATGGCGTCGTTCGGGCATTCCGGCTCGCATACGTCGCAATTGATACATTCATCGGTAATTATCAGTGCCATACTTTTCTCCTCTTATAATCAATCTGTGTTGGCCTCAAAAAATATAAATTTCAGAGGCGCTGGTTTTTCTGCTGCAACCTGATCACCACGGCAGGCGACACAAACTTGCCGACATCGCCGCCGAAACGCGCCACTTCGCGCACCATGGTGGCCGAAATAAAAGTGTACTGTTCGGCAGGCGTCAAAAACAGGGTTTCCATTTCGGGAAACAAATTGCGGTTCATGCCGGCCAGCTGAAATTCATATTCAAAATCCGATGCGGCACGCAAACCGCGCAATACCACGCGCGCATGCTGCGATTGCACAAAGCTCATCAGCAAGCCGTCGAAACCTTCCACACGCACGTTGGTATAGTCTGCGAATACCTCACGCGCCATTTCCACACGCTCATCCAGTGAGAACAAGGTGTTCGCGCGGCTTTTCGCCACGGCCACAATCACCTCGCCAAACAATCCGGCCGCACGGCGCACCACATCTTCGTGGCCGCTGGTGATGGGATCGAATGTTCCCGGATACACAACTTTTATCACTTGTTCAATCCTATCAGTTGATACCACACCTGTCCCGCCCTGCCCGATTTTATGACTTGCCAGGGGGACAACACTTCAATCGCCGCGCCGGATTCCACATAGACCACGCCATTTTCGTTCAGGCGTTGCGGCAGAATTTCCAGCAATCCCGGCAAATAATCGCTTTGAAAAGGCGGATCCAGAAAAATCACGTCATACCGCTGCGCATCGCGACGGGCGAATTCTAGCCCATCCTGATGGCGCACGGCTACATTAGAGCATCCTAATTTACTAACATTCTCCTTCAGCGAACGGAATACCGGCGTGTTTTTCTCTACCATCAGCACCCGCTCCGCTCCACGGGACGCAGCCTCGAAGCCTAACGCGCCGCTGCCGGCAAACAAATCCAGACACGTCCGTCCGTACAGCGTTTGCCCCAGCCAGTTGAACAGGGTCTCGCGCACCCGATCCGGCGTCGGGCGCAGCCCCTCTGCATCCGGGAAAGTGATGATACGGCTACGCAGTTCGCCGCCGCCTATCCTGACCTTATTTATTTTCGACTCCTTCAGGCGCGCCGACGATCACCGTCGCCATATATGCCGGATGGATATGACGGGAAAACGCGTCGCGAATTTGCGCGACAGTGACTCGCTCAACACGGCCTGTAAAATCATCCAGATAAGACAATGGCAAATCGTAGAAACCGATAATGGAGAGGTAATCCAATATCTTGCGGTTGCTGTCTATGCGCAATGGGAATCCGCCGACAATATTCTGTCGTGCGGCGGTCAGTTCCTTCGCGGTCGGGCCTTTTGCGATAAATTCAGCCAGCGTATCGCGCACCAGTTTCAGCGCTTCATCGGCTTGTTCCTTCCTGGTTTGCAGGCCGATCTGGAATGCGCCGGGTTGCCTGAGCGGCATGAAATAGCTGTACACGCTGTAGGCCAGGCCGCGTTTTTCGCGCACTTCATTCATCAGTCGCGACACGAAGCCGCCTCCACCCAGGATGTAATTGCCGACATACAGCGGGAAATAATCCGGGTCGCTGCGCGACATGCCGGGCGCACCAATCAGAATATGGCTCTGGCTGGCAGGGTGCGCGATGCGCCGCTCACTCGCCGGAATTTGCATCGTCATGGCCGGCAATTCAGGCTGTACGCCTGATGCCGGCAACTCTGCCGTGAGTTGCCGTGCAATCGCTTCAGCCTGTGTTCTCGTCACATCGCCCATGATGGCGACCACCGCACGACCGGCAGCGTAATGCGCACGATAAAAATCGTGTAAATCCTTAACGGATAACTTTTCCACGCTGGCGATCTCGCCGGTGACGCGTCGTGCGTAAGGATGTTCGAGATACACGTCTTTATCAAATGCCCGGCTGGCAATGGACTCGGGCTGAGTCTCGGCTTCTTTCAAGGCGGCAATCACGCGCGCTTTTTCGCGCGCGAGAATCGACTCTGCGAACACCGGATGTTGCAACACACGGGCCATGATATTCAACGCCTGCTCACGCTCGACCGCGCTGCTCAACGTACGCAGGGACAGACTGGCCCTGTCCTGGTCGAGACTGCCACCAAGTTGTGCGCCTATATCCGCCATGCCGGTCGCAATCGCGTCTTCGCTCAGCCCTGTGGAACCCAGGTCAAGCAGCCCGTGCGTCAGGCTGGCCAGGCCTGATTTTTCTGCCGAATCAAAACTGCTGCCCGCAGGCACGCTCACCGCCACATCCAGCATGGGAATATCGTGATCCTCGACAAACAGCACCTTCGCCCCGCCGACACTCTGCCAACTCTGGATATTGGGTGTGGCGAAAGCGATGCTGGCGACACAACACAGCGCCGTTGCGCAAAGCAATTTTTTAACGTGCATGAGCCGCTCCTTCAACCTTGTGTTTCGGCTTGCCTGACAGCGGCTGCGGATCGAGCAGCGCAACGGTCAGATTGTCATCTTGCAGAAATTCGTGAGCCACCTGGCTCACCTGTTCGGCGGTCACCGCCTGCAATTTCTCCAGTATCAGCCCGATGGCCCTGTGACCCAGCCCCAAGCTTTCCATCTGGCCTATCTGCATCGCCTGATAGAACACCGAGTCCAGCTTGTAAACCTCGCCCGCCAAGACCTGAGCCTTGACGCGTTTCAGTTCTTCCGCGCTCACGCCGTCCTTGATCAGCAGCGCAATTTCCTGACGCAGCGCAGTTTCCACATCGCCCACCGTCCTGCCCTCGCTGGGCGTCGCTTCCAGCATAAACAGTCCGGGACCGCGCGATGCTGAGTCATACCCCACCCCCACATCGCTGGCGATTTGCTGCTCGCGCACCAGATGCTTGTTTAAACGGGCCGAGTCATTGCCGCCCAGCACACCGGCCAGCATCTCCAGCGCATAGGGCTTCCAGTCCTGCTGCGGGTCAACAAGGTTGGGCGCGTGAAAACTCATCACCACCAGCGGCAACTCGGCAGGTGCCTTCACCACCATGCGCTTGATGCCGGTTTGCACCGGTTCCGTGTAGATTCTGCGCACCGGCATTACCTGCTTTGCTATGCCGCCGTAGTAGCGTTGCGCCAGCGCAAACACCGCATCCGCTTCGACATCCCCTGCGACGACCAGAGTGGCGTTATTGGGCGCATACCATTGTCTGTACCATGCCGCAGCATCAGCCACGTTGAGCGATTCCAGATCGCTCATCCAGCCTATCACCGGGTTCTGGTAGGGATGCTCCTGATAAGCCACCGCCATCATCTTTTCCTGCAACAGTGCGTGCGGCTGGTCGTCGGTACGCATGCGACGCTCTTCCATCACCACCTTGACCTCCCTGGCAAATTCTCCGGCTGACAGATTCAGATTACGCATCCGGTCCGCTTCAAGCTTCATCGCAAGAGGCAATTTTGACTTGTGCAATTGCTGGAAATACGCGGTGTAGTCGTAGCTGGTAAAAGCATTCTCACGCCCGCCCGCCGCCGCAATACGTCTGGAAAACTCCCCTGCCGGCACTTTACGGGTACCCTTGAACATCAGGTGCTCCAGCACGTGCGCAATACCGGTCTTGCCGGTGCGTTCATCCATGCTGCCGGCCTTGTACCAGATCTGCTGCACCACGACCGGCGCGCGGTGATCTTCCTTGACCATGACCTTCAGCCCGTTCGCCAACGTGCGCTCAAACACCTCTGCCCGCACGACTGATTGCGCGCACCCCAGCAACATTGCAACGAAAAACAGATAAATCCTCATAATTCCTAGCCCCGGAACAGGTAATCAGCATAAAATAACGACAACAGCCACGCGAAGTGGCCTTTTTTCATTATGCCCCAACTCTTGTCCCCGGAACGCATCCCAAATGTTTAGTTTTCTAAAAAAGAATACTCCCGACAAAATTCCCGGGGCCGTGGTCGAAAAACCCGGCAAAAGCTGGATCGAGCGGCTGAAGTCAGGGCTTTCGCGCACCGGCAACCAGCTGACCGATCTTTTCAGCCGTGGCGGCAAGATAGACGACGATCTCTATGAAGAGCTGGAAACCATTCTGATTACCGCCGATGTCGGCATGGATGCAACCAATGCGTTGCTCGCCGATCTTCGTCGCCATGTCCGTGAACATAAACTCAGCGAGGCCGCCGAACTCAAGGCGGCTCTTGCACACTGCCTGCTCAAACTGCTGGGGCCGCTGGCCGTACCGCTGCGGGCCGACACTCACAAGCCGTTCGTCATCATGATGGTCGGGGTGAACGGCGCCGGGAAAACCACCTCCATCGGCAAACTGGCGAAATATCTGCAATCGCAAGGTTTGTCTGTGCTGCTGGCGGCGGGCGACACCTTCCGCGCAGCCGCGCGCGAACAACTGATGACCTGGGGCGAACGCAACAACGTAACGGTGATCGCACAGCAAAGCGGCGATGCCGCCGCCGTCATTTTTGATGCCGTTCAATCCGCGCAGGCGCGAAAAATTGATGTGGTGCTGGCCGATACGGCCGGTCGTCTGACCACTCAGGCGCATTTGATGGAAGAAATCAAGAAAGTGAAGCGCGTCATTAGCAAAGTCTTACCCGATGCGCCGCATGAAGTGTTGCTGGTACTGGACGCCAACACGGGACAGAATGCACTGAGCCAGGTGAAAGCCTTCGATCAGGCGCTCGGCGTGACCGGCCTGATTTTAACCAAACTGGATGGCACGGCCAAAGGCGGGGTGATTGCGGCGATTGCCAGGGCACATCCGATACCGGTACGCTTCATCGGTGTCGGCGAAGGGCTGGACGACCTGCGTCCGTTCGTCGCGGAAGAGTTTATTGCGGCATTGCTGGGACTGTCCGCATGATTACTTTCAATCAGGTCAGCAAACGTTATCCCGGTGGTTACGAGGCGCTGAAAAATATTTCCTTTGAACTTGCCAAGGGTGAAATGGCTTTTCTTGCCGGACATTCAGGCGCAGGCAAAAGCACACTGCTCAAGCTGGTCGCGGCTATCGAACGCCCCAATACCGGCAGTGTGCTGGTAAACAACCAGAACGTCAGCGTACTCAAGAGCGCGGCACTGCCTTATTTGCGCCGCAATCTCGGTATTATTTTTCAGGACCACAAGTTGCTGTTCGACCGCAACGTGTTTGAAAATGTGCTGCTGCCACTGCAAATTTGCGGCTTCGACCACCGCGAGAGCGGAAAGCGCGTGCGCGCGGCGCTGGACAAGGTAGGCCTGCTGAACCGCGAGAAATCCAATCCCATCACGTTGTCCGGCGGCGAACAACAGCGACTTTGCATCGCGCGCGCTATCGTCAACCGCCCTTCCATATTGCTGGCCGATGAACCTACAGGCAATCTGGATGCAGAATATACACAGGAAATCATGGCGATATTCAATTCATTCCATCAGGTGGGTGTCACGCTGCTCATTTCGACTCATGATGCCGACGTGCTGCGCAATAGCCATGTCCGCGTGATTGCGCTGAAACAGGGCGAAGTGCAATCCCCCGCATCCCATCCAGAGCAATCTGCATCAGACCCTGACATTCCGGCAGGCTCAGGACAGGCCGCTTCAGCAGGCTCAGGACAGGCATGATGAGCGCACTCAACCAACATCTGGGCGTTATGCAAACCGCTTTGCGGCGCATGTTCACCTCCCCGCTGGCCGGTTTTCTCAATATTCTGGTCATCGGCATTGCGCTCAGCCTGCCGGCCGGTATGTACGTGCTGCTGCAAAATGCCCAGGGATTGGTCGCACAACTCTCCGGCTCACCGCAAATCAGCCTGTTCCTGACGCTGGATACGACAGAGGATGACATTGCGCAATTGCGCCGGCAGTTGGCGCAGCACAATGGCATTAACGGTATTGAATTTATTTCCCACACAGAAGCGCTGGAAAATCTTGGCAAAAGCACCGGGCTCGATGATGTCATTGCCGGACTGGAAAGCAACCCGTTACCGGATGCCTATGTGATTTCGCCGAAATCGGGCGATGCCAAATCGCTTGAGGAACTGCGCAATGAATTACAGCAATGGCCCGGCGTAGAACTCGCACAACTCGATTCCGCATGGGCTTACAAGCTGGAAGCAATACTTGATTTCGCGCGCGTTGCAGCACTGGTTCTCACCAGCCTGCTCAGCCTCGGCTTGATTGCCATCACCTTCAACACGATACGCCTGCAAATTCTCACTCAGCGCGACGAAATTCAGGTCGCCAAGCTGATAGGGGCGACCGATGCATTCATACGTCGGCCTTTCCTGTATTTCGGCGCCATACAGGGACTGCTCGGCGGTATCGCCGCCTGGTCAATCATCGCCCTCGGCCTGCAACTGCTCAGGCAACCGATGGCTACCTTGTCGCAACTTTATTCCAGCGCTTTCGCCCTGCAACCTCTTTCACTCGGCGATAGCCTGTCACTATTGTTGTTCTCTGTATATCTCGGCTGGCTGGGGGCATGGCTGTCCGTAGCGCGGCATTTATCACAGATCGAGCCGCGCTAATTTGAACCTTGCAGCATCTTGGCACTCATAGACCGCGAGTGTTAGAATCCGCAACCCAGGAGGAAACCCCCCGTGAATACCGCGATCAGCTTACCCCTACCCTCTGCCGTTGGCAGCGTGGACAGTTACATAAGTTTAGTTAAACGCTACGCCCTGCTGTCGCAGGAAGAAGAATTTAATCTGGCGACGCGTTTCCGCAAGGAAAATGATCTGGATGCTGCGCGCCAATTGGTGTTGTCACACCTGCGCGTGGTGGTCAGCGTAGCGCGAGGCTATGCAGGGTACGGCTTGCAGCAGGCAGACCTGATTCAGGAAGGCAACATCGGCCTGATGAAGGCGGTAAAACATTACGACCCTGATTATGGCGTGCGTCTGGTATCGTTCGCATTGCACTGGATACGAGCCGAAATCAACGAATTCGTGGTGCGCAACTGGCGCATGGTAAAAATCGCCACCACCAAGGCGCAGCGCAAATTATTCTTCAATCTGCGCAGCATGAAGCAGGGCCTGGAGTCCCTCAAGCCCCAGCAAATCAGCGAGATTGCTCAAAAGCTCAACGTCAGCGAACACGATGTGGTCGAAATGGAGGCGCGTTTTGCCGGGCATGAGGTCGCGCTGGAACCCGTCGGCAGCGATGACGATGAAAGCTACGCCCCGATTCAGTACCTGGCGGACAACGAGGATCACGAACCTTCAAATATCATGGAAACGGCAGAACGCAATCACCTGCGCACGGCAGGCCTCGCGAATGCACTGTCCAGTCTGGATGAACGCAGCCGCCGCATCGTGGAGGCACGCTGGCTGAGCGAGGATCACAGTGCGACGCTTCACGAACTCGCGGCTGAATTTAAGGTGTCGGCAGAACGCATCAGACAAATCGAGCAAAAGGCGTTAAGCAAAATGCAGGCGTCGTTGACTGCCTAGCATCAGGCACATCGCCATAACAAAAAAGCCGCAAATCATGCGGCTTTTTTGTTACACCTTGATTTAAAAGACTATTTTACAATCTTCAGTTGCGGACGTTTTGACACAGGTTTAGTCGCGGAGGAAGCATCCGTATTGCCCGGCCCGGGTTGCTGCGGGTCAGTTCCCTGAAACACCAGACCTTGACCTGTTTCCTTGGCGAATATGCCCATCACAGCGTCCACCGGAACCATCAGATCGAACGATGCGCCACCAAAACGACCGTTACACGAGATAATCTCGTTGCCCATTTCCAGATTACGCACTGCGCCTACACTGAGGTTGAGCACTATCTCTCCCTCCTTGACGTAAGCCACAGGAACTTCGGTTCGATCATTGACGCGCACCGCCAGATAAGGTGTCAGTCCGCTATCGACACACCATTCATGGATTGCCCGGATCAGATAGGGACGAGTGGACAGATCGCTCACTTGCGCATCGCCCTTTCAGCCGGTGTCAGCGAGTCGATAAAACCCTGGCGGGAAAACAACCGTTCTGCATATTTCATCAAAGGCGCAGCTTCCTTGCCCATATGAATGCCGTAGTGTTCGAGACGCCACAACAGAGGCGCCACCGCCACATCCAGCATTGAAAATTCATTGCCCAGCAGAAATTTTTGCTTGGTCAGGATCTGTGAGAGCTGTGTCAGATTGTCACGAATAATCGTACGCGCCTTCTCGGAAGCTTTGCCGCCTTGCAGGATGACATCAACGTTGCTGTACAACTCCTGCTCGAAACGATGCAGGAACAAGCGCGCACGTCCGCGCATGACAGGATCGGCAGGCATCAGTTGCGGATGCGGGAAGCGTTCATCAATATATTCATTGATAATGTTCGCCTCGGTCAAAACCAGATCACGCTCAACCAGCACGGGTACTTTGTTGTACGGGTTGATGGCAGCCAGTTCCTCAGCCTTATCCATCTGATCAACGTCAATTACTTCAAAGTCCATACCCTTTTCGAACAGCACAATCCGGCAACGGTGTGAATATGGGCACGCGGTGCCCGAATACAATCGCATCATGAAAACAACCTATCTATTAAAGCCAAACAAAAAAACCAAAAGGCGGGACTGTCAGCCCCGCCATAATGGCACTTGTCACTACTGCACGGAAACTATCACAAACACCCCGTGCAATTCAAGTCATGTTTAGTGAATATCCTTCCACATTTCCTTTTTCAGTGCATAGACGAGCAGGAACATAATGAAGAGGAAGCCCAACACGATCCAGCCGAGTTGATACCGTACCATCTTGGCCGGTTCGCCCATGAATACCAGATAGTTGGTCAGGTCGGCAACAGCGGCATCGTAGGCTACCGGAGTCATCGAACCCGGTGATTTCAATACCAGCTTGCCTTCATGGCTTTCCAGTTCCTGTTCACCCTGCATATCTGCCAGCACGTGCGGCATAGCCACACCGGGAAACACCTTGTTGTTCCAGCCGGACGGACGTGTGCTGTCAGTATGGAAACTGCGCAGATAACTGTAAAGCCAGTCGGCACTGCGTGAACGTGAGATTACGCTCAAGTCAGGCGGTGTCACCCCGTAAGCCAGCTTGGCCGAGTTGGCATCCATCGCGGACTGCATGGTTGAGCCAACCTTGACGTCTTCGGGCAGCTCCAGATCCTTCTTGATCTGCTCCTCAGTCATGCCGATATCGCTCAACCGGTTATAGCGCATGGAAGCGGCGCTATGACAAGCCAGACATCGGGTAGTAAAGAGTTTCGCACCACGTTGCAAAGACGCCTGATCCTTCAGGTTAATCGGCGCCGTATCCAGATGGACCGCAGCACCGCTGGCCATCGCCACGGCGGGCATTGCCAAAAGCAACACCACAGCGCAGAGTTTTTTGATAATTTTCATGTCAACAAACCTTTCTGTTCTATTTGAACGTAACGCGATCAGGCTCGGGCTTGCACTTGTCGATCTTGGTATACCAAGGCATCAACAGGAAGAAGGCGAAATACACCACGGCCAGAATCTGCGAGATCAGCGTATAAGTCGGCGTGGCAGGCATCAGACCGAGCCAGCCCAGACCAACGAAGCTCACCACGAAGGAAGCAAGAAATGCCTTGTAGAGCGGGCCGCGATAACGGATGGACTTGACCTTGCCGCGATCCAGCCATGGCAGGAAGAAGAAGATCACTGTCGCCACGCCCATTGCTACCACACCCGGGAACTGAGAACCGAACATCGGTGGAACCGCACGAAGAATCGCGTAGTAAGGCGTGAAATACCATACCGGCGCGATATGCTCAGGTGTCTTCATCGGGTTGGCCGGAACAAAGTTATTGTATTCCAGGAAATAGCCGCCCATATCCGGCGCAAAAAACACGATCGCACAGAAAACAATCAGGAAACCCATCACACCGACGCCATCCTTGACCGTGTAATACGGATGAAAAGGAATCCCGTCCAGCGGTTTTCCGTTGGCATCCTTGTGCTTCTTGATCTCGATACCGTCAGGATTATTGGAACCCACTTCATGCAGGGCAACGATATGCGCGATGACGATCAACACCAGAATCAGCGGAATGGCAACCACGTGCAGCGCGAAGAAGCGGTTGAGCGTGATGTCCGAGACGACGAAATCGCCACGAATCAAGATAGCCAGGTCAGGTCCGACGAAAGGAACCGACGAGAACAGATTCACGATCACCTGCGCGCCCCAGAACGACATTTGACCCCAGGGCAGCAAATAGCCCATGAAGGCTTCACCCATCAGCGCCAGGTAGATAATCATGCCGATGATCCACAGCAATTCGCGCGGTTTGCGATAGGAGCCGTACATCATGCCTCTGAACATGTGCAGATAAATCACCACAAAGAACATCGAAGCGCCGGTGGAGTGGATGTAACGCAACAACCATCCCCATTGCACGTCGCGCATGATGTATTCGACCGAGGCAAAAGCAAACAGGGCGTCCGGCTTGTAGTTCATGGTCAGGAAGATGCCGCTGACGATCTGGATGACCAGCACCAGCATCGCCAGTGAGCCAAAGAAATACCAGAAGTTGAAGTTTTTCGGCGCGTAATATTCAGAGACATGCTCTTTCCACGTGGAAACCAGCGGAAAACGCTCATCTATCCAGCCTATCAATTTAGTTAGCAGATTCATCATGAATTCCCCTTGCTGTCGTCACCTATCACCAGGCGTGTATCGCTGAGATACTTGTGCGGCGGGATAATCAGATTGGTAGGTGCGGGTACACCCTTGAACACCCGCGCAGCCAGGTCAAAACGAGAACCATGGCACGGGCAGAACCAGCCACCCGCCCAATTTGCACCCAAATCAGCCGGCGCAACCTCAGGACGGAAAGTAGGCGAGCAACCCAGATGGGTGCAAACGCCCAGCACAACCAGAAATTCGGGCTTGATGGAACGGGTCGGGTTATTGCAATACTCCGGTTGCTGCGGAACTTCAGAAGTCGGATCAGCCAAATCTGCGTCATGCTTGGTGAGAATATCGAGCATTTCCTTGGTACGGCGCACGATCCACACCGGCTTCCCCTGCCACTCCACGCTCATCATCGTGCCGGGCTCAATACCACTCACATCAACCTCAATCGGCGCACCTGCCGCCTTGGCGCGTTCGCTCGGCATCAGGCTCAGCACAAACGGCGCGCCCGCCCCAACCGCAGCCACGCCGCCAGCCGCAGCGCTTGCCGCGATCAGTAGCCGACGCTTATTGTTATCTACGTTCTCAGTCATAATTCCTCTTCCCTTTTATTGGTAGCGTTACTATTCAATCAACGGTCGTCCAGCAATGTTGATTGTCAATATTATTATTCTTATGATGGCGGTCGGCGAAAGGAGCATGCAAACTCCAGCCTTCCAACAAAACTTCAATGCCAACCGCGAATACTACATAGCAAAACTATCCGCTGCAAGCACCGCCTGCCAAACATGACAAATCAATGTAATTACAAGGATTTATCAGCATTTAGTTATATTCTTAATTGTTCTTTGCGCCTTGCTGAACCCATTTCCTCAAGACCAGAATATATTGCCTGTCCAGCGTGCCGGAAGCATTCAGCCCGGCCGGCATTTTGAGGCCGCGATTGGTTCCGGTAAGCAGCTTGGTAAACGTGCTGGTCTCGCTGTCACCGGGTTTAACGACGGCTCCGTACTTGGTTCCTTTCATCAGGCTCTCATAAGTGCTCATATCCAGCCCGCTTTTGACATAGCCCTTCCCGCCGGGGGAATGACAATTCAGGCAATAATCGTGAATGATCGGGCGTACATCAATCATGTAACTGATTTCTCCGCCACCAATCACTTTAAGTGCGCCCTGCTCCGCTGTATTCGACACTCCCATTGCGTTGAATGAAAGAGCCAACAGAACAGAACCGCTCAGCAAAAATCTTATTTTCATATCGCCCCCAAAAAACAACCACCGCCAGAGATCATTATCGTTCGCATTTACGATGGCCTTGTGCCACATGCAGCGGAACGGCGCTGCCCCGTCAAACGTCCAAAAATACTGCAATGCCGGGCAAATCCGGCAAGCAAGGCAGCATGGTCAATACAAGCCAAGTCGCAATACTACGCAACGCGCTGTTAATTTGCAATGCAAAGGCACCACCTGCTAAATCGGGTTGTTTTGATCGAAGAAACGATGCTCCAAATCGAAGCGGGACGCCAGGTGATTGCCCAAAGCCTGAATACCCGGGCGCTCTGTGGCATGATGTCCGGCCGCGATGAAGGCCACTCCCGTTTCATTGGCAAGATGATAATTCTGTTCGGAAATCTCCCCTGTCAGATAAGCATCCACGCCCTGCGCAATAGCGGCTTCAAAATAACCCTGCGCCCCCCCGCTGCACCACGCCACTTTACCTATCAGCCTGGCGCCATCGCCGATGACTTGCGGTGTGCGCTGCAAACCCTGCCCGACTTGTTGCGCAAACAGATCGAGCGTCCGGGGAGCTTCCAGTACGCCAAAACAGGCGACATTCTGTTCGCCGAACCTGCCCTGCTCCACCAGTCCAAGCAACTTGCCGAGGCGCGCATTGTTACCCAGCTCGGCATGCGCATCGAGCGGCAAATGATAAGCCAACAGACTTACCTCGTGTTTCAACAGTTGCGCGATGCGCCGTTTCTTGATGCCGACAATACAGGCATCCTCATTGCGCCAGAAATAGCCGTGATGCACCAGTATCGCGTCCGCTCCCCAGGCTATCGCTTCATCCAGCACCTGCATGGACGCCGTTACCGCTGTGGCAATGCGCCGCACTTCCGAGCGCCCTTCCACCTGCACGCCATTCGGGCAGTAATCCTTGAATTGAGCGGTTTGCAACAGGCTTGCGCTATAATCGCGCAGTTCATCAAGCTTCATGTCATTCCCCGACAAATTGTTATATTTTCTACATCCAAGGCGAGCAGGTTCATCTTACCATGCGTAAACACTGGCTATTATTTACACAAACCGTAACCATAGCACTGGCATTGCTGTTCATCGTCCATACGCTCAAGCCCGAACTTTTGCCGAATGCGGCGCGTAATGGCGTGGTCACCTTGTATGAAAGTCCGACACAGGCAGCCGGTAGCACCGTGTCCGGCACGGGTTTGAGCGTTGCAGCAAAAAAGGCCATGCCTTCCGTGGTGAATATTTTCACCAGCACGACCATCAAGACCCCCGTCAATCCCTTCCTGGACGACCCGCGCTTCCGCTTTTTCTTTGGCGACCAGCTCGATGACAACATCCCCCAGCGCAGTTCCAGCCTGGGTTCCGGCGTCATTGTCAGCCCGGACGGGTTCATCCTCACCAATCACCATGTGGTGGAGGCCGCCGATCAAATCGAAGTAGCCCTTGCCGATGGTCGCAAAGCCCGTGCGCATGTGATTGGCTCCGACCCGGAAACCGATCTGGCCGTGATTAAAATTGACATGCCCGGCACGCTTCCCGCCATCACCTTCGGCCATCCCGAAAGCGCGCATGTCGGCGATATGGTACTGGCTATCGGCAACCCGTTCGGCGTCGGCCAAACCGTCACGATGGGCATCATCAGCGCACTCAAACGCGACCACCTCGGCCTGAACACCTTTGAGAACTTTATTCAAACCGATGCCGCGATCAACCCCGGCAATTCCGGCGGCGCACTGGTGGATGTCAGCGGCAACCTGATAGGCGTCAACAGCGCAATCTATTCTCCGAATGGCGGCTCACTGGGTATAGGCTTCGCAATCCCTGCCACCGCCGCGAAAAAGACCATGGAACAAATCATCCAGCATGGCGCGGTGACGCGCGGCTGGATAGGTGCAGGCATACAGGAACTCACCCCCGAACTGGCCGAATCTTTCAAGTTGGGCAATGCCAATGGCGTATTGATTACGGAAGTGATACGCAACAGCCCGGCAGAGCAGGCCGGCATGAAGACCGGCGACATATTGGTTTCAATTGACGACAAGGCAATAAACGACTGGAGCACCATGCTGGAGACCGTTGCCAACCTGCCGCCCGGCACTATCGTCACTGTCAAATTGCTGCGCAACGGCAGCGAAATCGCCCCGCAGGTAAAAATCGGCAAGCGCCCAAAACCCAAGGCTCAGTAAGGGAAAAACAGATTTAACTATTAAATCAAAGCCATACTCACACTTTAATTTTTTGCGAGCATCCGCTACGCGGATTGCCTGCTTAACCCGCTTCGTGTTTTTCGCGGACAACTGGTTTTCAGGTTTAAGCCAGATAGTTCATTAAAAACTCGTCATTCCGGCCTAAGGGATTATCAGGTTTAAGCTTCCTATGGATCACTTTGCGGCAACGGCTTTTCACCCGGCTTCAGCCAGTTTGCCACCACGATGCCCGCTTCGTACAGCAACCACAGTGGCATCGCCAGCATGAACTGCGAGACCACATCGGGCGGCGTGAAAATCGCCCCCACCACGAACGCGCCAACCACCACATAAGGGCGAATCTCACGCAACTTCGCTACGCTGACCATCCCCATGCGCACCAGCAAAACCACCGCAACCGGCACCTGGAAGGTAATACCAAACGCCATGAACATGGACAACACAAAGCTGAGGTATTTATCAATGTCGGTCATCACCGCCACACCGATCGGTACAGAAGCGGTGATAAATCCGAACACCACCGGAAATACCACGAAGTAGGCAAACGCCATACCGCAAAAAAACAGCGTCACACTGGCGGCAATCAGCGGCACGACCAGACGTTTCTCGTGTGCGTACAGACCGGGTGCGACGAAGCGCCATATTTGATACAAAATATAAGGCAGCGCGATCAGAAAGGCCGCCATCAACGTAACCTTGAGCGGCACGATAAACGGCGTGGTGACATCGGTGGCGATCATCTGCCCGCCTTCAGGCAGCTTGCTCAGCATCGGTTGCGCCAACAGCGCGTAAAGATCGGATGCCCAGGGAAACAGGCAAACGAATATCAGCAACAAAACAACGACCGAATGCAGCAGACGCGTGCGTAATTCGATCAGGTGCGCGATCAGGTTTTCGCTGGTACTCATCAGTCCCGCTTTGTTGAAGTGGATGGTTCGGCCAGCGGCTCGGATATGACCTCCGGCTCCCGGTGCTGGGCATGCAACATCTGCTGCGCAACGGTCAATTCGGCCTGTTTGACCGAATTCCCCAGCGTAGCGACCTCCTCGCTGATATCCCCGTGAAATTTGCGCGCCTCTTCAAAAACAACATCGTTGCTGATGTCTGTTTTTACCTTGCTTACATAACGCTGCACGCTCCCCCAGAAATGTCCCACGGTGCGAGCCACTTTGGGCAACTTTTCCGGGCCGATGACGAGCAGCGCCACCAGCATCACGACCAGCATCTCGACAAAAGCGATGTCAAACATGCGTACTATTTTTGTTTTTCACTTCGCCTTCGATGATTTGCCCTTCTTCCTTGATCTGTTTGGCAGAATCATCATTTGCGCTTCCCATGCCTTCCTTGAAGCCCTTCACTGCACCGCCCAGATCGCCGCCGATATTACGCAGTTTTTTGGTGCCGAATACCAGCGCGACAATCAGCAACACGATCAACCAATGCCAGATACTGAATGAACCCATGCTTTTCTCCTTGATTTAACTGCGCCGCACCATAGGCGGAATATTGCCGCCGCCGATGACATGAATATGCAAATGAAAAATTTCCTGACCGCCACCCCGACCGGTGTTGATCACCGTGCGGAACCCCTGATCCAGCCCCTGCTGTTTGGCAAGCTCGGGAACCAACAGCAACATCCTGCCCAACAAGGCGGCGTGAGTATCGTCCGCCTCCGCGAGCGAGACAAGATGCAACTTCGGTACCAGCATGAAATGAACGGGCGCCACCGGATTGATGTCATGAAACGCCAGCACCTCGTCGTCTTCATACACCTTGCGGCAAGGTATTTCACCGCGCGCAATCCTGCAAAACAGGCAGTCGCTCATGCCGGCACTCGGCTATTTTTTTCCACGATGCCAGACAGGCCTTCGCGGCGCGCCAGTTCAGCTAAAACATCATCCGAACTCAAGCCGTGGTGAGAGAGCATCACCATGCAATGAAACCACAAATCCGCCGTTTCATAGACGATGTGTGCGCGGTCAGCTGACTTGCTGGCAAGAATGACTTCGGTCGCTTCCTCGCCGATTTTCTTCAGAATGGCGTCTTCGCCCTTGCTGAACAACTTGGCGACATAGGAACTCTCCGGCGATGCCAGCTTGCGCGCCTCTATGGTCCGGGTTAAATTTTGCAATATGTTTTGCACTCTGTCTTATCCCAAAAAACTTTTTTTCCACAGATTACGCAGATTAAACGGATTAAAAACCACGGTATTTGCCAAACCTTGCACAAAGGTTATCAGCTTAAATCTGCGTGAATCTGTGTAATCTGCGGACTCAAAAGTCTTTGTTGTGTTTATAAATTTCATCCGGCGATTTAAGTACTTCATCAACCTCATGCCACTGGCCGTATTCCAGGCGGGTGAAGAAGCAGCTTTGCCGCCCGGTATGGCAGGCGATACCGCCCTGTTGCTCGATTTGCAGCAAAATCACGTCCGCATCGCAATCCAGCCGGATTTCTTTGACTTTTTGAATATGCCCGGATTCTTCGCCCTTGTGCCAGATTTTCTTGCGTGAACGCGACCAGTACACCGCCTCGTTCTTTTGCCAGGTCAGCATCAGCGCCTCGCGATTCATCCACGCCACCATCAACACCCGACCCGTCACGGCATCCTGCGCGATGGCAGGAACCAGACCATCATCAGACCAGTTCACCTTATTCAGCCAAGCTTCATTCCTGAATCCTGCATCCCGCATCCCGCATCCCGCCGTCATAGCCTCACCTCAATACCCCGCCCTGCCATAAACTGCTTGGCCTGCTGCACGGTATATTCGCCGAAATGAAAGATACTCGCCGCCAGCACGGCATCTGCGCCGCCCAGCGTTACGCCGTCGGCCAGATGCTGCAAATTGCCCACTCCGCCGCTGGCGATCACCGGAATCTCCAGCGCATCAGTGACGCGACGGGTAAGCGCCAGATCGAAACCGTTTTTCTGCCCGTCCCTGTCCATGCTGGTCAGCAAAATCTCGCCTGCACCCAGCGTCTGCATCTTTTTTGCCCACTCTACCGCATCCAGCCCGGTAGCTTTGCGTCCGCCGTGAGTGAACACCTCCCAACGATCCGCTGCAACCTGCTTGGCATCAATCGCCACCACGATGCACTGCGAACCGTATCGACTGGTCGCGTCTGCGACCAGTTGCGGGTTCAGCACGGCCGAGGTGTTGATGCTGACCTTGTCAGCACCCGCGTTCAACAGGTTGCGCACGTCCTGCACCTCGCGCACCCCGCCTCCCACGGTCAGCGGAATGAACACCTGAGACGCAACCTGTTCGATGATACGAAAGATAATGCCTCTGTCGTCCGAACTGGCGGTGATGTCCAGAAACGTCAGTTCGTCCGCGCCCTGGTCGTCGTAACGGCGGGCAATCTCCACCGGATCACCGGCATCGCGCAACTCGACGAAACTCACGCCTTTGACCACGCGGCCATGCGTCACATCGAGACAGGGAATGATGCGCTTGGCTAACATCAGAGTCTGGGCGACAGCTCGTCTGCCAGGGCTTGCGCCGCACGGAAATCCAGCGTGCCTTCGTAAATCGCACGACCGGTGATCGCACCGGTAATGCCTTCGGTCTGCACCGCGCACAGACGACGCACGTCATCCAGATTGGTAATGCCGCCGCTGGCGATGACCGGGGTGCGCAGAGGTCGCGCAAGTTCTACCGTTGCCTCGATATTCACGCCGCTCAACATGCCGTCGCGACCGATGTCGGTGTAGATGATGGCTTCCACGCCATAGCCTTCAAAGCGTTTCGCCAGATCACACACATCGTGGCCGGTAAGCTTCGACCAGCCGTTCACGGCCACGTTGCCGCCCTTGGCATCCAGACCGACCATGATGTGACCGGGGAAGGCATCGCAAGCCTCATGCAAAAAGCCCGGCACTTTGACCGCTGCCGTGCCGATAATGATGTAAGTCACACCCAGATCGAGGTAGCGCTCGATGGTTTCCAGATCGCGGATACCGCCGCCCAGTTGCACCGGGACATCCGTCCCCACCGCTTCGATGATGCTGCGCACCGCTTCTTCGTTTTTTGGTTTACCGGCAAAGGCACCGTTCAAATCCACCAGATGGATGCGCCGTGCGCCCTGAGCCAGCCAATGCAGCGCGGTGGCAGCGGGATCTTCGGAAAATACCGTGGACTCTTCCATCAAGCCTTGCTTGAGGCGTACACAATGACCGTCTTTTAAATCAATCGCAGGAATAAGTAGCATGGCGAATAAATAAGTAAATTAAGGATTCCATCGAACAAAGTTTTGCAGCAGTTTCAGCCCCGCTGCCTGGCTTTTTTCCGGGTGGAATTGCACCGCGAATAAACTATCCCGCGCCACCGCGCAAACGAACGGCAGCGGATAATCGCTGGTCGCCTGAATCAGGCTTTCGTCTTGCGGCTTGACGTAATAACTGTGGACATAATAAAAACGGGCATCCTGATCTATGCCGCTCCATAGCGGATGTTCGCTCCCCCACCCCAACCCTCCCCCGGAGGGAGAGGGGGCAGCCGTCGCATCCCCTTGCCGGAATGCGGATTGTTCGATCCTTCGCACCTGATTCCAGCCCATATGGGGCACTTTCAGCTTCTGGCCCTGCGCATCATGCATATTTCCGGCAAAGCGCACCACCTCGCCTTTCAGCACGCCAAGGCCTGCCACATCACCTTCGGCACTATGCTCGAACAGCATTTGCAGACCGATGCAGATACCCAGGAAGGGCTTGGTTTTTGCAGCCTCAAGCACCGCGTCGCGTAAACCGCGCGCATCCAGTTCACGCATACAGTCCGGCATCGCGCCCTGGCCGGGAAACACCACGCGTTCCGCCTGAGCGATCACGCGCGCATCATCCGTAACGACTATCTCTGCCTCGGGCGCAACGGTGCGCAAGGCCTGTTCGACCGAGCGCAAGTTACCCATACCATAATCTATGATCGCAACATTAACCATCTGAGTTTACAACGAACCCTTAGTGGAAGGCATCATACCCGCCATGCGCGGGTCAGACGCCAAAGCCATGCGCAAGGCGCGGCCGAATGCCTTGAAAATCGTCTCGGCCTGATGGTGCGCGTTATTTCCGGCCAGATTGTCGATATGCAGCGTGACCAGCGCGTGATTGACGAAGCCCTGGAAAAATTCATGGAACAGATCCACATCGAAATCGCCTATGCTGGCGCGGGCAAATTCGCAATTGAACACCAGACCGGGACGGCCAGAAATATCCAGCACCACGCGCGACAATGCCTCATCCAGCGGAACATAAGCGTGACCATAACGTGTCAAGCCCTTCTTGTCCCCCACTGCCTGATTGAATGCCTGCCCCAGCGTAATACCCATATCTTCCACTGTGTGGTGCGCATCAATATGCAAGTCGCCCTTAGCAATAATACTAATGTCCAACAAGCCGTGCCGCGCGATTTGATCGAGCATGTGATCAAGAAAGGGCAAGCCGGTATCAAAACTGGCCTGGCCACTACCATCCAGATTCAGCTCGACGCTGATCTGCGTTTCCAGAGTGTTGCGAGTTACTTTCGCATTACGCATTATTTCGTTCCATGTTGTAGGTCGGGTTTTAACCCGACATCTGATTTGTCGGGTTAAAACCCGACCTACGAAAGGCTCTCTTGCAATGCCGCTATAAACTGCTGATTCTCTTCCGGCGTACCCACCGTCACGCGCAGACAGTCGTTCAGCATCGGGTGTCCGCCGTTCAGGTTTTTAATCAGCACGCCGCGCTGCTTCAGGCTCTCAAACACGACCGTGGCCTTTGCCACGCGGAACAACAGAAAATTCGCCTCCGACGGATAGACCGTGATGCCCTTGATTTCACTCAACTGTTGATACAGCGCGGCACGATCCAGCTTGATCTGCCCGGCCTGCTGCAACAACACATCATGCCGTTCCAGCAATTTTGCCGCGACCAATTGCGGCAAAACACCGACATTATACGGCAAACGCAGCTTTTCCAACTGCTCCAGCCACAGCGCACTGCCCGCCAGAAAACCCAGCCGCAACCCGGCCATACCGAGCTTGGAATAGGTGCGCATCACCAGCAAATTGGGGAATTCGGCCAGGTGCGGAATAAAACTGTCGCAGGCAAAGGCATAATAGGCTTCGTCCACCACCACCAGCCCCGGCGAGGCTGCGATAATTTGCCGCACAGCCTCTGCGGAGAACAGATTGCCGGTCGGATTGTTCGGATAGGCGAGGAACACCAGCGCAGGCTGTTCGCGACGGATAGCCGCCAGCGTTGCAGCCAGGTCCAGCGAGTAATCCGCCGCAAGCGGCACACCGACATAGCGCATGCCGATAAAAGTGGCGATCATCCTGTACATCACGAACGACGGCTCGACACTCAGCAGCGTCGCACCCGGCTTGTTCACCGCCATTGCCAGCAACTGAATCAGCTCATCCGAGCCATTGCCCAGCAACACCGCCATGCCTTCCGGCAAATCCAGCAGTTCGCGGATTTTCCTCTTCAGGGCAAACGGATTCGGATCAGGGTAAAGATTGATGCGCGCATCCGCGACCAGCGCGGCAATTTCATCGCGCAACGGCTGCGGCAGCAAATAGGGGTTCTCCATCGCGTCCAGCTTGATATACCCGCCGCTATCCGGCACATGATATGCACTCAGCGCAAGTATCTCAGAACGAATCAGATTGTTGACCAGCGAGGAAGCGGAAACGGACGGCATGAGAGGCTAATAAAACAATAGATAAATAACGCTGCGAAGCTTACCACAGCTCACTAATAACAGGGCGAAATGACTGCAACAACTCGTTAGCACGTCTTGGCCGCATCCCTGTTGTTCTGCGCAAGAAACTGATGTAATCGCACCAAATCGCGGGTGGCCGCCGAAGACCATATCATCAGTTAAACCCAGATTATCCATTAGCATCATAACTCGTCATTCCCGCGAAAGCGGGAATCCAGTTGATCGAATAAGCCCCGCAAAGCGGGACAAAACTGAAATATTGTCCGTTTCACGGAGTGTTTTCTTTGCTGGATTCCCGCTTTCGCGGGAATGACGCCACTAATAGATTATTTGGGTTAAAGGGTTAAAGGGTTAAAGGGTCAAAAATAAAATCAAGACATACTCACGCGGAGAACGCGGAGGAAATCTCGTCATATAGCCTAGAAGCCGCGACGGCATTAGCGATAGAAGTAATTTCGTGAGAAGTCGCCTTGCTCCGCGTTCTGATGAAACAATTAGCCAATCTACTAAGCAACCTCAATACGGTTGCCAAGTAGCTGGTTATCCGCGCCTCCGCGTGAAATCGCTTTTACATGCAATGGGGTAGTGATAAAAAAACAGGGGAGACCGACCGAAGCCCCCCCCCTGTTTGTACTACATCAGAACCGCCGACTGGTGGATACGCGCTCACGCTTTCAAAGGTAAAGGGCCAGACTCGAATTGTCACGATCTCTGTCAAAATAAACAATCCGAGGCTGACCTCAACCCATCACGTAGCAATCTGATTTTTGCAGCTCATCATGCATTCGATCTGGCGCCAGGTCCAGCTCTTCCGGCCAGGTGACAGCGCCATGCTCAACCTGTACCGCATTGAATAATTCAACATTGCGCAACACCTTGAACACGCCACATTCCCGCTCCAGGAATTTTGCCATATCCACTGTGCCGTCAGTATCATCCTCGAACTGCACGTAAAGCCGAAAAGAGGGCAGCGCCTCTACTCTGGACACGCGCCAGGGAACATCTACAGTTACTCCAGAGGCGCGATTTTGTTGGGCATTTGTAATTTTTCGCATAGATTCCAATCCTCCATCAACTCATTTCGGTGCTGCATAGCCTATTCCTTCACCAGCATTGCAGCTCCGCGCGGCAATTTACCTTTTACAAAATCGAGCGTTTGAATATTGACCACCGCTTCCGCACCGCTATATTCAGCATGAAAATGTGGTGGAGCATGCTCATCCCAGTACATCTTGATGAGAATTCCATAAAACACACTGATCGTTGGCATGATTCAACTCCCGCTTGTGAGTCTGCGCGCAGTGTATCAGAAAAAATATATGCAAAAAAACAGGGGAGACCGAAGTCTCCCCTGTTTATCTTATCTCAAGTTTCCAGGCTTGCTGTTCAGTACATCAAACAGCTTGCCTCGATTCTTTCAGATTTAGAATGCTGCTTCCAACATGAATGTTGTCAGTTGATCGCCAGTATTGCCGATAACTGTTTTGTCCATAGAACCACCAACGTTATATGCGGAACCACTATAGAAACTGTGGTTCAGGTGCAATGCCACGTTCTGTGTCAGGTCATAAACAGCAGCCACGGTAAAGGCATTGTTCTTGTCAGCTACGCCCAGCAGACCAGCGCCGGTTTCAGCATTACGGTATGCAGCACCGAGATGCAGAATGTGCGGGATTACCGAGTAATCAGCACCGATAGTCCAAGCCGATTTGGTATTCAGGCCTTTGTTGTACATGTTGCCAGTCGTGCCGCCAAGAACTGCTGTAACGACTGGAGCAGTAGCCCAGGTTGCGTACAGACTCATATCCTTGCCAGCCACTTGACCCTGTGCCTGGAAGTCCAAAGAAGTTGCCTTGGTGTCAACCAAAGTCAACGGACCACCAATACCGCCAGATGTCGGTGTACCAGAACCGCTGGTGAACGCAGCGCCGATATGCATCGCCCAATCAGCCACAGTCGGGGTTGCAGCAACACGGATGAAAGTAGAACGCAGTTGTGGGGAAGTCGCACCACCAGCAGCAGCGAAGTCAGGTGCGAAACGAGTTACGTTGATGTAACCCATGTCGTTCTTACCTACGAATGCCAGACCGGTCGCTGCGCCTGCGCCGTTACCGACGAATTGCATCGCGGAGATCTCAGTGCGGTGTTCCATCCAGCGAATACCACGCACCATACCGGTGCTGGATTCGTCGTAGCCATAAGCTACGCCCAAGGCATCAGTCAGGAACGGGATCGCGGACAGCTTAGCGCCGCCCATGTCAAATACGATAGGCATCTTGAAGCCGGCCACGATACCGCCCAATGGGCCGCCAACCGTGTTGTTTTCCATCATGAAGCCGATGTTTTCTGCTACGCGACCGCCGAAGAACAGGCTGAATTCGTCAGGAATCTGCCATTGACCACCATTGGTAGTCGTACCTGAAATGGTGCCGACTGGATCGGAACCATTTGTTTTCTGGTAACGAGCCTTCAGCAACAGTGCTGCGTTCAGTGTGCTAGGAATAGACAGGTGTTCGCCTTCGATTTTTTCCTGCGCGCCCATCATGGTGTAACCGGCGGCTTTAAAAGCCTGACCGAAACCATTCAGAACTGGATAATGCTGTTGGTGACAGGCAGAACATGCCATGCCGGTTTGACGTGCAAATGCTGGAATAGCAGATGCTTCTGGCGCAAATGCAGCTGCGGCCATTACGCCTGCGATAGAGAGAACGATTTTCTTCATGATTTATCCTTGATTATTAATTGAAGTGATTGCAAGACCTCCCTGCCTTCACTAGGAACGCACTCTATAGAAGCGGGATAGTCGCCGTCAAAAATTTATCTTTAAAGTGTTGTTTTTTTGCAACAAGGGACTTTGATGTGCCGCGACTCACTGCTTTGTTATGGAGTGCAGCGGCACATGAAGCTTTTGTTCCGGCACCGGCACGAAAAACTTTTGTTCCGGCACCGGCACGAAAAACTTTTGTTCCGGCACCGGCACGAAAAACTTTTGTTCCGGCACCGGCACGACGCTGCTTTGCGCAACCGAGGTTGCGCACTCCAAATTACAAACCGCACAACCGAGGTTGCGCACTCCAAAATTACAGATTTACGCGCCTAAATGTCAACCTATCTGAATTGCCAAAGCCACTGGAATCATTTAGGGAGATACTGATTTATTCGTCATCCCCGCGAAGGCGGGGATCCAGTGCCTTGTGTAACTGGGTTCCCGCCTTCCCCCCGCCTTCGCGAGGGTGACAGGGAACGACAAAACCGAATAGATCAGCGCTCCCCCTAAATTTCCCTTTCCAGAAATTCCGCCGCAACCGGCTCGCGCTCGGCGCGGCGAATAGGTAGCACTTCGATATTATTGTGAACACGATAGAATGCCAGAAATGCTCCTCCAGCTATAACCAAGCTACGAATGTCTGGCGCCAGCTCGTAAGCTGGCGCTCTTTCCGGGAATTCACGTAATAATCCGATTTCAAATTTAACGCCCGCAACCACGCGCCGGGCCAGCTTATTACCACCCACTTCGCGATAATAATCACCCATGTCGATGAGGTTCTTATTGGCTCGCGGCGTGTATTTAATCTGCATAGCGCACTTCAAGATTTGCAAAAATCTCTTCGTGGCTTAGCCATTTTGTACCTGGATCGTTCGCCTCGGCGATGCATTTATTCAGCACATCATCGAGTTCCTCTGCTTCGCGCGATTCCGCATCGTGACGTGTCAAGATGTGCTGCCTGCTGCGCGCACGCGCCACCGCCTCACGCATCAAATCGGCAATAACAGCACTTTTATTTTGCTGACTAAAAGTCTCATTAAAAGCTGCTTTAACATCCTCAGGCACACTAAAATTGATCGTAGCCATTTTGACACCTTTGGTTGAAAATTTTCATGAGTATGTTCGGGGCAATTATTCATGTCAATAAAAAACGGGCGCCCGAATGGAGGAATTGGGGAATTCGGGTCGGGCTCGATTTTTACTCACAAACCGCACAACCGAGGTTGCGCACTCCACAATTACAAACCGCGCAACCGAGTCTGCGCACTCCAAAATTACACCCGGTACACCAGGGTGGTCATGATTTTGCCGTTCAGCTTCATCGCCTTTTGTACAATTTGCGGCAACTCCGCCCCGCCCAACCCGGTCGCCATGTCGGCATGGCCGATCTCGTCGGTGTACATCTGCGCGACGATGGCGCGGCTTTTTTCGTCCTGCGGCGGCAGCTTCGCCAGATGACTTTGCAAATGTCCGCCCACCTGTTGTTCGGTTTCGGACAGAAAACCAAGATTCCATTTATCGCCCAGCATCCCGGCGAATGCGCCCAAGCCCAGCGATGCCGTGTACCAAAGCGGGTTAAGCACGCTTAGATGCCCGCCCAATTCATGCACGCGATGCGCCGTCCAGGCCAGATGCTCGGTTTCTTCCTGCGCCGCCTGTTGCAATTTCTGTTGCACCAGCGGGTCGCGCGCCGTCAGCGCCTGACCCTGATAGAGCGCCTGTGCGCAAATTTCCCCGCTATGATTGACGCGCATCAGCGCGGCGGCATGCTGCTTCTCCGCCTCGCTCATCTCCGCATCCGCCAAATCGGCATCGGGATAAGGACGCACGCTATGCGCCTGACTGAACAGGGTGCGCAGCCCCTTGTCGAATTCAACGATAAGACGATCCAGATTTAACATACCTCGCTCCAGTTCATTTTAGTGACGAAAAAACTCATACTATTTCTCTCCATAAACCTGTCAGAGTCAATGCACGCTTTCCAACGAATTTTTCCAACAAGATCATGCGCCCTTGCTCTTTGGCCTTGTTGTAATAGCGCACGTCGGCAGTAACCAACATGGCATCAGGCTCGTGCAATGCAACCGCATGGTAAAGCGTATCAAACAAGTGATGATTCAAGTTCACAGCCAGTGATACCGCCTTCTCATAAACCCTGGCGGAACCAGACACACGCCACTCCATATCAATCAAGTCAGCAATATCTGCCTGCGCCCGTTCTGGCTTTTCTCGCGCCAACACAGCGCTCACTTCAGCCATAAAATGAGGAGGCTGAACAAGCATCACCTCTCCCGTGCCCACTGCATTCAGTATTTGCAACGCCTGCTCAGTATGCTGTTCATTCGGTTCATCGCGAAAGAACCACTTGATTACCACACTCGCATCCAGCACCAGGATCACGGCCGACCATCCTCCCGTGCGTTACGAAATGCAGATTCCGTCAGCACAGGCGCATCATCGCGACGCGCCAGAATATTTGATATCGCATCGCGACTACGCTGACGGCGATGCGCCCGTTCTACCGCCTCACGCATCAATTCGGCAATGACTGCGCTTTTATTCTGGTGATTGAAGGCCTCGTTAAAGGCTAGTTTAACGTCTTCAGGCACACTAAAATTGATCGTTGCCATTTCGCATGCTCCTCATTGTTGAAAATTTCGACAAGTATGTTCGGGGCAATTATTCATGTCAATAAAAAACGGGCGCCCGGGGGTGTCCGCCGATGTCATTGCGAGCGTAGTTTCTCTGTCGGAGATAACACACATCTACCTGCCCCGGGGGTGTCCGCCGATGTCATTGCGAGCGTAGCGCGGCAATCCAGAATTCGTTTTATATCAACATACTGGATTGCCACCCGCCACGCTTTGCTCGCGGTCGCAATGACAGTTTGGGTGAATAAATCAGCATCTCCCTAGATTTCCGTCTCTAAGTTTCAATTCGGAAATTGGGAATGGCACATGCCCTGGCAATCTTCGATGCTTCCCTCATTCGCTCAATTGAGGCAATCTTTTCTTCCCACGAAAGAGCCCGCGCATTAGCCCGATATGATTCCTTTGTTTGGATGATTTGATCAATGACAGTTCTGTCAGGCGGGTAGGCGGAGTCAGGTCTTGCATTAACACAATGTGTTAATGTGACCTCAGATTTCCCAGTCACCTTACGCCGCCAACGGCAACGGAAGCTGAAAGTATCCATTCACAACCCCTGCCACTGTAATATCCTCATCCAATTCTTCCCAGCGTAAGGCTGCACCATTCAGACGCAACGAAACATGCTGAAGCTGCTCATCACTTGCATTGCGCAGCAACTTAAAACGCGCTGATGGAAAACCGATTTGACGACCATCGGTCAATTCAACGAACACGGTTCGACCGACTACCCAAGCGTGCAGGGCGCTGCATTCTATTTCAGCAGATGAAAAATTCATGCCATTTCTCCTTGAAAAATTGCTGCCTTTCATAAATAACACGCTCTATGCGACGTAATTCGACAGCACTCACGTTACGGCTTCGAGCAAGCCTAATAGGTTCAAGCCAAAACTTACACTCACCATCACCCGTATCCACATGAATATGTGGAAGCTCCGAACCTTCATCCGAATAAAAATGGAAACGCCAACTTAGCAAACGAAGAATGGTAGGCATCAGCCCTCCAACTGCAGAATCACAACAATTTTAAAACATCTCGCAATGTAGAGAATTCATAAGCTACCGTCAATAAAAAACGGGCACCCAAAGGTGCCGCCGATGTCATTGCGAGCGTAGCGCGGCAATCCAGCCGATCGAAAAGGCATCTGGATTGCCGCGTCCCGCCACGATGCTCTACGATCCTCCCGCCACGCGTTGCTCGCGGCTAAAGGCGCTCCTGATGAAACTACTGATAAAACCACTCAATTCTGGCTAAGGGCTAAAGCCCAAGCCATCATTGATAGCCATTCGACTGATAGAACTACTAAGGATGTGCTGATTTATTCGGTTTTGTCGTTCCCGCGTAGGCGGGAACCCAATTAAATCAAGGCACTGGATCTCCGCTTTCGCGGGGATGACGAATAAATCAGCGTTTCCCTAAGTATTGACTAAGCAATCAAAAAAACGATTGCAAAGTCACTACTTATAAGCCAGCACACCCTAAAGGGTACAAGAGCTGGCAAGTCGCTGGTTATCGCAATGACAAGAGCCAATAAAAAACGGACACCCGAGGGTGTCCGTTAGTTTTCTTAGTCACACCACGTCCAGACGGACGCGAGTGATTAGAACGTGTGCTTCATGCCCAGAGAAATGGCAGAAGGAGATGCACCTGCGCCATTCGTTGTTGAGATGCCGCCGCCTGTGCCGTTACCGGACAAGGCGAAGCTGGAACCAGTGTCGTTGCTCAGCTTGGTGTACAAAGCGTACACGGTAGTGCGCTTGCTCAGGCTGTGATCATAACCCACTGAAACCTGGGTTGCACCGGAACCCAATGCACCGAACACAGTTGCATTACGGTCGCCGTGATTGGTGTAAGCCAGTTTCACAGCGTCATTGGCGTTGATGCTGTATTTGCCTGACAGATAGATGGTGCGGTGACCCAACAAGTCCTGACCCAGCAAACCAACGGCTGTGCCAAAATTGTCAGTGGTTTTTTCGTAAACAGCGTTCAGAACCAACGCGTCCATCTTGTAACCTACAGCCAGCTTCCATGCGGACTCTTTCAAGCCTACTGCTGTTGGCAGACCTATCGGTGCTGCAACCGTACCTGTTCCTACGGAACCCAGCTTATGGAACTCGTAGCCAAAGTTGGCTGTGAGCGGGCCATTGCCGTACAAACCGGCCAACGACCATGCGCCACCCTTGGCGCTCGCGCCAGTTGCCGCTTCCGCACCCGCTACGTAAGCAATCGCGCCGGTAAAGCCGCTCATTGCCGGGCTGATGTAAGCCAGCACGTCAGGTTGACGGCCATCGAAGGAAGCGCCGGCAGAAGAACCACCCAGGTTAGCCAGGTTCAACGTTGCGCCACCCATCAGGGAACGGTTATCTGCCAGGCCATCAGCAAACAAATCCATGCTGCGTGAAGCGATGTTGTAAGGAGTGTCATGACGACCCAACAATACGGTACCCGCTGTAGCGCTGGACAGGCCTGCGAAAGTGTTGCGCGTACCGAACGTACCGCCAGCATTGTCGATAGCGACCAGCGACTCAACTTGCCAGATAGCGGACAGACCGTCGCCCAGATCTTCGGAACCCTTCAGGCCGATACGTGAAGTGTTGCTGGAAATCTTCTTGTTGCTGAAGCTTTTGAGCGTGCCGGCAGCATTGCCGCTTGTATTAACCACGTCATAAGAAACATTCGCAATACCGTAAACGGTTACGTTGCTGGTTTCAGCGAAGGCGGTCGGTGCTGCAAAAGCTGCGGCGATAGCCAGAGCGATAATTTTCTTTTGCATGTGATACTCCTTTAGTGATATTTGAATCTGACAGCAGAAGCTGCCGACTGAATAAAAGCTCAAGCTAATGAACTTCTGGCGCGATTATCCCTAAAAAAAATAGGGCCGCAACCGAAATTACGTTTTTCCTGCAAAAACCTCACAAATTGTTGTTTTTTTGCAACAACTCTTGCGCGGAAATAACAAAGCTAAGGAAACGCTGATTTATTCGTCATCCCCGCGCAGAGGGGTAAGCAGGCAAGTCGCGAAGCGGCTGCTCGCAAAGCGGGGATCCAGCGCCTTGATTTAATTGGGTTCCCGCCTACGCGGGAACGACAAAACCGAATAAATCAGCACATCCCTAATGGATTATTTGGGTTAATCCAAACACGCGAGCCAGCTCCGCACCCGGGTCGTCCGCGCGCATAAAGGCTTCGCCGACCAGGAAGCAATGAACCTGATGTGAACGCATCAATACCACATCAGCCGCGCCCAAAATACCGCTCTCGGTCACAACAATGCGGTCGCCGGGGATATTCGGCAGCAAATGTAGCGTGTTTTGCAGACTTACCTCGAAGGTGCGCAGGTTACGGTTATTCACGCCGATCAACGGCGTCTTCAGTTGCAGCGCGGCGTCAAGTTCTTCGCCGTCATGCACCTCGACCAGCACCGCCATACCCATAGAATTTGCAATAGATTCAAATGATTGCATTTCCGCCAAATCCAGCGCAGCGGCAATCAGCAGGATGGCGTCCGCCCCCATCGCTCGCGCCTGATAGATCTGGTATTCGTCCACCATAAAATCCTTGCGCAGCACCGGCAGAGCGCAGGCAGCACGCGCCTGTTGCAGATAGTCGGGGCATCCTTGAAAAAATTGCTCGTCGGTCAATACAGACAGACAAGCCGCACCGTGCTTTTCATAGCTGGCAGCAATTTCAGCGGGACGAAAATCAGCACGCAACACACCTTTGCTCGGGCTGGCTTTCTTGATCTCCGCAATCACGGCAGGCTGGCCTGCGGCAATTTTCGCGCGTATTGCGGCGACAAAATCACGCGCAGGCGCGGCCTGCTCCGCCTCGGCGCGTATTGCAGCCAGCGGCTTAACGGCCTTTGCAGCCGCCACTTCCTGAGCTTTGACCGCAAGAATTTTATTTAATATGTCTGACATTTTTCGTCATTCCCGCGAAGGCGGGAATCCAGCGTTTGTAAAGTCGCACATTTTAACACCAACCCCGCCA
The DNA here is from genome assembly GCA_964385275.1 of uncultured Gallionella sp. Classification (GTDB taxonomy): domain Bacteria; phylum Pseudomonadota; class Gammaproteobacteria; order Burkholderiales; family Gallionellaceae; genus Gallionella. The sequence goes on along the minus strand of CAYLOK010000001.1, from coordinate 1,510 downwards.
TATCTGGAGTGCGGCGGCACATGAAGCTTTTGTTCCGGCACCGGCACGACGCTGTTTTGCGCAGACGCGTCTGCGCACTCCATAACTACGCATTCCATAGCGGCGCACTCCATAGAAAGTGATAAAATGCGCGGCCATTCCGGCCAGAGAGAATTATGGAAAACATCAAAGACTATATGAAGGGTGTCGGGCAGGCGGCCAGAGCCGCGTCCGGTATCATGGCGCAGGCCGATACAGCCATCAAAAACCGCGCGCTGACTGAAATCGCTGCCGCGCTGCAAAACCAGTCCGCCCAGCTTTTGACAGCGAATACGAAGGATGTGGCCGCCGCGCGCGCCAACGGTCTGGACGACGCTTCGGTGGACAGACTGACGCTGACCGACAAGACAGTGCGTTCCATGGCGGAGGGCTTGCTGCAAATCGCACAACTACCTGATTTAATTGGCGCAATCAGCGATTTGAATTTTCGTCCTTCCGGCATTCAGGTCGGCAAGATGCGCGTGCCGCTGGGCGTAATCGGCATCATTTACGAGTCGCGCCCCAATGTCACGGCGGATGCCGCAGGTCTTTGCCTGAAATCCGGCAACGCGGCCATCCTGCGCGGCGGCTCGGAAGCCATCCACTCCAATCAGGCCATCGCCGCCTGCGTACATGCCGGGCTGCGCGCCGCCGGGCTGCCGGAAACGGCGGTGCAGGTAGTCGCCACCACTGACCGTGCGGCGGTGGGCGAACTGATTACCATGAAAGAATATGTGGATGTGATCGTGCCGCGCGGCGGCAAGAGTCTGATCGCACGCATCTCGGCCGATGCGAAAGTGCCGGTCATCAAGCACTTGGATGGGATATGTCACGTTTATATCGACGACGAGGCCGATCTGGACAAGGCGATCCGCATCGCCGACAACGCCAAGACGCACCGCTACGGCGTATGCAATGCGATGGAAACGCTGCTGGTCAATGCGAAAGTAGCCGCACAAGTGCTCCCGCCGCTGTGCAAAATTTACCTGGACAAGGGCGTAGCATTGCGCGGCGATGCGGCCTCCTGTGAACTGGTGTCTGCCATGACGCAGGCTGTCGAGGAAGACTGGCGCACCGAATACCTCGCACCGATACTGAGCGTGCGCATCGTGGCTGACATGGAAGCAGCCATCGCCCACATCAACACCTACAGTTCGCAGCACACCGACAGCATCGTCACGGAAAACTACAGCAAAGCGATGCGCTTTCTGCGCGTAGTGGATTCCAGCAGCGTGATGGTGAACGCCTCGACGCGCTTTGCCGATGGTTTTGAATACGGACTGGGCGCGGAAATCGGCATTTCCACCGACAAAATCCACGCGCGCGGCCCGGTAGGACTGGAAGGACTGACGTCGCAGAAATACATCGTATTGGGTAGCGGCCAGATCAGAACATAGGCCGTCATTCCGGCGAAGGCCGGAATCCAGCGGTTTATCCTAAGGAAGCGCTGATTTATTCGGTTTTGTCGTTCCCGCGTAGGCGGGAACCCAGT